>JBEKHW010000046.1:0-2649 GCA_050012075.1 Candidatus Omnitrophota bacterium | reverse complement strand
CTCTTCAGGCTTTACCTTAAAGAATTCATAGAAGGAGCGGCTGACGGAGACTACCCTTAAATCCTGATCCAGAGAAATCAAGGGTTCACGCACAGTGTTAATGACGCTCTCGGCGAATTCGAGGGCACCCTGGGCTACTCGCTCTGTTTTTTTACTCCCTTTAATTTCTTGGTGAAGCTGCTTAATAGTCTTTCTTTCTGTCACGGTGCGGATTTCTACCTGATTCTTAAGCAATTCTTTGTTTTTCTTCTTATTTTTCATGGTTTCGCCTCTATTTTAGAAAACTTTTTTTAATTATCGTGTAGACTGCATCCTTTCATTAATAAGGAACAATTAACAATACCTTTAATTTTTATTTTAAGCGGAATTCGCGGGCTGCTTTTATCGATCCAGATTTCAAACGTATCTGGCACACTTTTAAAATGGTAAGCTTGGAATTTACCACCAGGAACTATTATTTCATCTATTGAATGTAATTTTAAATCAAATTCCACGAGTTTAAGTTCATTGATGACCTTCGCAGTAAAATGCCAGCCTATTTTAAGATCAGGTTGTTTACGCAGATAAAAAAGAAGCGTGTTCATATTTTGAATCAGACCGTCTGCTTTGATTATTTGCTCTTTTACTAACTTTTTGTTTTTAAACTTTTTTATTACAACTGTAAATTTCTTCTGATCGTATTCTTCTGTTCTATATTCTTTAATCCAAAAACCTGAATTAGTGCGCTCTGTTTTATATGGCAACGAACTTTCCGGGTCGTAAAAAATCTTTTCCATGACATCGACAAATAATATCTTACTCTTAAGCGTCACCAAATTCGCCTTCACTCCATTTAAATCAACCGTTCCACAATCTTTATATTCCGATTTTCCGATAGGCTCTATAAGATACTGGATAGTCCCCTCACCATGATCAGCAATATCAACTTTCCCCCGGAATAAATTATTATATAAAAAATACAGTAAGACTATTACCAATACAATAAGTATTATTTTATTCTTCATATTCTTGGAGTGGTCGTATCCTTAATCTTTCTGGGTTCTGTTTTCTGAAAGCCACCTTCGAACACTGATGTAACTACGGATTTAATATAATTGCTGCAAATGTCCCACTCCGCTTTCATGCGCCACAGGATTAGATACCGCGAACTATTTTTCTTGCCCAGAGAAATAGATCTTCTTGATCTGATTTTATCATAAATCTCTAACATATGCTTAGCAGCAGAATTAATCGGATACTTCTGCACTATCATTCTTGTGACCTGCTTTATGGCTTGCAACTCTTCAGGAGCTCGAGATAAAACCCAGATGAGCGCATCAACAAAACTTTGCTGATCCATCTCTTTAAGCAATCGGCCGTTGTGATAATCGACTACTACCTCTCGCGCTCCCGGAGCATCCAACGCCACCACCGGAACCCCTGCTGCCATGGCCTCAATGAGAACAATCCCCTGCGTTTCGCTTAATGAAGCAAATGCGAAAACATCCATGGCAAAATAAGCATCAACCAAATCCTGATAACGTAAAACTCCGGTTAAATGCAATCTTTTTTCAAGGCCGGCTTGCTCAAAGGTGTTCTTGATCATTTGCTCCGATGGCCCAAGGCCCACGATTAGAGCATGAACCCTTGGATCTTTTTTCAATAATTCGACCAGACAATTTGTCAGGAATTGTAAATTCTTCTCCGGAGCCAGCCGCCCGGCATGGCCGACTACTAAGGCATCGAGAGGGATCTGATTGCGCTCTCGAAAAGCAATTCTATCTCCTTTTGAAAAACGCTGTGCATCTATCCCTGTCGGAATAACCTCCATAGGAGTCCTAACACCTCTTTTAAGTAAAATATCCTGCACGCTTTCGCTAGGCACGATTACCTGGTCCACCAAATTTGAATACCCGGCAGCAAGCTTGACCATGAAACGTTTGACTCCCTCATTTTGAACCGGCCAATCATGCACGTACTGCTCAAACATACAGTGATAAGTAAATACAAGCGGTATGGCGTGCTGTCGACTAAGACGTAACGCGAAATCTCCCATGAAAAACGGGCCGTGGCTGTGCACCATATCCGGCACGAATTCTTTCATGTATCGCTTTAAGAGCCTGGAAATCGGAAAGTTAACGGAAAAAACAGTCCCGCCAAATTTTTGGAAAGCCGGAATTCGAATAACGCCCGGCTCCTCTTCCGGCGCGCCCCCAAAAGCCGGAGTAACAATCAAAACCTCATGCCCTAAACTTCTAAATGCCTCGCTAAAAGAATAAACCGATTGCTCTAACCCTCCTACCAACGGAAAGTAGGTATTCGTCATCATGAGGATATTCATTATTTATCCTCCGTGCCAACGGAGCACCGGCCGATCCGATACGACCGGGTGCCTTGTGGCGGGATGCATTGAGATTGGGTCTTTAACTCTATAAGTGCTTTTCTCGCCGCCACGCATATTGCGTCGTAACGATCTTGCGCACCCATGGCCAGTCCTTCTTTTTCTAAATCTTCAGGGAGAAGCGGCTTGCCAAATCTGACTCTAATCGGGTGGAGTTTGGGATACTTTGCCGTACTGGGCCATGCCTCATAAGCTCCTTCTATAGCCACAGGCACGAGTTTTGCCCCCGTCTCCTTAGCTAAGATACCGAACCCCTTTTTAAATTTTCC
>JBEKHW010000045.1:0-2832 GCA_050012075.1 Candidatus Omnitrophota bacterium | reverse complement strand
TAAGAGATTAGGAAATAAATGCACCCTTCTTTTATTACCAAGAAAAATAGCCCGCTCGATTCTTATCTTCTCATCCTTGCAATAATCAATGAAGTCGAAATTGCTTAAGAAGTGAAAATTAGGGCTTTCGTACCATGTATAAGGCAACGCTGCGGTAACCGGCGCTCTGCCGCCAAAAAATATCTGCCAGCGCGCATTTATATGCGCAAAATTCGGGAAACCTACAATTACTTTCTTGCCCACGCGTAAGGCCTCATTTAATACGGTTTTAGCATGCCGCACCTGCTGTAAACTCTGATTTAAAATTACATAATCAAAAGATTTATCCTTATATTCGGATAGGCCGCTGTCAATATCCCCGTGAAATACGCTTAATCCCCTGGCAACGCACTTATATATCGCCTGTTCATCTATCTCAATACCCTGGGCGCGCACATTTTTTTCTCTGGTTAAGATATAAAGTAATTCGCCGTTGCCGCAGCCAAGATCCAGGACCGCGGAATACGGTTGGATTAATTCCAGAATTGCCCTGTGGTCTATACTTATGGGTTCATATTTCATATCTTCCCGTCACCTCAAATGAATAAAACGCTTTTTTTTAGAAAATGCGAAATTAAGTGTGTTTCCTCCTCCACCTCCAGAAGAAAGGCATCGTGGCCGTAGGTAGAATCTATTTCGCAATAAGTCGCCTGCAAACCCGCAAGCTTAAATTCCTTAACAATTTCTTTTGACTGGTATGCAGGATAAAGCCAGTCGGATTTAAAGGCAATAACCAGGGCCTTAAGTTTTTTCTCTCTTAAAACTTCATGAAACGGCCTATCCTGCCCTGCATCAAAATTGTCCATCGCCTTTGTAATATAAAGGTAGGAATTGGCATCAAAACGATTAACAAAATTGTCCCCCCGGTAATGCAGATACCCTTCCACTTCAAAATCCGGAGAGAACCTTGTTTGGTTAGAGCCATTCTTCTTCTGCCTGCCAAACTTCTCAGCCATTGAAACGTCGCTCATATAAGTAATATGGCCGATCATCCGCGCAATGGCTAATCCCTTTACCGGACGAGCTCCATCGTAATAATCTCCTGACTTCCAGTGCGGGTCAGCTATAATCGCCTGTCGCCCCACTTCATCAAAAGCTATCTGTTGCGGGGAATGTTTCAGGGTCGTAGCAATAGGTATGGCGCTCTTTATCCTTTCGGGATAACGGATAAGCCATTCCAAAACCTGCATACCTCCCATTGAGCCGCCTGCGATAGACAATAACTCTTTGATACCAAGATAATCGATAAGGCGCCTCTGACAATTAACCATATCGCCTATGGTAATAGGCGGAAAGGTAAGGCCGTAAGGCTTGCCTGTCTTCGGGTTTATGCTTGAAGGCCCGCTTGAACCCTTGCAGCCGCCTAAAATATTCGAGCAGATTACAAAATAC
Organism: Candidatus Omnitrophota bacterium; assembly: GCA_050012075.1. GTDB lineage: Bacteria > Omnitrophota > Gorgyraeia > Gygaellales > Profunditerraquicolaceae > JAMWCI01. The sequence goes on along the minus strand of JBEKHW010000045.1, from coordinate 1,401 downwards.
TTCTCTGTATCAAATGCCCTTCCCGGACCAATCATATTATCCCACCATCCGGGAATCTTCTCTCCTTTATGAAAACCCGCAGCATGAGCATCTCCGGAAAGGGCGTGCAGGATAAGGATGGCGTTTGATTTAGCGCTGTTCAATTCCCCGTAAGTTTCATAGGCAATAGTTACCGGCCCTATCTTTTCTCCGTTCTCCAGCACCAGTTCATCGGACGAAGAACCGAAAGTGAAAAATTGCGTTTCAACTATGCCTAAACCTTCCCTATGAACCAAATCTGCCCCCTTACTCTTCTTGAAACAACCAGGTAGAAAGATAACGCTCGCCTGTATCTGGCAATACCACCACAATCAACTTACCTTTATTTTCCTGACGCTTAGCAACTTCTAAAGCCGCCCATAAAGCAGCTCCGCTTGAGATGCCTGCCAGGATTCCTTCTAACTTTGCCAGACGACGGGCAGTTAGGCCTGCGTCTTGTTCCTTTACCTGAATAACCTCATCTATTATATTGGTATCCAAAACCTGGGGAACAAAACCTGCACCTATACCCTGAATCTTATGCGGCCCGGGTTTTCCTCCTGACAAAACAGGGGACGCCTCAGGCTCAACCGCAATTGCCTTAAACGTCTTTTTCCGCCGTTTGATTATTTCAGCTACGCCGGTAATGGTACCTCCTGTGCCCACACCAGAAACCAAAATATCCACTTTCCCGTCAGTATCATTCCAGATTTCTTCTGCCGTGGTCTTACGGTGTATTTCGGGATTAGCAGGATTATTAAACTGCTGCAGAATAACACTATTAGGCGTTGTCTTAACCAGCTCCTCTGCTTTTTCAATTGCGCCCTTCATTCCCTTCGCGCCTTCGGTAAGCACAAGCTCTGCGCCGAATATCTTCAATAGCTGCCTTCTCTCAATGCTCATTGTTTCCGGCATGGTAAGTATGAGCCTGTATCCTTTTGCTGCTGCCACAAACGCCAAAGCAATGCCGGTATTCCCGCTGGTTGGCTCAATAATTACCGAATCCTTGCGAAGCAGGCCTTTTTTCTCTGCATCTTCAATCATTGCTACGCCTATACGGTCCTTAACGCTGGAAAGCGGATTAAAGGATTCTACTTTAACCAAAACAGTAGCATTTATGCCTTCGGTAATCTTGTTAAGTTTTACCAATGGAGTGTTACCTACGGTTTTTGTTATATCTTCGAATATTTTACCCATATATATCCTTCCTTTCATAGAAGATGAAACACCCGCCCATCCGATAGGGTGGGGTGTATAACTTATTTTGTTTTTCCCAATGCCTGCTCGATATCCGCGATAATATCATCAATATGTTCAATACCTATTGATAAACGGACAAAGTCCGGAGTTACTCCCGTTGCTATCTGCTCATCTTGCGACAAT
>JBEKHW010000044.1:0-3824 GCA_050012075.1 Candidatus Omnitrophota bacterium | reverse complement strand
GTCATGAAGCCAGGCGTATAGACAACCAGCTGCGCGGCCGCTCAGGCAGGCAGGGAGACCCCGGCTCTTCGCGTTTTTATGTTTCGCTAAATGATGACCTGATGCGGCTCTTTGGTTCCGAACGGCTGGTCGGCCTCATGGATAAATTGGGGCTCGAGGAAGGCCAGGTAATAGAACATCCCTGGGTTACGGGTTCCATTGAAATGGCCCAGCGCCGCGTCGAGCAGCATAATTATGAAATCAGGAAGCAGCTCCTTGAGTATGATAACGTGATGAATAAACAAAGGGAGATTATCTACGGACAGCGCAGGCAGGTGCTGGAAGGTATTTCTCTAAAAGAAGAAATTCTTGATATCATACATAAAATTATTGAGGGGTTGCTTGTTTTATACGTTAATGAGAATTCTACCGATGAAGCAGGACTCGTAAGCGCTCTTCAATCAAGGTTTGGATTAACGACAGAGCCGTCTCTATTATCAACGAAAACACGCCAGGAGCTCTTTGATGATTTATACAATAAGGCCACAGGTATATACGAAGAGAAAGAAAAATCTTTGGGCCCGGAACTTATGCGTCACCTTGAACGGATGGTTTTCCTGCAGATTATCGACGCCAAATGGAAAGACCATCTCTATGCCATGGATAATTTGAGGGAGGGGATAGGTTTACGCGCGTACGGGCAACGTGACCCGCTGGTGGAATATAAGCGCGAGGCCTTCGGCATGTTTTCCCAGATGATAGCCTCTATTGAAGAAGAAGCTGTGGATGCGCTTTTTAAATTGCAGGCAGCACGTCCGGAAAGATTCAGGGGCGTATTCAGCTCCGTGCCTCAAGAGCTCTCTCATCCGGAAGCGGTTAAGTTCGAAAAAAAAGAAGAAGCCGAAAGCGTGGGCTATTCCGACGCACCCGCTCCTGCCGAAGAAGCGGCTTCCCCAAAACCCTTCCGTTCAGACCATCCTAAGGTCGGACGTAACGACCCCTGCCCGTGCGGTTCAGGAAAAAAGTATAAGAAATGTCACGGAAAGTAAATTGGTTCATAGTTCATAGTTCATCGTTCATAGTAAGAGAATTATCCCTCTGCGTATTATCCGCAGCTCTCCTGGTTCTATCTTTTCCAAATGCCAATCTATGGATTCTGGCTTGGGTTGGGTTTGTGCCTTTATTTCTCGCCACTAAAGACAAATCAAAAAGCAGGGCATTTTTACTTTCTTATATTACTGGAACCTTATTCTGGTTTGGCGCTATCTATTGGCTCATTCATGTCACTTTATTGGGAATGATTTTGTTGGTTTTATATCTCGCCTTATATTTTGCCTTATTCGGATTAGTTGTTTCAACTATGAACCATGAACCATCAACTATTAACTATATATTCATCCCTTGCGTTTGGGTGTTACTTGAATATATCCGCGGCAACCTTTTGACAGGTTTTCCCTGGGCGCTTTTGGGGTACTCCCAGTATCTGAATCTCCCCGCAATTCAAATCGCGGATATTACCGGGCCCTGGGGCGTTTCGTTCTTAATTATGTTCGCCAATACGGCAATTGTGGAAATAATCTGGTCACTGAAGAAGGGGCTAATGCCCAGATTTAAGAGAACTGTTTTCTTGTTGATCCTAATTTTGATTCTAAGTTTAGGCTACGGTTATTTCAAGATAATCGGAATCAATGTTGCCAGCCAGGATAGAGGGGCAGCGAAGATATCGGTTATCCAGGGGAACATCCCCCAGGAGTTAAAATGGGATGAGCGATACAGTAACTTCGCGCTGGAAAGATATTTATCCCTTTCCCGTTTAGCGGCTAGGGAAAATCCGCAACTCATCGTTTGGCCGGAAGCATCTGTTCCGGGAATATTAGGCGAGGATAATCGTGTATACCAGGAGGTATTTTCTTTGGCCAAAGAAATAAAGATACCGTTACTTGCCGGAGCAGTAGTCAAGGATGGAGCAAATTACTTCGGCAGCGCTTTGTCGATTAATGCCGGCGGAGAAATCGCTGGGCGTTATGATAAGCTGCATTTGGTTCCTTTCGGCGAATATATCCCGCTAAAGAATATCTTCCCTTTTTTAGAGACAATCGTGCCTATAGGGGATATCCAGCGGGGCAGGGAATACACTATATTTAAACTCCCGGCTCCCAACTCCCGGCTCCCAATTAAGTTTGCAGTTCTTGATTGCTTTGAGGATGTTTTTCCCGAATTGGCCAGGGAGTTCACAAAAAGAGGGGCTCGTTTCTTGGTGAATATTACTAACGACGCCTGGTATAAACAGACCTCGGCTCCTTATCAGCATCTGCAGGCCTCTGTATTCCGGGCAGTGGAAAACCGAGTGTACCTGGTCCGGGCGGCGAATACCGGAGTATCTGGCTTTATCTTTCCTACGGGGAAAATCATTTCTTTGGTTAAGGATAAATCAGGCCGGGCGATATTCGTTGAAGGTTTTCTTACCGAGCGAATATTTACGCCGGATTGGCTCAATAGTTTTTATACGCGCCACGGAGATATTTTTATAATAATCTGTATTTTATTGTTTGGTTATGGTATGCTGTCTTTTTATTTAAGGAGCAAAACAGGCGCATGAAAAAAATCTTGTTGCTATTCTTGTTTATTTTACCTGTTTTTCTTGTTGGCAGTATTTATTACCTGGATAGGGAATGCTTCCTTTGCCCCATACAATATACAAGGGATATAATTATACGTAGTGACAGCCGCGGGGGAGGGTTTTTTGCCGCGCAGCGTAACGGCGCAAGGACCCATCAGGGATTAGATCTCTTTGCCCAAATCGGTACACCCGTACTTGCCGTCAGGTCAGGCAGGGTGGCTTGCGCCAATCAAAATAATGGCATGGGTAAATACGTAATTATAAGTCACCTGGATAATATGTCTACTTTATACGGCCATCTTTCCAGTATCGCGGTGAGAAATAATGAGTTTGTGCGGCAAGGCCAGGTTATCGGCAGGGTAGGTAAAACCGGCAATGCAGGCTTTCGTGATATCCAGCCGCATCTTCATTTTGAAGTAAGAGTAAAAGGCATAGCCGAAGACCCCCTGAAGTATTTAAGCTGATGTTCAATATAATCTTATTGGGCATAACCAGTTTACTGACGGATATTTCCAGCGAAATGGTTTATCCGATCCTGCCGGTATTTCTGGTAACTACCCTTGGCGCAAGCCCCGCCATCTTAGGCTTTATCGAGGGGATTGCAGAGAGTCTCGCCAGCCTCCTCAAGGTTTTTTCCGGATATTTTTCAGACAGATTAAAACTGAGGAAGCCGTTCGCTATATTAGGATATGCGAGTTCTACGGTGGGAAAATTATTTTTATACCTTGCCGGTACCTGGCATCTTGTTTTACTTGGCCGTAGCATAGACCGTTTTGGCAAAGGGGTACGCACAGCGCCAAGGGATGCCCTTATTGCAGAGAGCTCGCGGCAAGGTAAGAGGGGCGCTGCGTTTGGGTTACACCGGGCAATGGATACATTAGGGGCTGTGCTTGGCGTAGGATTGGCTTATATCCTCCTGACCCGCGTCAAGGAAGATTTAAGGAAGATTTTTCTTTTTTCATTGATACCTGCTGTGTTAGGAGTGCTTGTTTTGTTTTTCGCGAAGGAGAAGAAAAAAGAGGCGGTAGGGGTTATAGATAAGTCAAGGTTCCGGTGGCAGGCGCTTGATAAAAGATTAAAACTTTTCCTGATATTCAGCTTTATTTTTACGCTGGGCAACTCTTCCAACCAGTTCCTGTTGTTGCGTGCCAAAAACCTGGGAAGCCCGCTTCCTTTGATTATCCTTTTCTATCTGGCATACAATATTATATATGGATTAGTAGCG
>JBEKHW010000043.1:0-3998 GCA_050012075.1 Candidatus Omnitrophota bacterium | reverse complement strand
GATTTTCAGATGCTCTCCGCGCAGGGTTAATTTTACCTTAAATTCCTTCTCGATAATCCGGGCATTGGCATCCTGGAGCCCAAAAAGCCCCTGCGCTTCCTGGTGAGTCTGTAATTTAATGATTTTGTCCATTATTTATTCAGGGACGGTTCTCAGGCTAATCTCAAAGTGTCCCCTTGATGGGGACACTTTTGCTTTAAGTTGAGAACCGTCCCTGTCGATATTCGCGGCTGACAGTAGTAGTAATTCCCCCGCGCGGATTAAAGACAGCCGTAATTTTTAACCGGCGCGGCTTTACTACCCTCACAATATCCTCCAGCATTTTATTTACCAGGTGCTCATGAAATATGCCGATATCGCGGAAAAAAATAGTATACATTTTAAGGGATTTTAATTCCAGACAATAAACTTTCGGCGAATACTCTATTTTTATCACCGCGAAATCTGGCAGCCCTGTTTTTGGGCAAATACAGGTAAACTCAGGGATATCTATGGTGATGTTATAAAGTTTATCCGGATATTGGTTTTTCCAGGTTTCTATTCCCGGGGTTTTTAAATTCCGGATATTCTTCTGCAGCCCTTCATATAATGACGCCCTTTTGCTTTTCATAATCTTCATCCTCTAACTATGCACTATGAACCATGAACTATGAACTATTTTACTCCCCACACTTTATGCATCTGCGGCATAACTGAGACGTTAATATTTTCTTTCCTGCAAATCCCTTCAAAAAGGCACAATCTTTCCTTAAGCTGCAGGAAATCTTCAAGGCTATTGGGCTGCAGGATAAGAGGCAGGGAATCTTTTACCCTCTTAATTATCTCTATGCCCATGCGCAGATCTTCTTCGACCGTAGAATCGCAGATGACCATCTTCACAAAAACCTCTTTCTGCGCAGCTATCTCAAGGAAACGCTCATGCATAAGCCAGACCCCCTGCATGCCGGAAGAGCTGGGAAGTTTTATATCCATTGCAATAATGTCGGCTAAATCAATGACCTCATTTAAGGCCTGGGGCAGGGTGCCGTTTGTATCAAGATAATTCTTCCACCCGCGCTCTTTCGTAAGCGCCATGATCTCCTTCAGGAAATCCTTCTGCAAAAGCGGCTCTCCACCGGTAAATGAAACCGAATGGTATTTTCCGGAAAAATGTTTTATCTCCTTCAATAATTGCTGCGCGGTATATTCCTTAAAATGATACACCTTGGTATCGCAGAATATGCAGTTTAAATTGCAGTTATAGAAACGCACAAAAACCTGTCTTTGCCCTGCGTAAGGCCCTTCTCCCTGGATACTCTCAAAGACCTCGGAGATCTTACCTTTCATTCGCCTCCCCTTTAAAATAAACGATACCTCTGGTGCATATCGTTTATTTTACTCCGCACTATGTGCGGAGCTTGATTTTGGCATAAACACCAGAGGTATGCCAAAATCACACCGAGCTATGCTCGGTGCAATCAAATCTAGTTCAAAGGGTCTTTTATCCCCGCTCCTTTGAACCCCTTGGCGCGGAACCGGCAGCTGTCGCATTTTCCACAAGGGTGCCTCTCTCCCCGATAACATGACCAGGTCAGCTCAAACGGCACCTTCAGGCGTTTCCCCAGTTTTACTATTTCAGATTTACCTTTGTTGATTATAGGGGCCTTTATATCGATGCCTCTGCCCTCAATACCTGCTTTCGTGCCGCAGGAGACCGTTTTCCTGAAAGCGCGGAAAAATTCCGGACGGCAATCCGGATAACCGGAATAATCTTCGGCATGCGCGCCGATAAAGACGGTTTCCGCTCCTACTGCCTCGGCGTAAGAAACTGCAAAACTCAAGAAAATAATATTCCTTGCCGGAACGTATGTAGCAGGAATTGCACTTGTGACTTTGTCCCCTCCGGGGAGGCTTCGCTTTGCTCCGCACTGACTTTGTGACTTTGTGACACCGGGTATCTTTACTTTGTTATCCAGAAGAGCGGACCCCTTCCAGGGAAATTTAATCTTTAAGATTTCATACGGGCAGAGCGCGCTTTTTGCAATGCGCTTTGCGCTTTCAATTTCTCTCTTGTGGCGCTGGCCGTAATCAAAAATAATGCATAAACATTTATAACCGTGGCTGCGGGCAAGATACAGGACCGTAGCTGAATCAAGGCCTCCGGACAATAAGACAACTGCTTTATTCCTCATAAATCGCGCAACTTGTGTTATTCTCCCAGACCGTTACGGACTTAAGCTCCGGAATCCCTCTCTTGAGCTTGGAATAAATATATTTCGCGATATTCTCCGATGTAGGGTTGGTTTTACGAAAATAAGCTAACCTGTTCAGGTATTTATGGTCAAGCACTTCAAGGCAGGAGTTAAGTTTATTCTTCAGGTATTTAAAATCAAGGAGCATCCCGGCTTTATCAAGTCTATCTCTTTGGGCTACGGCCTCGATTTTCCAGTTATGGCCGTGCAGATCTTCGCATTTTCCTTTATACCCTCTTAGGTTATGCGCTGCGCTAAAATTCGACTCTACCTTTATGCTATACACTGTTTACCTTCTTTGTGTTCCTGACCGGTCGGCCCAAGAACCTTTCCGCAAGCCCGCTAAACCATTCCGGATTATCGCTGACATAAAACCTGTGTGTCGATGAGCCACGCTTATTCAGGAGCCCCTCATGAGCCAGGATTTTTTTGACTTCTATCGCCACCTGTTTTGCGGAATCAACCAGGGTCACTTCTTTGCCCAATACTTTGCGGATTACCGGCTTAAGCAGAGGATAATGCGTGCATCCCAGGATTACGGTATCCACCTTTGCCGCGCGTAAAGGCGCAAGATATGTCCGCGCTACTTCTTCCACTACGCTACCGGTAAGCCATCCTTCTTCCGCAAAAGGCACGAATAACGGACAGGCAACCGCGGTAATTTTTACCTTAGGGTCTAACTGTTTAATCTCCGTTTCGTAAGTGCGGTTTTTAATGGTCCCTTTTGTGCCGATTACTCCTATGCGTTTATTGCGCGTAGCGTAAACCGCTTCTCTTGCGCCCGGGCTTATTACTCCTACTACCGGCACGCGGAAGTTCTTTTTCAACACAGGCAGCGCGCAGCTTGAGGCGGTATTACAGGCAACGCAAATCAGTTTTACATCCTGCTTTAGCAAAAACAGGATATTCTCTATGGTAAAACGGATGACTGTTTCTTTTGATTTTATGCCGTAAGGCACGCGCGCGGTGTCTCCGAAATATACGATATCTTCATGCGGCAGCTGCGCGATAAGCTCCCTTGTTACGGTTAACCCTCCGACGCCTGAATCAAAAACACCGATTGCTTTTTTCATCTTTTTTTAGCCACTGCCGTTAAAGCGCAGGTCTCAGAGTACTCTTCTATCCCCTGCATGATTGTTTCGGCAATCCTTTCGCGTGAATAACTGTTCCTTAACATTCTTTCTTCGTCGAAATTGGATAAAAATCCTACTTCAATCAATACTGCCGGGCTACGCGTGCCTCTTAATACTTCAAAACGCGCGGCCTTGACACCCAGGACTTTTGTCCCGTTTTTGTCCATCGTACGGCAAATAGAACGCGCAAGCTCTACTGATTCTGCGCGGTTAGCCGTATAAATCATATCCCAGACAATCGCCTTTACATTAGCGGAATTACCAGAGAAAGAAGCGTCAGTCAAGTATAAAGAGGCATTTTCAGCCGCGGTAAGGGCGCGCTTGGAATCACTGACCGTCGAAGAAACATAATACACCTCAAAGCCATTAAGGCTATGCGCGCGGCTGGCATTGGAATGTATGCTGATAAAAAGGTCTGCCCCGGAATTATTGGCGATGCTTACTCTTGTATCAAGCGGGATGAATATGTCCCTTGAGCGCGTCATGATTACTTCCACTCCTCTTTTCTGTAAGAGGCCAGTGAGCCGCTTTGCGATATCAAGATTGACATCTTTCTCCCGTAAGCCGCTCCTGCCTATAGCGCCGGGGTCATTGCCGCCGTGGCCGGCATCCACCACTACTTTTCTTATATTTA
>JBEKHW010000042.1:0-6493 GCA_050012075.1 Candidatus Omnitrophota bacterium | reverse complement strand
CAGGAGTTTCGCTAAGGTATTGCGGAAAGAGGAGCTTCCATACAAAGAATGGATACGTATCCTTTCCGACCTGAAGGATTGGTTAGGGCCGTATCGCCTTAGTATTACGGGAGGGGAGCCTTTTATAAGGGAAGACCTGGTAGATATTATCCGTTATTGCCACGGAAATGGAATCTCTGCTGCAGTGTCTACCAACGCTACTCTTTTAACCCAACAACTCATAAGCGAGCTTTCCGGACTCTCTACCCTTACCCTGAATATCTCGCTTGACGGCAGCACCCCCAAGACCCACGATTACCTGCGCGGGGTTAGCGGGACCTATCAGAAGGTAATGGGCGTATTAGAGCAATTCAAGAGCACAAATAGGCGCTGCGCCATATACATCGCCACTATTCTCATGGACCCTAATTGTGACGAGATACTTGATATTGTCAAGCTCAGCCATGAAAGAAAACTGGCAGATGGGATTATTTTCCAGGCGCTGGACCAGGCCTTTGGCATACGATACAAAGAGGGGTGGTTCCGTAAAAACAAGTTTTGGCCGAGAGGCCAGGCCTGCGACAGGCTTATCGGCGTAATTGAGAAGTTGGTCACCCTTAAGAATGACGGCGCAAGAATATTGAATTCTGTTGAGCAATTACGTAAATTCCAGAGTTATTTTACTGACCCTGCACGGGATAAGTCTGATCATTGCGCCAGCGGAAAGAATAATTTTATCGTTAATGGGCTGGGCGATGTTTTCTTATGCTGGAAAAGGTCTCCAATAGCGCATTTCTCCAGCGACCCGGGAAAATTATGGGATTCGGCAGCTGCCGAGAGAAGGCGCAAGGATATACGCTCCTGCCGTAGGACTTGCAGGTTGCTTAATTGCAATTTCAAACAAAATAACATAAAGGATTAGGTGTGTAATCGGATATGAAAACGTTATTAATCTACCCCCCATGTTCTATATTGTTTGCAAATCCTAAAGCAACTTACGCTAGCATGCCTCTTGGTTTATCCTGCCTCTCGGCATACCTTAAGAAAGAAGGACACGAAGTTTCCATTCTTGATTTGAATATCAAAATGTATTTTGACGCTAAAGAAAAGGATAAAAAGCTCTGGCACAGAAAAAACTGGAATTTTTGGAATAATGGAACATTGTTTTTTAATAAAATATTACCGAGGCTGCAAGACATACAGGAAAAATGGGTGGATACCTTATTGGAATCAGGCTTCGGCATTATAGGCTTTTATATTTCCTGCACATCGCAATGGATGGCGCTCTCTCTCGCCAAGAGGCTCAAGGAAAAGAACAAGGATATAGCGGTTATCTTTGGCGGGCCGGACTGTTCCAGAGAGAATGCAGAGAGATTCCTTAAAACAGCGGATGTAGACGCGGTAGTAATGGGCGAAGGGGAAATCACGCTTTCTCAGATAGTAAGCTCCTTTGAAAAGACAGGTCAGATAAAACCTTGTCCAGGCGCCTTATTCAGGGAGAATGGCGAAATTGTCTACGGCGGCCAAAGGGAATTGATAGAGAATTTAGATACACTTCCATATCCCGATTTTTCGGATTTTATAGATGACTATAAAATCCTTTTTAAAGACAGCATTCAGCTTTCTATTTCGTGGGTAAGGGGCTGCACGCATAGATGTACCTTCTGCTATGAGAGCAGGTTCTGGGGGTCTCCAAGGCCACGTTCACCCGAAAGCATATGCCGGGAGTTTATTTCTCAGAAGCAGAAATATAACGTGAGCGCGTTTTACAAGGGCGATTCAATACTGGCTTTTTCAGAAGAACTTCTCTTTAAGACATGTGACCTATTGATAGAGAACGGGGGGGATATTTTCTGGGGTTCGCAGGCCAGACTCGAGAACTACCTGACCCCGGAATCTTTACAAAAACTATATAAGGCAGGGTGCAGGTATTTATGGTATGGACTCGAAAGCGGCTCCCAATCCGTACTTGACAAAATGAACAAGGGCTTGCAGGTAAGGCAGGCTCAAGATATTATAATCAATACCAAAAAGGCAGGGATAAGCACGTGCCTATTTATTATAGTTGGTTCGCCCGGAGAAACGATAATTGATTTTATAAAAACCGTCTGGTTTATTCTAAGAAATAGTGATTTTATAGACTATATATTGGTAACATCAGCCGAAGTCTCGATTACCAGCGACTGGTATCTCAATCCGGAGAAATATGGTATTGTGATGGAAAAAAAGCATTATTATCATTGGAGGACGAAGTATTACCTCAATAATCAGTATGGTAGGGCGATTGGAAATTATACCCTTAACGCAATATACAGGATGATATGTTACCCGAGAAAGATAAAAAAATACTTAGGGTTACAATGAAAAGACTCCATTACGGATATTGAAAAGTATGTCCCTGGCATGAAATACGCTTAAATCTTCGCTATTTATTATGTTATTCTTGAAATGGGGCATCACTGTTTTAAAAACCTGTAGAATATCCGGGGAAAAGATGTATAATTGGAATAAAGATGATATTGTTTAGAGATAAAAGACCAAAAAGCGCAAGCATATTACTTACTACCAGATGTAACGGAAGATGCGGTATATGTAAAATATGGATGCTTGCTCCTAATGAAATCGAATTTAAAGAAGCGCTAAAGACAATCATTGATCTAAAATCGTTCGGGGTAGATACTATAAATTTACTCGGCGGAGAGCCGCTGTTATACGAACGCCTGTTTGACCTCGCGGACTTTATAAAAAGCCAGAATATAAGATGTACGCTTATAACAAACGGTCTTCTTATCAGCCCGGATAATATAAAAGACATAAAAAAATCTTTTGATTATGTATCTGTATCTATCGATGGAAGCTCTGAAGAAGTTTACGGAAAAATCCGTAATGGAGCTTCTTTTGATAAAGCGCTTGGCGGGCTTATATTGATAAGACAATCCGCAATCCCTTGCGATATGCGGTATACAATACAAAACAAGAACTCAGACGATATAAACAATGCCGTTAATCTTGCAGAGAGCCTTGGCATCAATATATTACTGGGGTTTGTGGAAAACAGGGGTGTCGGTAATGCAAGAGATGAAATCTGTAAGAAAGTTGACGCAAAAAAGCTGATAGAACAGATATCCAGGATAAAGTCACCTTTCCTTTTAACCCACAAAAGGACTTTCGAAGTAATCGCGAATAGATTATCGGGAAAGCCGACAAGGTTTAAGTGCAATTCCCCGTATAACTATATATTTATCTTTACGACTCAAGATGTCTATCCTTGTTCTGTAATTGATGAGAAAATGGGTAATTTAAGGGAGAATAGAATAAGCGACATTTATTTCTCTACAAAATTCAGGCAAATAAGGAAAAGCATAACGAAGGGCAACAGCGAAATTTGTAAAAACTGTGTTCACGGTTGCGAGATCAACGCTTCTATAATGGGATGGCGATGAAAGTCCTATTGATAATGTTGGGTGGTCTTGGCGGGGATTATGCCTACCTTGAAGACCTATACAACAATCCTCCTTCCGGAGTCTCGTATGCTCTGTGCCTGCCAGAAGAATTTGCTAAAACCTCACCCGGCATACTAAAAGAAAAAATTGAAAAATGCGATTTAATCCATCTACACAGTTGGTTTCCTCCTTGCGACAACCTCTATAGCTTAAGGTTCTTTAAGAATTTGAAAACACCTCTCCTGTGCTCTTTTACAACAACGATATGGGACTGCCATAAGTTCTATTGGAAAATCATGCCTTATCTTAAAATGGCGAAATGCTTTTTGTATAGCCGGGTTTTGAAACCCAAAGGATTTATCGCCTGGAGCCAGAAAGCAAAGTCCAGGGCGATAAAGCAATTTAAGTATGATCCCGGAAAAATACACGTACTCCCCCCGTTTATCAAGCCCCAGCCTGATAATGCAAAAACGGACAGCCAGAAAATAATGATCGGCTTTGTCGGAGAAGATTTTGAACGGAAGGGCGGTCCTCTCTTGCTGGAGGCTTTTAAAACCTTAGCGAAAAAATACGCAGATATACATCTTAAAATAATCTCAAGCCATAAGATAGAAAACAGCGAAAACATTGAAAGCTATGGTAGAAAAACCCGGCATGAATTATTTAGTTCCTTTTATCCTGATTGCGATATCTTTGTTTTGCCCACTAAGGCCGATTTCTTCGGGATGTCTATTTTAGAGGCAATGTCATTCGGGATTCCCGTAATAACAAGTGATGTGTATGCCATGAATGAAATAATAGACGACGGAAAAGATGGATTTTTGATACCGCCTAACAATCTCAGTGCCCTTTTAGAGAAAATGAGCGCTCTGATTAAAAACAAAGATTTTAGAGAGGTGATGGGACGGGAGGCTAAAAATAAGATATTACAGAAATTCAATCCGGAGATAATAGGCGAAAGCCTCAAGCAAATCTATAAAGCGTGCCTTGAATGTAATGGGGCGGAAAAGATATGCAACTTATGTTAAAAAGAATTATCCAAAATTTTGTGGTTAAAACAAACTACTGGCCATTTACCCGCTTTTATCAGGCATATTACACCCTGATGTTAAAAATCATAATACGCAGATTAAAAAAACATCCTGAAATTGCCGCGATTTATTTAATCGCCAGCAGCGCAGCGGGGGATTCTATCTACGGCTTAAGCGATATTGACCTAATTATTATCGTTAAGGATAATAACCCAGAAACCAAATGGAAGGTCGCCGGAGTTTATAAGAAGCTTAGCCGTTTCATTCCTATCTTGAAATACGATGAAATGGGAGTATACGGCATTGAGGAGGTGCGCCGCTGTTACAGGCAAACCGACTTATACCTGAAATACAAATTTTTTACCGAGTGTAAAAAAAGAGGAAAGCTCCTGTACGGCAGCGACATCTTGAGCGAGTTCAATGAACTGGCCGATATACAGAGGAATGAGTTTATCCTCGGGCAATTGGCATTCACCTGGGCTATCTTTCTGAAAAACTTCCTTAACGGCCATAAAACAGACAATCCGCTCCTACAGAAGTACCTTTGCTACAAGGTAACGAGCGATACCTGCAAGGCCTTCATTTCTACGGTAAATAATCAAGAGTTGTTTAATAGGAAGGAGGCGCTGGAGCGCGCCGCGGAGCAGCTTGACGGAGCGCGGAAAAGGCATGTTGAGAAAATAAGAGCATTAGCAAAAAGCGGGTTTACCATGCCCGCCCCGACACTTCTCTCGGATACCTATGCTTTCTGCGTGCGCATGATAGAGACGACCGTAGAGCAGATGCCGCATATCCGCGAGTCCTCCGTGGAAAAACAGATACATACCAGGATAGATTTTGATTTTGAGAACTTAGATTTTATAGTTTCAGACGATAACCGGCGCAAAATGCAGGCGGTGGTGGCATTAGTCCGGGAGAAATATAGGGAAGAGGTAAGGTCAGTGCTCGTGTCGCCTTTCGACCTTTTACATAACGACCCTCTTGATGAAGAAAACATTTGCCTGTTTATAGTCCCGCAAAGGCCGCTATCCCTTGAAGCAATAATGGAATTCAATGCGGTAATAGGGGAGAACTCTTCTCCACAGCAGTTGTATTTATATATGCTTACTACCGATATGGCAATTTCCCTGAATCGGTTTGACCCCGGCTTGATACATTCGGCCCTTTTCCCCTTAGAGTGGATGGATGTCGTATTGCTGTATTTAAGCAACCGCTCTTCGGTATTACTGGGCCAGCCGTTGGAATACGATAAAACGAGAAAACTGGTAAAGAATTATTTTTCTCAGGAGCTCCTTGACTGGGTCTCGCAACACGAGAAAATTGTCCGCAAGCCTATCTCTGACCAGGAGTTGATCCGTTGGCCTGCAATTGAATTCCAGGGGTTCTTTTGGCATGCCCTGCGCTTAAAACTATTAGAGGCCTCGCGCAATTCAGAAAGGATGTTTATTCCCTTATCGAGCAAGCAGGTATGCCGGCAGTGCAGGAAATTAACGGAGTTAAATTCCCCTTGGCTCGAAGAATTCCATGAGGAATATGAAAAGGATTTAAATGGAGTCCCTTCGCATTCAGAGGCCTATTTTATGCAGGCAATAGCACTTCTAAAAAAGATATATAATCTTGATGCCGGCGCATCCCAACAGGATACCGCTATTATTAAGAGGTTAAGAATTTCCGTTATTATCCCCACTTTTAATAGGGCAGAAATATTAAAAGAGGCGTTATCTTCGTTGGTTCTCCAGACGCGCATCCCCGATGAAGTAGTGATAGTTGATAACAATTCTTCCGATAATACAAAAGAAGTCGCGGAAGGTTTTAAGCATAGGCTTAACATAAGATATGTATTGGAACGGACACAAGGCACTTCTACGGCGCGCAATACCGGGATAAGAAATGCATCGGGAGATATTGTGGTTTTCTTTGATGATGATTGTGTAGCAGAGAAGGAATGGCTGCATTATCTGGAAGCGCCTTTCTTAAGAGACCCTTCCATAGGGATGGTGGGAGGAGAAATACTTGCCTGTAGGGTTAAAGGCACTCTTG
>JBEKHW010000041.1:0-6662 GCA_050012075.1 Candidatus Omnitrophota bacterium | reverse complement strand
TGTTGGATGCCCCCTCAGGTCAGCACAGTTCAGGTATTATGCGGAGCATGATAAATACGCTGATGCACTCACTGAGCTGGATTTGACAACTTCTACTC
The DNA here is from genome assembly GCA_050012075.1 of Candidatus Omnitrophota bacterium. Lineage (GTDB taxonomy): Bacteria > Omnitrophota > Gorgyraeia > Gygaellales > Profunditerraquicolaceae > JAMWCI01. Next base: position 6,564 of record JBEKHW010000041.1, on the reverse strand, counting down.
CTCAATACTTCGGCACTGTTGATCCGGCTACAGGCGGCAATATTGCTGTTGAGACATGCGTTATAGGCACTATCACACGCGGAGGCGCGAGTAATTTTTACACACTAAGTATTGTCGGTAACGGCGCGGTAACTTGCGCTAATGGCGCCGGATGCGCTACCTTTAGCTGTAAAGATATCGGTTTCTAGTCTTACCTAAGAACACAGAAGATTCCGCAAGTAACATTCTAGAGGGGGTATTAAATTTAGCGATACCCATAACCGCTATCCACACAAAGCGGAGGGAGCCTTGATTACTCAAAAAGAAATAGCAACCGGGAAAAAAGGTTTTACTCTTTTGGAATTAATGGTAGTTGTCATTGTAATCGGCATCCTGGCGATGGTAGCCCTGCCCAGGTTTGTAAGGGTAGTGGAAAGAGCAAAGTCAGCAGAAGGAAGATTGCTTTTAGATGTCATAAGGTTGTCGCAACTCAGGTATTACGCAGAGCACGATAGATACACTGGCGCTATCACTGATCTGGATTTAGCATATTCCCCTCCTAAATACTTCAAAGACATTGTGGCAGGTAGCAGCGAAGCAAGCCTAGGTACGGCCAGGCGTATTGATTCTTATACCCTGAGTATCGATAGTAATGGTCTTATAAAGTGCGCCGATGATGCCAATGCTGTCTATAAGTGCAAGGACGCCGGATTCTAGAATAATTCAACTGTGGATAGATGAAGAGAGCTTTCAGCCTTACTGAATTAGTAGTGGCAGTGGTTATAATCACTATTCTCATCCTCATCGCTTACCCTATTTACAAAACCGCCAAAGAAAGAGCACTGGATAAAGAAGCAATTCTAGGCCTGAAGCGTATCCAGGCAGCAGAGAGGGCCTACAAACAGGATACACTGACGATTGCGCAAAAGTATTCTGATCCTTCTACTTGCTGCGGCAGCCCTCCTCCCTGTTATTTTCCCTGTTCGGGATATGCGAGCAATCTTTATACTATTAACAGTCAACTCCAGATCGATATTCCTACCAACATAAATTGGTATTACGTCCTTTTCCCTGACACAGCAGTAGCTGTCCGTAGCGACGGTATATCAAGGAGGTGGAGTATTAATTATTCTGATGATGAGGAGCCAACCTGCACCGACCTAACAGGCTCGGGAGTCAAATGCCCCTATTAAAAACTTCTGTATCGGCTGTTTTAAGAAGGCGTTCTTCTCAGGCCACCTTGTTTATAAAACCTTCCGAAAAAGGCCTTACCATTCTTGAAGTAGTTACTTCAGCTGTCCTATTCTCCTTAATTATCCTCGGAATTTCCAGCGTATTTATTTCTACGCGAAGGCACCTGTTTCGCGCGGAATCCCAGATGATAGATGCAGAATTAGGAAGGTATTTTCTCGCCCCTTTGCAGATGCAGGTAATGGCCGATGGCTGCATTACGGCTTCCAATGCAACAATAACAGGCCTAAATAACAGGAATTATACCGTTAATTATACTATTACAAATTGCCTAAGTGGCAGTAATGTCGACTCAATTGAAGTGCCTTTAGCTAATCTTACCAGGGCCCAGGCATTTATTACCTGTACTAATTGCAACTGGACATTTTATTAATTACCGATGCCGAAAAACCGATACGGTATTACCCTTATAGAGTTGATAGTGGCGCTTATCCTTATGTTTATAGTTGTCCTGGGTATAAGCAGCATTGATGTCTTTAGCCACAGGCAGGTCATAGCCGCTGAACGCCGCGCAAAACTTCAGAACGAAGCTACGTTTTTACTTGAGCATATGGCTAAGAACATAGCTAATGCAACCGGCAATAATAATATTGTCGATCAACAGGTAGTTAATACAACTACAATTACTGGTGGATACGATAGTTCAATACAAGTGCATGTAGCGGGCGCTGACCGTATATCTGGATATTACGATTCACCTAACCACTGGATAGCGTATGCTTTTATTAACAATAGCGGCATAGTTAACTATTGTGGAAATTGTAGTGATGCCGTATGCTCCTCTGGTTGTAATTCCGCTTGGGAATCGGCAATAGCCAGCAGGATTTCAGGTTTTGCCCCTGCTTATGACCCCGTTCACAGTTATATTGATATGACTGTATCTACCTGTTGGGACATTACGTGGGCTATCGGTCCATGCGGCGGCCTTAATAATCCGCAAATCAATATGACTGCCCGCCTACAGATGCCCTCTGTCAGTACCAATTAATTCTTGCTAAAAGCTGAAAATATGGTAAATTAAATAAGATGAAAAAGAACGCTATCCTATTCATTTGGCTGGGGTTACTGTTATTTATCAATATCTATTTCCGTCTTTTTCCCGCCTATTTTCCCCGTCTAAAGAAAGAAGCTGCCGATATAGTGCAAGCAAGGATACGCCAGGAGGTATCCACCAGCGTTAACAAAAAATTTCCTCAGTTTTCCCCTCTTGCCAAAGAAGAATTGTTACGCGCATATACCGCTGATTATAATAAGAATAATGCAGCCCTTGTCAGAGAGGAAACCGGCAGGAGGTATAAAGAATTAAAAAGCGCATTTCAGGATAATAAGGGGCAGACTTTCCTTATGGAGCTGGACTGTTGGAACTGGGCGCGGTATGTAGAGAATGTTCTGCTGCACGGATACCCTGGCGACTTGCTTAAAGACGGTAAATCGCTGGATATGTTGATGCTGGCGCCTTTTGGTTCCTACATTGGCTGGAATAATTTTCTTTATTACGCTTCTGCTTACCTTTATAAGGTTTTCCGGGTATTTAAGCCGGTTCCTCTTTTTACGTTTCTGTTTTACCTGCCGGTATTATTTTTAGCCATATTCATAATTACTCTGTTTTTTTTCTGTTACCGCTGGGGAATAATTGCTTCGGTAATAGCATGCGTATTCGTCGGTTTGTCGCCGGTTTTTATTGTGCGTAGCTCGGCAGGCTGGTTTGATACCGACATTTTAAACTTGCTTTTTCCTCTTTGTATCGTCTGGGCGTATTTAAAAGCAGGGGAGGTCCTGCATTTAAGGCAGAAGATTTACTGGATTTTTATATCTTCTTTCTTAACCGGATTATTCTGCTTTACCTGGCCGCACTGGTGGTTTATCTTCCTGATCATCATTATCTATGAAATATACTCCATAGTTAACGCGCGGCTTTTATCAATAATGACCCGCGATAGCCTGCATATGGGCTCTTTGCGGCAACATGCCCAGAACGCGCTCTTATTCTTTTTGTTGAGTATATTCTGGATATTAATCCTCTGCGGCAGCCAACCCCTATCGGCCGTGTTTTCTCAAGTTAAAAACGCCTTTTTCCTGAATAAAACCCTTATCGATTCTCCTTGGCCTAATGTTTATTCTACCGTCGCAGAATTACGTAAGCCAGATTTCAATTACCTTGCGTATCAGGGGGGCGGGCCAATCTTATTTATTCTATCGCTTGGCTGCGTTATTACATTATATCTACGGCTTCTGCGCCGGCAGTTTAGCGGTTTCTCCGCAGAGGCAATAAATATTCTTGTATTCTGGTTTCTTGCTATGCTCTTTGCTTGTTTTAAGGGCGTGCGTTTTGCGGTATTTTTAATCGTGCCGCTGGGGATATGCCTGGGTTGGCAGCTAAGCGATATTTATGAATATTCCCTGCGCCAGAAGATGCGGCTATTGACGGCTGTTTCAGTGATTGTAATAACAATTATCATCGCAGGCATTACAAAAAACGCTTTTTCCACGGCGTATAATATTTCCCCCATGATCGATAATACCTGGTACAAGAGCTTGATTTTCATGCGACAGGCCAGCCCCCCCGAAGCCATTATAAATTCGTGGTGGGATTTCGGCGATTGGTTTAAGGTAATAGCGCGCCGCAGAGTCATCTTCGACGGCCAGAGCCAGACCACTCCCCAGGCCTATTGGATGGCGAATGTCCTTTTATCTGGAAACGAAGAGGAATCATTAGCAATCCTTAGGATGCTGAATAACGGCGGGAATAGGGCTTTTGATATCATAAGTGCTGATTTGAAGGATCCCTTTAAAGCAGCTATTATACTGGAGAAGGTAATTACACTGGACAGGAAGAGCGCAGAAGCTGTTTTGTCCGCGTCTATTCCTTCCCGGGATAAAAATGAGGTGCTAAGGATAGTTTTTGACAGGCCGGCTAAAGCTTATTTTGTAGTAGACCCTAATACTCAGCGCGTCATATCTCCGGTATCAGTTCTAGGCAACTGGGATTTCCTGAAAGTATATGTTGCGCGTAACCTCTATAAAGAAAATAAAGGGAAAATTATCTCGGAGCTTATCAGGCTTGGCATAAAGAGGCAGGATGCCGGGAGCCTTTATACGGAGGCAGCGATGGTACCCCAAGGCAATCTTGATGAATGGGTTACCAGGCAGGTAAGATTCTACACTGAATCAGGCAAAGGAGATAAGAAGAACGATTTGGTATTATTTGAAAACAAGGTTGTCTATAATATAAAAGACAATACTGTCTATCTGTTTTCCGATAAAGACCAAAGGTATAAAATACCAAAGAGTCTCTTTCTTCTTGATAGGGGAGCGCTTAAAGAGATTAGTTTTCTAAATAGCGATTCTCCTGCTTCCGTGCTGGTATTTAAGGAAGGTTCTGAATTAAAGGCGGTTTTACTTCCCGCTGAATTAGCAAGAAGCATGTTCGTACGCCTCTATTTTTTAAAGGGTGAAGGGCTAAAGCATTTTAAACCATTTATTGATACAAAGGACGACACTGGTTATATACGTATTTTCGAGATCATCTGGGATTAAATATGGAAAATGAGATTGAAGTTTCTGTAGTCCTGCCTTGCCTTAACGAAGAAAAGACCATCGGGGTATGCGTAAATAAGATAAGAGATGTATTCGCAAAAGAAAAGATTATCGGCGAGATAATCGTTGCCGATAATAAGTCCTCTGACCGGTCAAGGGAGATTGCGTCGGAAGCCGGCGCAAAGGTGGTTGTTGAATCCAGGCGCGGCTATGGGGCAGTTTACCTTCGGGGCCTTGCGGAAACCAGGGGTAAATACATTATAATGGGCGACAGCGATGACACATACAATTTTTACGATATACCGAAATTCCTTAATCTTCTTCGGGAGGGTTATGATTTTGTTCTTGGTTCAAGGTTTAAGGGAAAGATGAAGAAGGGGGCGATGTCATGGTCCCATCGTTATCTGGGTAATCCCGTCCTTTCCGGCATGTGCAGAGTTTTTTTCCATACCCGGCTTTCTGATATCCATTGCGGCATGAGGGCTTTCACCAACGAGGCGTATCACAAAATGCAGCTCAGAACCCCTGGTATGGAATTTGCGACGGAGATGGTGGTTTCGGCATTAAGCCATGGCCTCAAGATTACCGAGGTCCCTATAGATTATTTTCCCAGGGCTGGTGAGTCAAAGCTAAAGCCCTTTTCAGATGCCTGGCGGCACATAAGATTCATGTTACTCTACTGTCCTTTATGGCTGTATGTTATTCCCGGTTCGATAGGGTTGATTTTCGGGACAGGGATACTGTTGCTGTTATTGCCTGGCCCGTTTCTTTTCTTAAGGCACTACTGGGATATGCATCTGCTTGTCTTTGCCTCTGTCATATCCATTCTTTCATATCAACTCTTAAGCCTCGGTATCTTCGCCCATACCTTTGCCGTTGAAAGGGAGTTTATTAAACGGGATAAATTCACGATTTTTTTCGGACGTTACTTTACCCTCGAAAGGGGTATCATGTTGGGGCTAGGATTGTTCTTCCTGGGTTCCTTCGTCACTTTCTTTATCTTTGTTGAATGGTTCTCCAGGCATTTCGGAGCCCTTTACAGGATAAGGGAATTAATTTTGGCAATGACATTACTGGTCATAGGGCTGCAGACTATTTTCTCTTCATTTTTTATTAGCCTCCTTTTTCTAAAAAGAGAAAGATAGAAGGTATGGTCGCCTTTCTTTAGCCAGATAACAATCAAAAAATAGTTAATAAGCTTGAAGATAAGGTGAAGGCGCGCAATATAAAGCGGTAAAAGAATGAAGATGGAAAGGGGTAGCCTCAAAGCATGGTATTGGGTTCTTGTCCTGGCGGTATTGTATATTTTTGTGATAGCAATACCGAAAATCACTTTCCCGGATTTAGACCATGGTGATGCGTGGTCTGACGCGTATGCGCTTAATGCGGCAGAAAATTTTATTAATTTTGGTTTTGTTAAGCTCCATTTCCTACCGTTTGTTGAAGCAAACACGGTCTCTTCTTCCTCGCCATATACGCATTCTCCTTGTCTAACTGCCATTCTTAATGGTTTTCTGGGGGCAATCTTTAAGGCAGATGCCCTATCTTTCTTTAGGGGCATCTCTATTTCGGTTTCTTTCTTGGCCCTATTATCATGGTTTCTGTTTGTCCGAAAATTCGCCAAATCCTCGGATATCGCTTTTTTGTCTTCGATCTTCTATCTGGCAAATCCGCTTTTTATATTCGGGGCCGATTCTTTAGAGATACCATATGCAGAATTATTCAAAAACCTGTCCTTTCTTATTTTTATGACCATGACTCTTGTTAATGAAGGCAGGAAGAGGTGGTTTTGGATGG
>JBEKHW010000040.1:0-7862 GCA_050012075.1 Candidatus Omnitrophota bacterium | reverse complement strand
TTTCTTTTAGTATCCTTCTACTTTATCCGCAAGTATTTCTCGGGAGGGTTCGCCGCGCTTTTTATCATCCTGCTTGCCTTTTCTCCTTTGAATATGGCTATGGCTAGAAGGGCTCTTACTGAAAGTATGTACTGCCTGTTTTCTGTTTTATCCTTGTGGTTATTCTTGGATTATATTAAGGAGGATTCTAATCTGAAAAGGATACTCTTTGTCCTTGTATTTACCTTTACGATCCTAATAAAAGAAACCGCGGCTTTGCTTTGTATATTTTTTACTATTTTTCTTGTTTTTCGTAAGTTCTTTCAGAAGAAGGAGGTAAAACTCAAAGATTTTCTATTTTGTTCCTTTTTACCTTTGGCTATAGTTTTTATCCTATACGCCTCCCTGGGTGGGCTTACTAATACAATTAATATAATGGCGATGATAATTCGTTCTTCCACTAGCAATCTTTACGCTATTACTTACGGTAGCGGCCCCTGGTACCGTTATTTAATAGACTATTTGATTATTTCTCCACCAGTAACGCTTCTGGGAACAGGCTTTATATTCCATTATCTATGCCTACGCAGGGAAAAGGCAAGCGATGTCATAGATTACTTCCTTTTATTTTTTATTTTCATCCTTGTAGCCTTTAGTTTTTTCCACAAGAACATCCGCTATGTTATCAATCTTGATATCGTTTTTCGTATCTTTTCTCTGCTTATCTTAACCGAGATATCCAAGCAGGTATCAAAGAATAAGTACGGTATCCTGTTGGCGGGGCTGGTTATCGCCATTGCGCTCTGGGATATCACCAATTTTAGCCGGCTTTTTTTAGTCCACGGCATTTACGACCCTGTCACGCTTAAACTGCTAAGAGCTGAACAGATCATTCTTTGAGCCCAGTTTTTTTAAATTCTTTCCAATACTTATGGCAGAAAAACCAGTTAATAGGACATTTGCGGTGGATAGAAAGTACTTATTCTTCCTTGTGCTTGCAGCCGCAATCACAGTACTATCTTTTGGTTTTAAATTCAATACTCATTATATCTTGCCGGATGAAGATTATTATCTGAATTACGCTACATACATAAATAAGTATGGCATTGAAGGATTTTCTTATTTATTCCAGCAATATAGCCAGGACCGTGCGTATTCGGCATATCCTAATCCTTTCAGGATAGGCTACATTCTTTTTTCTGCTTCCTGGTTAAGAATATTCGGCTATTCCTTCCTAAGCCTTGCATATTTTTCATTTTTTTGTTATTGCCTTTTTCTTATAGTGTCTTTTTATTTCATACGTAAGTATTTCTCGGAAGATTTTGCCCTCTTAGCCGTCATTCTCCTGGCTTTTTCTCCCCTTGCTATGGCTATGGCCAGGCGGGCGATTAGCGAAAGCGCGTACTGCCTGCTTTCCACTTTGTCCCTGTGGTTGTTTCTGGATTACGTCAGAGAGGATTCCAACCCGAAAAGAATCGCCTTCTTCTTTACGTATTCTTTTACGATACTGATAAAAGAGACAGCCGTTTTACTTTGCCCGTTCTTCTTTCTTTTTCTTGTTTTCCGTAAATTTATCCAGAAAAAACAGATAAAGATAAAAGATTTCCTATACTCAGCCATTTTCCCGCTTGCCACGGTTTTTGCGTTATATGTCATACTTGGAGGAATCGATAATACAATCAGGATAATAGGGATCATTATCAATTCTCCGAAAACAAGCATTTACGCCATTACTTACGGCGGCGGGCCCTGGTACCGTTATCTTATAGATTACCTGGTTCTTTCTCCGGCAACGACTATCCTCGGCACGGGCTTTATATTTCATTATCTATGCCTGCATAAAAAAGAGAGAAGGGAGGAGGTGGATTATTTCATTTTGTTTTTTATCTATATCCTTTTGGTTTTTAACCTGTTTACCAAGAACGTCCGCTATGTCATCAACCTGGATATGCCTTTGCGGATTTTTTCACTGTTTGTATTAACTCAGATTTCCAGGCAGATTTCAAAGAATAACTACCGCTTACTCCTGGCAGGGTTAGTTATCGCCATAGCGCTTGGTGATTTAATCAATTTCAATTATCTTTTTCTTACCCACGAGATTAATGACCCTGTCTCCTTTGCGCTACTAAAAGCAAAGCATATCATTTATTGAAGATGGCTTACTCGAAAAATAATATTTCTTCCTCCGGAGATAGAAAGATCCCCGTTAAAAGAATCATCTTGGATGAAAGGTACGTGCTTCTCTTCGTGCTTGTAGTGACTGTGACGTTACTGTCCTTCAGTTTCAGGCACGCTTCTTTTCGCGGGTCTCCCGATGAGCATTATTATTTAATTTATGCTACATATATAGACGGGCATGGCATAGGCAGTTTTCCTGCTTTGTCCAAAGAGTACCTCGAAAACACCAAACTTTGGTCCTATCCCACTCCTCTTCGGATAGGGTACATTTTACTTTCTGCTTTCTGGTTAAAAATAAGCGGGCCTTCTTTAATCAGCCTTGCTTATTTGTCACTTATTTGTTATTGTTTTTTTCTTATGGCGGCTTTTTATTTCATCCGTAAATATTTCACCGGAAAATTTGCGGCATTATTCATTATCCTTCTGGCCTTTTCTCCGCTGGATATGGCAATGACTACCAGGGCGCTCACTGAAAATGCGTACTGCCTGTTTTTGACCCTATCCTTATGGTTATTTCTGGATTACGTCAAAGAAAATTCCTACCTGAAGAGGGTCCTTTTTATCTTGGCATGCTCTTTTACGATCCTGATTAGGGAGAACGGTGTTTTACTTTGTTTATTTTTCACTCTCTTTCTTATTTTTCTTAAGTTTATCCGGAAAAAACAGGTAAGGATAAAAGATTTCTTATGCTCTTCATTGTTTCCCATAGCCGTAGTTTTTGCCTCCTATGCCGTATTCTTAGGGATTGATAACGCAATTAAACTAATAACCAATATCTTCTTGTACTCGCAGCCCAAAACCTACGCCATTTTTTACGGTAGCGGCCCCTGGTACCGTTATTTGATAGACTACCTGATTCTTTCTCCGGCAACGACTATCCTGGGCATAGGCTTTATAGTTCATTATCTATGCCGGTACAGGGAAGAAAGGAGGGAGGAAATTGATTATTTGATCTTATTTTTTATTTTTCTTCTTTCGGCCCTCAGTTTTTATCACAAAAATGTCCGCTATGCCATTAATCTATCTGTGCCTTTTCGGATTTTTTCCGTACTTATCTTAGGCAAGATTTCGCAGAAGTTATCAGAAAAAAGAGCCGTTTTATTCCTGGCAGGCGCCGTTATTGCCATCGCTATCTGGGATTTCACTAATTTTAGTTACCTTTTCGTGAATCTCGGTATGAATGATCCCGTAACTTTTATTCTGTTAAAGGCGCGACATATCATTAATTAAAATGAACGATAACGAGGGTAAAATTATTAGTCATAAAATAGTGCTTGCCATTTTGTTTCTGGCGGTCCTAGCCGCATATTCCAGCATCCTGTCAGGTGATTTTGTCTTTGACGACAAGGCGTTAATTATTTATAACCCGATGGTCACCCAGGCGCGTTTGACCCAGGATATTTTTAGAAAAAGCATTTATTATTATTACTGGATGGGTAATGATAGGCTTGCCGGTATGTACAGGCCTGTGCAGATATTAAGTTACAGGATGGATTTTAAGCTTTGGGGGTTAAATCCCTTCGGATTTCACCTGACGAATATTATCCTGCACTGCTTAAATGTATTAGTGGCCTATTATCTTATCATCCTTCTTTTTAAAAAACAAATATTGGCAGCAATAACCGCTTTTTTCTTTGCGGTCCACCCTGTGCATGCCTCGGTCGTTTCCTACATAGCAGGCAGGGCTGACCTTTTGAGCGGGTTCTTTATGCTGCTTAGCATGTTTTTCTTTCTTCGGTTCTTACGCGTAAGAACCGCGCCTTACCAGGGTAGTGGCTGGGTTTATTATTGCATTGGCGTTTTTTCCTCGCTCCTCGCTCTCTTTTCCCGCGAAAACGCATTACTGCTAGTTTTATTCTTAATCCTAATTTTATATTCTCAAAATGCAAGGCCTAAAGATTACCTGCTGGCGGTCCCTTTTTTGATTACGGCTCTATTTTATCTTGCGATACGGTTCTCGATTCTAGGGCCCAATTCCCTCATATTGCATCAGAGCGCGTTTTCTCTTTCTATGAGGGCGGTTAATTTCCTGAATATCATCCAGAGATATTTATTGCTCCTTTTATTACCGCTAAATCTGCATCTTCTTAGGATTACGCCTTTTGTGCAGACGAGCTTTCAGATAATGATTGCCCTGGTTACGGCAATATTATTTATTTCAGGATATTTTCTAACAAAGTCCTCTGATAAAAAACAGGTATTTTTATTTGGCGCAAGCTGTTTTCTGATAGGCCTGATCCCTGTATTGTTCCTTTTGGACAGCTATCCGGTGCTCGGTGGCGCAATGATGGCAGAGAGCTGGCTTTATTTATCATCGCTCGGTTTTTTTCTTGTTTTTGCGGTAATATTATTTTCTATCCTAAAGCGGCTTGCCGTAGCGACAGGTATAATTTTAATTGTTTTCTATGGGACACTTTGTTTTGCAAATAATTTTTATTGGAGAAATGATCTCGTGGTTTTCAAACGCATACTCCAATATACCGGAGCAAGAAACCCACTGCGCAAGGATTTAATAGATGCGTATCTTTACTACGGCAAATATGACGAAGCGTTCCGGGAGATAAAGAAATTCTCTGTTTACTATTCCGATAGCGTAGACCTTGATATGATGTGGGGTAATTATTACCTTGCTCAAGATAATCCAGGCCTTGCCCTTGAAAGATACACTCTCGCGTTGAATAAATCACTCTATAATTATTATAAGATAAAAGAAAATTATTATTTTTTTGGTCCCACTCAGGATAAAAACAAGAAAGACTCCTCAGGGGCGGGGCACTTCTTTGTATATTACCGCATGAGCACTTGTTATAGAAAATTGCATGATATCGATAGGGCAATTACCTTTGGGATTAAGAGTTTGGAAGCGCATCCGTATTTTGTGCTTAATTTAATCCAGATGGGAGACCTTTATACAGAAAAAGGAAATACCGGGGAGGCACAAAAGTATTACCGCCTGGCCTATAAAATTAATCCGCATAATAAAGCGCTTAAAGGGTTGATAAAAAATGCAGAATGATTCAATTATTATACGCGGGGCAAAAGAACATAATCTTAAGGGCATAAACCTGGAATTGCCGCGTAATAAGCTTATCGTGGTCACGGGGCTATCGGGTTCAGGTAAATCAAGCCTGGCTTTTGATACCATTTACGCGGAGGGGCAGCGCAGGTTTGTCGAGAGCCTTTCCAGTTACGCACGTCAATTTTTAGAGCAGCTGCAGAAACCGGATGTAGAATTTATTTCCGGGTTGTCTCCTACTATAGCAATCGAACAGAGGACAGCCGCGGGTAACCCGCGTTCGACCGTTGCTACCCAAACAGAGATCTATGATTATTTGAGGTTACTTTTTGCCAGGGTCGGTAAGGTCTATTGTTATAAGTGCGGCCAGCCTATAGAGAGGCAAAGCAGCCAGGAAATAGTAGACAAGATCATGCATCTGCCGGAAAATACCGATATACAGGTTTTAGCGCCCCTGGTAAGCGGAAGAAAAGGCGAGTATCGCTCGGTATTGGCCGCAATCCAGAAATCAGGATTTGTGCGTTGCCGTATTGACGGTAAGGTTTATGAACTGCCGGTTAAATTAAAGCTGGCTAGATATAAGGCGCATAATATTGAAGCAGTGGTTGACCGTCTTTCCATAAAACCAGGGATAAAGAACCGCCTTACCGATTCCATAGAGACTGCGCTTAAGGCCGGAAAAGGAAGGGTGATAATTTCCCGTTATACGCTGGAAGCGCGCAACGATTTGATTTTCAGCGAACAGTATGCCTGCACAAAATGCGGAATAAATTACGCGGAAGTTGAACCGCGCATTTTTTCTTTCAATTCTCCTTACGGTGCCTGCCCCGAATGTCACGGCCTGGGGACAAAACTTGAGTTTGACCTGGATTTGATAGTGCCGGATAAAAGCAAGTCGATAAACGAGGGAGCGCTTGAGCCGTGGAAAAGGGGAGGGCGCGGGTACATACTTTATTACAGGTGGTTGCTGCGGGAACTTGCGCATACGCTTGATTTTTCTCTGGATACCCCTTTTAAGGCGTTGCCCCGGCATATACAGAATGCGATACTCTATGGCTGCGATGAGATCGTGGGCAATAAGCCGTTTGAAGGCCTAACACATCATTTGGAGAGGCTGTTCCGTCAAACCGACAGCGAATATCTTAAAGAAGAAATATCCAGGTTTATGTCGACTCTTCCATGCCCTGCATGTAAGGGCGCCCGTCTTAAACCGGAAAGCCTTGCCGTAAAAATAAATGCTAAGAATATCTGGCAGGTGACTCAGATGTCGGTAAAAGAAGGGGAGGGATTTTTTGCTAATTTAGATTTGACGGAAAGAGAAAAGACCATTGCATATCATGTGCTCAAAGAAATCAGGCAGAAGCTTAAATTCTGCATGGATGTAGGCCTGGATTATCTTACCCTTGATAGAAAGAGTTCTACGCTTTCCGGTGGTGAAGCCCAACGGATTCGTCTGGCAACTCAGGTAGGTTCCGGTTTAGTGGGGGTTTTGTATGTCCTGGATGAACCAAGTATAGGATTGCATCAGTGGGATAATTTTAAATTACTTTCTACTTTGAAGGTCCTGCGTGACCTGGGGAATACCCTCGTGGTGGTAGAGCACGACGAAGCGACAATCCTATCCTCTGATTATGTCGTAGACCTTGGCCCTGGGGCAGGCAGGCATGGCGGAGAAATAGTTTTTGCAGGGACAAAGGATGATTTATTGAGAGATAAAAATTCGCTTACTGCAAAATATCTGAGAAAAGAGCTCAAAATCGAGCCACCCTCAAGGCGGCGCAATTACAAAGGCAATAAATTTATAGAGCTTAAAGGCGCCTGTGAGCACAACCTAAAAAGTATAGACGTGAAATTCCCCCTTGGAACATTTATATGTATCACAGGGGTTTCAGGTTCCGGAAAATCTACGTTAATCGATGAGACGCTGTACCGTGCTATTGCGCAGAAGTTGCATAAACTAAAAGAAAAATCCGGCTGTTACAAGAGGATAAGCGGCGTCGAACATATAGACAAGGTCATTGAGGTTGACCAGTCGCCCATAGGCCGTACCCCGCGTTCAAATCCCGCTACTTATACGGGGGTTTATAGTTATATCCGGGATATATTCAGTAGATTGCCCGAATCCAGGAAGCGCGGCTATAAAGCAGGGAGATTCTCTTTTAATGTAAAAGGCGGCCGTTGCGAAGCATGCATGGGAGACGGGACAAAGAAAATAGAAATGCATTTTCTGCCGGATGTATATGTAAAATGCGATGTCTGTAAGGGGTTACGGTTCAATGAAGCTACCCTACAGATAAAATATAAGGGCTATTCTATTTCTCAGGTACTGGATATGACCGTAGAGGAGGCGCGCGAATTGTTCGCCAACGTCCCCAGGATCCGCAATATACTTGATTACCTCTACGATGTCGGCCTTGGATATATCCAGGTGGGACAATCCGCAACCACATTATCCGGAGGGGAAGCGCAACGCACCAAGCTTTCTGCGGAATTAAGCAAGCGTTCTACGGGCAAGACGCTTTACATTCTTGACGAACCTACTGTCGGCCTGCATTTCGCGGACGTAGAAAAACTGATCATGGTGCTCGGCCGCCTTGTCGATAAAGGCAACACCGTCATTGTGATTGAGCATAACCTGGAAGTCATAAAATGCGCGGATTATATTATTGATTTAGGGCCTGAAGGCGGG
>JBEKHW010000039.1:0-8127 GCA_050012075.1 Candidatus Omnitrophota bacterium | reverse complement strand
GCAGCTGGTTGTCTATACGCCTGGCTTCATGGCGTTCAGTGCCCAGCACATACAAACCCCCTGACTCCACTACTTTTTTATGCTCTATCTCTGTCTCTTCTTTGAATTTTGCTAAAAACGCCTTATATTCCTCCTGGAGGTTATGGTCATCCGGTTTTAATTTCTGTTTCAATAAGTTCTTAGCCATAAACTCCGGGTTACCGCCCAACAGTATATCCGTGCCCCTACCGGCCATATTAGTGGCAATAGTGACTCCCTCAAACCTTCCTGCCTGAGCAACAATCTGCGCTTCCATTTCGTGGTATTTTGCATTCAGCACCTGGTGGGGTATGCCGCGCATCTTCAACATATGCGACAGGCGCTCGGATTTGTCTATGGTTATTGTACCGACCAGGACCGGCGTCCCGTTCTTATAAAGCTCTGAAATCTCTTCCACCACGGCGTCAAACTTTTCCTTTTCAGTCTTATAAATACGGTCAGAATAATTCGTGCGGATAAGCGGCCTGTTAGTAGGAACGGTCACAACGTCGAGCTGATAGATGCCCTTAAATTCATTTGCCTCGGTAGAAGCGGTGCCGGTCATCCCAGCCATCTTCTCGTACATACGGAAATAGTTCTGGAAGGTTACCGTGGCAAGGGTCTGGTTCTCGCGCTCGATCTTAAGGCCTTCCTTTGATTCTACCGCCTGATGCAGGCCGTCTGACCAGCGCCTTCCCGGCATCATCCTGCCGGTAAATTCATCGACGATAATCACTTCTCCTTCCTTTACCACGTAATCCACATCGCGCTCGTAAAATTCCTTGGCGCGCAGCGCCTGAATTGTATGATGCCTGTGTTCCATGGTCTCCAGGCTATGCATACTGTCAATCCCCCAAAGCTTGGCCGCCTTTACCTCGCCTTCGTCGGTAAGCGCTACGGTCTGCGCTTTCTCGTCAGCCACATAGTCATAGCCGGCCGATAAATCCTGGCCTTTGTATTTGGCGTTTATCTCTTCATTCTCGGTAACGCGCCTGCCCTTAAGCTGGTCGGCAATCTTTTTGGCAATATAGTATTTTTCCGTAGACTCTTCCGCGGGCCCGGAGATAATCAGAGGGGTGCGCGCCTCATCTATCAATATGGAATCGACTTCGTCTACGATGGCGTAATAAAAAGGCCTCTGCACAAGTTCATCAAGGGCATATTTCATATTATCGCGCAAATAGTCAAAACCGAATTCATTGTTTGTGCCATAAGTGATATCACAGGAATAGGCGCTCTTTCTCTCCTCGTCGCTCATATCATGCTGTATCACGCCCACAGAAAGACCCAGGAATTCGAAGATCGGTCCCATCCATTCCCGGTCGCGCCGCGCCAGATAGTCATTAACCGTAACGATATGCACCCCGCGGCCAAAAAGCGCGTTTAAATATGCCGGCAGGGTAGCTACGAGGGTTTTCCCTTCTCCGGTAGCCATCTCAGAGATCCTTCCTTCATGTAGGACCAGTCCTCCGGCAATCTGCACATCAAAATGGCGCAGGCCAATCGTGCGGATTGATGCCTCGCGCACCACGGCAAAGGCCTCAGGCAATACATCCTTAAAAATCTTATTGCGGGTATCCTTTATCTTCTCTTTAAGCCTTGCCTTATCTTCGGGGATAGCGACCTTTGCTAATTCCGCCTCCATTCCCTCTATCTCGGGCCCGTATTCCTTCGCTTTTTCAAAGATAATTTTCTTAAACTCCTCATTTTTCCCCTTTAGCTCGGCATCGCTAAGTGCCTTTATCTTGGGTTCCAAAGAATTCACCAGGGCTACGATACGGGCGGCTTCCACCATCTTAGCCATAGAGGGGCTGGGCATATCCGTATGCAGGACTATGTTTACATTCGGGAATTTCCTGGTGATTTTGTCTTGCCTGGTCTTAAGGAGTATTTTTCTTACGGTCTTAATCATCTCTTATGTTCTTGTTTTTCTATGTTTAAGGTATGCTTCGATAAAGTCGTCAATCTTACCGTCCATCACCGCATCTACATTCCCTGTCTCGAAATCCGTGCGGTGGTCTTTTACTAAATTATAAGGGTGCATTACATAGGAACGTATCTGGCTGCCGAATTCTATTCTCTTTTTATCCGCCCCATACTGCTTAAACAGTTGCTCTTCTTTTTTCTGGCGCTGGAATTCATAAATACGCGCTTTCAGGATCTTAACAGCCATTTGTTTATTCTGGTATTGCGAGCGCTCATTCTGGCACTGGGCGATGAGGCCGGTAGGAATATGCGTTATGCGCACCGCCGAATCCGTGGTATTGACGCTTTGGCCGCCTGCGCCCTTAGAGCGGTAGACGTCAATCTTTAAATCCTTCTCTTCCAATTCAATAGCTATATCTTCTTCTACTTCCGGGATCACATCGACAGAAGCAAAAGATGTATGCCGGCGTTTATTCGCGTCAAAAGGCGATATGCGCACAAGCCGGTGCACTCCCCGCTCCGCCTTAAGATATCCATAGGCGTATTGGCCTTCAATCAATATCGTGACATTCTTGATACCGGCTTCTTCGCCGAAAAGGATATCTATGGTTTTTACCTTGTGGCCGTGCCTTTCCGCATAGCGGCTGTACATGCGTAGCAGCATGTTGACCCAATCGCAGGATTCTGTCCCGCCGGCCCCGGCATTAATACTTAAGATTGCGCTATTCTTATCGAGCTCGCCGCTAAGAAGGACCTTGAATTCAAGCTCTTCAATTTCCTTGATAAGAAGGTCTATATTTTTGGAGAGGTCTAAGGCAAGTTCCTGGTCGGTCTCCCCGGTAATTACAGCCAGTTCATTAAGTTCAGTTAGTTTCTTATAAGCCGCATCCCAGGGCTCGACGCTGGACTTTAAAATCTTTAGTTCCTTTATGATTTTTGAAGAGTTTGCCGCAGCATCCCAGAATCCCGGGCGAGACATGGAAGAGGACAATTCATCGATAAGCTTTTTCTTGTTATCTATGTCAAAGATACCCCCGTAAATGGTCCAGGCGCGTCTTTAATTGCGACAACTTATCTTTGATTTCTTCTAACATGAATTCTCCTTTAACGGATTTTCCTTATGCCTCGGAGGGAAAGAATGAATTCATCCTTATTATCCGAAAAATCTGCCGCCACCTCCTCGCTTACTTTGCCCTCATTTACAAGCTTTACCAGTGACTGGTTAAAGGACTGCATCCCCATTATCCCGCCCTCTTCGAGAAATTGCGGTATCTCCCAGACCTTGCCCTCACGGATCAACCGGCTTATGGTAGGAGTCAGTAACATCACTTCATAGGCGGGGATCCTGCCTTTTCCGCTCTTTAAAGGGACGAGACGCAAAGAAATAATCCCTTTTAGCAAATATGACAACTGGGTTCTTTTCTCTTCGTGCTGATGAGGCGGGAAAAAATTGATGACCCTCTCTACACCTTGGCTCGCATTAACGGTATGTAAGCTACTGAGTACCAGGACTCCGGTTTCTGCGGCAGTGATAACGCTGGACATTGTTTCGTAATCACGGATATTACTTATGTATATAACATCCGGGCTTTGTAGCGGGAACGTACGTAAACCCGCCGCATAAGAAAGCACGTCGACGCCCAGCTCTCTTTGATTGATAACGCAGTTCTTGTCTTTAAAGGTGTATTCGATGGGCTCTTCAATGGTAAGGATATGCCTTTGGCCGCTCTGATTAATATATTCAATCATGCTGGCGATGGTGGTGGATTTACCGCTACCCATGGTGCCGGAGATAAGCACTATCCCGCGGCGGTCCAATGAAAGTTTCTTTAATATATCTGCGGGCAGATTCAGCTCCTCGAAAGTCTGAGTAGTGCCCTTTATACAACGAATAACCATAGAGGGGGAGTTTCTCTGCATAAATATGCTTACCCTGAACCTGCGCTCCAGTTCCGGCAGGTATACGGCAAAATCAACATCCAGGTTATTTTTAAACTTTTCCTGCTGTGCGGGGGTAGTTAATTCGCCTACGGCCTGCATGACATCGTCTGCCGTAAGGGCTTTATCGGTCATGTTAACTACCAGGCCGTCTTTACGCATGTGCGGGGTATTGCCTGTCCGGAAAAATAAATCCGAGGCATCAAGTTCCGCCATACTCTTCAAGAAATCTTTTATCCCCATAAATACCTCCGAATATTTTTACAGTTGATTATACCACTTTCTTCTTTTTTTCGGTAGGATTAAATTCCATATATTTGCCCAGTGCCAGGCGCGTCTGCGCATCCAGCGCAGGAACAGAACCTAACACCACTATTATAAAGGGCACGATAACCCATTCCAATACCATTACTATATTCTTACGCCAGCTGATGTGGCTCGGCCGCTTGGGCAGTATGGTCCTACTAAGTATCACCCATACAAGGCTCGTAATGAGCGTAAAGTTAAACAAGAGACCCGTAATCCTGGGTAAATTGTATCCGATGGCCGACTCCCTGAAAAACGCGCCCCCCAGTATAAGCGGCATCGGGCCGATAAGAGCCAGGATTACCGCCCACACTGCCCAGGTAACATGGCTCTCAAGGAGATTAAACGCCCTGCGTATTTTCACCAATAAAGGGACTCCCCCGTATTTTGAGTAACCCTCCAGAAGAAAAGGAAAGTTTTCTACGCCCCAGGCCCATCTTCTCTTCTGCTTGTATTGCACGGCGATCGTCTTCCAGAAACCATTGGCGTATGCCACATCCATAGACACGTTAATATATAACGGCACGACATGGTATTCGCCTTTGTAAAACAGGAACGCCTTCCAATAAATGACGGAATCATCTGAAATCATATCCACCGGCCAGTAACCCACCTCTACCAGGGTTTTAAAGCTCATGCTGTGGCTGGAAAAAGTCACAAATTTTTCCAGGCGCACGCTGTCGATCATCTCGCAGAAAGAAGAACTTATTTCTACGAGCCGGGCAAACGAGGGCGCCTCCCAGATATTGTTGTTATAAACCGGCATGGGTTGATAACTTGCCTGATGGGGCCTTGGATTAATCAGGAAATGGTAGGTAAGGCATCCGAAGTATTCTTTATCCACGCATGTATCGGCATCAAAACAGGAAACAAGAGTATTCTCTTGTTTTACCCCCTTAGACTCCAGGAACTCCTTTGCCCTGTGAGCAGCCCAAGTCGCATTGGCACCTTTGGTCCTGGTTTCACCGGCAAGGCCGTCCGGATGAAAAGTGGAAAAGAACGCAAAGAATATACCCCCGAATTCCTCCTCCAGGATTTTTGCATTATCTCTTGAGGCTAGGTTACGCCCCTCAAGGGCCAGCACCACTATCATCCTGTCTTTAGGATAATTACAAAGCGTCAATGCCTTAAGCGAAGACCTGAGTATCTCCGGCCCTTCCTTATAAACAGGAAAGATAATCAGCTGGTATATGCGCTGCCAATCATACGCCGCCCCCAGGGCATCGCATTCCTTTATCCAGTCTTTATCTTTGCGGATGAACAGCTTGCGATGCGCCATTACCAGAAGAGTGGTTAAATATACAGTGCGGATAATCCAGTAAAAATCAAAGGCAATAATAAATACCGCGCACAACAGGGGCTTAAAAATAGATAGCAATACAAGAGCCAGGATTATCCCCCACGATAGAGTTCCCGGAATAATCTCGTATATTCTTTTTGGGGCCAAATTATTGCTCATTATTAGATGGTGGTTTTATTAATTCCTGTATGGAATAGTTCTGCCTGCCCAACTCCAGCTTATATACATTATCATAAAGCTTGCCGTCAGAGCCCGCCTGGGAATCAAGGAAATAAAGGGCATCGTTATCCGGGTCGTAGAACGCAGGGGTATTTTTTTTATTTAATGTTACTAACGCTACGGCTACGGCCTTCTCTTTTGCTTCGCACACTTCTATCTTCTTGTCGGTGACCAATATAAAATGGTAGCTGTCCGCGTGCCAGAAGATATCAAGGACCCTGGAATTAGGGTGTTCCAGTATAATCGGAGACTTATCGGTCCCCGCCGACAAAGGTATTATCAATACTTCACGTGGATTAAAACAAATCAATTTCTCCCTGTCTGCGGAAACCTTCCAACCCTTAAGTTGCGCTGAGTCCTGAGGCAGGACTCCGGTCATCTCAAAACGCTCTCCGCCAAGGTCAGAGGTATAAATGATATTATCCTGCCGGTCAACATAATAAAGCCTGTGGTTTACGAAATCCGCCCAAAATAAGGATATCTTTGCCTTATTCAATTGTTTAATAAGCGGCCTTAATGGGAAAAGGATTATATTTTCAATACGGGTTACCTGGCCTGCGCGCACAGAAACTTCGCCCTGCCAGGGATAGTGCTTGACTAACTCAACCCGGACATTGTATTGGCCAGGCAATAGCTCGGTAATACTAGTAGTGGTTTTCTCATCGAGCAGCTTATCCTGTAGATAAATATCGGCGCCAGCGGGTTCGGACTTGATCGCGATGATACCGGTTTTCGTGAATTTAAAAGTGCGCGGGTCAAACTTATACCCCAGTGCGAAGGATAAAATAAAAGGAAGGGCTACGAAAAAAACCAGGACGCTGAGATAAAAAAGAAAAGCCCTTATCTTCTGTTCGCCAGACACAATCCAACCTCCCTCTCTAACGCAATAAGCTTTTTCTTCTCTTTCTTACCAAAGACATAACTACCGGGACGAGAGTTACTTTTTACCACCCGATGGCATGGTATTACAAGCGGCAGGGGATTATTTTTTAAGATTGTGCCAACGGCGCGCCAGGCGCGAGGATTACCCGCCTTCTGCGCAACCCACTTATAGGTGCGCACCTGGCCGATGGGTATTCTTAATACTATCTTATACACTCTCTTGGCAAAAGGGGTCATTTCGCTATGGTTAATAGAACGTGGCCACAAGGTCACCAAGTCACATGTAAAAATTTTACTTTGTGGCTTTGTGACTTTGTGGCGTGGTGACATCTGTTATCTTCCTATCGTTTTCTTCCTTCTCAATATATGATGATACGAGACGGCGAAGCGGTGCGCCTCATCCCGGATCCTGCGTATTAAGTTAAGCGCGGGGGTATCCTCTTTAAAAGTTACCGGCTCGCTCCTCCCCTTAATATATATATTTTCCCTGTCCTTGGCAATACTTATAAGCGGCAATTCTATCCCGAGCGCAGTTAATTCCCTTTCTGCGGTAAACAGGTGGCCTTTTCCTCCATCAATAAGAACGGTATCAGGCATAGGCAGTTTTTCTTTTAAGAGGCGCACATACCGCCTGTGTATCACTTCTCTTAACATCGCATAATCATCTATGGCGCTGACCGTCTTAATGCGAAACCTGCGATAGTTGTTCTTATCCGCTATGCCGCGATAAAAGCTGACCATGGAGCCGCATGCTTCTTTTCCCCCGATATCTGAAATATCAAATGCCTCTATGCGTTCCGGCACAAACGGAACATCTAAAAGGCTCCTTAAACTCTCCAATTCTTCCTGGTTACCCGCAACAGGCCCCTGCGTGCCTATACTGCCTAATGCCTGTATCTTATCCCTTATTTTAGCTGCCTCTTCGAATTCTTTTTCTTCGGCCTTCTCAAACATAAAACGGGAAAGGCCCTGGATGAGGGCTTCTGTATTTCCCTGTAACAGGAGAGAAATCGCCCTTATAGTCCTGGCGTATTCATTCTTTGTTACCTTGCCGATGCAGGGGGCAGGAGATAATTTCAGCCGGTAGTAAATACAGGCCTCTTTAGGAAGGGTCTTACAGGAACGATACGGAAAATACCTGCGGATAATCTTAAGCGCCTGGCGCAATAGTTTAACGTCTGTATAAGGGCCGAAATAACGGCTGCCGTCGGAGGCCTTCCTTCGCGTAATGCATACCGCCGGGAACGCCTCTGCGGTAATCTTGACAAAAGGAAAACTTTTATCATCGCGCAGCGAAATATTGTATCTGGGTTTATATTTATGGACCAGATTAGATTCTAAAAGCAGGGCCAGGCTCTCGGTGGGTGCCAGGATATACTCGATATCTCTTACCCGGGAAAGCATAGAGATACTTTTAGCGGAAAGCTCCCTGCCCAGGTAACTATTCAGCCGCCTCTTTAGCGATTTTGCCTTACCGATGTAGATAACCTGACCTGCGGCATTCTTCATGAGGTATACGCCCGCGGCATCAGGCATTG
>JBEKHW010000038.1:0-8420 GCA_050012075.1 Candidatus Omnitrophota bacterium | reverse complement strand
CGTAAAGGATAAGAACCATACCTTTAAAATTTTTTAACAGGGGCAGCGCGCTTTTTACTGCGTCTGCCGTCCCCAGCAATTTCTTCTGGACAACAACCTTTACGCCTGCGGGAAGCGCCTTTCTTACCGCCTCCTGCTTATAACCAACCACAGCTATTACCCTTTCTGCCTTCAATCCCTTTACCAAATCCAGCAGATAACCAAGCATGGGGCGGCCGCAGACCGGATGCAGTACTTTCGGTATCTGCGACTTCATCCGCGTGCTTTTTCCCGCTGCCAAAATGATAACTGCCAGTTTTTTATCCATTTATAAGTGGTTGTACGGTAAGATCCCGCCCTCTGCGTAGCCCTTACTTATTGAAGGGTGAAGCAGAACTGGGACGCATGGATTCGAACCATGATAGCGAGATCCAAATTCTCGAGTCCTGCCATTGGACGACGTCCCAAATTTATTAATGCCTGCCGTCGTCCTGCTATCCCATCCCGCTGTCGATGGTTTTAAATGGTGCAGCGGGAGACGACATCCCAAAATTTCAAAGCCGCTTTTTAACCTTAAATTTATACTGCGGGAACTACAGTGCCCTTTGTCTTTTCCTGCTCGTATCCTTCCAGCACTCTTTTCTGCAGATATTCCCTGAAAGACTGCGTGATAGGATGGGCTATATCCTTATGTTCGGACTGAGAATTGCCCGCCTCTGTTTCCGGGGGGCGCGTAACCAAAGGCAGGTGGTTAGCGCATTGATTACAATACTTACTGCGCGATTCATTCTTGAAGCCGCACTTGGGGCATGCCTGTTTTATTTTCCGGGAAGGCATGGCGATAAAAAGGCCGCTGGTGCCCTCTATTACTTTTATATTCCTTACCACAAAGGCATTGTCAAAGGTTACCGTGGCATAAGCTCTTAATTTCTTATCTGGGGAATCTTTTAACACGACCCTAACTTCTGTTATTTCCATCAGTTAGCCTCCTGGCTGTGTTTCTCTAGGCTGTCCGTGTCAGAAATATTCGCCACGGACTATCGCAGGTATCTAGCTGCCCCCTTACTCGAACTGCCTCCTTTCTTGAGGTAGCTATTCCGAAGATTGCCGGCCCGCTTCCGGACATCAAAACCACACCTATCCCCGATTTTTTCAAAGCTTCCCTGACTCGCCGAAGCTGGGGATAAAGAGAAAAGGTAACCTGCTCTAATCCATTATAAAGACAGCCAGTTAAATCCGCGAGGTTCCTTTCTTTCAATAAGGAAGTCACTATTTTAACATTGCGGGGGTGGCTTGTCAACCTCGCTTTTTTATTTTTTTGCGTAAATTTATCCCATTTCCTGTAAATAAAAGGGGTAGAGACTTGCAACTTAGGCGCTACCAGTATATGCCATAACTTCAGGTGTTTCAATCCTCTTATCGGCTCTATTCTTTCTCCCCTGCCGCATCCTCTTGCAAATGAAACATTATGGATAAAGAATGGGACGTCGCTACCGATCTTTGCCGCGAGGCCGCAAAGCGCGTTCCTGGAAAGCCGCAGTTTCCAGAGCCGGTTTAAACCCAGAAGCACTGTCGCGGCATTGCTTGACCCCCCGCCTAAACCGGCACCCACGGGTATATTCTTGTCTATCTTTATATCCACGCCTTTTTTAATACCGCGCTTTTGCCGAATAAGCGCGGCTGCCCGGTAACAAAGGTTGGATTTATCTACGGGCACATCTTTATTTTTACAGATAATTCTAATCAGGTTATCCCGGCGGGCTCTTAAGGTAATGGAGTCGGATAGGTCTATTCTTTCAAATAAAGTATCTAAATTATGGTAATTATCCCTGCGTTTTCCAAGGATATCCAGATACAGATTGAGTTTAGCGTAAGATTTGAGGACCAACTTACTTACAGGTAGTAGAGGTAAGGCAATTCATAGCCGCCTTCTCAATATCGCCGCTGGTAAGATTGTATTCCTTCATGAGATCGGCAGGCTCTCCTGACTGGCCAAACCTATTTTTTACACCGATGCGTATTACCTTGGCAGGAAAATTCTCCGCCACTACTTCGTCTATACCGGAGGCAAGGCCGCCTATAACCGAATGCTCTTCACAGACAACTATGCCACCGGTTTCGGAGGCAGCTTTTATTATTGTTTCTTTATCCAGCGGCCGGATGGTATGGATATTGATCAGGCGGGCTTTTATCCCCTTAGCGCAAAGGTTATTTACCGCTTTTTGGGCTTCGGAAACCATGATTCCGCAGGCGATAATGGCAATATCTTTTCCTTCAGTTAAAATTTGCGCCTTGCCGAATTTAAACTCACCCTTATTTTCTATTGTGGCAACTTTGGGCCTTCCCAGGCGGACATAAAATGGCCCCGGTGTGTTGGCTGCTGTTCTTACGGCGCTAGCGGTCTGCGGCCCGTCGCAGGGCACGATGATATTTATATTGGGGATAACCCGCATAAGCGCGATATCTTCCAGGGCCTGATGGCTTGCGCCGTCCGGACCGACGCTGATACCGGCGTGGGTAGCGACTATTTTGACATTTAAGTTACTATAGGCAATGGAATTGCGCACCTGGTCCCAGGCCCTGCCTGTCGCAAAGATAGCGAAGGTAGATACAAAAACGGTCTTGCCGCAGCTGGCTAAGCCGGCGGCCGTTGCCATCATATTCTGCTCCGCGACGCCGCAGTTAAAAAACCTCTCCGGGAATTCCTTTGCAAAGATACCCGTGCGGGTAGAGCTTGACAAATCAGCGTCCATAACAATGATATCCTTGCTGTCTCTACCCAATTCCACTAATGTTTTACCGTAAACGTCTCTCTGGTATAATTGTTCCATTTTTGCGTTGTGTGTTATGCGTTGTGTGTTATGCGTTCTGCGCTATAACGCAAGACGCACCATATTATTCTAATTCTTTAAGCGCGATCTTTGCTTCTTCAGCAGTAGGCGCACGGCCGTGAAAATCACAGACGTTTTCCATGAAAGAAACCCCCTTGCCTTTTATGGTATGGGCTATAATTATAGTGGGCTTGCCTTTGATTTCTTGAGCTTGATCGTATGCAGCCAGGATTTCTTCCATCTTATGTCCGTTTATCTCAATGGTATGCCAGCCAAATGCCTTCCATTTCTCTACCAATGGTTCAAGTTCCATTATATGGCAAATTTTGCCGTCAATCTGGAAACCGTTATAATCAAGTATGGCGCAGAGATTATCACGCTTAAAATGGGCGCAGGCCATAGCCGCCTCCCAGATGTTACCTTCCTGAATTTCACCGTCGCCTAAAAGGACATAAACGCGGTAATCCTTCTTGTCAACTTTTGCCGCCAGGCTCATACCAAGGCCGACAGATAAACCCTGGCCCAGGGAGCCGCTGGACACATCTATCCCCGGCGTGCGCCTGTCAGGATGGCCCTGTAATATTGAACCGAGTTGCCGCAGGGTAAAAAGTTTTTCCTTCGCAAAATAACCGGATTCTGCCAACACCGCGTACCAAAGGGGACAACAGTGCCCTTTAGACATATGGAACCTGTCTCTATCAGGCCATGCGGGGCTATCCGGCTTATGCCTTAACACTGCAAAATATAAAGCCGTAATAAGGTCGGCCGAAGAAAGGCTTCCGCCCGGATGCCCGGAACCTGCCTTGGCAAGCATCTCGATAATTAAACGGCGGATGAGCTTTGCTTTTTCTTCTAACCCCGTTATCTTCTCTTTACTAATACTCATTTTCCTAATTTCTTGATCTTATCTTTTACTTTTTCCTGGTCGGGGCTGACCTTAAGGGACTCCTCCCAGTTAAGCTTTGCCTTGTCGCGGTTATTTAATTTTAGGTAAACATCTCCGAGATGGTCGTATATATCCTGGTCTACCAAAAGAGTGCTTGCCTTTTCAAGGTATTTGAGGGCATCCTGGAATTTTGACTTCTTAAAATACAACCATCCCAGGCTATCAACATAGGCGCCGTTATTCGGTTCTATTTCCAGGGCCTTGCGGATCATGGTTTCCGCCTGATTTAAATTCTGGTTTTGCTCTACGTAGGAATATCCCAGGAAATTCAGGGCTGCGGCGTAATCCGGCTTTAAGCGGATAGCCTCTTTCATTTCTTTTTCCGATAGGGCGCTGTCCTTTAGTTCGCTGTAAATATAACCCAGATAAAAATGCGCCTCTGCGTCACCCGGAGAAAGGGCTGTTATCATGCGGAATGAATTCTGGGCGTCTTTAAACTTTTTCTGATCTAGATACACCAAACCCAGATTTTTGTATATATCCACACTCTTGGGGTTAAGCTTGGCTGCCTTCTCGAGTGCAACCTGGTATTCACTGGTCGCGAGCTCTGTTTTATTCTGTGAGGCATAAAGGAGGGCGAGGATTGCGTACGGCTCAGCTGAATCCGGTTCAAGTTGCTTTACAATCTCCAACTCTTTGATTGCGCCTGGCGAATCATTATTCTTCATAAGGCCCGCAGCCAGATTTAAATGGATGGCCGCGCTTTTTCCGTCTAACTTTAATGCCTCGCGGTATTCCCGGATAGCGTCTTCCATCTGGCCAAAATCATCATACATGACCGCCATGATGTAGTGGGTAGTTGCCAAAGAATCCTGCTTGTCAAAAGCCAAAGCCTTGGTATTTATGGGAAGGGTTGCCAGAAAACAAACCAGCAACCCTAAGATAGGCTTACTAAGCATGCTGCTCCAGTTGACCTCACCTAACCGGTCGACCTAATAGGCAAATCTCTTTATTGGCCGCGCCTGAAGACCCCGCCTCATATCTCGGCGGGCTTAATAAACAGAGCTTCTTATTAACCCCACGCTCTCTTTTTCAGATGACGCAGGCGTCTACGCATTTTTTTTCTTTTATGCGTTCTGATCTTTTGTCTTTTTCTTTTTCTGCCGCAAGGCATTTAATTCTCCCTTCGGTCGAATTAGTTCATGGTTGATAGTTCATAGTTGTCCTACTATGAACCATCCACTATGAACTATGAACTAATATATCACTTTGTTCAGCGGATACTCAATAATCCCCTGAGCGCCTGCTTTTTTCAATTCCGGGATTAAAACGCGCACAACGCGTTCATCAATCACTGTTTCTATGGCAAACCAGCCGTCTGCAGAAAGGCCGGATATGGTCGGTTTCTTTAAGGCCGGCAATTTACCAACCACCTTCTTTAAATCCCCTTTACGCACATTCATCTTTAAGCCGACCTTTTCTTCTGCCGTAATAGCGCCCCTAAGCAGCACTATTATCTCTTCCATTTTATCCCTCTTCCACGCATCCCTGTATGATTTCCTGTTTGCGATGAATTGCGTGGTAGATTCGCAAAGAGTAGCTATCTCTACCAGTTTATTGGCGCGTAGCGACCTTCCTGTCTCTGTCAATTCTACGATCGCGTCCACCAGGCCACAAGCCACTTTTGCCTCGGTAGCCCCCCAGCTGAATTCCACATCCACTTTTACTTTATTTCTTTTGAAGTAATCTTTCGTTACGCTCACGAGTTCCGTGGCAACGCGTTTTCCCGCCAGGTCCTTGACGGACCTTATGCCGGAATCCTGCGGCACGGCAAGGACCCACCTGACTTTACTTAAGCTTTGTTTGGCATACATAAGGTCAGCTACCCTGATTACGTCAGAGCGGTTTTCCAGGACCCAGTCATTGCCGGTAATACCGCAATCAAGGGCTTCATCCTGAACGTAACGGGACATCTCCTGCGCGCGCAAAAGAACCGGTTCAATCTCGGCGTCGTCTATGGAGGGGAAATATGAGCGTTCGCTTGAAAGCGCTACGTTAAACCCCGCCTTCTTGAACATCTTGAAAGTTGCTTCTTGAAGGCTGCCCTTAGGCAGGCCTAATTTTAGGATTTTCTTTCTCATTTGCTATAGTCCTCTTGGCTTCCTGACCTTGCGTATTTTAACAGTCTTTCCTAATACAGAGAAATATTATACTTGGATAAGGTATGTTTGTAAAGTAAAATCTGGCAGGTTGATACAAGAGTATTTTATAATTGCATTCCTGGAATTTTCAATTATAATGAACAAAGAAAAAGGAGCGAAAACATGTTAAAACATTTACGTAAGCGCAAAACCTCAAAAAGGATATTGATCGTCCTGGCTATAATTATTATCCCCGCCTTTATGTTCTGGGGAGCGGGGAGCATGATCAGAGACAAAAAGGAAAAAGAGTCTCTTGGCAGGCTCTACGGCAGGGATGTCTCTAGCATAGAGTATAAGGATGCCCTGGATGCAGTAAAGAATGTCGCGCTCCTGCGGTTCGGCGATAACCTAAACGAAGTCAAAAAATACCTGGACTTCAAGGCACAGGCGTGGGAACGCATTATCCTGCTAAAGGAGGCGAAGAAACGTAAAATAACGGTTGGCGACTCCGAGGTCATTGAGTTAATAGAAGGCGTCTCTTCCTTTAAGCGCAATGGCCAGTTTGACAATAAAACTTACCTCTCCGAATTACAATACGTATTCCGCACGCCTGCGCGCCTATTTGAAGAACAGGTCAGGCAGGACATAATGATACAGAAACTATATAAACAACTGACGGATGGCATAAATATAGGCCCGGCAGAGCTCAAGGAAGAATACCGGCGGCAGAATGAACAGGTAAGCGTCTCTTACCTTGCGGCTATCCCTGCTGAATTCGAAAAACAGGTAGCGCCTTCGGAGGCAGAGCTGAAAGAATATTTTACAAAGAACACTGTCGAATTCAAAGAACCCCCTTCCTACAACATAGAATATATTACCGGGGAATCGCAGGATAAAATGAAAGAAGCGTTACTCTTGTTAAGTAAAAAAGCTGATTTTGCTACCGTTGCCAAACAGCTGGATCTGACCGCCAAAGAAACCGGGTTATTTAACCAGACAGAAGCCGTTCCCGGGCTTGGCTGGTCGCAGGAAATAACGGATATTATTTCAAGAATGAAAGTAGGCGAATTATCCCCTGCTTTTAGAATGGAAAAAAATAACTATATCCTGCGCCTTAAAGAAAAGAAAGAATCGTATATTCCGGATTTCGGTAAAATAAAGGATAAGGTAAGGGATTCTGTCATAAAAAAAGAGGCGAGACTTAAAGCAAAACAAGCCATTGAGGCCTGCTCCGGTGAATTGAAGATTTCTACTGATTTCAATAAGGCGGCAAAGGCCTGCGGATTAAAAACGGGCTCTACTGAATTGTTCAAATACGGCAGCTATATAGAAGGGATAGGGGCATCGGACCTGCTTTGGGCAAAAGCAGAAAAACTAAAAGACAATGAAGCAAGCGACGTGATTGATATCCCTTCCGGCTTTTACATCATCAAAATTAAACAGAGGGTCCCTTACGACGAAAAGAAATTTACCGCTGAACTCCAAGATTTCAATAAGAAACTGCTGGAAGAGAAAAAGCAGGGGTATTTTACCTCTTTTGTAGCGGGCTTGATAAAAAAGGCGGCTTTTTAAAAAACTGTTAGCTCACCTTAATGGCAGTCACAGGACAGGCATCAGCTACTTCCTGAAGATTATGCGTTGCGCAACTCTGCGCCTTAATATGCGCGATACCATCACCTTGGACTTCAAATACCTCTGGACAGCTCTGCTCGCATAAGCCGCAGCCTACGCACGTCGATGTGTCTACAGTAACCTTGGCCATAATTATTTTACCTCCCTTAAACACGAGTTTACCCCAATCTATCCGGTAAGATTGGGGGGGGTTAGCACCGCTTGCCCCAATCCTATAGGATGAATCGGGTGCTAACAGATCTTATCGTTCTAAGAGATTCTCGAACATCTCTTCGTGATTGACTTCCTCTGATAAAATATGGGTAACCAGCTGATAAGTAACGTTGTCTTTACCCAGCGTCTTCTTGGCAATCTTATTGTATACTTCTATGGCGCCTGCCTCTGCTTCGGTTACAATACGTATGATCCTATTGATATCGGCGGTATTCTTGGGAGGCATGGCATAGGGAAAATTAGCGCCCTTCTCAAGCTCCATAGGGTTAGCTATAGGCATATCGCCTAACTTTACGATCAGGTCCGCAATTTCCGTTGCGTGCTCCAGTTCATCTTTAGCCACTTTGTTTAAAAACTCCGCAATATCTTCATAAGAGCGGCCGGAAACCGTCTGGGCCATATACCAGTAAAGGTAAAATGCCAGCCACTCATCCGCGTACGCCTTGTTTAAATCCTTAACGAGCTCTTTTAAACTTAAATTTACTATTGCCCTTGCCTCAATGTTCTGCAAGTATCTGAGGGAACTGGCGATGAAGATGTTCAATGATTTCTGGCAGGAACACTCGCCTGGTCTTAAACCAACTGCCGGTTATTACACGGATAGCCAGCGATTCATCCGTGACATAATGCCCCTGACCGCTAAATTAGGATTACCGCCTGAAAACTTCATCAGATTACGCTCTTGATTATTCGCATAACACAATAATTTTCATTGGCCCCTCGGCACAAAACGATAAA
>JBEKHW010000037.1:0-10156 GCA_050012075.1 Candidatus Omnitrophota bacterium | reverse complement strand
CGCAGGCGCTCAAGGGGTAACAACTCTTGGGCGAATAAAGGAAGCCTCGGTTGCTTTCGCTTTCCCTTGATCCGAGGGAGCGCATCGAATGCCCCGGTACCAAGTCACTGATTTTACAGGGTGCATTATCCTCGATTGCGGACGGAAAATAGCGAACCCCAGATATAATTTAGGATACGAGCCTTAGATGGCAGAATGTTTTCCCAGATTGCTTTTTTTCCCGCACACTGATTTAACAAGATTCCCTTCATTAAAGAGGTAAGATGGGCTACGTAATAGCAATGGCAGGTAAAGGCGGCACAGGAAAGACGACCCTGGCCGCTCTTATCGTCAGATTATTGAAAGAGAAAAAAGCCGGCTCAATACTTGCGGTCGATGCCGACCCTAACAGCAATCTGGCTGAGGTTTTAGGAGTTGAGGCAAAAGAGACCATAGGACAGATCCTCGATGATATCTCGTCACATCCGGAGAAGATTCCTTCCGGTATGCCCAAAGACACTTTTATTGAATACCAGGTGCAGTCTGCGATTTCTGAAAATGAAGGTTTTGACGTCTTAACTATGGGACGGCCAGAAGGCCCCGGGTGTTATTGTTACGTAAACAACGCATTGCGTAATGTTATGGGCAAGTTTATTAAAGATTATGATTATGTAGTAATTGATAATGAGGCGGGGCTAGAACATCTTTCCCGGCGCACAACCCGCTCAAGCGATACGCTTTTGATTGTTTCAGACGCTACTCGCGTGGGATTAAAGGCGGCAAACAGGATACATGAATTGGCAGGAGAGTTGAAGATAAAAATAAAAAAAGAATTTCTTCTTGTTAATGGCTGTGATACTGATTCTGAAAAAGAAGAAATTAAGAATATAGGTTTTGAATTTTTGGGTGTCCTGCCTTACGATAAAGAAATAGAGAAAGCCGCTTTAAACGGCGGCTCGCTCATGAGCATAAAGCCAGAAGCAGCCAGCCTTAAGGCATTACGCAACTTAGGAGAGAAGATATGGCAGCACCTTTAATGTCAGAGAAATGGTCAGCTAAGGTATCGACGGTAACTATAGGCGCTACAAAACAAGAGGGAGGGACGCGTTCTCACATAATAAGCGTGGGAGGAGAGGAATCGCTTCCCTTTCTTTTTAAAGAAGGAGCATTTCCGCATAGACCTGTAATTGCTTTTGAGGTATGGGATGCGGAGCCGCAGGATTGGGAGCCGGGTTTAAGGAAGGCATACGGGGATTCTTTGCGAGACCCTTTTAAGTGGGCAGAGAAATGCGTAAGGGATTATAAAGCGCAGATTCTGTGCGTGCGGCTTCAGGCAGCGCATCCTGATTCAGGAAATAAAAGCGCAGATGAAGAGGCGGCATTTATAAGGCAATTGTTAAAAAAGGTGGCTGTGCCTTTGATTATTGTAGGAAGCGGTGATGATGCCAAGGATAACCTGGTATTGCCGGCTTGTTGCGAGGCGGCAAAGGGAGAGCGATGTTTAATCGGTAGCGCCGCGCAGGATAACTATAAGACACTGGTCGCCACGGTATTGGCTGACGGCCACAATATTATTGCCGAGTCACCCATAGATATAAATATCGCCAAGCAGTTAAATATACTTATTTCTGATATGAGCCTGGCCCTTGATAAAATAGTGATTAATCCTACTATCGGCGCATTGGGCTATGGATTGGAATACGCGTATTCCATAATGGAGCGTTGCCGGCTGGCAGCGCTCTCCGGGGATAAAACAGTAGCCAACCCCTTTATCTGCTTTGTGGGCCAGGAATCCTGGCGGGCGAAAGAATCAAAAGTTGATGATGACCGGCAGGGGATTGCCTGGGAGATAATAACCGCTACAGCTCTTCTTCAGGCAGGAGCGGATATTCTGGTTATGCGGCATCCACTTGCGATTGAGAAAGTGAATAACTACATCGAACACATATTCAGGGACGGTTCTCAATCTAATCGGAAAACTGTCCCCACGGAGGGACAGTTTTAGCTTTGGTTTGAGAACCGTCCCTACTTTAGTTAGGAGGTAAAATTGTTTATCATCGGAGAGTTAATTAACGGAATGTATCAAGATATAGGCAGGGCGATAAAAGAGAAAGATAAGTCCGTAATACAGAAGTGCGCGTTGGCCGAGATAGAGAAAGGCGCGGATGCCCTGGATGTAAATTGCGGCCCGGCGTCAAAAGATCCGGTTACGGATATACAGTGGTTGATAGAGGCGATCCAGGAAGTAACAGATAAGCCGCTGGCCATAGATTCAAGTAAGCCAAAAGTCATCGAGGCCGGGCTTAAAATAGCCAAGGGTAGGAATATCATCAATTCTACCACTGCCGACCAGGATAAAATGGATATACTTATTCCGCTGGCGATAAAATACAATGCCAGGCTTATCGGCCTGACTATCAGCGCAAAAGGCATACCGCAGAATAAGGACCAACGCCTGGAACTCGCAGCCGCTATAGTGTCTAACTGCGTAGATAAGGGATTTCCCCAGGAAGAGCTTTATCTTGACCCGATTGTCCTTCCGGTCAATGTTGCCCAGGCGCAGATGCATGATATCCTGGAGTCCATACGGGAATTTAAGATTATCTCCGAGCCCAGCCCGAAAACCATAGTGGGCTTAAGTAATGTATCCCAGGGTACGCACTTCCGTAGCCTCGTGAACACGACATTTCTTACTATGGCTATCGCATATGGTCTGGATGCGGCGATCCTAGACCCTAAAGATAAAGGGTTGATGGACGCGCTTATTACCTCGGAGTTAATTTTAAACAGGCATATTTATTGTGATTCATATCTGGAGGCATACAGGAAGAAGTAGTATGACGCGCAGAAAAATACTAAGGCATATTTTCAGGTTTCACGGGTTACGGGAAAGCCTTGGCTTTGCCGCCAGGGGCATCATATATCTTTTTCTTTTTCACCGGAATATGCGCCTGATCTTTATATGCGGAGTGGGGGCCCTTATTGCGGGCGTACTGGCCAAGCTTAAAGGGCTTGAGTTAGTGGCGTTAAGCATCACCGTGGCCCTGGTTTTTATGGCGGAGATATTCAATACCGCCATTGAGATGCTTATGAATATGATCACCGTCAAATACCACCTGAGGATAAAGCTGGTAAAGGATATTGCCGCAGCCGTTGTCCTTATTACCTGTATTAATGCTGTTGTTGTCGGATACATTCTTTTTAGAAATAAGTTGTTTACAGGACGCTAAGGCGCTTGCCGTTAGTTACGCGCGGAGATATTCCTAAAAAATAGTTAGCAGGGAGGAGAGTTATGGATTATGAACTTTATAAAATAATAATTCTTGCTTCAGTTATATTGCTGATCCTGGCCCTTATATTCTTTGTTAAAAAAGCGCTTCAGAAAATGATTAAAAATGAGATTTACAGCGCCTTCCCTTCCATAAAAAGCGAGATGGAAAATCTCGCGCACCGCATTGAGCATCTTAAATCCGATATGGGAGAGCTGGAAGGTAAAATAAATGCCAGAAAATCATAGTATTACTGTATAGTTTTGCCGGTTTTATGCTATTATACTTACACAAGAGTGAGCGTCGAAGTAATTCAAGATAAGTAATAGATAAAGCAACAACTGCAAGATAGTTTACTTGCAAGTAGCGAATAAGCAATAGCGAACGATGGCGGCGTAACTCAGCCTGATAGAGTAGTCGGCTCATACCCGATCAGTCACTGGTTTAAATCCAGTCGCCGCCACTTAACTATGGTCGGTGGTTTGCCGCATCCCGAATTAAAGTAGTCGGGCGGCATCCCGCTGGCGGAAACAAAATGGTACAGCGGGAAAATCCACCCGCCGCCACTAATTTACCTTATGAAAATAGCTAGATATCTTATCGTCAATCTTTGTATGTACATAGTTGCCGTAACTCTTACGGGATGTACAACTATGTTTCCACAGGGGGACTTTGTTACTCGGGATTTAAAAAAGAGATTTCTGATTACAGTTACTTCAACTCCATGCAATGCTGACGTCTATCTGAATAGTAATTTTATTGGGAAAACACCTATTAAGAACTTTCCGGTAGATATAACTTATCAGGTTGCTGCGAGCGGCATGTTTTTTTCTTCGACTCCATGGGGTATCAATTGTGCAGGATGCCTTAAATATTTTCTCGAGGTAGGTAAAAAAGGATATTATAGTTCTATAGCGAAGCTGGAATTTATAGATTTGGGAGGAACAAAATTAGGATTAAAAACAAAACAATACGATTTTAATCTTGAAGAAAAAGAATCCCTGAAAACTGGCATCTCGCATGAAGAATATTCAAAGAATGAAGTGCCTATTAATACCTTCGATTTAATTTTTGAAAAAAATGATACAGTATATGAAAATAGTAATTGGGTAGATTTGAGAGGGAATACCTTTTTAGAAAGAGCAATAGCAAAAGCTGCTTTGATAACGCTTAAGGATAATTTTAAATATTTCACTATTTTATCCAATAAATTTTTTGTTATTCAGGAAGAAGGGCTCTTTAAAGAAGTGAATGAGTTTACACCAGAGGTAAAATTGGTAATTCTTAAAATTCAAGAACAAAAACAACTTATTAGTTTACCTAGTCTGGTTTGCTATGAAGCTGCGCAAGTATTAAAGGATGTTAATAAACGAGCTAGATATTAAAAGAGCACTTTGAAGAAGCAACTTAGAACTTTATTAATATTCTATTATTAATACATGTTGAAAGGAGGAGGGCTAGGCGAAAGCACGATACTACTAATGCAATATTCGCTGGCTTTTACTCGTAGGCGGTAACTTTAGAGTAGTCGACAGGCGTTTTTCCTTGTCTCATACTCGATCAGTCACTGGTTTAAATCCAGTCGCCGCCACTTAACTACGGTCGGTGGTTTGCCGCATCCCGAATTAAAGTAGTCGGGCGGCATCCCGCTGGCGCAAACAAAATGGTACAGCGGGAAAATCCACCCGCCGCCACCAGTTTTCTCGAAGGAGATAAAGATGGATTGTCCAAAATGCGTTGGAAAGCTGGAAGAGGTTAAGATAGGAAGGAAACGCCAGTTCATTATCAACCGATGTTTTGCTTGCGGTGGATTATGGTTTGATAAAGGCGAATTGTTCGATGCTATAAATAAAGAAATTTGGGATACAGTTGAATTTGAATTAGAGGAAGAGCCTTTACAAGATGATGAATTAAAAAAGGAAGTTGATTTTGACAAGATGGAGGCAGCTTGTCCTCGCTGTCAAGGGACGGAGAAGATGATTAAGATGGTAAGTCCCAGGAATAAGAATGTTACCATCGATTATTGCACGAAGTGCGAAGGTGTTTGGTTGGATGCCGGAGAATATGATAAGCTAAAGATGCGCTCAAATATAGAATTAAAATTAGAACATCTTGTAGACTTTTTTAGATTGCATTTCCCCCATATTTTTAAAGACAAAACATAAACGGAATAACATAAGCTGATTTTATAACCGGAGCGAGTTATGGAAGGATTAAACGCAGGCGAAGACAGATACAGGCAGATAGTTGAGAACGCCAACAGTATTATTCTATTAATGGATACCAAGGGCAATATTACTTTTTTAAACCAATTCGGCCAGCGGTTCTTAGGTTTTTATGAAAAGGATATAGTGGGTAAGAGCGTAATTGGAACGATTGTCTCAGGGAAAGACCTGACAGGGGAAGATTTAGCCGGCATGATTAATGATATTGTCAACAATCCGGAACAGCATTCCGTAAATGAGAATGAAAATATGCGCAGCAATGGCGAACGCGTGCGTATCTTGTGGACCAATAAAGCCATTATCGGCGATGATGGCGCCATCAAAGAAATTCTTTGTATCGGTAACTACGTACCAAGAACCATAAAATAGAATAGCTTCTGGAGAAGGCCGTATTGAAACAGATATAAGTAAGCCCAGTTTATATTAAAGAGGGGACGCATTTAAACGTCCCCATTTTTTAAATGATGCTCGAAAAAATAAGAAGTACAATCAGGGCGTTTGGTTTGGTTAAGGATAATGACAGGATAATCGTCGGAGTTTCCGGAGGCCCTGATTCTGTAGCGCTCCTTTATGCCCTTAATTCGCTGAAGAAGGAATTTAATCTAAAGCTATATATCGCGCACCTTGACCACGGCCTGAGGAGGGATTCAGGCAGAGACGCGGAATTTGTACGGGCACTGGCAGAGAGATTAAAGATACCCTTTGCTTTAAAAAAGTTGGCTGCCGGAGAGTTGTCCAAAAAAGGTTCCGTTGAAGAAGCGGCACGAAATGCCCGCATTAATTTTTTTATCGAACTTGCAAAGAAAATAAAGGCAGATAAGATTGCATTAGGTCATACTCTTGATGACCAGGCGGAAACAGTGCTTATGCGTATATTGCGGGGCAGCGGCCTGTATGGATTATCAGCGATCTTGCCCAAGAGGGCCATTTCCGGTTTTTGGTTTATCCGGCCGCTGATAGAAGTCCGGCGTAAAGAGGTCGAAGCGTTTTTAAAGAGAAAAAATATTCGCGCCAGGATAGATTATTCCAACAAGCAGGGTATTTATTTCAGGAATAAAATAAGGAACAGTCTGCTTCCTTATCTGGAGAAGGGGTACAACAGGAATATAAAAGAGCTCTTGGCTAATATGGCAGGGCTCCTGGCAGCGGATTACGATTATTTATCGCGGGCCGCAGAGAGGATATTCATAAAGTATAAAGGGGTCGTGCCTGTAGAAAAACTAAAGAAACTGCATCCTTCAATCATGCGCCTTGTTTTGCGTAAGGCAATCATCAATTTAAAAGGCGATACCCGCAGGATAACCTTGCGGCACATAAAAGAAATCGAGGATTTGCTTTTCAACCGGCCGCAAAATTCTGTCGTTGACCTGCCCAAAGGCATATCTGTAGCGAAGAAGAAACGCCTCATTTTTTACAATCGCTAAGAAACATAGTGGGTTTATACCTGGAGCTAATCGGTATTGCGCCAGTATGCCCTTGCGGGCAAGAAATACTTGATTTTACAGCCGATTACAGTTATAATTAAAAATCTAAAGTGAGGGTAAGATTATGAATGGAAAAAATCCTAAGTCCAAGAAAAACAATGTGTTCAGGCGTCTGCCCATGGGTTGGCTGATAGCCGTTATCTTTATTTTCCTGATTATCAACTCCTTGAATGTGCCCATAGCCGGAGTTCCCAAGGAGATAACATACAGCGCTTTTTATGCTACGCTTAAAGACAATCCCGGTAAGATAAAATCAGTTATCAAGACAGAATCTATGCTTCAGGGCGAATACACTGATGGCTCAAAGTTTTTCCTGCACACCCCGGATACCGATGAAGGATTGCTTACTCTTATGCGCCAGAACCTCAAGAACTTTGATGTTAAGCCGGCGCGCACCTTCTGGTTGAGCCTGCTTTTTAACGTCGGGCCTATTGTATTGCTTATTTTCTTCTGGTGGATGATGGCCGCAAGAGGCGAGCAGGTAGGTAACAGGATAATGAGTTTCGGAAAGATAAGGTCGAAAGTACATAGCGAAGCGGAAAAGGCCACTTTTGCCGATGTCGCAGGAGTGGATGAGGCAAAAGAGGAATTAAAAGAAGTAATCGAGTTCCTCAAAGACCCCAGGAAGTTCCAGCGCTTAGGCGGTAAAATCCCTAAAGGCGTTTTACTTGTCGGTCCTCCCGGATGCGGAAAGACGTTGATTGCGCGGGCTGTAGCAGGTGAGGCAGGAGTCCCTTTCTTTTCTATAAGCGGTTCTGATTTCGTAGAGATGTTTGTAGGCGTAGGAGCCAGCCGCGTGAGGGACTTGTTTGAGCAGGCGCGGCGCGCGGGCAAGGCCTCAGGAAAAGGCGCGATTATTTTTATAGACGAAATAGATGCCGTGGGCCGCCTGCGTTTCTCCGGTATAGGCGGAGGCCACGACGAAAGGGAGCAGACCCTGAACGCGCTGTTGGTCGAGATGGATGGTTTTGACGCGGGACAGGGTATTATACTTATTGCCGCTACCAACAGGCCCGATACCTTAGACCCAGCGCTTTTACGCCCGGGCAGGTTTGACCGCCATATTATCGTAAATTTGCCGGATATTAAAGGAAGGGAAGAGATTCTAAGGGTCCACACGAGAAAACTAAAATTAGCCCCGAATGTGGATTTGAAATCCGTCGCTTCCCAGACACCCGGATTTTCCGGGGCAGACCTGGCTAACCTCTGTAATGAGGCGGCACTCCTTGCGGCCCGCAATAATAAAGAAGGAGTGGAACAGATAGATTTTGACCGTTCAGTAGAGAGGGTTTTGATGGGGCCGGAGAAGAAAAGCCATATTATGTCAAAGAGGGAAAAAGAAATCACGGCCCTGCATGAATCTGGCCATGCCCTGCTGTCCCTTCTTTTGCCGGAGGTAAATCCCCTGAAGAAAGTTTCAATCATACCGCGCGGCCTTGCCGGAGGATACACATTTACTCCCCCTTTAGAAGACCGGCATTATTGGACAAAGAGAGAACTCTTTTCCGAGATCGCGATGATGCTTGGTGGCCGGGCGTCTGAAGAAATAAATCTGAATGAAGTGACTACCGGTGCCCAGAATGACCTTGAGATGGCTACCCAAATGGCAAGGCGTATGGTTACCCAGTTCGGGATGTCCGATAGGCTTGGGCATCTCACATTAGGCAGGCGCGAAGGGCTTATCTTTTTAGGGCGCGACATAATGGAAGAGAAAAACTACAGTGACGAAACCGCCCGGATTATCGACGAAGAGGTAAAGAAGATAATTGATCAATCTTATGCCAACGCAAAGTCGCTCCTGGAAGAAAATGTCGGTAAACTTAAGCTTCTTTCAAACGCTCTTCTCGAAAAAGAAGTCTTGGATGGCGAAGAAGTAAAAAAACTTCTCGGAATAGAGAAAAAAGACCTCACCTAACTGTAATATGCGCGTAATTCAGGCAAATTATCCCCGGCAGGTAAAAGAGCTCATGCAGGATATACGGGTTGACCCTTACGGTATTGCGATTATGGCGCCCAAAGCCGTGCAATATCTTCTTAAGGTCGGCTCCGTATCAAATATAGCCGCAAATATCCTGAAGCAGGAGATGCTCTCGATTGGCGGAGATGTGGCGGTTTGCCGCAATGCCCTTACCGGCAGGGTAAAAAAAACCGATTGCCTGGTTATGGGTAACTTCTCCCAATTTAAGCGGCTTATAACTAAACTCCATAGGCAGCCCCTGGGCCTGGATATATTGGCGCATGATTTATCGCTGGCAATAAGGAATTATCAGAAAGAAAATTTCAGCATAAATTTAGGCAGGTTTAAAATTAATCTTGGAAGGCGTCCACTTATCATGGGCGTTGTCAATGTTACACCGGATTCGTTCAGTGGCGATGGTTTATACCAGGGTCACAAAGTCACAAAGTCAGTGCGCAGCGAAGCGAAGCCTCCCCGGAGGGGGCAAAGTCACAAAGTTGCGGTTGATTATGCGTTAAGATTAGTCGATGAGGGAGCGGATATTATTGACGTCGGAGGAGAATCAACGCGCCCGGGAGCCGCGCCCGTATCCTTAAAGGAAGAAGCCAAACGCGTAATACCGTTTATAAAGACGCTGGCAAAAAAAGTCAAGATCCCGATTTCCATTGATACCTATAAGCCGGAATTAGCAAAGCAGGCCCTGGATGCCGGAGCTGTGATAGTCAACGACATTTCCGGATTAAGGAATGACGCTATGCCGCGGATAATCTCCAGGTATAAGGCAGGTGTGGTGATTATGCACATGAAAGGTGAGCCACGCACAATGCAGAAGAACCCGCATTATCTATCTTTGATTGACGAGATTACAGAATATTTAGCCGCAGCTATCTGTAAGGCCAAAGAAGCCGGCGTAGATGAAGAGAGGATTATTGTTGATCCTGGAATTGGTTTTGGAAAAACCCAGGAAGATAATCTTAAGATACTAAGCCGCCTGGCCGAATTTAAGGCCTTGGGTAGGCCGATATTGGTGGGTACCTCCAGAAAATCATTTATCGGTAAACTCTTGGATACTCCACCTCATGAGAGAATAAACGGGACAGTTGCTAGCTGTGTCCTGGCGGTTAAAAACGGCGCTAAAATAGTCAGGGTCCATGATGTTGGGCCGGTGAAAGAAGCGCTTACAATAGTGGAGGGGATAGAAGGCATATGAACAGTATAAACCTTATTTATCTCTGGAAGCCG
>JBEKHW010000036.1:0-11203 GCA_050012075.1 Candidatus Omnitrophota bacterium | reverse complement strand
TATAACCAGAAATAAAAGAAATAATTATTAATACCACAACTACAGCTAAACCTATAAGTATCTTTTTCATCTTCTAATAACCCTCCTTGTTTATATCCCGACTCGTAAGATGTGCTAAAATTTTCTTTTAAAATGTTAGCACACTCGTCGGGATAAATTCAGCCATCAAGCTTACGTTCACATCGTTGCGTAAGCTTGGGCTTCATTTAAAAACCTCCTCCTGCGCCACCGCCGCCACCACCGCCGCCGCCGAAGCCTCCAAATCCGCCACCCCCAAAACCTCCGCCACTGCTCCAGCCGCCGCCATAATAAGTACCACCGTAACTCGTAAATCCAAAAAATTTTCTGATAATCCAGATAAAGAAAAATACCAGTAAAAAGATATAGAAGAAAACTGAATCTGAAGATTGCTGTGCCTGCGCAGGCCTTATATCCTCTAGATTATTCATTGCGACATTATTTGCCTGCGCAATCACCCTGGCAACAGCTGATACACCGGCATACAACCCCTTATCGTATTCTCCTGTCTTAAAATACGGCACCATATAGCTGCGGCCGATTTCTCCGCAAAGCCCGTCAGGAAGAACGCCTTCTATGCCATAGCCGGTTTCAATACGCCAGCGCCTTTCTTTAACGGCCAGCAGTATTAAAACTCCGTTGTCTTTTCCCTTCTTGCCCGGTTTCCAGTTGTCAAGGAGCATGCGCGCATATTCTTTTTCATCATAAGGCGCGATAGAGGTGATGGTAGCAACCGCAATTTCGGCGCTTGTCTTTGCCTCCAGGTCCTGGATGACCGCCGTTATCTTCTGGCGATACTCAGGAGAAACCACATTGGCAAAATCATTGACCCAGCCCGAGGCCTGAGGGATATCGGCTGCCTCGGCAAAGAACGCGATAAGTAAAAATGCTACTGTAAGGCAGAAAGTACGCATGCGCCTATAAGTTATCCAGCAATGCTGCTACTTTCTCCAGGTCATTTACAAAACCGGAAAAAATGGTTTCTATCTCTTGACCTCTCAGTTTTACTTCCCTCTTCTTGGCCTGCAGTATCTTCTGCCATATCGATATATCAACGCTAAATTCACCGGAAATTTCCTTAAGAAGTTCTTCTTTTTTATATGCCGGTTTCTTTCCTTTAAGACGCAGGATATTACGCATGATATGCAGTATGGAAGTAAAAGATTTTAACAACAGTTGACGCAATGTCTCTTTATTCCGGTTTACAGTCATATACATATGCTTAAGGCTTAAGAGTTTCGCCTTTAACTCCCCTTCGCACTGGAACCTTAAGTTGCGCGTATCGACCTTTATATCTTTTAATACATCTTTGCCGTAAAGCACGGAATAATTCTCCTGCATATCCAGGAATTCTATCGGGAAAACATCTGTTGAACTGTTAATGTATTCTTCTGTCATAAATAAGGGCTTTATCAGGCGATATTTCGACATCAAGCCAAAGGCCTTCTTTATATCCTCTAATCCTGTATTCTTTAACACAATCAGCACATTTAAATTTGAATGCCTCTCTACAAACTCACCACTTGCAGCGCTGCCGTAAATAACCACCGACACGAGTTCCGTGCCGTATATATTATCTAACCCCTGGACAAAAGATTTTATTTTATTCTTGAGTTTGCCGCTTAAATTTATCCCTTCCATATTTTACCTCCGCCTATTTCTATCAATCCTTCTGACATTTTTTTCTTGTTAGAGAACGGCCCATAAGCGGCCCGTGAGTCAACGATAAAAGCCATATAGCGGCTATTACAGGTGGTATTTGCTACCACGAGGGTCGCGCCAGAACGTCCGATAAGCTTTCGCGCATCACGTATTAATTTATCCCTGCCGCATCCAGGTTCAAATTTAAACCCTACTACAAATAAACGCCTGTTTATCTTTTTTATTAAATCAATTATCTTTACCGTCGGCACTAGCTTAAGCGGCCACTCTTTCCTATCAGATGCTACTTTACGCGAATATATTTTTTGCGGCCGGTAATCGGATACTGCCGCCGCGTGAATCACGATATCGTATCTGCCGGTCTTTAACTCTCTTAGGATTTTCTCCCTTAACTCATCAAAAAACTTAAACCTTACCAGCTTTATTCCTTTTTTTATATACGGTAGAGCTACCGGACCCAGTAATAAAGTTACTTTTGAGCCCTGCCGCAAAAACTTTTCTGCAATTAATACGCCGGTTTCTCCGCTTGCGATATTACTGATTACCCTTACTTTATCTATAGGGACCCAGGTAGGGCCTGCGGTAATCAAAATACGTTTTCCCTGTAACAGCTGAGTCTTCAAATCCCAATCTCTTTCAATATGGCTTTTACGTCTGGCTTTACTACTTTAGGCGCCTTTATGCTCTTAATAGCCCTATCAGGGTCCTTTAAGCCGTGGCCGGTCAGAATACAAACTATTCGCGTTGTGCGTTGTGCGTTATGCGTTATGCGCTTGAAATATTTCTTCTTTGCCAATTTTAATAGCCCTGCTATTGAAGCGGCTGAAGCCGGCTCCACAAAGACACCTTCCTTTACAGCCAAAAGTTTATAGGCGCCAAGGATTTCTTTGTCGGTAACCGTATCAATTAAACCATCCGATTCATTACGTGCTTCTACCGCCGTTCTC
Organism: Candidatus Omnitrophota bacterium; assembly: GCA_050012075.1. Classification (GTDB taxonomy): domain Bacteria; phylum Omnitrophota; class Gorgyraeia; order Gygaellales; family Profunditerraquicolaceae; genus JAMWCI01. The sequence goes on along the minus strand of JBEKHW010000036.1, from coordinate 8,576 downwards.
CAGCTGGCCGGATTCCCAATCTTAATGGCAGTGGCAATGGTCCTGGGGTTTTTAATTATATGCCCCTTGACTATGGGTGCCGCACGCTCTGCCTGAAAGCCTAACATTTTAGGAAGTTTTGTGGATTTTTCTTTTGCTTTATATTCCTTATAGCCCTTCCAGTATGCGGTTATGTTTCCGGCATTACCTACCGGCATAACCTGGAAATCAGGCGCATCACCCAAGGCATCGCAGATTTCAAAACTTGCTGTTTTCTGCCCTTCTATGCGATAGGGATTTAAAGAATTTACCAGGGTAATGGGATATTTTCCGGTTATCTCTTTTACTATCTCTAGGGCATCGTCAAAATTTCCTTTTACCGCAAGGACCGTAGCGCCATGAATAAGCGCCTGGCTTAGTTTTCCCAGGGCTATAGCGCCTTCCGGAATAAGCACAAAACATTTTATGCCGGCTTTTGCCGCGTAGCTGGCTGCAGAAGCAGAGGTGTTTCCGGTAGAAGCGCACATTACAGCCGTTGCTTTTTCTTCGCAGGCCTTGGATATGGCCATCGTCATGCCTCTATCCTTAAAAGAACCTGTGGGATTAAGGCCTTCGTATTTAAGGTAAACCTCAAAATCTTCTCCTATTAAACTGCCAAGATATAAAGCGGGTATCAATGGTGTATTTCCTTCTTTCAGGGTAATAACCGGCGTCCAGTCACTGACCGGCAAATATTCCCTGTACTTTTCGATCACTCCATTATAACCATGAACGATGAACGATGAACTATGAACTATTTTCATACCTCTTCCATTCTTATTGCCACGGCTTTCTCCCGGATTGCAGCCATTTTATCTATCATCTGGAGTGCAGAACGCAAATCCCTCTCTTTTGCCTCATGAATAATCATGACAATGGGTACTGCCTGGGCCTTGCGTCTTTCTTTCTGGGTAACCGAAGCAATGCTTATATTGAATTTGGCCAGTATACCGGAAATTTTGGCCAATACACCGGGCTTATCCATAGCCATAAAGCGTATATAGTAACGGCTCTTAAAATTATCCCGCTCCCTTATTTTATGGACGGATTTATCCAATACAATATTTGATGTCGGCCTAAAAAGCCCTGCCTGTATATCCCTGGTTAAGTCCACCAGATCCGCAACCACTCCAGAAGCAGCGGATAGTTGCCCCGCTCCAGGCCCATAAAAAAGCAGGTCTCCGGCCAAGTCGCTGGATATATAGATGGCGTTAAATACTCCGTCTACCGAAGAAAGCAGGTGGTCGCGGGGTATAAGAGTAGGATGAACCCTGACCTCCAGCTCATTATCCTCTTTATTCGCTATCCCCAGGAGTTTTATCCGAAACCCTAATTCTTTAGCATAATTGATGTCTAATAAAGAAATGCGCGAAATCCCTTCGGTCAAAACTTCTTCCATCTTTACCAGCCTTCCGAAACATAGATAGGTAAGCAGGATTAATTTATGCGCTGAATCTACTCCTTCAATATCCAAAGACGGGTCTTTTTCCGCGAAGCCCTGTGCCTGCGCCTCCTTAAGGGCCCTGGAAAAATCACAATTATCCCTGGACATCTTGGACAATATAAAATTTGATGTCCCGTTTAAAATACCGAATATCCTGGAAAATCTGTTGGCTACAAGCCCCTCACGCAGGGATTTGATAATCGGTATCCCTGCCCCGACAGAAGCTTCAAAATAGATATTTTTGGCACGGTCATGGGCAAGGGCAAAAAGCTCCTGGCCGCTTTCAGCAAGAAGCGCCTTGTTTGCGGTAACAATGTGTTTTCCCTTTTTCAATGCCTCGATCAAATATTCCTTAGCGGGATGCATCCCCCCTATAAGTTCAACTACGATATCTATCTGGGGATCGTTTAAAATTTCTTTGACATCGCGGCCAAGGATATTCCTGTCAACGCGCACATCCCTCTTTACGCCAATCTCCTTATCGCAGATCCTCTTGACCTTTATATCAATGCCTACTTTCTGCATAAGAAAGTTTTTTCTTTCCGAGAGTATCTTCACGACCCCGGAGCCCACGGTCCCAAAACCGATAAGTCCTATATTAATGGATTTCATAAATTATCCTTTCTTAAGATAATAGTTCACAGTATCGCTGATAACCTTTTTTTTCTTATCCGTAGCGGTCCCGAAAAAGATCCTGGTATCGTATATGAGACCCTTGGCGACCTCCCGCGATTCTACCACGGTCCCGGCAAGTATAACCGGCGTAGGGTCAAAAGGCATGCGTATCTCCACAAGAAGGTTAGTCCCCGGATTGAACTTTTTGTTAGTGGTAATAAGCACCCCTCCCATGGATAAATTCTTTGTTTGCGTTATGTCTACGTTATCCGACTTATCCATTACGCGGTAAGCAACGATAAAGCGTCCAGAGATGCGAGGATGACGGCGTCTTTCCGGACCGGCATAAGCCATTTCACACCCTCCTTTGTTAATTCCTGTCGCACCAAGCGACCTAACTTTAGCGCGACTATCAGTAGTTTATAAAGATTTGGTCGGGGAGGTGGGACTTGAACCCACGACCTTTTGAACCCCATTCAAACGCGCTAGCCAAACTGCGCTACTCCCCGCTTTGCTATCTATCGAATACCTTAACTTGCTACTCTTGCCTCTTCTGACGGTTCATTAAATCCTTAACCGCGGCAAGTGCTGATTTATTTTTATAAAGAACAAGGTATACTTCTTTTGTTATCGGCATTTCTACTTTGTAACGCCGGCTAAGGGCATACGCGGACATGGTTGTCGGCACGCCTTCCGCGACCATCTGCATATGTTCCTGTATATGTTTTAAGGTCTTACCTTTACCGATCTCTTCTCCGATAAATCTATTGCGGCTGTAAAGGCTGATGCATGTGGTTACCAGGTCTCCTAATCCGGTTATGCCGCTAAAGGTGCTCTCCTTAGCGCCCATTGCTTTTCCAAGGCGCGTTATCTCTGCAAGCCCGCGCGATAATATCGCGGCCTTGGTATTTGTGCCGAATTTTAAGCCGTCTGAGATACCGCAGGCGATGGCGATTATATTCTTGAGGCTTCCCCCAAGCTCTGTGCCGATAACATCGTCATTAGTATAAATCCTTAACCGTTCGTTCATAAATATATTCTGTAGGTGCTTACGCACGCCTATATCCCTTGATGCCACGACAGCTACGGTAGGTACGCCTCCTGCCACCTCATGCGCGATAGTAGGCCCGGAAAGCACCCCCAGCTTAACTTTTCCTAATTCCTGATGAATAACTTCCGACATTCTTTTGAGAGAGCCTACTTCAATGCCTTTTACCACGCTCAAGAATATTGCGTTTTGGGGGTACGCTAATTTCTTAACTTTCTTCAAAACTCCCCGCAGATACTGGGAAGGTATGGCCAGGATTATTAAATCTTTGCCTTTAAGGGCTTCTTCCAGATTATGGGTAAGCTTTATTCCGACAGGAATGGTTATGCCAGGCAAGAATTTATCGTTAACATGTTTTTTACGCATCTGGGCTATGTAACCTGGAAAGGCCCCCCATATAGTTACTTTAAAGGCCTTGCGGTAAAGTAATATTGCCAGGGTTGTCCCCCATCCTCCGTCGCCTAAAACCGCTACCTCTATCTTCTTCATACTATTTCCCCGCGTCATCTAACAAAAAATGCACTTTTGGGTAAATGTGCGTCGCATTTGTCTCTTCGCGCGTGATAAACTGCACGCCGACATTATAACTTTCATCTTTGACCTCTATCCTTACCACCTTGCCGATGATTCCATTCTGGTAAATCAATACCCTCTTTTCGATCTCGGAACATATATCTAATGTCGTGCGGTCAAAAGAAAGCCATAGAATATCGTTCTTCCTTACCTTCTCCTTGATATTGCATAGCAATCCGCTTGGGCTTATATCCGCAGTATAACCTTCCAGGAGTTTTGAAATGGTCTGTTTCTTGCACACCTTAAGGCCAAGCGGCGCAGTGTAATCAAGCCTTAAAAATTCCCTTCTTTCTGATCCCGTGTATATCGCGTCCATTAGCCTATGGTCAAGTTATTCTTATTTGTTCTTAGTTTGGCTAAGTCCCAGGCATAGTCATAAAGATGCAGGCCCTTACTTGCCGCGACAATCTCTCCGTCTCCAACGCCTATCTCTTCGGCCATATATTGCTTTACCAATTGTAAACCACCAAGGTTTGAAGGAAACCCGCCCCATAAATCCCAGGAACGGAAATAAAGAATAAAATGCAATTTTCCGTAACGTATGCGGGTATCGATTATGCGCAGGCACGGCGGGTCAGTAAGTTTTATATCTCCGGGCATGCCGATCTCCATAGTCGCCTGATTGGTCCCCGGGCCTTTTTCTTTGTAAAGTTTTATCACTTCCTCAACCTGGTTTACATTTAAAGGCATTTCTTTTACCATTTCTTTGCCGTTGACATTTTCTTTCACTCTTATTTTCGGGTCAACTAACCTCTCCCCATAAGTGTAATCTTCGGTTTCGGTCTTGGCGCCGGTCATAAGATAACTTAAATATCCCTGTATATAATCCATGTCTGTCGGCGCCGGTATACTCATCCCTTCGGGGATAATCGGTATTATCTGATGGGCCGGTTTCTTTATCCTCACCGCCACAAAATCAAATTCCAGCCGCTTCTGGCCTTCATAACTGCCCCTAGTGATTGTATAAACATGGCCGTGTTCCAGAATCTGCGAAAGGCACTGGAACCATGCGTCATCAAGGTCAAAAGCGTCTATAAAAACCGGCTCTAAAAATTCTTTTTCCATAGATTTTCTTGGAGCGGGAGACGGGGTTCGAACCCGCGACGACTTGCTTGGAAGGCAAGTGTTCTACCACTGAACTACTCCCGCAATTTCAAATTACTCGTATAGCTTGTCCCGCTGTATCAACTTATTTTCGCCAGCGGGATCCCGCCCTTTATTACATAGCTTGGCGGGAGAAGGCTACTGCACTGCCGCTGTGCTATGCCCGCGCATTTTCGCCTCGTATAACTCGGCGTAAAATTTACCCGTTGCACCATAGGTTGGCAGCTATTGTTCCGCCTCGCCGAGCTCGGCGTAAAATTAAAACAATACGCCAGAGGCTGTTTTAATTTTAATGGGCAGGAGAGGATTCGGACCTCTGAAGCACAAGTGCAGCAGATTTACAGTCTGCCCCCTTTGGCCACTTGGGTACCTGCCCTATTTTGTTCATGGTTTATTGTTCTTGGTTCATAGTTGACAAGGCGTACCATGAACTATGAACTATCAACAATGAACTAATCCAAGCCGGTGAAGGGAATCGAACCCCCGACCCATCGCTCGCTTACTGCTCGCTCTTTAGGAGGGGGCAAGCCCCCTCCTAACGCTCCAAGACTTATTATATCAAGTGTTGCTGTTCTCCCCCAAACGCGGGGAAACTTTTTCCCCGCACCCCTTTCGGGTCGGGTGTTTACAAGCCGGTGAAGGGAATCGAACCCCCGACCCGCTGTTTACAAAACAGCTGCTCTACCAACTGAGCTACACCGGCGTCGTTCGCTAAAGCTTTTTCTATACTGTCAAGTAAACAGATGTTGCTTGTTGCTATATCTATTACTAATCTCGTTATCTATGGACGCTCACTCCTTAGGAGGGGGCAAGCCCCCTCCTAACGCTATTAGCTAATTTAAAGAATCTACGCTGTTCTCCCCCAAACGTGGGGGACATCTCTTTTCCCCCACACCCCCTTAGGTTTTTAACAACAACTCTTACTAAGCTCATCTATTATCCGCTTCGCGGATAGTTGTTAAAAACCTTGCCACTTGCTTCTACCATGAACTATGAACAAAGAACTATGAACTATGTTTGATCGCTTCGGGAATTTTAGCAATAATGTCGGACGCAATCAAGGAAATTTGCGTTTTTTCTTTAGCGGCTAAATCGCCCGCCAAGCCGTGGAGATAAACCGCGTATTTTGCCGCGCTAAATGCCTCCAGGCCCTGGCCCAGAAAAGCGCCAAGTATACCGCTTAAAACATCCCCGCTTCCTGCTGTCGCCATCCCGGGATTACCGGTCTTGTTTACGTATAAATTCCCTTTGTAATCCGCAACTACCGTATTATGCCCTTTTAAAACCAAGGTAACGCGATTTTCTTTCGCAAAGCTGACAGCAGCTTTCTCGCGATTATCCTGAATCAGATTTATGCCTACGCCTGTAAGACGCGCCATTTCACCGGGATGCGGAGTTAATAGCGTTGTGCGTCTTGCGTTGTGCGTCTTGCGTAAAATATTTAAATGACCGGAAAGCGCATTCAGGCCGTCGGCGTCAATTACAGTAGGCACGGTTGCACCGGCGATCAGCTTTCTCGTAAAGACCTGCGTTGTTTTCTCCCTTCCAACTCCCGGTCCGACCACAAGGATATCCGCATTCTTTAGAAAATCTCTGGCCTGATTATACGCTTTCTCACTAAAGAACCCCTGCTTTGTCTGCATAAGAGGTAAAAGCATTACCTCTGGCGCCTTTACTTTTATCAAAGACAAGGCTATCCCCTCTGGGACTGCAAGCGTTACAAGCCCGGCTCCGCTACGTAAGGCAGCTTCAGCACAGAGAAGCGCTGCCCCGGAAAATTTCAAAGAACCGGCTACGATAAAAAGATGGCCAAAGTCGCCTTTATGCGCATCTGGTTTTCTTTGTAATAACCGCGTTGGCAACCGCATAGGTCTTCACATGCGAAATGGAAACATACACATCTATTTTTTTTGTGCGGCCGTTCAATATCCTGCATACGGGCCTGCCTTCCTTATCATTTAATATTTCTACGTCCTGCCAGGTCAACTCCGAATCGCCAAGCGCCTTGAATATCGCTTCTTTCGCCGCAAACCTGCCTGCGAGATGTTGATAAAGGCTGCCTCTTTTCTTTGCGTTCTGCAGTTCTACCCTGGTAAACACCCGCCTTAAAAAAGCATCCCCCCATTTTTCTACTGCCTGGCGCATTCTCCTTACTTCCGTAATGTCAACTCCGGTGCCAAGTATCATTGGATCAGCCCCTTCATTTCGCTTACTGCCTTGGATAACCCCACGAGCACCGCGCGGCAGATAATGGAGTAACCTATATTCAACTCTTCAATCTCTTTTATCCCGGCAATTCTTGAAACATTATAATAATTCAGGCCGTGCCCGCCAAATACCTTTAATCCTTTTTTCTTTGCGTAAGAAGCTGCCTTTACAATCTGGGTAAAATATTTATCTTCTTCTTTCTGGATGCGGGCATCCGCATAACGGCCTGTGTGCAACTCAATCATCTTTGAGCCAGTTTTTGCTGCGGCATCGATCTGCTTTTTCTCAGGATCAATAAATAAACTTACCGCTATACCTCTACTACTCAACTTTCTGACTGTTTTTTTTACTTTGAGCAGGTTTCCCGCCGTATCCAATCCGCCTTCAGTAGTCAGCTCCTGCCTTTTTTCCGGCACCAGCGTCGCCCGGTCAGGTTTTATTTTACAGGCAATATCCACAATCCGAGGCGCGCAGGACATTTCTAAATTAAGCATGGTCCTTACTGCTTTCCTTAAAATATACACATCCCGCTCTTTTATGTGCCTGCGGTCTTCTCTCAAGTGCACGACTATCGAGTCAGCTCCGGAAGCCTCAGAGATAAGCGCGGCAAACAGCGGTTCGGGCTCAATGCCGTGGCGGACTTCCCTTAATGTCGCCACATGGTCTATATTGACGCCGAGCCTTGGCATATTAAAGATTGAACCTGGTTATCTGCTCTTTTACCAGAAACCAGATCAGTATCGCCAGAGCCAGAGAAATAATCTTAAGCAGGGGATGATGTAGAAAAAAGTTCTTAATACCTGAAACCGGATTACTTTTTTTGTTAGGCATTTTTACCCACCATAACTTCTTTTATCCGCGAAAGCAGTTCTTCGCGGCCAAGGTCCTTATAAAGCCGCCCTCCGTAAACCAGCGAAACATCCTGCCTTTCTTCGGAAACAACTACTATTATAGCGTCGGCCTCTTCGCTTAAACCGATTGCCGCCCGATGGCGCATCCCGAATATACGCTCAAGTTCATTACTCTGCGCGAGAGGAAAAAGGCAGCCGGCATAACTGATCCTGCCCTGTTGAATAATCAATCCGCCGTCATGTAAAGGATTATTCGGCGTAAAAATCGCCTGAATCAAATCCGAAGAAATCTCGGCTTCAATCTTTACCCCTGTTCCGACATAGGGATTCAAGGAATCACTATGCTCTATGGCAATAAGGGCGCCGTGTTTTTCTTTCACCAGCGACTCTGTTGCCCCGGCTATTTCCTTCAAGATACGATCCAGTTCCTCTTCTTTGAGGGCATTGCTGAAGAAATGCCTCTGTCCCAAACGCGCCAATCCTTGCCTGATTTCAGGATGGAAGATGATTAAAATTGCGATAACTGAAATTCCAAATAGCTTTGTCATCAACCAATTCAAGACGCTGAAATCAAATTTCTCAAAAACAATAAAAGCCAGGAAAAGAACCAGGATGCCTCGTAAAAGCTGTTTTGCGTGGGTGGTATCAAAGAAAAGCATAATCTGATACATAACAAACCAGAGGATAACTATCTCTAATGCCGGCTTCCAGAGAT
>JBEKHW010000035.1:0-14304 GCA_050012075.1 Candidatus Omnitrophota bacterium | reverse complement strand
GGCCTGAAGGCGGGGATAAGGGGGGAGAAGTAGTGGGCTGCGGGAGCCCGGAAGAGATAGCCCATAATAAGAAATCTTATACCGCTAGATTCTTGAGGGAAAAGTTGTGAAGGTAAATTTTCTTGAGATTCCCAGAAAGGCCTTGAAGAGCAAATGAAGAGGTGGTATATTAATTGCCTATGAATACTAAGAGAATACGCCTGCCGATAGTCATCACGCTAATTTCCTTACTTGTAGTTTTATCTGTGCCGCCTTCTTTAAAACCTGCTTATTCGCAAGGCCCATCCAAAGAAGAAGAGGAGCTTTTTGTGGCCAAGAAGGCATTTGAAGATGGTTTCTACGAAGTAAGCCTTGGGCTCCTGGAACGTTTCTTAAAGAATCATCCCGATTCCCATAAGAGCGCAGAGGTGGATTTACTTATCGGGCGCTGCTATTTTCAGCAGTCAAGGTTCCTCGATGCGCTTAATAAATTTGAAGATATTCTCCAGAAACAGCCCGCCGTAGATATTAAAGATTCCCTGTTTTATTGGATTGCCGAAGTTTACTTTAAAGGGAATAGTTTTGACAAATCCGCCGCCTACTATAAAAAGATTACCGATGAATTTCCCAAATCCCCTTATATAGCTGCAGCTTATTATTCCCTGGGATGGTCACTGTTTCAGGAACAGCAATACCGGGAGGCGTTAAAATACTTCAGGATAGTTGAGGAGAAATACCCCAGAGAGCCGCAGGCAAGGGATGTGCCGATAAAAATTACTGAATGCCTTTACAACCTTAAAGATTATGTGAGATTGAAGGAGGAGGCCAAAGATTACCTTAAGGCGTATGCCAAGGATACCCTGCGCTCATCTTATATCTCATTTTATCTTGCAGAAGCAGATTATTACCTGAATAATTTCGAAGAGGCGCTGGGTGGTTATTCCAGGGTCATAGCGGATAATAATGATGCCAAGATTCAGGGTTTGGCTATGATAGGGCAAGGGTGGTCGTATCTTAAGTTAAAAAAAGATAAAGAAGCACAGGATTCCTTCGGAAAGATAAATCCTGAGAACCTGGAAAAGAGGAGCCTGGACATATTATTGCTTGGCAAGGCCTTGGCTGTTACAGAAACCGGCCAGTATGATGAAGCAAAAAAAACCTACGATGAACTGATAAAAAGCACCCAGGATCAGTCGATTCTTTTGCAGGCATACATAGGCAAGTCGGATGCGCTCTATAATTTGGGGGATTATGCGGAGGCTGTAAAAGTATGTCTCGATGCCATTGAAAAAATAGACACTGGATCCCTGCCTAACGAGATGCTTGACAAATTGCATTATAACCTTGCCTGGAGCTACCTTAAACAGGGCCAGTTTAAAGACGCTATAAGGGAATTTCAGAAGATCGCCGCAACCAGCGAAGATAAGATTGTGAAGATAAGCGCGCTCTGCCAGATAGGAGACGCTTACCTTGATTCGGGAGATTTTCTTAAGGCCCAGGAGGCATACGATAAAATATTAAAGGAATATCCGGATAGTTTCTACAGCGACTATGTTCAGTATGAGCTTGGGCTTACGTTATTAAAAAGCTCAAATTACGACGCAGCGGTTTTAAGCTTTTTAACACTGATAAAAAATTATCCGCAATCAAAACTTGCCAGCGATGCTTATTACGCCCTAGGATCCGCTTATTTTCAAAAGCAGGATTACAATTCAAGCATCGGCGTATTTGGAAAATTCAAGGATGAGCTCAAAGACAGTAATTTACGGTCGCAGGCAATATATTTATTGGGGACAAGCCTTTATAATTTAGGAAAGTTTACGGAGGCCATAGAGGTTTTTAAGGACATCGCAAAAACATATGCTCACGATACGGAATTAGTACAGAAGGCAGAATATGAAATAGCCGATTGTTATAACCGTATGGGCAACGAAAAAGAGGCGATTGCCAGGTTCACGGCGCTACGGTCTAAATATCCAGAGTCGCGCCTGACGGCAGAAATCATGTGGTGGCTGGGGGATTATTATTACCGGCACGGCCAATATGACCTTGCGCGCAGGTATTTTTCATCCCTCATACATGATTTCTCGAAAAGTAATTTAGTCGCAGACGCCTACTATGCCCTTGGTTCGATCCTGGAGGAAGAATCTAAATATGAAGAGGCAGTAGAAAACTTTAAGAAAGTTACAGAGCTTGGCAGGACTGAACTTGCAGGCCAGGCAGCCATTGCTCAAGCCGAAATATATGTTAAGGAGGATAAGATAGCGATAGCTATAGAAACATATAAAGGGATAGCGAAAGATTATCCAAACCTTGCCGGCATCGTTTACTCGCAGATGGGAGACGTATTTTATAAAACAGGAGATTTATTACAGGCGCTGGAGTTTTACCGCAAGAGCCTGGATTTAGTACCTTTAAAACAGATGCCAGGGATACAATTAAAGATAGCTGAAGTATTAGAGGCGCAGGGAAAGGCCGATGAGGCAATCGAAGAGTATTTCAAAACCACCTATCTTTTTCCGGAAGACAATGCCCTTAGCCTAAAGGCTCTTTTAAGGGTTGCCGCAATTTATGAAGGAAAAGGTAATTATAAAGAAGCGCTCCTCGTTTATAAGAAAGTCAGCGGCAAGGATGCGGAGGAAGCAAAATACGCCAGGGAACGCATCGAATGGATTAATAATAATATCAGATAGATAGTTCATAGTTCATTGTGCATGGTTCATGGTAAAGTATTTACTATGAACTATTGACTATGAACCATGAACTAAATGAGGAGGCATAATGGGGGTATATAGCATGAGTTCATGGCAGCTATTTTTGGCAGGAGGGCCGTTGATGTGGCCGATACTCCTGTGTTCGGTTATTGCCGTTACGATAATTGCGGAAAAATTGCTGTATCTGCATAAGGTAAACATAGGCACCCAGGCATTTCTATCCGCCATATTGGAAAAAATGAAACGTCACGAGATAAAAGAAGCGCTTCAGATTTGTGAGACCACCTCGGGGCCCATTGCCAATATCCTCAAGGCTGGGATCCTGAAATATGACAGGCCGCGGCAGCAGATTATTGAAGCCATCGAAGACGCGTCTTTATATGAAATACCGCGCATAGAGAAAAACCTTAATATACTCGATGCTATCGCCCATATCTCTGTGCTTTTGGGGCTATTGGGCACTGTTACCGGGATGATACGTTGTTTTCAGGTAATAGAGCTCAATTCGCTTACCCTGCATCCTGTTTCTGCGGCGAGCCTATCCAGCGGTATATGGGAAGCGCTTTTGACTACAGCTGCAGGATTAGTGGTAGCTATACCAGTTTTCCTGGCATATAACTACCTGGTAAACCGCACAAGTAACTTCATATTAGAGATGCAGAAAACTTCTACCGAGTTAGTAAATTTTCTTACAGAATAACGGGATAAATACTGATGCATTTTAAAGGCCGCATGGTGGTGGAACGGGGATTAAAGCCCATCGACATAGTGCCTTTTATAAACATTATGTTGCTGCTGCTTATATTTTTTATGCTCACCCCGGATTTTTTGACGCAGCCGGCTTTAAAAATGAATCTGCCTAAATCTTTTACCAGCGAGGCGATGGAAAAGGGGAATAATATAGAAATATCGATAGATGCGGCAGGCGCGGCTTATATTAACGGCCATATTGCGGATAAAGAGGGACTGCAAAGATTTTTTTCGGGGCTAGCAAATAGAAAGCCGTCGTTGGTAATTAAGGCTGATACGAATGTATCACTGGGGGCACTTACAGGGTTATGGGATATGGCAAGATCCCATGGGATAACGCAGATAAATATCGCTACCGTTAATCAGAAATGAAAGAATTAAATTTCAGGAAGATTCTTTTATTCTCTTTTTTGGGGCACGCAATGCTGTTTCCTGCTTTCCGTTTGACTTTTAGCAATATGTTTCCCAACGCAGGTATCTCCCGGGCTTATTTCTGGGGCCAGCTTCCTTCGTATCCAAAGGTTTCAACAACTATCGCGCAAGATGCCGCCATTTCACCATTACCTAACCGTATAGAAGGGTTAATAAGAAAACAAGACTATCAGAATAGGCCAAGCTATTCTTTTGCCTTAAAGCCCGCCTTCGCAGCCTGCTATTATCCTAAAAAAGAGTTTTTTACCGGGGATTACGCATCTTCATTTTCTTTTGAGAGAAAAGAATCTCCGGTGTTATTCCATCCCGTACTTCCATATGATTTCACGCTTTATTTCAGAGACCGGCAGATAGCGCACGTGGAACTGGAGTATAAAATACCGCTTGCTAAAGATGGACGCGCCATGATGATCCACAGAAAGATTTCATCAGGAAATTTAGAGGCAGATTTGCTCATTCAGCGCTATATAGCAAGGTACCTTCTTATGCAGAGGCGGAATTTGTCCGCAGGAAATTGGCAGACTGTTAAAATAGACCTTTCTACCACAAATGATTAGCATAGATTTTTCTTTAGCGATCGCCCTGTTCCTGTCGGTTTTCTTAATAGTGATTTTGCTTCTCTGGCTTATAGGCAAAAAGGAAAAGGGACTGGTTTTAACTTTGGACCCCAGGTTTATCTGGTTTTGTGCAGTATGCACATACACATATGTAAATACTAGAGAAGACAAGTTTTCTGTTTGTCCTAGGTGCGGAAGCTACAATAAGAAATAATTGATATTTTTTATTTGATTTCTGCGGGTGTTCTGATAAAATAAGTGAGTGTATAGCTTTCGGAGTAAATAAGTAATAGGTATGCACCGAGCATAGCTCGGTGTGATTTTGGCATATGCACCAGGGGTATGCCAAAATCAAGGCAGCTTTAATTTTAAGGAGGTTACGATGATTACCGAGATAGGGATAGTAGCGGGAGAGATTTGGCATTATCTTGACCAGCACGGAGAAGTCAATTTAGCGGCACTGGTAAAGGGTATAGAACGGTCCCGGGATAATGTTCTTATGAGTTTAGGGTGGCTGGCCAGGGAAGGGCACGTATTGCTGCAGCAGACAACGCCTAACGAATATAAAATCAGCCTGCGAAAGAATGCTTAAGTTAAGAAGGGGCACTAAAGGGGTCCTTTTGATTATAGTACTTGGAACGATCATCGTAGTAACGCTCCTGGCAACCGTAATTCTGCGCATCTTCTCCAGCCACTACCGCCTTACCAATCATAACATAACAAGAATTCAGGCCTATTATGCTGCTTTAGCAGGAGTTAATCATGCTATGGAGATGATAAGAACCAGGAGCACCCCCTGTAATACTAATACCCTTTGTTCCTATGATTTAACTGACCAAAGCTTTCCGCCAGCCATAGCCAATAAAACAGTGCGTGTGAATGTAACTGGTATTACTACAAATGCTACCATAAAAGTTACTGTAAATTATAATGCCTCTCTTCCTTAATGCCCGTGCCTTCCGGCTATAATCCTGAAAGTAACACAGGTACAAGTTCAAATACCGCCTAACGCAATAAACTCTCCTAAGAATCTATTATAATCTAAGTAAGTCTATTATAAGGTTATTTGTCTTGATTGCCTTATTTTTAGTGAAGATTTCCCGTCGGAGAATACACTGTTAAACGTAAATCCTCTTCCATTATACCTTCTTTCTAAGTAAATCCGAGTAAGTTTAAGTAAGAAAACACTTGACAAATTAAGTCTTTTATGTTTTAATGAACACCACTATAAAATAACGAGGTGTAGTATGACAAGATTGATGGATATTGATGATTTAGCAAACTACCTTAAATTAAAGAAGCAGACTATTTATAATTGGCTTCATCAAGAAAAAATCTCTGGTATAAAAGTCGGAGGGGTATGGAGGTTCGACCGCAGAGATGTGGATTTGTGGTTGCAAAGTAGAAGGCGCCTATCTAAAGAAGATAGTTTAGGAGAGACGCAATGAGCAGTTCTTCTAATACCCTGGGTATATATTTTGGGCCTAAAACAATAACTGCGGTGGAAATAAAAGGCAAGAAACCCGTTAACCATATCCACATACTGCAGTCAACTGTTTCTTCAGGCGAATTAGAGGAGAGGGTTCCGGTTGAAGTAAAAGGTGCGGGTTTAGTATCTCTTTTTAAGAGTGATTTTCAAAAATACAAGGTTGAAGCCAAAGAGGCAGCGCTTGCCCTTTCCGGCAGGGATCTTATTGTAAGGATTTTTGAACTGCCGGTTCTGCCGCACACAGAACTGCAGAATGCTATTAAATTTGAAGTTAAGAAATATATACCTTTTAAAACCGAAGACCTGATTTCTGGCTTTCAGGTCAAATTCGATAGGGGAAACAAGATAAATCTTGTACTTTTTATGGGCATAAAGCGAGAGACACTGGAAAGATACGCATCTATGCTCGCCCAGTTAGGAGTAAAAATCAAGAATATAGAATATTCTCCGTTTAGCGTATTGCGGGCTCTTTCCCTTGCAAATATAGGCAGCCACGATGTTGTAGGCATGCTTATGACCGATGTTACCGGAGAAGATGAAGTTAATTTCACGGTCCTGGAAAATGGATTTCCTTTGTTCACCAGGGATATCGCCCTTACTTCTACCAGAGAGGAAATGTTTGAAGGGGCATCGCATACAAATGCCCTGGATAAACTAAGAAAGGAAATTCACGTATCCCTGGATTATTTTTTAAGAAGGTTTTCCGAGAAGAATATCAAAAGAGTGTTTTTGATTTCCAGTAAAGAACACCGGCAGACATTAGAGGCGTTTATGGGCGAAATCGGTTTATCGACTCATTACCTGGACGTAGAGAAGCAAATAAAAGAAAGCGTGCCTTATTCTTTGACTTATTTTAAGGCCTATTACGCCTCTTTATACCGTAGCACTAAGAATTTCTTTACGGTGGATTTGTTAGTGGAGATGGAAAGGCAGGTTATTAATAAGGAGCCTGTGGAGCAGAGGGCTCTTGCATTTTTAGAAGATTTACGCCTGGATTACAGGGTAGTTATAATAGGGATAGTTATATGCGTCGCTACTTTATTTTACGGGATCAGGCAAAAAGATGTTTTCTTAAAAGATTTAAATAAGGCGATAGCGAAAAGGCCATCAGTTAAAAGCGTAGACCCTAATACCAGTAATGAGGAATTAGAGAAACTTGTTGACCAGTATAAGAAGAGGATAGAGGACGCGGACAAGACAGTGAAGCAACGGGTATCTTTAACCACTATTATCAATGTACTTCCCCGTGTTTTACCTTCCGGCGCCTGGTTAAAAAGTTTTTCCTTTAAAAAGATCTCGGAATTTCAGGCGGAACTCTCTCTGGACGGGATGGTGTACCTGGGTGACGCAACTAAGGAATTTGAATCGGTCAACAAGCTGGCAGAAAACTTAAAGGCCGATCCCGATTTTCGTAGATACTTCAACGATGTAAGCATTAACAATATGGAGCGGCAAGGGTTGGAAGATGGGATGATAACGCATTTTTTCCTTACCTGCCGTAAGAAATGAGGAAAGTGCAGAAATGGAATTAAATAAGGGCGCATTTGCGCAATTAAAGAAAGTAGACGCATTGGAGCTGTTTCTGGAACACAAGAATAAGATCGTGAATATCGCTGTTATTATCCTGGCATTGTTTATTGCGTTTAAGATTCACGCCAAGCAGGTTAAGGTAGTAAATACATACAAAGGCAATATGGCAATCGAAAAAAAGAAAAATGTCTTATTGGGAGAGATAGACAAATTGATTGTGGATCTGTCGGCTTATGGTAAAGTTTTGCCCAGCAATACGCCGGAAGCGCTTATGAATACGCTTTCCGGGATTGCCCAAGAGACGGGCGTAAAAATATTTTCGATAAAACCAGGGGACACGCAAGTAACAGGGGATTATTTGAAAACGCCGATTTATTTGACTATATCCTGCCCTAATTATAATGTGCTGGGAAAATTTATCTCTGGACTGGAAAATAGCGCAGAGTTGTTTCAGGTGGAATCTATAAGCGTGTCGTTTGAAGGGGGCAAGGAAGGCGCCATGCTTACTCTGATAATAACTAACATAGCATTTAAAAAATAATGGGAAGAAAGATGCTTATTGAATTTATGGTTATTTTTATCTTCGTATTTATTCTTCAGTTATTACCTTTTTCTTCCTACGCGGACATGACGGAAAAAATAATGGAAGAGACCCGTCAATTGGAGTCAGGAAATAAACCAAAACCCCAGGAAGGACAGCCGATAGAAAAGAACCTTAAGCCATCTGTAGAATATGGTGCCGGTACGCTAAAGGATCCATTTCAGAAACCGGCAATAAAGAAAGAAGTCAAACCGGAAGCCCCGGTTGTCGCGCAGGTAGAGACAGCACTGCCTTCCCTGACGGTAGATGGTATTATGTGGGGCGGGACTATTCCGCAGGCGATTATTAATGGCAAGGTAGTAAAAATAGACGATGAGATAAATGGGGCACGCGTGGTCTATATTGATAAAGAAGGAGTGATCCTTTCTTCATCCGGGCGACAATTCACTGTGCCTTCTCCTTCAGCAGGGCTTGTTATTTCTACCAATAAATTAGGAGGATAAAGAATGAAAAGCATGATAAAAAAGGCTGTTTTTATATTAGTATTATCCGCGTTTTCTTTCTATGCCTCTTTACCCGTGAATGCCGATATAGGTTATTCGCCTTCTCCCGGGAAAGGAACCTTTTTTGATGATAGCATTGAGATTTCGATGGATTTTAAGGATGCCAGCCTCAAGGACATCCTTAAAATATTATCCGTACAATCGGGCCTGAATTTCCTTGCTTCAGAGGCGGTCCAGGACAGAAGGGTGACGCTTTACCTGGATAAGGTACCGTTAAAAGACGCAATGGATAAAATTTTCCAGACTAGTAACCTTTATTATGTATATGACCGGAGCGCAAACATTTTTATTGTCCAGGATATGGGTAAGCCCGAAGTAGAGTTAGTGACAAAGATTTTCTTCTTAAAATATGCCAGCGTAAGCGTCTCACAGTTAAATAAAGAACTAGGCAGTAACCTCGGTGCCGGCAGCGCAGAGAACAGCAGTATTACCGCTGTAATAAGGAAACTTCTTTCTAATGCCGGCTCTGTGCTTGAGGATGGAAGGACCAATAGCCTTATTGTCCGGGATGTAGCAACGCGTATTCCGGTAATCGCAGAAGCAATTTCCGCTTTAGATGTTCCCCAGCCACAAGTGCTTATTGAGGTGGAGGTGCTGGATGTCAGCAAGGGCTTACTGGACAAGATTGGTTTTAATTTTGGAGACAGTCCTTTTGATATGCTCATAAAGGGTTCAACACTAGGTACCACCTGGCCCTTTCCGATGTTAGGCGGTATAGCTAAAAAGACAATCGATAGAGGGCTTACATCCGGAACAATCGATTTTAGTAATGACAATACTACCGTAGGGGGATATGAGGTAATCTTTAATTTTATCAGGCATCAGACAGATTCAAAGACCCTTGCCCGGCCGCGCATACTTACTTTAAATAATCAGACAGCAGAGTTTAAGATAACCACAAATGAGGCTATTTCTATTGATACGACCAAAATTACCTCAGGAACCACTACTACATCAAATTCTGCGGTAAGAGAGCAGACCGGTATTACCTTGCGGGTAACCCCGCAGATAAACCCGGAAACAGCGGATATTACCATGTTTATTATGCCTACAGTAAAAGACACCTCTACAAGCTCACTAAGTACCACAGCTGATCCAATTAAGGACCCTGAGGAGCGCTCTACAAAATCTATAATAAGGGTAAAAGACGGGGAGACGATTATGATGGGAGGATTAATCCGCAAGGCTTACTCCAAGACCACTAGCAAGCTTCCCTTTTTCGGCGACCTTCCTTTCATAGGCCGGCTATTCAGCGGTAACTCCGTGACCCCCAATGCAGAGAGAGAGTTATTGGTGTTTATTACACCTCGCATTCTTAAGGATGAAACATTCAAGTTTGCTGAGATGAGGAAGTACCGTATACCCGAAAGAGAGCAGGAAGTCAATGCCATGGCAAATCGTGCCAGGGAAGTGAGTGGCGCTTTGGATAAATACGAAAAATTTGATCCCTGATGGTTAAAGAAAAATATTTAAAATTAGGCGAATTATTGATTAAGGATGGGTTAATCAATGCCGTCCAGCTGGAAAAGGCCCTTGTTTTGCAGCGGCGTGAGGGCGGTAGGCTGGGTGAGATGCTGGTTAAGCTGAATTTTATTAAAGAAGAGCAGATGGTTGCTGCTATCGGCAAGCAATTGAACATTCCTTACTTTACTCTTGGTACAGGGATGTTGAAGCCGGCAGTTGACCAGGGGTTGGAAGCGCTCATACCACAGGAGTACGCCATAAAGAACCTGATCCTTCCACTCTCCAGGACCCTGAAGTCATTGACTATTGCTATGTATGACCCTCTCGATATAATACTTCTAGATAATTTAAGAAGGTTGACGAGTTGTGATATCAACCCTGTTATTGCTACCAGGGCAGATATTATGAAAGCGATAGAAGAATTCTATGGCGGAAAATCAACAATGCTTAAGGACGCGGTGGCAGGTTCATATGGCACTACGCCGCGTATAGGCGAGGAAACAGAAACGATATCTGAAGTGGAGCAGGAGCTGAGCTTGGATAAGCTTATTGCACGGGCTGAAGAGGCGCCGGTAGTAAAGCTCGTTGACCTTATTGTCCGCCAGGCCATTGATGAGCGCGCTTCGGATATCCATATTGAGCCATTCAGGGGCAAGCTGAATCTGCGCTACCGTATAGACGGGAAATTGTATGAGATACCTCCTCCGGCAAAGCACCTGCAGCTGGCGATAGTTTCGCGCATTAAAATCCTTGCTGAACTCGATATCGCAGAAAAACGCCTTCCTCAGGATGGCGCATTCATTGTAAGGGTAGAGGATAGGGCGGTAGATATCCGCGTTTCTACCATTCCTACCATTTATGGAGAGAAGATAGTTTTAAGGCTGCTGGATAAGGGGCGGGTTATACTTGATCTTGGCCAGCTTGGTTTTGACACAAAACAATTGGAACTTATGCGTCACTCTATGGCTTCGCCTTATGGCCTGGTGTTGTTGACCGGGCCGACGGGAAGCGGTAAAACCACGACGTTATATGCGATGTTAGCGGAGTTGAGGTCGCCTACAAAAAACATTATTACCATTGAGGATCCCGTGGAAGTCAAGCTTGATGGCGTTAATCAGGTGCAGGTTAAGCCCGATATAGGGCTTACTTTTGCCACGGCCCTGCGTAGTTTTCTTAGGCAGGACCCTGATATCATGCTCGTTGGTGAAGTGAGGGATTTGGAAACCGCCCAGATATGCATACGCTCGGCACTCACAGGCCACCTTGTTCTAAGCACCCTGCATACCAATGATGCGGCATCGGCGACAACAAGGCTTATTGACATAGGCATTGAACCGTATATGCTTGCACCCTCTCTTTTAATGGTAGTAGCGCAGAGGCTGGCAAGAGTTCTCTGCCCAGACTGTAAGGAAGCATATGAATTAACCCCGGAAGAACAAAGTAACTTTAAACTGAAATCAGAATTGGTATACAAGCCGCATGGCTGCCCGAAATGCAACAATATCGGTTACAAGGGAAGAACCTGCCTGGCAGAGACATTGGTTATTAATGAGGAAATACGGGAATTAGTTAACCACAGGGCGTCTTACCGGAAATTAAAAGAGGTGGCAAGGAGTTACGGTATGCAGACTCTTTACGAATCGGCGATGAAAAAAGTAGAGGAGGGAATACTTTCTCTTGAAGAGGCCTTCTCAGTTACATTAAGCGAGGAATAATGCCAAGATTCTTTTATATCGCAAGAAATAAACTGGGAAATAAAGAAACGGGAGTAGAAGAAGCCCCTACCCAGGAAGAAGCACTTGCCCAATTACAGGCTAAAGAGCTTATTGTTATAAATGTCTTTCCTGAAACAAAGGAAATAACCGGGCTTAAAGACGATGTAATAAAAAAGGCAAAATTCAGGACAAAAAAGCATAACCGTGTTAAAAACAACGATTTAGTTATTTTCTGCAGGCAGTTAGCTACGCTATTAGGCGCAGGAGTCACCATCTTAAAGAGCTTGGATATTATCGCTCAACAGGTGTCCAGCAACAAGCTTAATGACGTAATAAGGAAGCTGCAGAAGGATATGGAAGGGGGCTTGAGTTTTCATGAGGCGATGGCCAAACATCCGCGGGTATTTGCAGAACTATGGACGAACCTTGCGGAAAGCGGCGAGGCCTCAGGAAGCCTGGCGGTAATATTAGGGAGGTTAGCCGAATATCTGGAAAGGGCTGCGGAATTTAAGCGTAAAATCATCACCACCCTTATTTATCCCGGTATCCTTATAACCGCAGGTTTTGCCGCCCTGGGGGTATTAACCTTCAAGATCGTGCCTACCTTCTCGGTTATATTCAAAGATTTTAAGGTACAGTTGCCTTTTTTGACAAGGATGCTTTTTAACTTTTCTAATTTTTTACAGCATAAATTCCTCATACTGATTTTTGTAATAGGCCTATTCATATATCTGTTAAGAAGATATATGAGGACCCGCTCCGGAAGATTGCAATATGAGAAAATGCTTTTTAGATTGCCGGTGTTTGGAGATTTTGTCCGTGCCGTCATCGTAGAAAGGTTCACTTCGGAAATATCAACGCTTATCGAAAGCGGGGTTCCGATCCTTTATTCTCTTGAGATCGTCGAGCACAGTATAGGTAATTTGGTTGTAAGTGACATTGTGCGCAGGATAAAGGAGGCAGTCAGGGAGGGTAAGTCTTTGAGCCAGCCGATGGAAGACAGCGGTTTTTTTGAACCGATGGTGGTGCAAATGGTTCTCATAGGAGAAGAAATAGGCGAACTCGCGGATATGTTAAAAAAGATAAATGTTTTCTACAGGGAATATATAGAAACGTTTATGCAGCGCTTTGTTTCCCTGTTTGAACCTATTACTATGGTAGTATTGGGCGTTATAATCGGGACGATTGTCATTGGTTTGTTTCTGCCTATATTCCAGATTGCGACATTGCCGGTTATGTAAAGCCTTGCCCGATTATCATATAACCTATGGATAAATCCATAAGTTGCGCGTAGGCAAAAGATAAATTAAGCTGTAAAAAAATATTGACAAGATAGAGGTCTTATATATAATGAAGGAAGTAACGGAACTAGGTATTGCTGCTTATAATGTTATTTTTTCATATAGAAAAGGGAAGTACCGGGAAAGAAAGAAACATGTCAGATAAACAAAAAAAGGAGGAGGCATGAAAAAAGGTTTCACGCTTTTGGAATTAATCGTAGTTGTTATCGTAATCGGTATCTTGGCAATGATTGCCCTGCCCAGGTTTATAAGGGTAGCTGAGAAAGCAAGGTCATCAGAAGGAAGAACGTTGCTGGATTCCCTCAGGGCAGCACAGTTCAGGTATTATGCGGAGCATGATAAATACGGAAGCGCAATCGGTGACCTGGATTTGACAACTTCTACTCCTCAATACTTTGGCGCTATCACCCCGACTACAGGCGGCAATATTGCTGTTGAGACATGCGTTATAGGCACTATCACACGCGGAGGCGCGAGTAATTTTTACACACTAAGTATTGTCGGTAACGGCGCGATAACTTGCGCTAATGGCGCCGGATGCGCTACCTTTAGCTGTGTGGATGCTGGTTATTAGCCTGGTCTAAATGAAGGAAGCGTTTACGATTATCGAATTAGTCGTGGTGGTGGTTGTAATTGCGGTTCTCATAAGTATCGCGTTCCCCATTTACACCACCACCAAAGAAAGAGCGTTTGATAAAGAAGCAACCGCAAACCTTAAGCTTATTCAGGCAGCACAGAAGATTTATAAGATGGAAGCAGGCGGTTATTACTCTTCCAATCTTATAGATGACATTAATACGTATTTAAGGCTGGATATCCCTAAAAGCGCAACTAAGAATTGGGGTTATAACGTTACCAATGAAACTGCCGGAGCAAGCGGTACTGCTACGCGCATAGGTAATTCAAGATCTTGGAGTTTTAGTTATAATAGCACTGGAGACCCGGGTTGTGCATCTGGGTCAGGAGGGGGAACGAAATGCCCTTAGCGAGAAAAGGTTTCATATTTTCTGAGTTAATTATAGGGGGGCCTTTAATGAAAAAAGGTTTCACGCTTTTGGAATTAATCGTAGTTGTTATCG
Source organism: Candidatus Omnitrophota bacterium (assembly GCA_050012075.1). Taxonomy (GTDB): domain Bacteria; phylum Omnitrophota; class Gorgyraeia; order Gygaellales; family Profunditerraquicolaceae; genus JAMWCI01. The sequence goes on along the minus strand of JBEKHW010000035.1, from coordinate 190 downwards.
TAATCGGTATCTTGGCAATGATTGCCCTGCCCAGGTTTATAAGGGTAGCTGAGAAAGCAAGGTCATCAGAAGGAAGAATGCTGTTGGATGCCCTCAGGTCAGCACAGTTCAGGTATTATGCGGAGCATGATAAATACGCTGATGCACTCACTGAGCTGGATTTGACAACTTCTACTCCTCAATACTTCGG
>JBEKHW010000034.1:0-15316 GCA_050012075.1 Candidatus Omnitrophota bacterium | reverse complement strand
AGGAAAGATTAAGAGAAACCATAAAGGTGATAAACCGCGATATCGTAGACGCGGAGAAGCAATTGCGGGAAGGCTAACTGCTAAAAGGGCTCTTGCCGTTTTTATACTTTAGATAATCCTCAATAATCTTTTTGTGGTCAAAGGCGAAATCGAGTTTCCCTATTTCGCTTAATTTCACTATCCTTAAGGCTTTGGCGTCATCGCCTGCCTGAGGTTTTCCTTCTGCCCTGGCCAGGAAAACCGTGCCAATGGTATGGAAACGCGGGTCGCGGTCAGGCGCAGAATATGTATGGAATTGCTTTAATTCCAGCAAGTCCAAACCCGTCTCTTCCTTTGCTTCTCTGATAACTGCCTCTTCTAAACTTTCTCCGTAATCTACAAAGCCTCCGGGAAGCGCAAAACCAAAAGGCGGGTTGCTGCGTTCTATGACGACGATCCCGCCGTTGGTCTCAATGATGGCATCTACGGTAGTAAAAGGCCCCTGCTGAAGTTTGTGTATGATATGCTCCAGGTAAGTCACCACTCCTTTGTTAAATACCTCGAATGCCTCTTTGTCATAAAGACAGAAGATTATCTCCTTAAGAGATGGGGATTCTGTTTCTTTGATGTAACGGAATACCTCCTGCGCCATTATCTTAGCCGAGGCAAGCAGAGGAAACCCTCCCACGCCGCAGCCAAGCGCGGGAAAAGCAATGGATTTAATCTTTAACTGCTGGGTAATCTGCAAGGTATTGCGGCAGGAATTCCTGATTTTTATTTCATCGGTTGCGAAATCCATCCCCATCGTCGCGGCATGAATCACGTATTTTGCTTTAAGAGCGCCGGCAGAAGTGAAGATTGCACTACCTATCTCAATAGGCCCTTTTTTAACTGCCTCATCTTCAATAATCTTTCCGCCCTTCTTTTTTATAGCTCCCGCGACTCCGCCTCCCATCACCAACTTATTATTCGCGGCATTTACAATGGCATCTACTTCCAATTCAGTAATGTCGCCGCGGACAATCTTTATTTCAGTTTCTTTTATCTTCATCTTTATTCTCCGGTAATCTTTACCGACTTTTAACGAAAACGTTTTACCCCTGCTTTTTTACAAAGCCTATTTACCATACAGCTGCTGCAAAAAGGAGAAACCGGCACGCATATATTCTGGCCGAAGCGAACCTTTATAGTGTTTAACTCTATCCAGCGGCTGCGGGGGATAATTTTCTTTAGCGCTTCTTCTGTTTCTTCGGCGGTCGAGGTGCGTATCCAACCCAGGCGGTTTGAGATCCTGTGCACATGGATATCCACGCATATCGCGGGTATATTGTAACCTAACCCCAAAACCAGGTTCGCTGTTTTCCTGCCTACCCCCTTAAACCCCAACAGCTCTTCTATCGTATTTGGAACCTTACCCCTGAAATCAGAAATTATCGTTTTACTTACCCCTAAAATACTCTTTGCCTTGTTACGGTAGAAACCTACAGGATAGATTGCCTTTTCTATACGCCTGGCTGATAATTTTACCATATCGTAAGGATTATCCGCAAGGCCAAACAATTTCTTACTTGCGCTAACTGTAACTTTATCTTTGGTGCGAAGGCTTAATATGCAGGAAATAAGAACGCGGTATGGGTCTTTCTGGAAAGAGATCCTGGTAACAGAAGGAAGTATAAAATGCTTAACCTGTCTTTTTATAAGGTTAAGCGTTTTAATTATACTGGTGGGCACTTTAAAGATAAACTAAGATAACGCTCACTTAGCGGGAGGTTAAAACGCCGTCCTTTGTAATATAGCCGCGGTTACCGACGATTTCTTCCTGCGGTTTATTTGCCGTTTCTTGGGACGCCGCCGCCGAACTCTTTTTCTTCGGCTTAGACACCACTCTGCCGCCCCTACCTTCACATGCCAGTAACTGAGCCGCGAGCTGTTCATTGTCGCTCATAAGCAGGGCTTCCAGTTTCTTCTCTTTAGTCAAAGCTTCGTTGGTTATTTTATACTGCTCGGCTGTGCCCCACAGTTGCCAGAAAAGGCAAATGATAATAAAAATCAATACCAGGCTCAATAACCATCCTGCATACTTTTTCATATCTTCTCCTTTTCGAGCTATCTGTGCTTTAAATTACTATCTGAATCCTGATTTGTGAATAAATTGCGTCCTTTACTTGAACCTTGCCTAATTCATCGTCATATGTCAACCTGCGGTTAAAAGCAAAACCTGTAGAAAACGAAGCGCGGATATATTTATTTAAATCATACTGTAGACCCATCCCTACGTATTTCTCGTTGTAACGCAGTATAACATTCTTGAGATTATCTTTTGTCACTTCGAATTCGTTATCCAGCGCAGCCCCGGTTTCCCCAAAAATAGCCAGTTTTTCGGTCAAGGCATAAGTAATGTTTGGCCGGGTAGGGACAATATTAAACACCAGACGTTTATTCGGCTTATAGACGAAACCGACAATAGGCAGGACATTGTATTTAAAATCCGGGTATACCGCCACACCCAGGATATAGGTCCATTTCTCGTTTGGCATATAAATAAGATATGAACGAAAAGGAATGCGGAAACTGGAAGTAGGCAAGCTCCAGTCGTCGCCGTAGAAAGAAGGGCTGACGCCCAGGCGTAGATACGTATTATTTGCATTAAAAAAGGGGAAGGTCGTCTCTATATCCGTGGTTACAGCCACCAGATGCGCCGGTAACTCAACGGGTGTCGTGTTGGATATTCCTATATATCCGGAACCCACAGACAACTTAACCGGAAGCTTACCGCCAACCTTATATGTATACTCGTATTCTGAAGCCGCCTTCATAAGCCCCACTTTTCCGGACGTTACTTCTGCACTCTCGGCAGGCGTGTACTGAAAGTAGGAATCGCTCTTAAAGGTGTATTCTTTCTCTTCGGTCCAGGAGGCGACCTGTAGTTTAGTTCCAGATACAAATCCATATTCCGGTGCAGATCTTTGCGGAGTAGCTTCTGCAAGCGTCGCTTCGATGGACTCTTCTCTTGCATTCTTGGAGGTAACGGCGGGTTTTTTCTCTTCAGGCAGGCCTATAGCCGGCAATAACGACACAAGCAATACTATATATATTGCTTGTAAGCGAAGGCTTTTTAACTTGTTTTTAAGCGGCGATCTTGGTAACATTCTTTATTTTAATCCTAACTCTGTTTTATTTTTTTGTCAATATAAAAGGTTGCCGGCTATTCTCCGAAAATACTCTTTTTTATGCCGTTTAGGATATCTATCACCGCGGTCTTAAATTTATATTTTGGCTCTTTTAGGGTCCCGCTTATTTTTATTGTGCCGCAGCAGCCTGACTGCCCCATTATCGCCGTAGTCAGGTCGCGAAAACCTCCGGAGACTGGGACCATTTCACTTAAGACCTGCACATCCAGGGAGCCTTCTAGCGAGCCGTCAAAACCTATATTCAGTTTACCGGAAAGGTTGGTAATGTTACTTTTTAACAGCAGGTTTTCGGTAAATACATGTTTTTGGGCGACCATAAAAGAGCATGACCCCTCATTAAAAATAATACTGGAGAAATCCCGGGTAAAAACAATAGAACCAAGCCCTTTAAAAAGGTCAAGGTTCCATATCTTGCCGTCTTTGATCGCTATGTTCCCTGCTCCGTTTAATTTGGAAATATCGCTTAATAGGCCTGTTAGTTTTACGTCGACATTGATGGTGCCGGAAATATCCTTATCCTTTACCGGGGTATCGAGTTTCAATTTCTCTATCTTTATTCCGCTTGCGACGGCATTTATCCTGTAAGGATGATCTTTGGAATTAAGGTCAACTTTTACAGAAGAATCTATCGAGCCGTCATACATAGCCATATGTAGAGAGGCGATATCGGCAGAACCCTGTTCCTGAAGATAATCCATATTTAGCTGGGAGACGTTTATCCCATAGAAAGAAATCCTTGAGCCGGAAAGATCCGCTTGAATACTGCAGGATTTTAAATCCTTGAGGGCACCTTTTAAACTAAAACGCGCGTTAACAGCTCCTTTGGGGGAAGCCTTCTGTAGCCGGTCTTTAAAACCCCAATTAAACTTAAGAGTATCTGCTAAATCTATTTGTGCCTGGCCATTTATGGCCGCTGCCGGCGCCTCGGGCCTTGTGATATCCAGGGAGCCGGTAAAAGAAAACTGCGAATTATAAATCTTAAGGTCGCCTTCGGTTATCTGCATTAATTTATCCCGGACAGAGAAAGCGGTTTTGGCCAGGAACTGCGCGGATGAGAGGCTCGCCCGGACATTTGGATATTTAAAGTCTTTTAATGTGGCCTCCAGTTTATAAGGTATCCCGCCATAATTGAAATTCAACGGGGCAAAGCTTAAAGAATCCCGTGTAAACTCCACCCTTCCCTTAATATCCTGCGCAATAAAATTAAATTTCTCCGCGCTAAGCGATGCACCCGTTATATCCAACAGGCCTTTTAATTGCGGCGGCTCCTGGTTTGGCCCAGATTTTATTTCCAGTTTAAGCGAACCTTCTCCTTTTATCTGGGCAGGGATTGCTAACTTAAACTTTTCCTGTAAAATACCTTTGGTTAAAGCAAGATCCAGGTGGGAAACTATAACGGCTTCCAGCGCAGGTTTACTGAAATCGCGCAGGCTAAAGGTTGCCGTAAACGGTATGCCTAATGCCTCTGCGCTAAACTTGGAAGAAGAAAGCGTGGATTCATTGAAATTAATTTCTGCGTTAATCTTGGTGACGCTGTCAATCGCCTGTAATCCGGCAAGCGATGAATCCAGTATCGTTGCCTTTCCCTCTAGTTTATAAGTTTTATCTTTCAGGTTAAGATTCAACTTAAAATCAGTGCGGCCGGATAAATTTATGGAAATATTCTCTTTTTCCAGCGCAAGATTTTTCTTTTCGACCTCTCCATCCAGATATAAGAAATCATCCTTAACTTTTAAAATTAACGAGGCATCAATAGTGCCTGCGTTTATTTTTATGCCGCAGCCTTCGTAATATTTGACGAACTCCTGCGGCAGGATACCCTTTAATACTGCCTTTGCCAGGAAATCCTTTTGCAATAGCCGGTATTGGCCTGAAATATTTATAGTAAAATGGTTGTTGGCTGTCTTAGGCAGGGATATATTGAACTTCACGCTGGCCGGAAGAGAAAGATAAACATTAAGATTTATGCCATCCAATATCTTGGTGAATGGCTCGCTAAAAGTATCATCCTGAAAGGCAAGTACTGCACCCGTTATCTTTACCTTATACAAGATAACGCTGAATTTGCTTTTGCCTGAAACAGTCTTTTTGGGAAAAAGGTCTTGCAGGTTAAAAGTATTGTCCTTTCTCCTTTCCAGGAAAACCTGCGGTTGGCGCAGGTTAATGACAGGAATAATAATCTTTTTCTGGAATACTGCCGGAAAAAAGAAACCACAGCTTGCCTCTTTTAAAACAATGATCCTCTTACCTTGATCCTGGATAACCAGGTCATTCAGGACCAGCCCCTTTAAAATACTAAAGCGCAAACGCTCTAGAGTTACTTTTTTCCCTGTTGCCTCCTGAAGCGTATTAACAATGGCTGACTTAATCTTGAGCGGCAGGAATACATTGTTCAGATAAAATATCCCTGCGCTTAAAACAATGAGGATAACGGCAAAAATAATAATGAGCGTCCTTTTCATATCATCTTCCTGGCGTAACGCAATGCCTCTTCTTTGGTTTTAACCCTGCCTATTGCCTGTAATTCTTCCATCTCCTTTAAAATCCTGCCTATAAGAGGTGACGGCTTAAGAGCGAATTTCTTTATCAGGTCATCTCCGGTAATCAGCCGTTTGGGCTTTTTTTCTTTTTTCTCGGTAAGATATTCTTTTATTAATCTGGCTACAACCCTCTCATGCTGCAGGGCTGCTTTCCCCGTAGTTAACGGGCCTTTAGTGGCACGCTGGTCTGCCAGGGATAACAGCAATATGCCTAATGCCTCACCTGCTGCGTCGCGGAAATAGCGGAATTTTGCGCGCGCCGTGGGATTTTCACTGTCCGCTAAATATCCTGGTCTAAGGTGCCATAGCACCATTTTTACCAGCGCCTCTGTCTCATCATTAGAAAGTTTTAGCCGCATTGCGATTTCTTTCGCAATTTTGGTGCCCGCTCTTTCATGGCCGTGGAATACTGTTTTTCCTTTTATGTGCCTTAAGGTCACGGGCTTTCCGAAATCATGCAGAAAAGCGCCAAACCTTAAAAGGGCAATGCGCTTCCTGTCCGCGGTAACATACTCATTAAGATAATTTACTATATCTATATTACGCCCAAAATCCCGAAGCAGGATATCCAGCTGCCTTACAGTTTCCAGGGTATGCTCCCAGACATCCAGGTGGTGATACGGCCCCTGCCCTATCCCACGCATCTTTCTTATTTCCGGGAAGATAATCTCGAGTATCTTTAGCTCAGCAAGTGTTTTCAGGCATTCGTAAGAGTTTTCGCTATGCATAATCCTGAACAGTTCTTCGCGCACCCGCTCACTCGACACAGTGTTTAGTTTATTTCTTTCTTTTTTTGCGAGCGTCATACTTTTAGGCTCGATACTGAATCCGAGCACCGCCGCAAAGCTAAAGGCCCTGAGTATCCGCAGGGGGTCTTCTATAAACGCATCTTTATGCACAACTTTGATAACCTTATTTTGTAGGTCTTGCCTGCCATTATAATAGTCAATGAGATAATCGTATGTTTTTGCGCAAAATAACTTATCCAGTTCCAGGGCAATAGCATTTATGGTGAAATCGCGGGCAAGAAGGTCCTCTTCCAAGTTTGGCCCCCGGAAATCGGTGAAATCAAAAGTATAAATCGCATCCTTTGCTTTCTTAACCGCGCGGCAGGAACCGTGCTCCTTGTCCAGGACTACGAATCCGGCGCCTATCTGCCGGGCGAACTTCCTACCGAAAGAAATAGCCTTATGTTTCAGGCAGAAATCAAAATCAAGGTCATCTTTCCTCCTGCCTAAGAGCTCATCACGCAGGATACCTCCGACAAGGTATAGATTTACCTTATTTGCCTTTGCAAAACCCAAAAGGCCTTTAAGTAATTTTCTTTCTTGAAGAGAAAACCTTAAGAATTTACCGGTCATCACTTTTCTTTATTGAAGATTTCTGCCTGCTTTATAAGTTGGTCTTCCACAAAGATGGGCGCGTGGGCACGCACTGCCAGGGCGATACTATCGGATGGACGGGCATCAATAATTTTATCTTGCCCGGAAGCGGTCTTTAGGACTATCTTTGCGTGAAAGGTGCTTTCTTCCAGTTTATCGATAATTATCCTGTCTATGTTTGCCTCTAAATCTTTTATCGCGGTATGCAAGAGGTCATGCGTAAGCGGACGGGGAGGCGTAAAGCCGCTGATTTTCAGTTTTATCGCCGATGCCTCCGCAAGGCCGATAACAATAGGCAGGATCCTGTTGCCGTCCTTCTCTTTTAAAACAATCAACTGGTCATGCCTTTTTTCATCAATGACTATCTTGTTAAGCTCCATCTCAACCATAGAAATTTTCCCCTTATCTTGATTTAACTCTTGCCCTTATTTTTTCCTTGCTTAAGACGTCTTTTAATTCGCTCATAAACTGGTTTACGTCTTTAAACTGCCTGTATACCGAGGCAAAGCGCACATAGGCGACATCATCGAGGGCCTTAAGTTTTTCCATTACGAGTTCGCCGATACGCGAAGACGCTACTTCCCGGTCACTTTTTTTCTGTATGGCGCGCTCAACCTGCGTAACTATCTCTTCTATCTTCTCGATACTCACCGGCCTTTTTTCGCAGGCCCGCATTATGCCGGCTACGATCTTCTTGCGGTCAAATGGCTCATGCCTGCCATCTTTTTTTGTCACGGCAAGCGAAACCTCTTCGACATACTCGTAAGTAGTAAAACGTTTGCCGCACTTAAGGCATTCGCGCCTGCGCCTGACCGCTGAATCTTCTGCTGTTGAGCGCGAATCCACGACTTTATCTTCTTTGTAACCACAGTAAGGGCATCTCATCTTTTTACTCGCCTTATTTTTATCTTTGCCTGGCGAAGGAAATCCATCGCCATCTTATCGGGATACCCATGTGAAATAACGACTTCTCTTATCCCGGCGTTAATAAGCATCTTTGCGCAGATAACGCAGGGTTGCGTCGTGGAATAAAGGATGCTATCTTTTACACTTATACCGTATAAGGAGGCCTGGATAAGCGCGTTCTGCTCCGCGTGCAAGGCGCGGCAGAGCTCGTGGCGTTCCCCAGAAGGTATCTTTAATTTCTCCCTGAGGCATCCGATATCTATACAATGTTTAAGGCCTGCCGGTGCTCCGTTATAGCCGGTGGCCAAAATTCTCTTATCTTTTACTAAGACAGCGCCTACTTTGCGGCGCAGGCAGGTTGCCCTTTTGGAAACAAGGCCTGCTACCTCCAGGAAATATTCATCCCAGGTTGGACGCCTGCTACTAATCTTCTGGCGGCCATCCGCCGCCGAAGCCCTAATGGCGGAGGTACGATTCTCTGTTTTTGTTTTCTTAGGCATAGGCTATTTTAGCAGTTCAGGATAGAGGGGGAATTGCTTGGTAAGGCCCGCTACCTCTTTTTTTATTCCAGCCAGCTTCAAAGAATCATCGCTAGAATCTATCGCATCGCTTATATACTGGGAAATCTTACGCATATGAAATTCCTTCATGCCCCTGGTAGTTACTGCCGCAGTACCTAATCTTATGCCGCTGGTTACTGCCGGGCTCTTCCTGTCAAAAGGTATCAGGTTTTTATTCACGGTGATACCTGCTTCTTCCAACGCTATCGATGCATCGGCACCGGTGATTCTTTTCTCCGTAAGGTCAACCAGCATTAAATGCGTATCCGTGCCGCCGGAAACAATGCGGAATCCCTTAGCGGCTAGCGCCCTGCTTAATTCCCGCGAATTCCTGACAATCTGGCGCTGGTAATTCCTGAATTTAGGGGTCGCGGCCTCCTTAAAGGTCACGGCCTTGGCAGCAATAACATGCATCAGCGGCCCTCCCTGTATCCCGGGAAAAATCATTGAATCTATCTTTTTGGCAAATTCTTTTCTGCAGAGGATAAATCCTCCGCGCGGCCCGCGCAAGGTCTTATGGGTAGTAGAAGTAACAAATTCAGCATAGGGAACCGGAGAGGAATGCACCCCTGCGGCGACGAGGCCGGCTATATGAGCCATATCCACAAATAAATATGCGCCTACTTTATCGCAAATCTTACGCAAGGCCTTAAAATCAATCTTGCGCGGGTAAGCGGATGCTCCGGCAAGTATCATCTTCGGCTTATGCTTCTTCGCCAGATAAAGTATCTGGCCGTAATCAAGCATCTCGGTTTTACGGTCTACCCCGTAGCCGACCATCTTGTAAAACATCCCGGAAAAATTATGGGGATGCCCGTGCGTGAGGTGTCCTCCGGCAGATAAATCCATCGCAAGCACCGTATCTCCAAGATTAAGCATTGAAAAATAAACCGCCATATTTGCCTGAGAACCAGAATGTGGCTGGACATTTACATGTTCTGCGCCGAATAGTTTTTTTGCCCGCTCGATAGCCAGGCGTTCTGCTTCATCAACATAGGCGCATCCGCCATACCAGCGATGAGCAGGATAACCTTCCGCGTATTTATTGGTGAGGACCGACCCCTGTGCCGCAAGCACCGCCAGAGACGTAAAATTCTCCGAGGCAATCAACTCCAGATTTTCTTCCTGTCTTTTTATCTCATTTACAACAGCATCGAAAATCTCGGTGTCCGCCTTCTTTAAATATTTCACCTTGAGCTCCTTATTTTCTTCTCGATATCTTTTATCTGGTCCAGGCGCCTTCTGTGCCTGCCGCCCTGAAACTCCGTTTCCATCCACACCTTAACAATCCTTTTTGCCAATTTAGCCGGGACAAAAGCCGAACCCAACACAAGGACATTGCTGTCATTATGCTGGCGGGAGAGTAGCGCCGCCCTTACATTATAGCAAAGTGCGGCGCGCACGCCGGGTAACCTATTCGCCGCGATAGAACTGCCTATGCCGCTCTTACAGATAAGAATACCGCTTTTGCCTTGCCTAGAGCCGCTGATTTCTTTTGCTAAGGCATAAGTAAATTTGGGGTAATCACAGCGCTCCTTGGAATAGGTGCCTAAATCCTGGATGCGCAGGCCCTGCTTTAAAAGGTATGCCTTTATTTTCTCTTTCAGGGAGAATCCGGCATGGTCGGAGGCAATGAGTATTTTTTTATCTGTCATATTATCGCGCTTACCCTTTCTATCGCTTCTTTAATAACTGCAAAAGTCTGTTCATAAAATTGCGCGTTTCTGCCAATGGGGTCATCGATATTAAGGTTAGTATCATCTATTTTAGCAAATTCTTTCAATAAAAAAAGCCTATTTTTGACTTCGGGTGCCATAGCCAGTAATTTTTCTTCGTGTATCTTTTCCATCACCAGTATAATATCCGCTTTCCTTGCCATATCCCTGGTCACCTGCTGGGAACGATGGCCTGAAGCATCTATACCTTCTTTTTTGAGGAGTTGGCGCGTGGGTTCTGTAGCGCCTAAGCCGCTTAACATCATCATACCGGCAGAAATTACTTCTACGTCTTCCCTTGCCTTCTCCTGCATTTTTTTCTTCAGGAGCCCTTCTGCCATTACTGAACGGCAGGAATTTCCGGTACAGACAAAAAGCACTATTTTCTTCTTTACCGCTGTCCGTATATCTTCTTCCTTAATAGCGCCCTGGCGCAATATCTTAAACGGCTCAACTGTTAGATCCACAACAGAAGATTCGTTTTTAAGTTTTGTATCCCCGCTATCTAAAGCAAGGTCTATCAGCCCTTCAAGATCCTTTATCGCATCGGCAAAGGTAACAGGCGCGGGTTTTCCGGAGATATTTGCCGAAGGGCAAACCACGGGAACCCCTGCTTCTGCGATGATTTTTAAAGCTGCTGCATTATCCGGCATGCGCAGGCCGACCGTATCTCCTTCTTTAGCCTTGAGCACCAATGTCAAAGGGCCTGGCCAGAATCTTTCCATAAGTTTATAGGCAGCCGGCGGAATATCCTTTGCAAAATCTTCTACCTGTGATTTATCCGCGATGTGCACTGAAAAGGGTTTGTCAAGCGGCCTCTGTTTTATTTCATACAGCTTATTAAGCGTATCCTTATTAAGCATATTAGCCACAATCCCATATACTGTTTCAGTAGGGATAATCACGAGTTGGCCTTTTCGTATGGCTAGCGCCGCCTCTTTAATTACTCCCTGCTGGGGATTTTGGGGGTCTATCTTCAGGATACGCGCCTGGGTCATAGTTTAATTCTTGTCTTTTTAATTTTATTACGCATATCTTTCCTGTATGCGGATAACTTTTTCTGGATATTTTTATCCGTTGCGCCAAGTATTTCTAAAGCAAAAAGCGCGGCATTCTTTGCGCCTGCTTTGCCGATACTCATACAGGCAACGGGAATTCCCGGAGGCATCTGCACTGTGGATAAAAGTGAATCCAGGCCTTTTAAATTTTTTGTCTCTATGGGGACTCCTATGACAGGAAGGGCGGTATGCGCAGCCACGACGCCAGCCAAAGCAGCAGACATCCCGGCAGCCGCGATAAAAACCTTAACCCCTTTTTTCTCTCCTGTCTCAACATAAGCTGATAGTTCCTTGGGAGTGCGGTGCGCGGATAAAACCTTTGCCTCAAAAGGAGCTTTAAACTCCTTTAGGGTATCTATTGTCTCCTGCATTGTCTCCAGGTCAGACTGACTTCCCATGATTATACTGATTTTATTATTCATAAATCCTCCCCTTTGTCACAAAGTACACAAAGCCACAACGTCACAAAGATTTTACATGTGACTTGGTGACCTTGTGGCCTGGTGACTAACGCATAATTGCCTTATAGCCGATATCCTTACGGTAATGCATTCCCTCAAAATGAATCTTCTCTACTGCTTGATAAGTATTAGTTATAGCCTCTGTTATCGTATTGCCAAGGCCGGTTACGCCCAATACCCGTCCACCATTAGTAAAATATTTTACTGGTGACTTGGTGACTTGGTGACTTGGTGACTTGGTTGTGCCGGCGTGGAATACGACTATATCCTTCATTCCTGCCGCTTCACTAAGCCCGGAAATTTCTTTTCCTTTTTCATAATCTCCCGGGTATCCGCCTGAAGCGCAAACGACGCATAAACAGATACGCTCATCCCACATCAAACTCCTTATCCGCGATAAATTCCCCTCTGCTGTCGCCAGCATTACTTCCAGGAGATCGGATTTTAAGCGCGGCAATATTGCCTGCGTCTCCGGGTCCCCAAAGCGCACATTGAATTCCAGGGTTTTAGGGCCGTCTTCGGTAAGCATTACTCCGGCGTAAAGCACGCCTTTATATTCTATGCCTTCTTTTACCAACCCGTCTATCGTGCGGTAAACTATTTTCTCCAATATCTCTTTTAAAACCGGGGAAGTCACTGCCGGTGCCGGGGAATACGCCCCCATCCCGCCTGTGTTCGGTCCTTGGTCATCATCAAAAATCCTTTTATGGTCTTGGGCAGCGGATAAGGCAATTACTTCCCGTGAATCCGTAATTACCAATATGGACGCCTCCTGCCCTTCCAGGCACTCCTCAATGATTACCTTATTGCCGGCAAGGCCAAAGATCCTATCCTGCATCATCGCCTTTACCGCGGCCTCCGCTTCATTAATGGTCTTTGCGACCACAACGCCTTTTCCCGCTGCCAGGCCGTCTGCCTTGATTACACAAGGAACGCCGATTTTGCGTATATATTTTTTTGCGCTGTCGGCATCTTCAAAAATCTCAAATTCCGCTGTCGGCACCTTGTATTTTGCCATGATCTCCTTGGCAAACACCTTGCTTGCCTCAAGCCGCGCAGCTGATTTATTGGGCCCGAATACCTTTAATTTCTGATTCCTGAATTCATCGACTATCCCTGCGGCAAGCGGCGCCTCGGGCCCGACTACCGTCAAATCAATTTTTTCTTTGCGCGCGAAATCAATTAAGCGCGGGATATCTTCAGCCTTTATATCGACGCATTCCGCATTTTGCGCAATCCCGCCGTTTCCCGGGGCGCAGAAAATCTTATCCGCTAATTTTGACTGCGCGATCTTCCAGACAAGCGCATGCTCCCTGCCGCCAGAACCAATGATTAATATCCTCATAATTACCTGGGCTGCTCCTTTTTTCTATCGCGGAGGAATTTAAATAATAAAATTAAGATCCCCGAAAGAGTAAGAAAAATGGCTATTAACGTAGTTAATATATAGATAAAAAGATACCCTTTGTTTCCATAATAGTTAATCGTGGCTTTTCTTTGAATGACTAAAAATAAATTGTTAACCGAAACGACAAAGCCGAACATTAACAATATAACGCTGCCAACCCAACTCACTAACGCCCTCTTCTCCATCGTTCTACCTCTTTACTTTAATAGGCTTTGCCTAGATTTCCGTCTTTGTCTGCCACCAGCTAAAATAGAACCGTCCCCTATTTTTTACCCATATTTTCTAGTTGCTTTCTTAATTGATATAACACCAAGAATAATAATTATAGTATTTATAGATAAAAATATTAATAATTCAAGAATAGAATTATCAGTAGCTAAGACTCCTATGAAATCTATTGTAATAATAAAGAAAAATGAGAATATAATCGATTTGACCCCCAGTAAAGATAATGTTATGCCCCAGATTTTATTCAGGGCTGCGCCAATACTTCCAAAGAATAACCAGAGGTATCCGAATATAAGCGATACCACACCACAAAAGATACTAAGCGATAAAACCGCGCTAGTAAAATTATCGAGCTTAGACATCCACCAAGATGAATCTTGCAGGCCAAAACTGAAAGGAAAAGAAAATAAGATTATACCCGCGCCTCCGGCAATAAAACCATATAGATAAAACCAAAACGGTAGTCTTTTCATCGTATCTTATTTTCTCGTTCTCTACTTAACGAATCACGGGTACTTTTCAAACTAATTTTTGCGCGGGTGGCGTGGCGCGATTCGCTACCCTGAAGATTTCCGGCTTTGACGGAGCGCGCATTAGAAAATTTTCGGCACAACGTTTTTTAGCTTGGCGTGCACAAGGAATTACGCCGAGCGGTGTGCGATTGTTATTCTCGTAAGACGACACAAAAGCGAGGCGTAAACCGAAGTGCACGGCGAAAATTTTCAGCGCGCGGAGACAAAGACGGAAATCGAAGTAGGACCCGCGAAATTAAAGAGCGATTATTTTGCTTGCTGCTTCATCATCGGCGCTTGAGGCATCTGCCCCTGCATCGTACCGCGTTTCATCTGCATCATCTGCTGCCTGGCTGAATATGCAGATATTGTTGTAAAAAGCGATAGAGCCGCAGAAATCCACAGAAGCACTGCCACGATATAGCCAAATGTCTTTAAACCCTGCGCATCGGTTTTACGCGCCGCAAATAACACAAAGAAGCTGGCGGTTAAAAACATTGTTACGGAAACAATCGTGCTTTGCATAACATATAACATACCCATATTATCCTCCGTTTTTAGCGCAGCAATCTATTTCTTGACGTCTTCCTTCGGTTCCCTTTTTAACGGCAACACGCCTGCCATTTCGCCGATGACATTGACTAATTCACTTCCGGCCGGCACGACGATTTTTGCGTTATTAGCAAGCGCGTGCTCTACTGTTTCAAGCTTTCTTAAAACCTGGGCATTACCGACAAAATAATGTTCTGCTGCTTCATTGACGAGACGGATCGCCTCTGCCTCGCCTTCTGCCGCCAATATCCGCGCCTGTTTAATGCCTTCTGCTTTCTTGATTTCCGCGCGCTTCTGGCCGTCAGCAGCGGTTTCTGTGGCAGTGGCAAAATCAACGGCTGCGATTTTTTCGTTCTCCGCCTTCACAACCTTGTTCATCGTTTCCTGGACGTCTTTAGGCGGGTCAATCTCCTTTAGCTCGGTACGCACAATCTCAATTCCCCAATTTGAAGTTTCTTCCATCAATGTCTTATGTAACTCCGCATTAATCTTACCGCGCTCGCTGTTAGCGGACTTAAGCGTAAGGGTGCCGATAATATTCCTTAAGGTAGTCCGGGCGAGGTTTACAATCTGATACTGATAATTATATACATTATAGATTGCGCTTTTTACATCCTGCTCATCGGGCTTTACCTTAAAATAAACCTGCGCATCTACCTTGGCATTCAGATTATCGTTAGTGATAATCTCCTGCGGCTCGGCATCCACCATATTCTCGGTAATATTTACCTGGTATATCTTTTCAATTACAGGGAGAATCCAGTTAAAACCAGGTGAGGCAAAACGGTTGTATTTGCCGAACCTCTCAATTAAACCCCTGTGCG
>JBEKHW010000033.1:0-17178 GCA_050012075.1 Candidatus Omnitrophota bacterium | reverse complement strand
TCTCTGGCCTGAAGGCGAGGTTTCTGGTAAGAGGATTGTTGATTAAGCTGGCGCCTTTAGGATTATAGATAAGTCCTGTGCGGCTGCCGGCGCTGAAGAATTCCTTCTCGGGATTCCAGACAAAATTATACGTTGCCTTGCTAGCAGTAACCATTCCATTACCAACAGCAAGGGTTGCCCTGGCAATAGGTGCGGCTATATAAGTCCTGGTAAAGGTCTCTGGCCTGAAGGCGAGGTTTCTGGTAAGAGGATTGTTGATAAGACTTGCACCTTCGGCCTTATAGATTAATCCTGACCATGTTCCCTTAGAGAAGAATGCCTTTTCAGGATTCCAGATGAATTTATAGGTTGCCTTGCTAGCAGTAACCATTCCATTACCAACAGCAACAGCTGCCCTGGCAATAGGTGCGGCTATATAAGTCCTGGTAAAGGTCTCTGGCCTGAAGGCGAGGTTTCTGGTAAGAGGATTGTTGATTAAGCTGGCGCCTTTAGGATTATAGATAAGTCCTGTGCGGCTGCCGGCGCTGAAGAATTCCTTCTCGGGATTCCAGACAAAATTTTTGACAGCAACAGCTTTATCGGCTATCGAAACGCCATATTTATTGATAAATGCTCTACCTATATCTATGGAAGCACGCGCACCTAAGCCAATACCAGCGCCTATGGCATAATTCTTCCAATCACTATAACCTGTTTTGGCAAAAGCGGGATAAGTTAAAGCACCCACAACTGAATATGAAATATAGGAAGCCTTGTTTGTAGGCAGCACTAAATTCTCATAACTCCATTTTCCGACAGTAGCGATTCCCCTGCCTATGGGATAAACTATCTTATTGAGTATCACGGAATCAGTCGTTAACTTAGAGGAATAATTCTCAAGGGCCCATTTTCCCAAGCGGCCTATACCACCTATGCCGGTAGCTATGCCAGATATTCCATAAGTGGCTCCGAGAACAATTCCTGTCTCCTTTAACCCTATGGCATGTCCGGTCTGAGTTATACTGTTGAAATCCTCAGACGTCAAATTTAAATACGCCCAGCGCTGAGCAATCTTTACGTTTAATATTGGGATATTAAACGCATTTGCGCCATTTCTAAGAAGCGTTGCTCCGGCAAAACTAGTGAATACCCTTAAATTATCATTTAAACTCAGGAACCGGCCACCTGAAAGTAATGATACGCCGTTAGCACCGGCAGTAGCAATAGCTCCTGCTCCACCTGCGCTTATGAAAGAATTGGCAAGGCGGCTTCCGGTTAATGTTATTAGCCGGCCTTCGAATTTGGTGGCTGACGGGTTGACGATTGTATTGATTGCCTTGGCGGTCCAGGTATCGGCCTGAGAAAGATATTTACTGCTAGACGCGGCGCTTCCAAGGCCATTAAAGCCGCCGTAGAACAAATACCCAACCCCTAATGATTTTATCCCTTCCCCGAAACCTAACGGCTTTCCCTCATTAAAGATATTCGTGACGTTTTCAGTAAGATAATTGGCCTCTGCCATGAATAAGCCGTCGCGCAAGGTACTATCCGCTAATTTAAGTGTATCTAGAGCATAGGGTAGTTTCTCTAGATTATACAAACTCTTCAACAAGGTGCGGCTCATTGAGAGTTTTTGCACCGCGTTCTCGATATATCTGGTGCTCATTCCGGCTCTCTCTGCATTCAAAGCAAGCGATACAACCCTGCCGTACTTAGCCAGAAAGCTTGCCTCGAGTCCCGCCTGGGCAATACGCAAAACGCCGGGTATAGCGTATGGTATTAATGAAATGGCGGCAATAGTTGTCAGTTGGCCCTTGCTAAGGTTCTCTCCTGTTACATAATAATTCAACTCATTTGTACCGAGGGTAACCAAGCCGGCAGAAATTACTCCCAAAGTTGTCAATGCTGCTATCTGCACAGGAATGGTCAACTCTTTAGTCGCACCCCAACTTGCAAAATCTATAATAAGGCTTCCGGCAATTGCCCCGGTGGCAGTGGCTGCCGGCGTAGTAAAGGCAGCGTCATCCACAACCCCTATAGGCACCTCTCCTGTTCTGGTAATATGCGCATAAATTTCTTTGGAATATTTGTATGCGAACGCGCCAATTGCCATTCTATACGCCTCATTCGCCTCTGCGTATTTGCCTTTTGCCAATAGCTCTGGAACTTTATATTCTATAAGAAAGGCGTTTATATCTTTCGGGGTAATCCCTTCTATCCTTCCCTGTTTTCCGCTGGCAAATAGAAATTCGCGGTCTCTCTTAAGCAAATGATTCTTTCCCGGCAAAGTCCCGAAGTCCCCATTCGGCTCATCCGGCGTATCCCAAAGTCTAGTTGACATGGCGGGGTCGGCAGAACGCATCAGAATATTAATAGGTTCCATCGCATTTGCGGTAACGACCTTAAATTTACCGTTTTCTGCCGTAAGCTTCTGCCAGGTAAATTTACTGTTGGGGTCCTTACTGTTTGGATTCTCAGTCACAAAATACAGCTGGCCGCCATTATAGAAAAGCCCCTGCATCTGCTGGCTCTTGCCGTTCTTCTCAATGATGTAGGTAATGTCTGGTGTATCTACCATTACATTGTGCCCAATACCTAAATCTACACCACGCTTACCTATATTCACATTTCTTGTTATCCGGGTACCGTCACTTAGCTTAACCCCCTCCTGGCCCTTCGGTATTATTTCCCCTGTCGATAAATCATAATTCTGCGACTTACCGGACCTCATTCCTGTCTCAGGGTCGATCGGATAACGGATAACCACACGGTTATCAGTTCCCTGGCCGCGGACAGCCATTAATCCTCCACCATTTATAGAATCCCTTCCCTGGCTGTCTCTACCTTGCGTAAAGAACATATTTTTCTCCGGTTCAACCGGTTTTCCTGAAGTATCTGATAACCCTTCCGCGTAGCGGTCTACCCGCGTAATACCAGGGTCAAGATAACCGTCACGATAATAAATATTTTCTTTCTTGTCCGGCCAAAGGTTATCTATACCAAGTAAGCTACGCTCTTTTATCTCTTTAGAGGTAACCTCAAATGTCGTACCGTCTTTAAGCACGGCTGTTCCCTTGCCCTCAGCAGAAATAAAATGGTTCCCTATCCTAATACTTCTGCCCGGTTCAAGCGTGAAGTTTACCCTTGAGCCCTCGGTAAAATAAAGCGGGGTCAATACCTGTTCACCTTTGGCTGCGGTAGGATTAAAGGCAAGCTGTAGTGATGTCCCTGACTTTGCCGTCAACTTAAAGAGGTCGGGAACGCTAAAAGACGCTCCTCCTGGTAGTTCTACCGTAACCGGCTCTGCATTTGCTTGGGTGTCAACGGTAGTTCTTCTGTCGGGGGTTCCGGAAGTATTCGGCTGACGGCTTGCCCCGGGAAGTATCTTAATATCACTGCCGGTATTTTCTTTTGCGCCTGTCCCTGCCAATACTGACCGCCTGAATATGCGCAGGCCGCCTTCAACTGCTTTTATGCTTGTCGTCCCTTCCAGAGTAGCCAATGTGGTGCCGGTTACATCCTGCGCTTTCTGCTTGAATGTTATAGGGCCATTATCCTTAACATTAAAATAATGCGGAGTAACTAAACCGCTGCTATTTTTCGCTAAATAGTAATAAGCATCCACTACACCGTTGGAATTAAGGGTAGTGTCAACCGATCCTTTAGCACTACTTACAGAGAAGATATATTCATAGGCAGCCATTGCGTCCTCTGCATTTGGATATATGGACAGGATCCTGTCTGTATAGTTCCCTTTAATCCAGGAGAACAGGACGTTTTGCCTTTCTGTCACATTATTTAGAGCAAACCTGTTAAAGAAAAGCGGGCCGTTCCCTGCATAAGTATTCTGCTCATTATTGATACTGCCTTCTGAATCAACATATAAAGAGTCGCGATTCTTAAGCGTGCGCTGTTCCCAGGCCATTACATTTATGACATTTTTCGGCTGGCCAGGCAGGCGGCTATCTAATACCCTGCCTTCATTAGTCCTCTCTGTATCTTTACCTGACCAATAAGTTAAAGAAGGAATAGGGTGGGTCTCTGAGTTTTGGTAGGCAACCGGTACATCCTGCTTACTTTTATTAAGTAGCCATGTATCACGCAACTCATAGCTAAATTGCAGGTTACCCTGTCCATCAAGACCTATGCGCGCGGGTGTTTGGCCGTTTGTCCTAAGCACCAAGCCATCTACTCTGGTAATCGGCAGCACATACCCGCCCTGATAAAACCGCTCAACGCGGGATGCCTCAAATCTATACTTACTGCCGGCTACCGGCGTAAGCTGAAATTCCACTTCTTTCCCGTCAATCTCTGCCACTGCCCGGTTGGTAACACTGTCTACTTTTTCGAGATGATAGATAGTGCCTTCTTTTGTCTTTATGAAATAGACACTGCCTATTCGCAATACCTTTTCCTTACTGGGCTGTGCCTGCCTCATTATCGAAGGCATCATAAAAGAAAGGCCGTCATAATAGGTAACAGGCCCGCGCTCATCCGCTATTTGCGCGCTCTGTCCGCGGTATTGCCACCCGTTATAATTCTCCCATATCCCGAAATTATTTCTTATACTGTCATTAAAATAAACTTTTTCTTTCGGAACAAATGCCTCACCGTTATTATATTCAAGATACTGGATAAAACGGTCTACTTTCAGGGGTATATTTCTTTCTCCTCCTGTAACCAATTCATTGTTTCTCTGCAGTTCATAGTATGCTTCCATGGTTTTATCCGTAAGTTGCGGAAGGATGGTAGCGCTTAGCTGCCCTGTCCCGTTCTCAAAACCTTTGCCGTCCTTTGAAAGATTAAGCACGGGGTTATTTACTCCGCCCACCCAATCAATGGTGAAATTCTTTGTTTTCCCGTCAAGCCCGATATTGGCGTTAATGCTCCAGGGGATTGCGAAAGAGCCGTCCAAGTTAAATCCAGCTACCTTTATCTTGTTTCCGTCAAGCGGAGCAACATTGCCATATACCACTTTGCCATTATTATCTACGAGGTCAAAATGCTTTTCTCCGGCACCTTTAAAGAGGGGCTTCAAGAAGGTAAGTTCTGACCCAAAGAGACGCTGCAAAAAGATAAGCTTTGACCCTTCGCCGAATGTTTCAATTGTTTCAACTGCCGTAAGTGGTTGGCCCTTGACAGTTACATTTCCCTTATCTTTAAGTTCACCTTCAATAGGATATTCGCGGCTTACGAGCGCATTATTATAATTGACATTGGTAATAGGAGAGAAATCGAGGTTTCCTGTAGCAGGATTCATTGTTGACAGAACCAGCGTTCCCCAGGCATTCTCAACCATCCCGCCTTTTACGTCATTTACATAATAGGTCCAGCCGCCGGGGACGGAAATCTTTGTATCGGAGATTGCCGGTGCCCCTATGGCATCTACGGGAAGCTTTACACTGGTAGGCTTTCTGTCGGCAATTATTTTGCTGTCATCAAAAGTCGCCCGCACTGTCTGGGTTACGCCACTTGCATTGCGCACCTCGACAGTTTGTTTCTCCGGATGGGTTGCAATAATCTGTATGCCTGCCGCCGATAACTTATCTCTAGCAAACTCCTGGGTATTGGTACCTTTCAGGCCTGAGGGTAAAACAGGCAGCCCGCCGTAAATGCCTGCGGCCTGCACATCTGTTTTTCCGCCCTTTGTTACATCTGCTGCCTGCTGGCCAAGAAGCGGGGCTGTGCCGGAAAATTTCTTGTTACCTACTTGCGCCTCCCATGGGACAGTATTATTAGACGCAATATTATTTCCAAAGACAACGCCGAATTTATCCCGATTAATCCATCCCCTTGAAGATGCTCCGGCAACTTCAAAATCTCCTGCTTTATTCTGCCATGATAATTGCACTGTTGAAGTAGGACAGTACATTAAATTGGTATTGATCAGGTCCCCGAGGGTCATATTATGTGCCCTGAAGGCCCCTGCTGTTGCGGGGTCAAAACCGAGGGCTTCAAAATTCTGGCTTCCCTCGCCAATGCTATGTATTTTACTGCGCGATTCTTCTGTTAATTCCGAGCCGAAGCTTACAAGAATAGGCCGCGAGTTAACCAGTTGCGTCTGATCTAACCTCAGAACATTTCCCTGGCTAAGATCTAACGCTTCGCTATGCCTAAAGGGGTCCCTTGCATAGAAATTGTATGTTGAATTACCAAAAGCATCCCTGTAAATATCTCCAGGCAAGAATTTATCAACCCTATCTATACCCAGAAGAATCCTCTTCCCATTCAAGAGCTGTGTTTTTAGGGCTTCTTCATTTATGCCTTCCGGAAGGCTTCCTTCTGCAAAAGTAACTCCTTTTCTAACTCCATTATTATCAAATTCAAAGGCGAAACCGACGGTCGTCCTGGTTTTGCCGTTGATAAAAGTAACGTGGCCGTCTGTGGCGTTTGCGAATTTTCTTTCGTTATAATTTACTTTTGCTTTCGTAGCCTCTGGCACACCGATCCAAACCGCACCTGCCGCAGGAGAAGCTAAGGTAAATGGCTGGGTTTCTATATTCCCCTGCTTATCAAACCCAAACATCTCTCCCCACACGCCGTTACCCCAGGTCTTGTAAACGTCTAAGCCGCCTTCTAATTTAGATGGCACTATATCTTTCAATTGTAATACGGTAGGATTATTCCCGTATTTTAGCTCTGTAAGCGGTACTATTGTTGTTATTGTCTTGCCTCCAACCTGGGCTTCTATTACCCGTGCGGGCATCTCCTCTATTATTTTTCCTGTATTATCTTTTAGTGAAATATTATAGGTCTTGGCAGGATCAGTATTCTCCGGGACAGTGCCTTCAAGGCCGTTAATTTTAACTGTGTGGCCATCCTTGGAAACTATTGCATCCGTTACTTGTGAGATTTTTAAGAAATCTCCGGCAAGAAGAAATGCCGGTTTATTCTGGGAAGTTTTCGTATTTTTATCAGTAACAGTAATATCCGCGACACCAAAGATAGCGGCCTTGGCCTCTTTTAATTGCAGCTCGGCTGCAGGGCTACCATGATATCCCTTTGTCCCCAATGCATCGGAATTGCGGCCGTCAATAGCCCCGAATGGCCTCTCTCCGTTGGTAATACTACTGGGCTCAGGCGCGTAAGCAAGCGACAGATAGTCTAAATGATAATCAAACGCGTCTTTAACAACTACGCCCTCTTTATCAACTTCCATATCCTGCTTCCAGTTAATATCCCTCTTTATATCAACGATGCGCGTAGAATCGCTGCCTGTAAATGTACCGAGGCCCGCACTTAAGCTGCCTAAAGTAATAGTGCCTTTGCCGTAAAGTGAGCCAATATAAATATCAGGAGCAAAATGAATCGTGTTTGTCCAATCGGTATAATCGTGATAAAGCCTGCCGTCCGGCACATTGCTTAGCGTGGCTTTTTCCAGTGAGCCCGCTATTACATCGGGATGGAAACTCTCTGCCTCCGGAACTTCCCGGCGCGACCTGTTGGGAACGGCTTCAACGGTCCACTTTGCGCCAGCAGAGAAAGCAGGCGTATTAGCGTCAAAATTTCCTCTCTCATCCATCAACACCCCGAAAGTTCCTCTTACTGAATTTATGTCTCCCGCGGAGGGCTTAATTGAAATATATGTCCCTTCACCATAACGCTCTGCGCTACCACTGCCTTCCTCTTGTTTAAACAGGTAAGGCGAAACCAAAAGCCCTTCCCCTTTAAAGAGAAAAACCGGCTTGCCGTCGGGCATCAAAGAAACATTCCCTTTATTTTCATCTGCATTCCATTCAGCTGTCCTTACTCCAAAGAAACGTAAGGCGTCTATGGATAACGGAATATTTATCGCGTCTCCTGCATTCTCGCTTGTGTATGACTGCAAAGCCAGGTTGCCGCTCATTTGAATCGTCTTCCAATCCTGGCTCTTAGAGCCGATATTTATAACATCGCGATACCCGGATAAATAGTGAGTCAAATCTGCCTCTGCCGGATTATCAGTCCTTTCCCAGGAATCTCCTACTTTTTTATAATAATTAAAATTATTTATCTGGCCTGCCCATTCCTGATATATATGGTTATCACTTTTACGAGGCGAAAAACCATCAGCAGTTCTTTCAAGCACGCCCATTACTCCGTTCTTGGTAAAACTCGTAAAATATTCTGCGCCTTCAAAGGGAACTGAGTCTCTGCGCGCAGAATCAATAAACAATTGCGTGCCCGGCCCAAAATTAGCCGCTGCCGTAAGGCTACCTTCCTGATTAAAATTAAGGTTAAAAGCTAATGCGGGATTTGCGGAATTAGGAACTCCCTTAAAGTCTAGTGTATAGGTGCCTTCGCCTTCGATAGAGGCGGGGTCTGTAACACGAAATGGGAGATCATTAAGACCCGGGATGAAAGAGACGTGCGCGCTGGTTAACGACTTAGCTCCGGTAAGATTTACGCCCGAGCCTGCAGTTCCTACTGCGCTACGGTAAGGATCCCCTCTAAAAGCAGCGGCAAAATCCGGCTCGGCAATTACTAACTTTTCAACTCCCTGTGAATCAAAGCGCCGCGTAGCATCAAAAACCTCTCCGTCAAAATTAAATGCCGCAACCCTGTTATCAAACTTTAAGCTGACTATGGATAAATCGCCCCACCCATCCAGTGCCGCTGTGCTTCTATAACCGCTTATACCTGTTAAAGTAAGGATACCTTCCTTATCGCTTATCGTAACCGGCACAGCCACATTGCCGGGCCAGAATTCCATGCCAACGCCCTTGCCGCTATCCAACGGCCGGTAGGCCCTTGAGCCACCTGCAAAAATTATCTCCATATTGCTATATGTCAAATCCACCCGGCCGTTATAAGTATCTATTGTGGCGAGTTGTTGTGGCAGTGGTGAATTTTCTTTTATGCGCAGCCTGCTATACCTATCTTCGGCAGTGGGATTCGTAAACGGCATAACTGTCGGGTTGTTGGTATCTATAAACGGCTCAACACCATAAACCCCGTTTTTAGCATCGTAGGCACCGCGAAAACCAACCTGTCCTTTAAGGCGGATATAATCCCCTTCAAAAGAAACATCCGCATTTGTAGGCAGGGTATCGTTGGGTATTAAACCCCTGATCTGTTTTAGGGAGTCTTCTCCGATGGAAGCTGCCGAACCAGGCGCCCCATGCGGCGTAACCATTTCATAAGTGTAGCCCCTTATAGCAAGATTTGAGATATCATTACTGTCTGGTGTGATTAAAACAATGGCCGGCGAGGTGTTCTTTTCAAGAACTTCGGTATGTGTATCATCTCCTCCAAAAAAGAAGCCTGAAAAAGTCCTGTCGATTACTACCTTGGATTTTTGCGATGTGAAAGATGTAGCAGAACCCTGGATTACTGCTTTATCACTTAAGCCATTCTCATTAGAAGCCCATGCTTTTCCGGATGAGCCCTTAAAGACCCATACCCCGCTTGGGTCAAATTGGACAGAATATTTACCTATTGCTTTAGCATCGCCAAAATTGGAATATGGTTGTTCTGCTGTCCCGATAACCCTTCCTGCCGCCGAATATGTTTCGAGTACCCTGCCGTTAACTTCTGAAATCTGGCGCGTAGCGGCGATATCTGAAGGGATAACCAAATATTGATCGTTATCCAGGCGGGCAGCGTAAAATTTACCCGGCTCCCATTCTGTGATGGCCAATTTATTAGCGGCGTAATATTTCTCCAAGTCAGCTTTTGCCATTCCCCCAGGAGGAGCTTTCGTGAAACTTACAGGAGTAGCAGATATTCGCGTATCAGAAGGATCGCCAAACCCCCCTCTGTCTATTGTCCACTCCCAGGTATTTCTCTGCGTATAGGTAGTTGTCTTCACGGTGATGGGCGAGATAGCCGGATCAACTGACGGGCTTACCGACGCTCCAAAGGTTTGCTCATATTCTTTGACATTGCCGTTAAATGTATTTTTAATTATATCGGCCCTTATCGCGTTTCCGGCATCATTACCAACTAGAGCCTCTGCGGTCTCTCCCCATAGCCCGAGGTATCCGTAGACAGCTGCTTCTTTGTTGCCAATACTCTCAACATGAAGGTTACGCCTGTTTTGAGTAGCATTTACATCTCGTATCATTATGTCGTTGCCGAATTCAAAACCAGTAGTTCCCGCAAAACTTCCCACGGCTACCGCTGTAGAAACTTGCCGGGGATCAATTTTATTGTTATGACCGGCAAAATTTAGACGGACAGGGGAAAGCATATTAGTTATTAAAGACCCAAGCTGTTTTACGTTTACGGTTGTATCAGCGTGCCTATAGGCAAGATTTCTGGCTGCGTCTAAAAACTGGGAAAGGGCAGGGTCAGAAAGAAACTCCTGCGTGGCATCTGCGGTTTCTGGATTATTTATTCTTTTTTCCATTTCATCAAAGAACTTTTGTTCAGTATGATTAAACGTATCTCGCAGTGTCGCGTTTTGCCCTAATTCGCTAGGGCCGTATAAAAGAATGCACGGTATCAGCTGCTGCGTCTGTTCCGGATATTTTTCACTCAACTTTCTCCAGGCAGGGGTAATCTTCATGTAATCGCTCATATCGCTAACTTTTTTAAGATATCCTTCGAAGCGGGTCCAGAGGTTCTTTGCCGCGCTCCACTTCTGGGATAAATAATCCTGGTAGCTTATTCTGTCTTTTGCAGGGTCCCGCAGAACACTTATTCTCTTTTCCAGTTGTTGCTGCAGGAATTTACTGTTAACCGCGTTGGGATTGATTTTGTGAGGATTGACCCCGAACATATTTGCGCTGTACCAGATGTCGTTGGTCATCTTAGTCAGGGTATCTGCCGCGGCATCATGATAAGTAGAGCTTAAGTAGTTGTTTAGAGAAGTAATATAGACAGGGAAAAGGTTCATTTTACGCCAATCGTTAGGGTTGCGGCCTGATTTTGCCAAGCTCTCTTTTACTAACTTCGCCCTCTCTGCCAGCAGGTCAAGCCCGAACATCTCTGCTACCTTGGCATTCATTAAGACAAGATTATAAGTTTGCATATAAGGCGCAACATAATCCGGGTTTTGCCTTCCAGAAGGAAGATACATATTGTTACTTCCTTCGATGGGCGCGGTTCCGCCATAAGTTGATATATTCCTGCCTATACCGCGTATATCAAGATACATATAATCAAGAAATCCTGCTTGTTTTGCTGAAGTAATCTGACCCATAACCTTTGCTAGATCCCCTTGCCGCTCAAGGTCAGAAGCAAGTACGGGTTGATTATCAACCGTCAGTATATAATCAGTCCCCGTAAAGCTGCGATACCCATTATATATGGCGCTTGAGCCAAGCATCTGTAATGTCGGCATTGCGGCATAAAGTGTTTGTTTATCTTTTACTGAGTCGGCAAGATAGGTTAACCCGTAAGAAACGCCGGCGTTTACCAGGCCGCTCATGGCAGCATTACTGAGAGTTTCCAATCCCGTAGAGTTACCCTTCCCGTCTTTATTAAAATCGAACCACGGCCTTGGTGAGTCGCTAAACATCATGCCAGAACCGAAAGCGCCGACTGCCTGGCCAAGCATACGGCTGTATTCCGGCTTCATTTCGGTTTTGCGCGATAGTTCGTACTCCACTCCAAAACCAATGCCCTGGGTAATCATACCCTTTGTAAACGACGTAAATTGAAACTGCCGCCAATCGCTTGTGGGCAGCCCCTTTGCATCCAAAGCGTTGCCATTTTGGTCCACGTTATAGAAAGTGCCTTTAACGCCGGTCCATGCCCCATTAAAGAATCCTGTATTGTTAGATGCCCCGCGTATTCCGCCCAAAACACCGTTTACCCCAATAGTTGCGCCTGCTGAGCCCAGAAAACTAGCCAGCCCGTAACGCAGCTGTTCATCTTTTATCCCGGAAAGTTTCTTTTGAAAATACAAAGTCAGGTGGCCTTGGGCAAAACCTACTCCTGCACCAACCCCAGCCCCGATTCCCGGATTACCAGGCCCTACTCCAAGAGCGCCCACGCCGTTGGTGGCCCCATAATAAGCACCATTTATACCGCCGCTTACAACGTAACCCATTATCTGTGAAGTATTGGCGCTCCAGCCCCAGTTGCGATACCCGAAAGTAGCCACGTTCTGGCCTACACTTCCTGCAAACTGCCCCACGCAAAAACCTGCCCAACCGCCGCCGCCGACTACAGCAAATGCCGCGCCTATGCCAAGATTAATTGCTGCTGCTTTCCAGTCAGGAGGCTTCATCAGGTCGCCCATAACATCATTCATATGGCTGCTGTAATAACTCCTTGCGCCAAGCACCTGCTTTGCCTCGTTATCTGTTAGGAGTTGAGCGTTGGAAGTTGAAATCCGGGAGCCAGGAATAAGGGCATAACCTGAAAATTCCTGCAGGAATTTCTCAATAGGCAGGAACTCTTCCCTGTGCTCATCTACATAATAAACCTTCTCATCTGTGACACTGGTAATAAATATATAGTGGTCAACTTTCAGGTGGGCAATAAAAGGCGTGGCATTTTTCAGGGCTGCCAGCGTAGTATCTATCTTTGCCGGATAAAGCTGCTCGCCGAAAAATCTTGATGCCTGGGAAAGGGCATAGAGGGAATTTTTGATTACTGTGGGGTTTCCCTCCGGCTTCACTACATCATTAAGGATATCTACTGTTAAACTCATGACCGCGATATCCTGCTCTTCTACCTGTTTACCCTGATAGCGCAGGTAATCGTAAAGCGCCTTGGAACCGCAAGGGCGGCCTTTCAGCCAATTATAAATCTCTTCAATTCTTTTCTTAGAGATATTCAGCGGTTTCTCAAGCTGGACTGTTACATCAGGTGAAAGGCGAATAGCATTTATGGGTTTTCCGGATATGTCTTTTAGTATATTTCTTACTGCCAGGGGTATATCTAAAGATTGGATATTTCTGGTATAGGAAGGAGTGAAAGTATTAAGGCCTGGTTTCTGCCAGAGCACCCGCCAGTCATATTCAATTGCCTGGGCAACCTGCTCCGGTAAAAATACAGCCACGACAATAAAAGCCACTATTCTTATCCAATTCTTGAAACTGGACTTAAATACTGGCTTTTCTTCGTTGTGAAGTGGTTCAGCAGTTTTCTCTTCCCGTGGCTTTGGGTTTTCCATCTTATTTACCTATATTTAAAGCATAAAAACAAATTCTCCCCCTTACCCCCAAACACTGATTTCACGGATTTCTCAATCACGGATTTCATTGTGTTAGTTTTTTGTAATACTTTTTTAAACTTCTTATTAATCTTTTAAATAAAAAGCCGAGTTATCAAATACTTTTTTTAAGTATTCGGTAACCCGGCTGTCCTTTAGATAAATCCTTTATCAGGATCCGTGGCTTTGTGCCCCCATCTTACGATGGGTTTACCTTTTCGTACTTTATTTCAACTTGCAACCCAAGTATAACACGCGTTACCTATATGTCAAGTAAAATTCCCCATAAAAAAGAGAGCGTTTTCTTTCTTGCCGTTCTTGCGTATCTTATGGGTATTGCAGAAGTTGCCAAGCTTATATTTTATAATTTATTGCCCTTTTTTAAGGGTTTTTTCTTGCATAGAATACGCGCTTAATAGGGTGGTTTAATACCATGGTTTTCCTAAAACTTAATCCGGAGAGCAAGAAATCCTCCAACGAGAAATGAAATATAGATTGGACATTTGTATACTAAGATTCGTCCAGTCTGGACATTTGATTAGATGACTACTTGCCTGAACCTGAGAAAGCACTTGTCAAACCGCCCTGCGAAAACTTGATCATTATAGGCCCAGCCACCACTATGGCTATAACCGGCAGGATACAGAATATTAGGGGTATAAGTATCTTTATGGGCGCTTTTAAAGCTACCCTCTCGCCTCTACGGAAACGCTGCAGCCGGGTATCTTCAGAGATAATAGTAAAAGCTTCTGCCACAGGGGTACCCATGCGGTCTGACTGCACAAGGGCATGCACAAAAGAAAAGCACTCTATCAAGTTTATCCTTCTAGACATATCTTTTAAGGCCTGGTTACGGGGCTTGCCCCATTTAATCTCCTCCAAGACAAAAGCTAACTCCTCAGTCATAGGGTTTTGCGGCAGCTTCTCTACTACCCAGCGCATGGCAGTAGTCAAATCAAGCCCTGCCTCCACACATAGCCCCAGAAGGTCTACTGTTTCCGGGAGAAGTTTGGAAATAATGTTTTTTCTCTTGGCTATCTTCCTGCTTATCACAAAGTCGGGGAAAAAGAAGCCTATTATCGCGCCCACTGGCGCTACTGCCGGCAGCTCTTTCGAAAAAGCAAAGTAACTTCCAATGCCTACTAACGCTGCCAATATAATCTTGAAGTTAAAGAATGCTGCGGCGGTAAGGCTAATGCGGGCAGCATCCAGCTTTATTCTGATGCGCTGCTCTATTTTCATTCTCTTTAAGAAAAACCCGCTCACAGGCAGAAGAAGACCAAGAACGGCAGAAAGAGGATCTCTTTTAGGGTGCTGCCTGGACTCTTCAACGGGTATCCTTACCCTGCGCGCCTGGCCAGGAGAAGTAACTGTGGAAGCAAAGATAACCATGATTATCGCGCAGGCCATTAACCCATAAATAACAATAAGCATACTTTCTCCTAAAGCTACATATCAATTTTGCTGAACTTCGCAATCAAAAATACGCCTACAATCATCAATGCCACAGCTACTACGATAAGCATCCTACCTGTTTCCGTCTCAAACATGACGTTAAAATGCTCGTGGTTAAAGCTGTAGGTAACCGCTGTAAAAACAAAAGGCAATATTGACATCACTACACCCTGGATCTTCCCTTGCAGGGTGAGGGTCGCGATATTTTCTTTTAGTTTCTGGTTGTCGCGAATGGTAACGGACAACCTTGATAGTACTTTTGTTAGATCCCCTCCTGTTTCCTTTGCCACCATGATGGCATTTACAAGCATTCCTACATCAGAAATATTTACTCTTTTATTGAACCGCTGCAGGCTCTCTTCAAACACCACGCCCATTTTATTCTCTCTTACCACAAGCCCCAATTCCTGGGAAATAGGCGGGGGCATCTCCTCAACCACGGACTCCATTGCCTGCAAAAGCGACATCCCGCTTTTTAATGCCGAAGAGAGCATGATAATGGTGTCTACCAGTTGCTGGCTTAAACGGTGCCTACGGATTGCTTCAATCCTTTTTATTACCAGGGTCGGCAGAATTGGCCCGAGAATAAGGCCGAGTGCGAGAAAGACGAAATTATGAAAGAAATATACCCCTAACCCTCCGACAACAATAGGGACCGTCACATAGATAAAAGCGAGCTTCTCTTTTTCTACGTAGACGAACATGTTATCCAGTTCCTTTTCTACGTGCAATACCTGCCTCTGGAGAGGCCGCTGCGTTCTTTCTGCCATGAGGGGAATAATCTCCATGGCAACCAAGCTTACGGAGCTAAACACCAGAAGAAAAATTAATACCTCAAGGAACATCCTCTATTCTCCTAATAAGGGGCTGACCAGTTCGGATGGGTAGTGTTCCAATCGCCTATATCCGTGTTGGTAAAATTATAGCTCTCGGTTGCGCC
The DNA here is from genome assembly GCA_050012075.1 of Candidatus Omnitrophota bacterium. Classification (GTDB taxonomy): domain Bacteria; phylum Omnitrophota; class Gorgyraeia; order Gygaellales; family Profunditerraquicolaceae; genus JAMWCI01. Next base: position 1,717 of record JBEKHW010000033.1, on the reverse strand, counting down.
GGTCTCATATTGCCTGCCGTAACCAAACTGGTCTCCTACGCCGCGCCATTTGCTTTGAAGGCTGCGCCTGATATAATTAGACATCGTAAGCAATACGCCGATAACAATGGCTATCAAAATAGCGTATTCTAAAGCCAGCGAACCGCAGGTACGATTTTTCATTGCCCATAGCCTCCAAACTCAATTGCGACCAGCTTCCTTTCTGCCCCGCCCTTACTCACTGTAAAGAATAATGTTTGCGTCTTAGCCCGCCGGCGCACGCTGTCTACAGCCACCACCGTCTTTGCGGAATCACTGTAATAAACCCTCCAGTTTTTAAAAACCGGGGCTACCCTGGCATAACGGCGGTTGCCAAAAGCAACCCCCCTTAAAAAATTCTGTTTGTATTTATTGCGCTCTTCGTCTGTCTTGGCCAGGCCGTAACGTGCCCCTATATCTCTTCCCAAAAGGTTTAAGTGTTCCCAATCAATATCTCTTATTACCCGCTCGTTACCTTTCCTCATCCCATCCCAGATCATCCTGCAGAAATCAGCGTCTCCTTGGCTACTCTGGTTTATAAAAAGAAAAGCAAAGAATGCCACTGCTGCTATTAATATTGCCGCGGTAAGGTATTTTGTTTTTGAAGTCTTACTTTCCTGTTCCATCTGTACTCCTCTCAAAGATAAAATTTTCAGGCAGAACGGTTGTCGTTAGAAACCACCCTGGCTATGTCGCCATTAAGGAGTAAAATCTATCCGCGATACCCGCCTGCTGGGACTGCCTCCGCTATAATAACCCGTTCCTGTCCTCGTTATATTAAACAACGGCACGCTGTCATCGCAATGACAGGAGTCTGCGACTAACTTGGAGCAGGTCTTTATAAATCCCGAGGATGGGACTACCCTGGCTGGCTCTGAAGGCCCAAGGAGCGGATTCCACGGGCCAAGTATTCCCATGCTTGATTTTGGCTCAAGCCGCGTAATGGTAACTTTAGGCCTTCCTGCCGAGTGTTCCAGGCAGGTACAGGTTTTAAACATTGACGAGTCGCATGTCTCAATGGAGGGCATCGTAAATTTCACGCTTACCCTTATTTCATGGTAGCCGGCAGAATCACACCACCAGTAAACAGCGGGCGTATCTCTGCCTTCGCCTCCATAGTCAATATACTGCGTTGTCCCGGCTGAATCAGTCCAGGTATCCACAATGTTAAGGGAATCTGAAGGAGGCTTGACAGCTTCTATGTTAGTATATAACGCCTTGCAGGCAGCCGTGAAGGCGCTAATTTTATTAATTAAATCAGTGAGCCTGTTTTGCACGTCAGCAAATTCATCGGTTAAATTCGCATTTATAGTGCCGAAGGAAGATGGCAGGGCTCCTACAGGCCCACGGCAAGGCGAGTTTGTCACGCAGGTCGGAGTCGCACAACCGGTTTTGCAGGGGCTGCCGCAGCCGAGCTTACAGGCAAGAAGACTTATTCTTTTACCCTCGATTTTACCTTGCCAGGTTCCTGTTGCTGTTACAGGGCCTACGGCCGCTATCAATTTATTCAGGGAATCATAATAATCGGTGTCCTTGTTTGGGTTATAGAAGACAGGAAGCCATATATACCAACTGTTTGCAAGCAAGGATATATCCATATCCCTTATCGCTTTTATTTCACTGTTGACCTTCTTCAGCGCTTCTATTGCTTTATCTACATCGTCAAAACAATTGGCGGGATATCCGCCGCTACAGAGGC
>JBEKHW010000032.1:0-19059 GCA_050012075.1 Candidatus Omnitrophota bacterium | reverse complement strand
GCCCCTTTAACGAATTCCAGCCTAGGAGCGATTGGCAGCCGGACAACGCAGATAAGAATCACACTTTAGACTTTCCTATAAAAGAGTTCCGGATTGAACCCTTGCCTGACGGAAAGATAAAAGAAGGCACATTTTATTTTGATAAGGTAGAGCTGTTGGCCTCATAAATATAGTCCCCTTTATCGTATATCAGTCTCCATCCGCAGTTGATTTTAAGCTTTGACAATACAAGCCGGACTCCGTACTTACCGATTATTTGCTCCTTTATTTTGCAGTCTTCTGTGTTAAAGAATTCCTCCAAATCCTGCCGGTTGCCGCCAAGGGCATAAGTGGCTACCGGATCATCATGCCGGGAAACGGCGTAGAGGGCTTCCGAAATCCCGGCCGGAGCCATAACCACGCAAGGCTGCGCAAACGAAGATAAAAACAGAAGAGCCCGGTAATCGCTGTCATCAATTGCCTCATACAAATCAAGCTGTTTCGGGATGCGCCAATAGGACCAAAAGGTAGAAACCACTATTATGATGATAAAAATATAAGCCGCATTCTTACTGACCTTCCTTATTCGTTTAAATAGATAACCTGTTCCCAGCGCGCTTAATAGCGGCAGGCTTATGGCAAAATAATAAAGATTGCGCTGATAAGGGACTAAATAGGATATGCCGGATATTCGACAAACTATTATTGATATCAATACGCAGACAGGCCAGAGTAGATAAGCCAGATACTTTTTAAAATTATCCCTGTTTGCGAAAATGAAAAGTATCCCCGGGATCACCAATATATATCCTACCAGGCTATAAAGCTCTGAAGGCGAATTATTAATTTTCACCTTTTCCCACCCACGATTGAATTGCAATGCCTGCATCATATTATTTATTAAATCCTGCCATGGGACTCGCAGTATAAATTTATAAAATACCGCTCCTATCAGAGGGATTATTAAGAATAGAGAAAAGAATTTCCACTCTTTTTTAATATAGCGCAGATTAAACAAAGAGTAGATTGCCAGGAACGGGAAAGCGAACAGCACAGAGATCGCATGGACCGGTAAAATAAACGCCATTATTAGCAGGGCCAACAGGATAAACTTTTTATTTTCTTTCTCAAGTCCTTCTGTAAAAAAATAGACGTAAAGCAAAATTAAGGGTATGGAGAATGTCAAGGGTGTAAAGAACCATAATCCGATTATATTGGCATTTGATTTTATTGAGGCCAAAAATACCACCGCCATGAGAGCCGTAAAAAAGTCCTCCCCCGTTTTTCTATAGGCTATGAAGAAAAGGGCAAGCGCGGAAAGCACCGCCCAAATTGCGGGAAGGAATTTATATACGAGGACTAAGTCTACAATCTTTAATAAAGGCAAGAGAACAATATGAAAACCTAAACCGAACCTTGCTGTTAAATCTAACCCTGCTAATTTCTCGAAATACCCTCCGGTCTCAAACCTTATAGCTTCCGTAATATGGCGCCACTCATCTGCGTGACTGGGAAATGGATAGCGGTAATGCGGGCTGTAGACTAACAAAAATGTAGCGATTGCAGCCAACAGGACAAGGATAATTCTGCTTTTTTTCATGAAGATACTGCCGATTCTAAGGAGGGGCGCCCTACTATTATTGTAATTTAAGCTCGTGGTCTCTTGTGCCGTCGTTTAAGATAACCTTGTTTTTCTGGATATCAATTACCGTATCTAGCCCTACTTTATCGCCTATTTTTACTGTTCTACCGTTTATTAAAGCCAAGGGAAGCTTTTTATCCCATATTATCCCCTCCAAGGCGCCTCCACCTTCGGTACCTGCTTTAATAGACGCTCCTATAGTAAACGGGTTTCTGCTCCAACTGCTATAATTACTCCTTGCCGCGTCCCTTTTTAGAGATAAGCCTTCTGCCAAATTCATGGCTTCCTTTGGGGCAATAGGCCAGGATTCCGAAGAAGTGCGGCGTTTAAATTTCGTAGGCGCGACTGCGCCGTGTATCAAACTAATGACACTAAGAATACCTAATATAATGAAGATTATTAACTTTGGGCTTGGCTTGTCTTTCATCTTAAAGCATATATACTTAGCGTTAACCTGGTCTTAAGTTTTGATGGATCGCTCATACTAGGAGCCACGTCAAATTCATTCACTTTAACAACGCTATTCCCCAGATTATCTAACGACCCCAGGAAATCACCTAATTCCGAATATCCGGACTCCAGGACTATATCTATCGGAAGCATTACATATACTTTTTCCCGTATTAGCTCTCCGGGATTTGTGGAGATAAAATCGATATGATATAACCCTCCCTGTTTCATTAATGTGTCTGTAGCGACAGACAAATTATCCTCGGTTACCAGCTGAAGTTGGCTTCTTGCCGTTTTCATAAAATTTACAATATTGCGCGCTTTGAGTAATTCTGTTTCTAGGGCCCTGGTTTCGCTGCTTCTGCCCCTCAATTGATTAACCAACGGTATATATAAAATAAAGCATAGGATAAAAGCGATAATCGCTATACCGGAAAATACAATAATCGATTTCTTCTGGCGCAGGTCTATCATTTTAACGAACCCAGCAGTTTAGCACAAATTCTTTGGCTGCCTTTCCCGGAATTTCTTTTGTGCTGACTAATTTCACATTATTAAATATTCCTTTTTGTAAAGTAAGTATAAAGTTTGAAACACGTTCTTGCCCCTGCCCTGAAGGCGCAATACCTCTTATGGTAATAATTTTATTCCTCATGCCAAGCCTGGTAATGTAAATATCGCCGGGAATGAGATTACTCAATTCTTTAAAGACATCCTTCCAGTACGGCTCATCGGCTAATAAAGAGAAAACCTTGGCTTGCTTAAGCTGAGGCTCCATAGAAGAAAGTTCCAGCCTTGCGACGGTTGCCCGTTTTTGATAGTTACTAAGCTTGATTTTCATGCCTATATATAAAAATGCTAAAACAAGGATAACAACAGTGGCCGTAGTCTCAAAAGTTGTGCGTTTAAACAAGCGCTTTGTCTTTTCTTTAAGTTCAGGCGGGAGAAGATTGATACCTCTTCCCTCGCTTAAAGCTGCCCCTATTGCCACAGCCAGGCTATGAGAAATCTTGTCTCTTTCGCGTATAGCATCGTCTACTTTAAGGCCTTCGAGAGGATTTCCTAACTTTACCTCTATGCCTAACTCGCTGGATAAAAACTTAGTAAGGCCTTTTAAGGATGAGCCTGCGCCGAATAATACTAAGGATTCAATTTGGCCTCCCCCGCTCTCTTCCCTGTAATAATCAAGGCATCTTTCTATTTCATTTACCAATTGCGCCAGGGGAGTCCTTAACATAGATAGGATTTGAGCCGTGGAAATCTTATCATTAATAATTCTTGATTCGGCTTCAGAGGGTATCCCTATTTCTTGTTTTATTTTTTCCGCTTCATCCAGGCTAAGTTCTATCCTGCCTCTGTCGGACACTAAAACCCCGGTCATAGCCTTCGTGAAATCTCCTCCTGCAATAGGGATTTTACGGCTGAATATTAAATTTTTTCCTTTTAAAATGACTAGTTCCGTATGTAGGGCCCCTATATCAATAAAACACAATATCCTGCCTTCTTTTGCATATGAAACTTCAGCTAATCTTTGTAAAGCAAGAGGAGCAGGAATTAATGAAACGGGGCTGATTCCCGCTCTTCCCAGGATTGACAGGTATCTATCAATCGTTGCCTTTGGTGAAACCGCTACTATGACCTCATATTTCTTGACCCCTTTTTCCAGAATCTCCCCTAACATTTCAGAATCTAATAATGAATTGTTTACCGGAAAAGGAAAATAATTTTTTGCCCCCAGGGCTATGCAATCGCGTAACTCCTGCTTAGGCATGCATGGAGCAATTACTCTCTTTATAGCAGTGTGAGGACAGTTAATACTTACAATAATCTGGGATTTAATTTTCTCTATTCCCCCTAATAAATCATTTAATATCCCTGTGATTTCTTTCTCGCGGTCAGGCTCATTATCGGTGGGCCTTATTTCTTTTAAATCTGCCTTGACAAGATAAAATCCGGCCTCTGTCCTTTCAAATTGGGCGATCTTCACGGAAGTCGCCCCAATATCCAGGCCAACGATAAAATCTTTCTTAAAAATACCCCTGAGGCTAATAGGTTTCATTCCAATCTTTTCCATTAGTAACAGAACCCGGTGTCAGGCTATAAGTGCCCTGGACTGGCGCTGTCGTCAAAAACACGCTCTGTTGTATTATCTTGTTAATACCGCTCATTGTGCCGGTTGAAGTGAGGGTATAGGTAGTGCCATTCTTATTTACAAGGACAGAATAGGTCCCGCCTCCTAAACTTCCACTTACTGTCGTAGGAAAAGTTCCGCCTACAAAAGCAGGCTCCATTTTTAATTTATAGATAACTTTCTGTATGCCTGCTTCAGCAAGCCAGAAAGCCTTACGAGAAACCACATCATACCCTGAACCTTTTGATTGAACGGAAGTTAAATATATGAAAGAAACAACTATGGCGGTCAGCGTGGTCATAATTATAAATGTCAGTATTAAAACCATCCCTTTCCGGCCTTTTTTAGGATATTTACCTGTATCCCTGATCACTTTTACCTCCTCTCCCTTAAAGTAAAGAACGCTATAATTCCACTTATTTATCTACCCTTGCACGTATGCCTAGTAGACGCAGGCACAGAGGCGATCGTAGCCGCTTGCCGGGGCCACGGCGCAGTCTGGTGCAGGAATTGACGCGTCGCGGTAGTAACAAGGTCCATTAGGCCCTATCATTGGCGCGGCGGTGTTAGTGGACGCAAGGCAACTGCCTATCCACGAATATTGGTGTTTGCAGAATGTACAGGTGGGCGTGTCGTTCCAATTGCCAGCTGCGCAGCCGCCATGGGGTGCGCAGGTGGTAGCGCAAGGTGCCAGGCCCTCGTACCAGCAGTATGTGCCATCGTCGTATCCACTACAGCGGGTATTTCTTGACATCGCCTGTGTTTTTGACCTTATGATCTCACCGTTTCTTGCTACGCTTAAATCTATGGTAGTAATATTTCCACTCACAGATAGGTTTGAAGGCGATGTAGAATTGGTAGGAGGCAACACGTCATTAATGATAATATTTCCTGAGCCATAAGTAAAATTGCTGGTAATATTTCCGGAAAGCGCAGCCTTTCTTACCTGGTATAACAGGCTCGGATCACTAAAAGTAAGCGGATAGGTAACGTTTGGATTATATAAGTAATAAATAGAAAAGTTACCCCTATCCTGCGTAAACCTGATTTCGTAATTGCCCTGGCTTACCGCCGTCGCTTTCCTTAAATCCTGGGCCATCTCTGTTATGCCTCTATCCAAGCCTATATCAATACCTGCCCTTGTTTCCTGCCCTGACCAGCTTATTAATATAGCGCGAAAAACATATGCTATAACAATGGTCAAAACAGCAACCATTGCCGTTGTAATTATTAGCTCTATTAAAGTGAAACCTTTACGCATTATTTTTTAATAGCTTGTCCGCAGGGTCGTAAGAGTGATGGTCGTTGACCCAGTCCCGCCTTTAACATTCCAGCTAACCGTTATAACTATCTGGATGCGGCCCGCAACCTCGGTTGTAACAGCGCCGGTTACGTTAAAATTAGAAAATCCAAGATTAGAAAGCAAAGCTTGAACTTCTGAAGTGGTATCTACCTGGGCAAAAGTCTTATCCTTGAGTATTTCCATATTTGCCTGGGCAATATTTAAGGCCAGATCCATATTCTCTACCTCTGTGGTAGCTGAAAGCCCACTGCTAAACGCCCATATTAATGTCGTTACTCCGACCGAAATGATAAGCGTTGCCAAAAGGACTTCTAACAATGTGAAACCGCGCTCTTTTAGCATTGTTTTTGCTTACTCCATCGGGATAACTTACGGCTCGATTAGGGTGAGGTATCCTGCTGTCCATTAGAGACATAGATACAGTTTCCGCCAGTTTCAGTTACATTTCCAGTACTAGCATCGATTGTTGCGTTAGTACAATTGGCCGGTCCAACAGAATAAATAACATAATATTTACTTCCGCCCTGGGCATATCCGTAGTTACTTGCGCCATTAAATGGGTCTGTGGGTAATACACTCACAATCTGAGGAGTATCACCTGTAAGTGTCGTTCCGGTGATAGCTGTAGGATAAGCATTGGTATGATGCATATAATAATTTTCTACCGCTATCTGCAATGTCCTTAATTCGCCTTTTGCCTTAACAACATTTCCTTCCTCAACCATCCCTCTAAAGCGCGGCAGGGCTATGCCGATAAGGATAGCGATTACCATAATTACCATTAAAAGTTCAAGTAACGTGAAGCCTTTCTTCCTAACCTTCATCTTCACTCCTTTTTTAGGTTTATATTTCCTAATAATAGTTAGCGGTTAATGATGTAACACCTTAATCATATCAAACATAGGTAGTAGCATTGATGCCATAATAAAACCTATCATAGCAGCCATTATTACCAAAAGCAAGGGTTCTAAAACGGTAACCAATTTTTTTATTGAATACCCTAAGGTCAGGTCGTAGAAATCAGAGATTTTATTAAGCATCCCGGCTAAATTCCCCGTTTCCTCTCCCACGGCAATCATCTGGGTAACATCCTGGGGGAATTCCCCGCTTATTTTTAAAGACTCTGAGATTTTCTCTCCTTTTTCCACGCTGCTGCGCACATTTCTTATTATGTGGCTTAAGACCGCATTGGATATTACATCCTGTATAATATCCAAAGATTGCAAAATAGGCACCCCGCTTTCTATCAATGTCGCCAGGGTCCGGGAAAACCGGGATACGGCAGCTTTACGGTATAATGGGCCAAAGAGGGGTAACTTTAATTTAAGGGTGTCCAGATTAAACCGGCCCGATTCTGTTTTGATATAAAATTTTATTCCGACACAACAAGCAATAACGAATAGAATTATTAAGTACCAGAATTTTTTAATCGTGATCCCGACAGTATTAAGTATTAACGTAGGCAGAGGCAGCGCTATACCTGCCTTCAGGAAAATCTCGGTAAACTTCGGGATAATAAACGTAGATATAAAAAGTATGACGCCTATGCCGGCGCAAAGAAGAATCAGAGGATAAAACAGGACTCCCCTGATTTTCTGCTTTAGATCTGCCTGATGCTCAATAAATTGCGCAAACCGGCTTAAAACCGTCCCTAATTTCCCGCTTACTTCTCCTGCCTTTACCATGCTTACAAAAAGGAACGGGAAAACCTTTGGATACCCGGATAAAGCGGTAGAAAAACTCTCTCCGGCCTGAATGTTTTTTGAAACACCGTTTATAATTTCCTTTAATCTTTCATTTTCAGTCTGGTTGGCGAGGACATTCAAACTAAACAAGATATCTATTCCGGAATTAAGCATATTAGAGAGTTGGACATAAAATACAACCAACTCCTGCGTGCCTATACCTTTAAACCTGTCAAATAACGCATCGACTTTAATAGTAGTGAGGGCTTCACTTACCTGCGTAGTCATATAACCGAGTTTATGCAGTTTATCTATAAGTTCTTCTTTAGTCGCGGCATCCATCGCGCCCTTGATCGGTTTTCCTGCCGTATCCCGCGCTTTATAGATATATGTAGGCATTATTCCTCCTGTATCACGCGCAGCACTTCCTCAACCGTGGTGAGGCCGTCTTTTATCTTTTTAATCCCGTCATCTCTTAATGTAAGCATTCCTGAAGCCACAGCCTGCCTTTTAATCTCCTCCCGTGGGGTCTTAGAGGTTGTAAGGCTATGAATTTTATCATTCATAACCATTAATTCAAAAATGCCGATTCTCCCTTTATAGCCGCTCTGCATGCATTTGGAGCAGCCTTTTCCCCTGGAGAATTCGATTTTTTCTTCTTCATCCAGGCCGAGATCTTTCAATACTTCTTTTGTGGGTGAATATTTTTCTTTGCAATGGGGGCAAATGGTCCTTATTAATCTCTGGGCTAAAACTCCGATAACGGATGAAGAGACCAAAAAGGCTTCGGCCCCTAAATCAATGAGCCTGGTGATCGCACCCGCAGCATCATTTGTATGAAGCGTGGAGAAAACTAAATGCCCGGTTAAGGCGGCATGAATGGCGATCTCGGCAGTTTCATAGTCCCTGATTTCACCCACCATTATAACATTTGGATCCTGCCTCAATATTGAACGCAGGCCGTTGGCAAAAGTCAGGTCTGCTTTAAGGTTTACCTGAATCTGCCGGATGCCTCTAAGTTTATATTCTACCGGGTCCTCGATTGTAATAATGTTTTTCTCAACCGTGTTTATCTTAGCTAAAGAAGCATACAGCGTGGTGGTCTTACCGCTTCCGGTGGGCCCGGTTACTAAAATTATTCCGTGTGAACGCACAATAAGCTTTTCATACGTATCCTGGACCGATTTAGGAAATCCTAACTGGTCAAGCCCCAAAAGGACGCTTGAGACGTCCAAAAGCCGCAATACCACATTTTCGCCATGCATGGTAGGAACGCAGGAAACACGGATATCTATTTCTTTGCCTTCCATCTTAATAGAAAAACTTCCGTCCTGCGGTTTTCTTCTCTCCGCGATATCCAGATTCGCCATAATCTTGATCCTTGAAATTATGGCGAATTGAAGATATTTAGGCGGGGAAGAGACCCCATACAACATCCCATCGACCCTGAGCCTTATATTCAAACCTTCTTCTTCCGGTTCTATATGTATATCGCTTGCCCCCTCTTTAACCGCCTTCATTATAGTCAGATTGACCAATTTTATAACCGGGGCCTGGTCAGCGATTTCTCCCAACTTATTAAGGTCAATTTCCTTCTCTTCTTTAAAGCCGAGTTTCTCCTCATGCATGGTCTTTATTAAATCTTCCATCGTGCCTTTTGTGCCGTAATATTGGCCTAAGGACTTCTTTATTTCTGACTCTGTGGCTACCGCCGGCTCGATAATCAAATTCGTCTTCGCCCTCACTTCATCTAACGCGAATATATTCCAGGGATCGACCATGACACAGGTCAGCCGGTTCCCAATCTTTAAAAGAGGAATAAGCTCATGCTTTCTGGCTAACTCTTCAGGCACGAGCTCTATTATTTTAGGGTCAATCAGGTAGTTGTTCAGTTCTATCCTGGGAAGGCTAAGTTTGTTGCTTATAAATTCCGCTAAATCTTCTTCGCTGACCATGCCCTTATCAATCAGGACCTTGCGCAGGCGAGTACCGGTATTTTTTTCCTCTTCCTGGGCCTTCTTAAGCTGCTCAGCGCTAATAATACCTGCCTCTACCAAACTATCTCCCAATGACTTTTTATCCTGGTTTAGCATTATCCATTACTCCTTCAATAGCTCTTTTATCTTAGCCAAAAGTATTTCATATTGGAATGGTTTGGTAAGATAAACGTCAGCGCCAACCTCTAATCCGAGCTTCTCATCGCTTTCTTGCGCCCTTGCCGTAGCCATAATTATAGGTATGCTGCTATATCTGGCATCGGCTTTAAGCAGCCCGCAGACTTTGTACCCGTCCATCTTAGGAAGCATAAGATCAAGGATAATAAGATCGGGTTTTTCTTTTTTCGCCTTTTCCAGGCCTTCCTGGCCGTCATAGGCAGACAAAATTTCGTAACCGGCCTGTTGGAGCCTGATCAGCATTGCTTTGACAAGTTCGATTTCATCCTCAACTACTAATATTCTTTTTTTATCCATTTTTCCTGTCTATACTCCTATATTTATCGACGATATCTCCTATGTCTTCCAGCTTAAAAGGTTTAGTTAAATATTCATCCGCGCCTAACCCCTTAGCGGCAAAACTTGCCATCTGCTGATATCCGGTAATCATTACCGCTTTTGTATCCGGCGTGTTTTTCTTTATATATTCGATCAATTCCAATCCTGTTACCTCCGGCATATTATGGTCTAAGAATACTAAATCATATTTATTCGATTTGATAAACTCTAGCGCAGCAGCGCCGTCATAGGCGATATCCACATCGCAATTCTTCTTTTCTATGTATTTCCTTATTAAAAGTGCCGCTTCCTTTTCATCATCAGCAATAAGTATCTTCATCTATTGAAATTTTCCTCGCCATAATGGTCCCTACCTGCTTTTAAGGGGCGCATTTTATGCTTTCTTTGCAGCATCTTGCTTTATTAATCAATTCTTCGCCATTTTCAGTATCATCCGGAAAAGTAGCAATTCCTAAATTTATCCAGGCTCCGTCCAACAGGGCTTTTTTCTCCTGAACATACGCCTTAACGGCATCTTCAAGCCGGTTCTTCACCGCAGAAGCATCTCCTCTTTTAACATCCGGCAGGAGGATAACAACCTCTTCCCTGTTTTTTATGGTCATATCAGTTACTCTTCTAAGCGCCTTTTTAGTTACTTCTTCTAAATCGTTAAGAATTTGGCTGATTGTTCCCACCCCGAGTTTTTTTAAGGTATCTTGAAAATTATTAAAAGAAATAATGATGGTTGAAAATGCGGTCCCTTTCTCCGCCGCATCTTTAATCCCGTTATTGATATATTCTTTAAAGATGGCCTGGCTGCTTAACACGGGCAAGGTAAATATAAATTTGCTCCCTTCCCCGAATTCACTTTCTACCCAGATTTTTCCGCCGTACATTCCGACCAACTCTTTAGTTATGGATAACCCAAGGCCCGTGCCCTTTGGCCCGTCTCCGGCACTCCTATCAATCTGCATAAATCTGCAAAATAACTTATCCCTGTTCTCCGCAGCGATACCGATACCGGTATCGCTTACACTGCACGCTATCTCCTTCTCTCCCGTTTTTATTTCAACGGTAACTCTGCCGTTTTGCGGCGTAAACTTAATGGCGTTATGGATCAAATTGGTAAATACCTGGGTTATTCTATCGGGGTCGGCATAAATATCCGGTACCCGTTCAGGAGATAGCATCTCCAGGGAAATATTTTTAGCATCGGCGCTGGCTTTAAGCATAGAAATCGTACCGCGGGCCAGGCCCACGATATCCACCAAGCTCTTCCTTATCACCATCTTTTTTGCTTCAATCTTGGAGATATCGAGCAAATCGGTCACGATCCGGACTAAACGGTCGATATTGCCCCTGGTAATATTAAGATATTCTTTTTGTTCTTCATTAATTTTACCCGGTACCTCATCCAGCAGTATTGAAACAAACTCCTTCATCGTAGCCAGTGGTGTACGCAGCTCATGAGAAACAGTGCTGATAAATTCGTTTTTTAGTTGATCCAACTTTCTACGCTCATCAACCTCGTACCTAAGCTGCTCTGCTTCCCTAATCGGGGTGATATCATGGATTAATATAAGATGGCTGGGTTTTTTATCCCATTCTATTTGCACGGTACGCATTTGCAATGTGCCTGTTTTTCCATCTTTTTGAATTACATTAATTTCTGTTGCCTCGCCATCCATTGCCGGCACTCCGAACGGATGAGCTAGAAGTTTATTCTTTTTAAGGCCAAAGAAAGATTCTGCAGCGGGGTTGGCAAAACAAACAACTCCCTGGTTATCTACAACAATCATGCCATCCGGATTCTTATCAAAGATGGTACGAAGGTGGCGCTGGCCAGCCAAAAGTATTCTCTCTTCTTGCTCTTTGAAGTTTTCAAGAGCAAGTTTTGATTTTCGGGCAGATTCCTGTAATCTGCGGCTAATCTTAGCCATAAGTTACCTTCCGTATTTAAAGCAGTCCCAGACCAGACAGCACCTTTTCCCTATTACCCAAATCTCCGATAACCCTCTTTAGCGAGCCCCGAAACGCCCGGGAGAGAGTAGGCGTGGCTAATATCTTCTCATCCATGGCCAATTGGGGATTTTCCAGGATATCGATTATCTTCAACTCATGCATATCCTTAAGCTCATCAGACAAAATCTTATTCAGATTTTGTATTGCCCTGATTGAATTTGGGGTTTGACCCGTTACATACAACGTCAATATGTGTTTGTGTTTAACCGCCATTTTCTTCTCCTTGACTACGTATATTATCGTATTTATCGGGGCTTTTCAACTATTTTTTACTCAGGAAGAGAAATAATAAATTTAGCGCCTCGACCAAGCTCTGACTCCAGATGAATAGAACCTCCGTAGCCGCAAACAAGGCGCTTAACAAGCGGCAGGCCCAGCCCCGCGCCGGGAACATTTCCTGTAAAATATTTCTCTATCTGGTAGAATTTTCCAAAGATTTTATCGTAATCCTCCGGAGGAATACCGCGCCCATTGTCAAGGACGGTTATCTCTAGTTTACCCGCGCTTTTACTAATGCCTATATTTATTTTAAGGGCTTCTTTATCATTAAACTTGATAGCATTATCTATGAGATTGCTGATAATAAGCTCGAGATGTTCGCGGGACATATTCACGATGAGATCTCGCTGGGCGCAGTCAATATTAAGCTCTATCTTCTTATCTTTGGCGGCCTTAATCAGGGTATCAGTCAACTGCACCAGATACGTATATACCTCTATGGGTTCTTTCTTAAAATTCAGTTTTCTACTGTTAATGGTAGTAAAGGTAAGTAGGTTTGCTACCAATGCTTTAAGTTGGAATGATTTATTCACAATGCTATCCACATATTCTTTTTGCTCCGCAGTCAAGTCCCCTATGCTGCCGTCCTGAAGCAGTAATGCTGCTTGGTTAATTACGGCCGTGGGAGTATTTAATTTATGCGAAATCAGGCTTAAAAAATCCTGCTTCAACATTTCCTCCTTGTACGCCTCAGTCATATTACGCAAAAGTATGATGATATTTTTCGTCTCGCCATGAGAATCTTTTAGGATATTCAAATCCGCCTCAAGGTACAGGGCCTTAAACTGTTCTGATTCCTGGCGTATAATATCAAATTTTTTATGCAAAATAGAATTATCGAGCAGCTCTTCCCTGCTGATTGACACAGAATAATTATTGAGGATTATCTCCAGTAAACTCCGGGCCTCTATCTGCGTAATACCTAAATATTTTCTTGCGGTAATATTGGCGTACTTTATCCCCCAGGCCAGATTACAAGAGATTACTCCTTCGCTTAAATCCTGCACAATAGTCTCAAACCTCTCCTCCAGCGCCTGCTTTAACTTGGTAATATCGTTACCGACACAAAGCACTTCCTTTAAACGTTTCTCTTTATCCAGGATAGGCCTATTACTCCAGGCTATCCATACGCGCTGTCCGTTACGCAGCATATTTTCATTCTCATTATTAACATACTTCTGGGGATTGACCATGATATCGCTGATCATAGCTTTAAGATCCTCACCCGAAGTATCAGTAACGGGCACTATTGTGCCAATTACGCTCTGCCCCAGGATTTCATCCTCTTTATATCCAAAAAACGCCTGCGCGAATTCATTAAAAAAGGTGACTTTACCTTCTATGTCCATGCGCAAAATAATACTATTGACGCTATCAGAGAGCCTACGGTATTTCTCTTCATCGTTTCGCAAATTTTGGCTTGGGTAATTACTCATCTTTGCTTTTCTCTTTGAACGGCTTTGCCTTTTTATCCTTATTTAGGAAGAGTAAATATCTGTTTTGTGAATTTTCCTACTTCTGACTCTGCCCAGATCTTCCCATTATGGATATCAATTATGTTCTTGGCAATGGTAAGGCCAAGCCCTATCCCGCCTGATTTAAACTCTATGGTGCCGGAGCTATGCTCAAGCGAATTTCCTGCCTCATAGAAACTCTCGAAAATGACCGATAATTTATCTTTAGGGATACCAATACCGTTATCCTCCACTTCAACGCGGATGTCTGTCTTAATATCCTTAGCCCTGATGATTATCTTACCGGAATCAGGAGTAAACCTTATGGAGTTTAGCAAAAAGTTAACTAAAACCTGCCTTATTAGCCTGACATCCATCATAACAGGCGCTATGTTTTCTTCTATTTCAAGCGCCAAAACCTGGTTCCTTTTCTTGATAAAAGGCATCATATCGCCGGCCGTTACTTTTATCAACTCCTGAACGGAATCTAATTTCATATTTTTCTCGATTCCCTCCTGGGAACCAGAATACAACCTGGAGAGATTCCCTTGAATCTCCTCAAGCCTTCCGAAATATTTCTTCATTATCTCGAACGCGTTCTTTTGTTCATCGTTTAGCTTGCCTAATACCTCTTCTAATAGAAGCCCCATATATTCCTTAATAACAGTTATGGGGGTCGTCAGCTCATGAGAAGTTATAACTGTAAACTTGGATTTAATTTCATTAAGCTCTTCCTTCTTTTTTTGGACCCAAAGAATGTGTTTTTTTTCCTTTGATTCATAGAGCCATAAGAAGAAAACCTGGACAATAGCAACAGCGAAGAAAAGATTAGAAGGGATTATTTCTATATTTGGGTATACGATTATATTAAAAACGCGCAAGATTACAAGCAGGAATATTAGCGCTATTAAAGCTATCCTGAAACCGGCGCCTTTAAATTCTTTTCCTTCTTCTCTCTTTCCCCTATCAACTATCTTTCCATCTTTTAATTGCATAATCTCCCTGCTCCAATCATTAGAAACATATCAGAATTTCTTTGCTTAATAATTTGGACCCCCTCTCATATGAACCGAGGGAAAACCTCTCCCTATTTACAGGTATCTATTATAGCGAATTTATAACCTTTAACAAGGAAATTTGCGCCTTTAGAGAGGTAATTCCTCGCTAAATTTGAGCACCTTAAGCTTTTATCTAGCGAAATCCTGCGAAGCCGAAGGCGCAGCAGGATGTCCGTTTTGTCCAGCCATTTCTGGCTAGGAATGATGTAATTATTTGGCGGGTAAATAGATATAAAATGTCCACCCCCTTTAGGTGGACATTGGGATTTTTACACCGGCCGCCTTAAGATTTTGAGGGAATTACTTCGCTTTTTCAGCCTGGCCTATCTGTACATCTGTTTCTCTTTTCATTTTTTCGCAATAATAGACGTCTTCGGAAACATCTATATTCTTATCGTGTCCCAGGTTTTTTAACTTAAAAATGACGTCTGAAAGATAAGATTCTGCGGTGGTATAAGATCTTTCCGCTTGGGCGGGCACTGAAGAACATTCTGCCTTGTCCAGCCAATCTATGGCTTTTTTATAGCTCTCATTCGCCTCTCTTAAGTTGGGATTATTAGATAGTTCTCTGCGGTATGGTGTTTTGCATGTAGCGCAGCCGCTAAGTGAGATAACAGCAATTCCTAAAACCAAGATACTCAATCCTCGCATATATTCCCTCATCATATTCACCTCCTTGCGCAGAAAGCGCATACCAAACCATCAATTTGGTTTGGGTATTAGCCCAGTAAGGGCACGCCGAACAATTGCCGCGCTGGGCGGCACACCCGCCATTCCGATATGGCAGGGTGCTATATATGTTCGGGCGTTAACACCCAAATGCCTATATGTGTCGTGAGGAATGGCCACCTACTATGGTAAACCCAAGCAGCTCCTCCACTATTGAAACAAGTAAGGAAGATTGTTTAGAGACGCTATCAATTGCTTTTTTTTGCTCCTCATTAAGAGCTCCATATGATCCATCCTGAAGTAATGATATGTTTCCACTGATCACTCCCAACGGTGTACGCAGTTTATGCGAAATAAGAGTTAAAGTATCCTGTTTTAGAAATTCTTCAGTGCGTGCTGCGGTAACATCTCGTAAAATAAAAACAATGCTTAATAGCTCTCCGGCTGAATTCTTTATCACATTGGAATTTACCTCTAAATATAATGCCTCTATAGTTTCTGTTTTTTGGCGTACCATATCAAATGTTTTATGCGTAATCCCTAAATCCATAAGAGCTTCTTTATTTATGGAAACAGAATAATTCGCAAATAGCGTTTCGACCAAATTAACATTCTTCGGGTCGGTAATATTTAAATACTTTAAAATCGCCGCATTGCTGTCCTTAATTAGATAATCCTGGCTACAGATAGCAATACCATCGCTTACTTTATCAACTACTGCCTTAAATTTCTCCTTTTCCTCTAACTGTCTGCGGTAATAACTTATCTTGAGTATAGACTTAACTCTTGCTAATAGTTCAACCTTATCAAAGGGCTTGGAGATAAAATCATCGCATCCGGCCTCAAGGGCTTTTACCTTGTCTTCGGTCTCCTTAAGTACGGTTACCATTACCACCGGGATCAGTTTAGTCTTTTCACCTGCACGCAATTTCTTGAGCACTTCTATGCCGGACATCTTGGGCATCATTACGTCCAGCAGAATCAGATCGATTTGATTATGGAGAAGTTTTTCCAACGCTTCTTCACCGCTTTGTGCCTTGAGAACTTCATAACCCTGCGGAATAAGATGCGCTTCGAGAAGTTCAATGTTTTGGAGCTGGTCATCAACAACTAAAATTACCGGTTTGTCTTCCATCCTCTACCTCTTTTAATTTTGACTTTCCAACATATTAGAAACTCACTTAATAAACTGACTGACTTCTTGCGCAAAGGTGCGCGTATTTATCGGCTTGCCTAAGAATCCGCTGTTAGTTATGGCGTTTATCTCTTCTCTACCTTCTGCCATTACAGAAGCAGTCACAAAAACTATTGGAATATCGCTTGTCTCTTTGTCCTGACGCAATATCTTGGCGGCTTCGGGGCCGCGCATATCAGGAAGCCGCACATCCATAATTATGATATCCGGTTTTTCTTTCCTGGCACTGGCAATTCCATCGATAGCATTTTTAGCTATAAATACTTCGAAGCCAGCGACCTCCAAGAGGTCTTTTTCCAGCATCAGATTGTTTTCATTATCATCGACAATTAAGGCTCTCTTCTTCATCTCACACCACCTTTCTAGATATAATCGGCAGAGTAAACCTGACCTGGGTGCCTTTATTTAACCCCTCTGATTCTACGGAAAACTTTCCACCATGCAGCTCAACCAATTTTTTAGAGAGCGGCAAACCCAGTCCGGTCCCCTCAGTCACCCGGGAATATGGGGTATCGACACGGAAGAATCCTTCAAATATTTTCTCCGTGTTTTCAGATGCGATACCGATTCCCGTATCCCAAACCACTACTTCTATCCCGGAATCGGATTTCTTGGCCCGCATGCCGATTTTACCACCCTCAGGGGTAAACTTAACCGCGTTTGAAAGCAGGTTATAAATTATCTCTCTTACCTTGAGCTCATCTGCCTCAATATCCGGTAGATCTTCGGCTATTTCAAGTAACATTCCAATTTTCCTTTTGTTGACCATATCCGCTACTAACAATGAAATCTCATTTAACAGGTTCTTCATGGGTAACTTGGATAATGCTAGATTCATCTTCCCGGATTCAACTTTTGCCATATCAAGTATCTGATTTATCAGCAAGAGAAGATGCTTTCCGCTGGTTAAAATATTATTAACGTATTTTTTCTGCTTCTCATTAAGCGGCCCGAAAGTCTCGTCGTATAATACCTCGGAGAAACCGTTAATTGAGTTAAGTGGAGTCCTGAGCTCATGCGACATGTTAGCCAGGAACTCGGATTTTGCCCGAGTGGCACGTTTTAACTCGGCGGCCAACTCCTCTAACTCTTTATGGGTTTTTTCCAGGCCTTTTTCTATCTCCCTACGCTGGGTAATATCCTCGATAGCCAGAAGGATGATCCGCTCCTTACCCATCCCTTGTTCAATCTGCCGGGCATTCAAAAGCATTATGCGCCTGCCAATAGTGGTAAAATCGTGTTCCACCTCATAGTTATCAAAGGTTGTCTTTTGGGGAAGGATGGTTTCCAGCAATTCCCGCAGCTTGGGGATATCCCACTGCTTGTTGCCCAAATCATAGATCAGCTGTCCCACGGTCTCTTCAGGCTTTACCTTGAAGACTTCATAGAAGGAACGACTGACCGTGACCACCCTTAAATCTTGATCCAGAGAAATCAAGGGTTCACGCACGGTGTTAATGATGCTCTCGGCGAATTCACTGACTTCGTCTGCGGATTTTTTAATAACCTCCAGTTCTTTACGGGTTTTTTCCAGGCCTTTTTCTATCTCCCTGCGCTCGGTAATATCCTCAATAGCCAGAAGGATGATCCGCTCCTTACCCGACACCCGTTGAATTTGCCGGGCATTCAAAAGCATTATACGCCTGCCGATGGTAGCAAAATCGTGTTCCACCTCATAGTTATCAAAGGTTGTCTTTTGGGGAAGGATGGTTTCCAGCAATTCCCGCAGCTTGGGGATATTCCACTGTTTATTACCCAAGTCATAAATAAGCTGCCCCACGGTCTCTTCGGGCTTTACCTTAAAGAATTCATAGAAGGAACGACTGACCGTGACCACCCTTAAATCTTGATCCAGAGAAATCAAGGGTTCACGCACGGTGTTAATGATGCTCTCGGCGAATTCGCGGGCTGTATCTTCGGATATTTTAATTACCCCCAGTTCTTTTCGGGTCTTTTCCAGGCCGTCTTCTATCTCCTTACGCTCGGTGATGTCGCGGATGTTGCACTGAGCCACTTTTGCCCTGTCGATGAGATAGATATCCACATCTATGTGCTTTCCTTCTTTTGTGGTTATTGGCACGTCTTTATAGGAGACAAGTTCGGCTCTCTCTATTTTCTCCATGTCTTTTTTAAAGTCCATTGCGCCTTTTAGAACCCCGACATCTTTAAGGCTTTTCCCCAGAAGATCCTTGTCAGAATAACCCAGCATTTTTGCGGCGGCGGGGTTGGTATTGACGATATTGCCAGTTTGTTTGTCAAGAAGCAACAGCCCGTCCAGCGAGGTCTCAAAGGCCCTACGGTAACGTTCCTCGGATTCCTTCAACATGTTTTCCAATAGTTTACGCTCGGTGATGTCCTCGATAGCCAGAAGGATGATCCGCTCCTTGCCCATCCCTCGTTCAATCTGCCGGGCATTCAAAAGCATTATGCGCCTGCCAATGGTAGCAAAAACGTGTTCAACCTCATAGTTATCAAAGGTGGCCTTTTGGGGAAGGATGGTTTCCAACAGTTCCCGCAGCTTGGGGATATCCCATTGCTTGTTACCCAAGTCATAGATAAGCTGCCCCACGGTCTCTTTGGGCTTTACCTTAAAGAATTCATAGAAGGAGCGGCTGGCGGTTACCACTCGTAGATCCTGATCCAGAACGATCAAGGGTTTACGCACGGTATCTACAATATCCAGAGAGTATTCGAAAGTAT
>JBEKHW010000031.1:0-21465 GCA_050012075.1 Candidatus Omnitrophota bacterium | reverse complement strand
GTATCGCCGATGCGCTGTTGCGGGTGGGAATGAGATGATCTCAAATATATTGCTCAATAAAGGATACGGAAAAGGGTACGTCCCCAAAAGCGACGATTCCGCGATGATTCAGCCGCTATTTCCTACCGCGAATGCCGCAATTAGAAAAGCGGCCCTTGATGAAGTCGGTTTCTTTGATACGGTATGTAAGACCAGCGGCGAGGACCTGGATCTGTGTATCCGTATGGCTAAAACGAAATGGGAATTATTCTTTGAGCCCAGCGCAATCGTAAACCATAAGCACAGGACAACCCTGTTCGGGTTGCTTAAACAATGGTATGGATACGGTAACTACCACCCCCATATTTTTAAGAAACATACCCCGAGGTGCCTGGAGATAATCTACCGTAGTCGTAACAGCATGCGGGGCTGGTCTGTGTTGCGTATTTATAGAATCTTAGGTTTACCTTTTCCTTTCCATTTTTTATTCTTTGTCACTCCCTTTCACATCCTTAACGTATTCCTTATCTTGTCGCTATTGGCGATACTCATTAAATCACACTGGCTATTAATGGCTGGTCTGGGGGCATGGATATCCTGTTGGCTATATTTTTCGGGCAAGGCGTTTTTCCAAAACGTGATTCTTAAAAGAAATGCCCGCTGGATAATTTACTCCTTGCTTAGGTATATCTTAAATTGGGCATATGTGCTGGGGGCATTTTTCGCCGGGCTTAAAATAGGGATAATTTCTCTTGAGGTTACGCGCGAAGAAACCCCTTCTGGTTAATAGCAAGATTTTAAACATACCAACCGGTATTTTTTTCTTCTTACCCGGATCATTAAACTTATGATTTCCCCGATACGGCTTTGGTGGATTTTATTGGATTTATTCCCGGACATTCTTGTTTGGGTAGGGTATCTGCAAAAGGCGCCGTTTGTTTTTATATTCCTTGCCGTTTCATTATTCTTTATCCTCTCCTACATATTGAACCATACGTCAAAAACAATTAAAGCTGTTTCCTTGAACCTGGCGGTAATTTTCTTCTTTCTGGGGTTCTGGGAAGCATATCTTGCTGGCCTGATCCAGGTTCAGTCAATTAAAGATAGAGACCTTGTGAAGGACGAAGATATCTGGTATTCCGGAACGCTCCGCGTGAGGGATCCATTGCTGGATTATGCCTTAAAGAAAAATGCTGCCGTGAGGGAAAAGGTTTCGATTGGCAATCAGAGCGCATATGATGTTACCTATACCACAAATCGTTACGGTTGGCGGGTTTCTCCGCATGATATCATGCGGATTGATTTTAAGCCTGGCTATCGCGATGTCTTTTTTTTCGGATGTTCAATCGCGTTCGGGACAGGATTAGCTGACGATGAAACCCTCCCGTTTATTTTCGAGAAGGGATCGAGCGGGAAATACAAAAGTTTTAATTTTGCCAATCAGGGTTATGGGCCGCAACAAATGCTGGTGTTATTAAATAGCGGCAGGATAGATTCTGTTGCCAGCGATAATAAACCCGCGATTGCGATATACGAGGCAGTAGATTGGCAGATTGAAAGAGCCGCATGCAAGTATCCTTATGTCTTCTGGGCTTCAGGAAATCCGCACTATGTTCTGAATAGGTTCGGAGAACTTGAGCTTGATTTTCGTAGCCCCGGTAATCCTTCGATCCGGAAAATTATTTACCAGTCCCGCATATGCAGAACGATTTTAAATAGCCTCATTTGCAGATCCCGCAGCCAAAAAGATATCTCGCTGTTTATGGAAATCGTCAAAGAAGCTAAAAAGGCATTTGAAGATAAATATCAAGGTGAATTTTATGTGCTTTTCTGGGATCGCTTATCAGACCCTGCTACCAGCAAGAAACTGCTCAGCGCTTTTAAAGATGCGCGAATCAACGTCTTTAAAATTTCCGATATCCTGCCTGCACATTCATATACGGAATTTAAAAAACTCTATCTGCTAAAACACGATATGCATCCCAATGCCCTGGTTAATAAACTTATTGCTAAATACCTTTTGGAAAGAATTAAATAGGTCGAGATAGATTCGGATAGCCATTAAGCGCCCGCACGCACCAGTAGCATATTGAATTCTCTTTCTTTGTCGCCTTTCTTATCAATCTAAAATTCCTGCTGTTCCATATATTGTTTATGCCGTCCTCAAACATATTGCCAAGACCGGGATAATATGAACAACACAAATTAATCTTCCCATTCATAAGTGCATTCAGCGTGAGCCACGGTAGCTTACACGAGCTACGGTGGCGCCTATAATCAGGACAGGAAAAATTTATTCCCAATTCTTTTGCTCTCTTTTTTGCCGCCGTAAAGATACCTTGCGTTAATTCTGGAAAATTTGTGAGCGATTGCTCTTCTATAGCCAAGCCCGCCCCAACCCCAAATACCATTAAAGGATTGATTTTCACTTCTTTTATCTCTAATTGATGCGCCAGTTCGATTATTTTGGGTATTTCATATATATTTTCTTTCATCGCAGTAACGATCAGAGATAATTGAGGATTCTCTAAACGATATTCCTTCTTCAGGCGGTTTAATATTTTTATATTATTTACTATAGTTTGGAATTTAGCACCCTGCCTTATCCTTTCAAATAGCCCCGGCTCTGCAGCGTCAAAAGATATGGCGAGGGAATCCAGCCGGGATTCGATTATCTTTCTTGCCATTGCCTCGTTTATTAAGCTCATATTGGTCACCGTTCCTACTGAGCAATTATGCACCGTGGCATAATCTATCATCCGGAAAATATCCTTTACCATAAACGGCTCGCCCCAGGCAAGAAGATTTAAGGAGGCAACATATTTAGAGGCATCAAATATTCTTTTGAAGCCTGCAAAAGAGATTTCTCTTTTTGCGGTCGCTAGTGACAGAGAGCACATTTTACAGGAGAAGTTGCATCTGCCTTCAATAATGGTTATATCCAATCTGGTTGGTTTTCCTAAGCAGAAAGGCAGGCGTAAATTGGCATCAATAAGGCTCAAAAAATAGTTAAAGAGCCCTTTGAATTTATATCTTCTATAGGCCAGCCTGGCTTTCCATTCGATATATTTTTTCTGTTCGTGAAGAGACAGGGCAAGACAATTCAGAATAGGCCTTATGGCTAGAGACGACCTGTATTCTATGAAACGGCGGAAATTGCGCAACATGGGTTCCTTATTAAAGTATTTTATTTAATCCCGGTTCATTGAGCGCTAGCATGCACCAATAGCATATTGAACCCTCTTTTCTTATGGCCTTTCTTATCAACCTGAAATTCCTGCAGTTCCATATATTGTTTATGCCGTCTTTAAATATATTGCCAAGGGGGGTGTCATAAGAACAGCAAAGCCTAACTGTTCCATCCATAAGCATATTCAGTGTGTGCTGCGGCAGCGTGCATATATTATGGTGCCGTCTATAATCTGGACAGATAAGATTTATCCCCAATTCTTTTGCCTTGTTTTTTGTTGTAGTAAGGATATCTTGCGTTAATTCTGGGAAGTTGGTAAGCGATTGTTCTTCTTTAGACAAAGGCGCGCCGTCCCACACTCTTAAAGGGTTGATTCGCACTTCTTTTATCTCTAATTGGCTTGCCAGCTCCACTATCTTTGGTATTTCATATATGTTCTCCTTCATGGCAGTAACCCAAAGAGATAGCCCGGGTGCCTCCGTGCGGTATTCTTTTTTTAAGCGGTTCAGTATCCCTATATTATTTATTATAGTTTGGAATTTCGCGCCTTGCCTTATCTTTTCAAATAACCCCGGATCGGCGGCATCAAAGGATATGTTAAGAAAATCCATCCGGGATTCAATTATCTTTCGTGCCATCGCCTCGTTTATTAAGCTCATATTGGTCACCGTTCCTACTGAACAGTTATGCACCTTGGCATAATTTATTATCTGGAAAATATCCTTTACCATAAACGGCTCTCCCCAGGCAAAAAGATTCAGGTAGACAACATATTTAGAGGCGTCAAATATCTTTTTGAAATCTGCAAAAGAGATCTCTTTTTCTGCTGTCGCCAGCGCCAGAGAGCACATCTTGCAGGAGAAGTTGCATCTGCCTTCAATAATGGTTATATCCAATCCGATCGGTTTTCCTAAGTAAAAGGGCAGGTGTAAAGTGTCGTCGATCAGACACAGGGAATAGTTAAAAATCCCTTTGAATTTATATCTTCTGTAAAATTTTCCTAGATTACGGCTTCCTCTTAATATTAGCTCTTTGGGGTTCATTGTAGCTTGTTTTTTAGAAATTGCTTTAGTATCAGGATGTTCTTTTCGCGGTCCGCAGACAGATAGAACTCAAATATTTTAGATCTTTTTATTACTTTCAAGGCGTTACCTAACCGTGAAATTACCAAGGGGATTTTTTTTAGTATTTCCGCAGGCCCTTTCTGGAAAATATACTCTATTCCTTGATAGAGGCCCAGTCCGATGACGCAGTTCTTAATGAACTCCTGCAGGGCTTTATATTTGAAAGCAGGCCGTATTTCCGGCTGCCTGCCGATGACCCTTCTGCCTATAATTACTATCGCAGGCCGGCAGGGGCTTTCGCATATCCTGTCCTTAAAACATTCTATATCTATCAGGACCTTTGGCCCGAACTCCTCCCTTTCAAAATATCTCTGGCATTCTTTCGGTATCGCAGGCGGCACTTCTTGCGGCCGCACTCCTATGCGTATAGGAAAAGGTAAAATCCGGCCCTGGCGATCTATCAAGGGGGAATCTTCAGAAATTAATTTTACACCCTGGGACGATAATAAGACAGACATTGCCAGAGTGGTTTTTCCTCCTCCCATATCTAACAAGAGAAGGATCGCCTTGTTATCAATGGCTAACCCTAACCCATGCACCCGGTGTATATGCTGCTTGTCCAGTTTCTCATTGACCAGAGAAAGAACAGCCATATAGCATGCCTCATGTAACAAGTCGTAGTCATCGCTATAAATATCGCATGCGGATGCCGCCTTATTATATACAACCAGCCCGTTTCCGGAGTAATCCAGATACTTTATACCCTGATGATAATAGCATACGTTACGCGGAGACACATAACTGGCCTGCATAGAGGGAAGTGTTTGGTAGGGGGGAACAATATTATGGATTTTTATAGTAATATGGGGGTTAACGGCTTCGGCCTTAAAGAAAGAAAAATCCCTTTGTATCTCTTCAGTTAATTTTTCGCTATCGCTGTCAAACCGTATGTTTATCCCGTAAAAGGAAAGCGTAAGGCTAGACATAATCTTTAATTGCGCGGGTTATTTTTCTTTATTCGTAATATTATTATATGCTATAATAAGATTATTATAGATTAAAATAAAAATTTGTATAGAAGAATCGATGAAATTGGGCATTTTATCCCAGAAAATAAAAACAAGAACTAACAAATTATTCAAAAGGCCTAACTATGGCCTTCTCCTCGAGTTAATCCGCGCAAAATTTAAAATTACCGACCATAATTCTGTCCTGGGAGTTTTCTGGAGTCTGATTGTCCCAGTTGTAATGTTCCTGGCGATGTACCTTGTTTTCAGGACATCCTTTGGCCAGGGTGTCCCCGCCTACCCGTTTTATCTTCTGGTAGGAATTATTTGCGTCAATTTTTTTGCCACGGCGACAACCTATATAATGAAGATATTCTTTTTAAATAGGACGATTGTCCTGAACTCTATGCTGCCGCGTGAGATACTTATTTTATCCGATATGTTTATCCATACCTATAAATTTATCATTGAACTGATACTCTGCCTTATAATAAGCTATCTTTACGGCCTGTTTTCATGGGGAGCGGTTTTATTATTGTTGCCTTTGGCCGCTAGTTATATTGCGTTCATCTTGGGGATAGGCCTGATTCTTTCATTGATTTATTGTTTTGCTAGGGATATAGAGCATATCTGGGCGATAGCCTCGCGCCTCCTCTATTTCGTTACACCTATCTTTTATACACTGGATAAAATTTCTCCGCTTGCCAGGAAAATCATATATTGGGGCAACCCTTTAACTCCTTTTCTAGTTTCTTTTCGAGGGATCCTTATGGGGCAAAACAGCACTGGTGTGTTTACTTATATGTATAGTTTATTGCTGGGGGCAGGTTTTTTTATTATCGGCTACTCTGTTTTCTTGGTTCTTGAAAACATGGGGGTTGAACGGACATGAATGATATCTGCGTGAGCGCGGAAAAATTATCCAAACGGTTCTTCGTGCTTAAAAGAAAACAAACGGCCTTAGGCGTATTGAAGGCGTTGGTCTCCGGAGAGCCGCTTAAAAGAGAATACTGGGTATTGCGCGATATAACGCTGCGGATTCACAAAGGAGAGAAGCTGGCAATTGTGGGGAAAAATGGTTCTGGTAAGACCACTCTATTGCGGATTATCACCGGCATTTACGACAGGACTTACGGCGACCTCGAGGTTAAAGAAGAGCCCAGGGCTCTGTTTGGATGCTGGACAGCACTTAATGCAGATTTGTCGGTGATTGATAATATTTATTTATTTGGGGCGGTTCATGGAATACAGCGGGGTTATTTAAAAGGTAAGATATCGGAAATCATGAAAATGACCGAACTCTACGATCTGCAGTTTTGCGCGTTAAAAGAGCTTTCTATGGGACAGATGCAGCGATTGGCACTCAGCGTGTTTTTCCAGATTCCCAACGATTTCTTGATATTTGACGAGAGCCTGGCATCCGTTGACCAGGGTTTCGCTCAAAAGTGCGAAGCGTATTTTAAGAACCTGGCATCCTCCGGGAAAACCGTGATTATGACTTCGCATGACAACCGCTTTTTAAGAAAATATTGCAACAAGGCAATCTGGCTGGATGAAGGCCGTATCCGTATGTCTGGCCAGGCCCAAAGCGTTATTGATGAATATGAGAATTCCTTTAAGCCGGGAAACTAGCAAGTGAACCCCGCACCTTCTTTAGATTCAGTATATAAGAGGGCGGAGTATAAAGGAAGCGTTTCAATAAAGGAGAAGGTGCGGGGTGAAAATTTTCTTGCTTTTTAAATAATTTATGCAATAATACAACAAGTAAGGGAGGGACTATGCGCGAACATTTAGGGTTTTTAAAAACGTCTAGCACGGTAGTGAAAATTGCCGGCTGGATTTTTTTATTGCTTGGCGTTATCGGCGGCCTATCGGTACTCCTGGGGTTATCTCCGGGATATCCGCGGTGGATGGGCTTGCTTATTCTGGCTATTTACATTTTTGCTTTCTTTTTCCTGTATCTTATAGCCAAAATAGCAGATTTGCTAATCAAAATAATTAACGAGATCAAGAAGGAATAAAATTAAGATTATAGAACAGCGTGGTGAAAGGGGAAAAATTATGAGATGTGGTATGAAATTTCTGGCGGTTTCCATCCTCTCTGTCGCGTTTCTTGCGGGTTGTGATAAAATTGAGAAACTGTTCCCCAAAGGCAAGAAGGCGCAACCAGAGGTTCAGCAGCCCCAGTTGGCAGTTAAAGGCACGCTCATCGCCAAGGTCAATAACGTGCCTATTACGCTGGAATGGCTTAATAAAGATATAGATATCTTTAACGCAAGCCTTGAGCTTAGAGAAGATCTTACGCCGGAACAGAAAAAAGAAGCCAAGATAGATACCCGCGAGAAGAAGATAAACTACCTGAAAAATGCCCTTGTACGCCAGACGGTATTTTATGAAGTAGCCCTGGACAAAGGGCTGGACAGAAGAGATACTATCATAGATATCCTTAACAGGTACAAAATAGCCCTCCTTGCTTCGGAGATGCAGGCGGATATTATTAAGAACCTGGATGTAAGTTCTGCAGAGGTAGAGGATGCATACAAGAACAATAGGGACCTTTTTAAAGAACCGGAATCCCGTAAGATCCGCGAGATAGTAACCAAGACGGAGGATGACGCAAAGCAGGCATTGGTGGCATTGTACCAGGGCGCGGATTTTGCCGCAACTGCCAAGGAACGCTCCATTGCCCCTTCTGCTAAAGATGGGGGAGACCTGGGGTTCATAAAGAAAAGTCAGCGGGGAGAGAATTACCGCGCCTTTGACGACATAGCCTTTTCTCCGGCCCTGCAGGAAGGGTCTTTAAGCGGCGTCTTCAAGGGCCCCGACGGATCCTATATCGTGAAAATAGAGGGGATAAAAGGCGGCAAGCAGGTTACCCTGTCGGAGGCCTGGGACACTATTAAGTCCCTTCTTTTGGCCAGGAAACAACAGGAAGAATTGAATAAGGTTTATTCAGAGTTGTCACGCAGCACCAAGATAGAGATTTACGAAGGAGAAATTAAATAAACCCCGTTAGAAAAAATTGGGCTTTTAGCGGGGGGTAATATTTTCTAATAATAAAGGAAGGATTTCTAACGGGGTAAATATGTCAAGACAGCGTATAATTTTATTAATAACCGGTTTCGTATTGGCCGCGATTGCGGTGGTAATGGTAAATATCTATCTTGTCAGGCAAAGGGAGACCATACGCGTTGCTGAACAAAAGAGGGCCAAAGAATACCTCTCTAGCCAGACGACGGTATTGGTGGCCAAGAGAGACCTGCCGCAAGGCTACATTATCGACGCTGACAGCGCAGAGCCCAAAATTATACCGGGACAAAATCTGCAACATGATGCAGCAACTTCCATGGATAGGATTTCCGGCATGATGGTGGTAGCACCCATTGCCATGGGCGAGCAGATTACACAAAGCAAGCTCACGCAGGAGAAAACAAAATACGGGCTTTCGGCAATGACGCCGGCAGGCAAAAGGGCGATTACTATTAATGTAGATAATATCGCCTCCCTCGTAGGCATGATTAAGCCCGGCGATTATGTAGACGTTATCGCAAACCTTAACGTTCCTATGCAGAATCAGGCCGGGCAACAGACGAATCAACCGGCAGTGATACCGCTATTCCAGAATGTCCTGGTGTTGGCGGTAGGCCAGGATTTAGGTGCCACTGCTCAGGGCGCGCCCAGATACGCAGGAGGGGGGGCAGGAGAATCGCCGTTAATTACTCTGGCACTCGCTCCCCAAGAGGCAAATCTGATTGCCTTTGTTCAGGAGCAGGGCAGGATACGTCTGGTTTTACGTTCACACGCAGACGCACAGGTAGAGCAGATGCAGCCGGCCAACTGGGATACACTCTTTCAATATTTGTCGCCGAATAAAGGCAAGGAAGGCGAACAGCCCCTGGGTTTTGTAGAAATTTACCGCGGCCTAAATAAAGAACGCGTTCCCTTGACTCAATAGAGGAGTAAAGATAATAATGAAGAAATTACTTATCGGTCTTTTAATGATAGCAGCGTTTATGCTAGTAGCAAAGCCGCTCCCTTGCGCCGAAGAGAAAAAACAGGCCCTGCCAGAAGAAAAGGTGCTCAAAGTTGTTATCCCGGAACTCAGAATGATCCCTGTAAAGGTTCCAAACAGGATAGTAGTCAATAATCCCAATATCGCGGATGTTGCGGCAGTTACAAGGGACACGGTTACCATTACCCCTAAAGAAGTTGGCGCAACAGCGCTAACCATTTGGGATGAGGCAGGAGAGCACCCTTACAAAATAAAAGTGCTGCCGACCGACTTAGATGTGGTCAAGAAACGCATCGACGCTATGTTAAGCGCATTGGGATTTACTGATGTAAAGACAAAAGTAGAAGAGGATGAAGGGAAAGTTTTTCTTACGGGTTTCGTAAAAAAGGCAGAGGACAGGGAGAAATTTTTCACTGCCCTGGCTGAATTAAAAAAATTCACTACCGACCTTATTTACGTAAAAGAGGAAGAGACCTCGATAGATATCAATGTAACCGTATTTGAGATAAGTAAAGGCGCCCAGGAAACCATGGGGTTTTTATATCCTACCAAGATAGCATTGACAGATGTTTCTGGGCCGATAACTGTACCCACCACTGGTTTACCGAATATTTTTTATGTTTCCAAATTTACCCGCAATGCCTTTAATTTCACTTGGGATTTCTTGGAAGGGCAAGGAAAGATACGCATACTTTCACGGCCAAGGCTTACCTGTCAGAGCGGTAAAGAAGCAGATTTACTGGTAGGCGGCCAGAAACCTACCTTTTCCTCGTCATTAGTTAGCAATGTAGGCACCTCCACTTCCATAGATTACAAGGATTTCGGGGTTAAATTAAAGATAAAACCAATAGTAACCGCCGACAAAAGGATAAAAATAGCCCTTACAGTAGAAGTAATTGATATTTCCTCAACCGCCGCTTTTCTTGGCAGCGAGGGTAATACAACAGCCCTGGCTTATCCCCTGACCATCCGTAGGGCGACCACAGAGGTTTTTCTTGATAATGGAAGTACTATGGCTATCGGAGGTCTTATTACCGACAGAAAGCAGGAAGATGTCCAAAAAGTTCCCTGGGCTTCGAATTTACCTCTTGTAGGGGCGCTCTTCAGGCATAAAGATACGATAGCGGGAGGCGGCTCAGCCGCTAAAAACAATACAGAGTTGTTTATTACGCTTACCCCCACCATTGTTCCCTCGGAAGCTGCTGCCGTAAATAAAGAGGAGAAGGCTAAAGAGGAAGTCAAAGAGGAAGCGCAGGGATCTAAAGAGAAACCCGTCGAGCCCAACGAGACTCAACCACAGATGAAAGCCAGGCCCCCTCTTAAAATGGCTGCTTTGTCTAAGCGCCCGGCAGCGCCAGAAGAAGATGTTCCTGCTCCGCTACACAATTATAAGGTCATTGTGCAAAAAAAGATTATGGATAAAGTAAAGTATCCTATACAGGCCAAAGAATCCGGCTTTCAAGGCACAGTTAAAATCAGTTTAAACCTCTCTTACAAAGGCGATTTACTGGACGCCAAAGTTAAAGAAAGCTCAGGATACCAACTCCTGGATAAAAGCGCACTTGCTGCAGCGCACAGCGTCATAGAATATCCTCCCTTCCCGCCCTCTCTAAACAAAGATAAGATCTGGATAGATATACCCGTTGATTACCAGCTAAATTAATAAATGGCTAATACCATCGTATTGTTCAGTACAAAAGGCGGCGTAGGCAAAAGCCTTATCGCTACGAACCTGGCAGTGGCGCTGGGAAAAGAGTTCGGCAGAAAAACCCTTTTGCTGGACCTGGATTTGCATGTAGTAGGCGATATAGCCAGGATGCTTGATTTGAAACCGCAAAAGACGATGGTTGACCTGATAAATCTTCTTAAGAAGCCGCCCTCGCAGGGCATTTCTTTACCGGATATTGTGTCAAAGAATCATCTGACCGGCATAGATTTCCTACCCGGAGTTTTATTGCCTCAACAGACGCCCCACCTGGCTACTGACATGATACCGCAGGTATTCGGCGTATTGGATAAAGAATATGATTTTATAATTGTTGACGCGGGCGAGACCTTCAGCGACATATTTGTTATGTCGCTTAACCAGGCCAACCTCATACTCATGGTGGTGACGCCGGATATCCATTCTGTATACCAGAATAAATGGGCGCTGGACACCTTGCAATTCCTGCAATTCCCCCTTTCCATGGTCAAGATTATCCTTAACCGGGCTGACTCCGCTTCTAGTATCAGCTGGCAGGAGATAAGCGCGGCTTTTCCCGTCGACATTATTTGCAGGGTCCCTTCCGAAGGAAAGCCGGTGCTGCATTCCATCAACCGTTCGATACCGCTCGTAATCGACAACCCGCGTGCGAAAGTAGCTCAAGCGATAAGGGTATTTGCCAGTGAGTTGGCGGGCGATGAAACATTGTTCGTGGAGCGCAGGCAGGTAGATCAGCTCCTGCTTAAAGACATTATCTTAGAGAAGCCGCATCAATTCTGGGAATCCCAGGGTTTAAGCGATATGGCGGCACCCATAGCTCTTAAAGAGGAGATTGACGAGGTAGTCCTTCTTAAACGGCGGATCCATTCCAGGCTTATCGAGGAACTGAATATAAAGAGGCTGGATTTAAAGACCTTCACTGACCGTGAAAAGACAAAAGACCTGCGGCAGCGCGCAGAAAGAATGGTGGCTAACTTCCTGGCAGAAGAGACTGGAAGTTTTATTTCTTCGCCGGACGCGCGCAGGCGGATAACCAAAGAGATACTGGATGAGGCATTAGGGCTTGGGCCGTTGGAGGATCTTCTTGAAGATCCCTCTATCACCGATATCCTGGTAAATAACAAAGACGAGATTTATGTTGAACGTAACGGTAAGATAGAACCCACCAATAAAAAGTTTATCTCTAATGAACAGGTCAGGACAATCATTGAAAGGATTATAGCGCCCATTGGCAGGCGTATTGACGAATCGGTACCCATGGTTGACGCGCGCCTGACTGATGGCTCGCGCGTAAACGCGATTATACCGCCGCTTTCTTTAACGGGCCCCACCCTTACCATAAGAAAATTCCGCAAAGAGAGGTTTACCGTAAAAGACCTTATGGAGCTAAAAACCCTTAATCAACCAATAGCAGATTTTCTTAAGGCCTGCGTTTCCTCCCGCAAGAATATAGTAGTTTCCGGCGGCACGGGTTCCGGCAAAACCACGACGCTGAACGTATTATCGGGCTTTATTCCCGAGGCCGAACGTATCGTCACCATAGAGGATGCCGCAGAGTTAAAATTGCACCAGCGGCACTGGATACGCCTGGAATCGCGCCCTCCGAACGTTGAGGGTAAAGGTTCGATTACCGCAAGGGATTTATTTCGCAACACCCTGAGGATGCGCCCTGACAGGATAATCATCGGCGAGTGCCGCGGTATAGAAACTTTGGATATGTTACAGGCAATGAATACCGGACACGATGGCTCTATGACTACAATTCACGCTAACTCTACGCAGGATGTCCTATCAAGGCTTGACTCTATGATACTTATGTCCGGCATAGAGCTTCCTATTCGCGCCATAAGGGAGATGATAGGTTCTGCCATAGATCTAATTATTCATACCGCGCGGCTTTCCGACGGCACGCGTAAAATTACTCAGATAAGCGAGATAACCGGCATGAAAGATGAAATGCATATTGAGATGCACGATATTTTTGTGTTCAAGCAGACAGGCATAGATGGCACGGGGAGCGTGTTGGGCAGCTTCATTCCCACGGGATATATACCATCTTTCCTCGAGGATATAAAAATAAGAGGGATTCCCCTTTCCGAGTCAATTTTTACAGCCGCATAAATCGTTACATCTTCGTCAATCCAAAGTAGATACCTTTTTAAAAGGCAACGATGAGAATAACCAATTCCACGAAAAATACTATTTTAGCCAAGAAGGCAGTAATCGCGGATACGCTGTTTACCAGGGCCAAAGGGTTACTAGGCAGGGCTTCCCTCGAAGAAGGGAACGCCTTAATATTAAAACCATGCAATTCCGTGCATACTTTTTTTATGCGCTTCGCGATAGACGTGCTCTTCGTAAACAATAAAAATCGTGTGATAAAAACCTTATCTAATCTCAAACCTTTCCGCTTTAGCCCCCTATGCTATAATGCTGCTTTAGCTATCGAGGTTCCTGCCGGAACTATCCAGGAAAGTAGGACTATAGCAGGCGATATCCTTACCTTTAAAGATTAACCCCAGGAATATTTTTACATTTATCCCGTTAGAGAAAACCATCGACTTTAGTCGGTGGTTATTACCTTATAAAGGTGACGGTGGTTTAATGCCACCGTAAGCGCAGACCGTTAGAGAACAGAGTTCTCTAACGGGGTTTACGTTAGATTCGTAATAATTCGCGTTATTTAGGGATTACGTAAGAGAAGCGAATCGGTTTACCTTCGCTTAATTCGATCTGGCATTCGTTAAGCCTGCGGCAGGCATATTCCAGGTCGTTAAGATAGGGGTATTCTTTAGGGACCATAAACGACGCTTTTATATAGCCGATCTTCTTTGTAAGGATCATCTGCAGATTGTAAAACCGCTCTTTCGCCGCTTCGAAATCACTATCTTCATATCCGTGTGGCAGGAAACGCCAGCGGCTGTATAGGTCTAAAGAGAGAAGGTAATTTTTAAGTGAGGTATTTATATCAGAGTCCTGAGAAACGGTGTATAATTTTTCATTGTCAGCGGCGAAGCAGCGTTCAGTATTAGCGGTGTACGTAAAACGTTCAATTTTACGGCTGTAATCCTGGAAACCCTCTTCCAGGTTTGGCCAGCGTCCCATATACAGGTTAACGAGATAATCCGGCTTAATTTGCCCGGCGTCCAGGTTTGTTAAGATAAGCAGCCGCGTTTTCTCGGCAAGGGTAGTTTTTAAGGCAAAGCCACGCAAGATTACGGAGGTCTGCATAGTAGGCCCAAAGAGTTCTATCTCTACATCCGCAAGATAAATTTCTTTTTCCAGGCTCTCAAAATGGAAAGATTTAAACTCGCCCAATTTTATTACCCTTCGGTATTCCACAAACTGCCATGGCCACATCCCGAAAATAAAGAAGCGCTTTGTGGCGTGTTCCGGTATCGGTACGGTCTTTAACTCCCCAAACTTGTTATTAAGCAGGATAATCTTAGAAATCTGTTTCTGTGGGTTTTCTTGGCTGTAGAGAAAAGTAAAAAATTCCTTTGGGGGGACATCGTAACCCGGGGCAGTAAAGAACAACAGGGGCTCTCCTTTAAGGAAGCAACTATCCACATAAGATGAAATATGCTGCAGGGGAGAAGAAAAATCATAAGGAAGGTATTGGGTCGACCATATGGTATGCAATTGTCCATCCAGATAAATGGTGCTACGGTCGGAAAAGTTTACCTGTATACAGCGCACGTCCTTTACGGCTTCTGAAAGCATAAGGTTAATCTCGGAAGAGAGTGTTTTGTCAGATTTGAGTATTTCGGCATACTTATCCAGATTTTCCCAGGGTATTTTTTTGTCAATGAGTGCCCAGAAAGAACGCGGTTCTTCTCCACTATTGCGTTCCCGGCTGAATAGCGACTGATAGATAAGGCCTTCAGTCCTATTTAGCAGGCTTTCTTCCTTTAAGGTTAACCTTAAGCCCAGCCGCCAGACAACCGCCTGCCTGATAAGCCGGCTTAAGCCCAGAAGATAATCCGCTGCTTTAAGGATCATTAGCCCATTACAGGGCAATTCCGGTATTTCCTCTATCTCTTCTTCGGGTAGCCAGTCTATTTCAACTTTCGGGATGGTTGTTTCTTTTTCCTTGGCGGGTTCTTTGGCAACTACTATTTCTTCAGGTTTAGGTACGGGGGCTGCCGCAGGAATTATTTTTTCAGGAGTTCCTTTATCTGGTAGGGGCTGTTCTTCTATGGGCTTCTGTGGTTCTTTGCCCACAATCCTTTCTTCTGGCGCAGCAGTAGGAGGCGTTTTTACTATCTCCTCTGGTTTAGGTTGAGGAGGAATCTCTTGGGGTGGTTTTAATTCTTTTTTCTCGGTTGAAGCAAGAGGAGGGGTTTCGCTGACCGGTTGGATGATTGGTTTTTCTGGAATGGGTTCAGGCAGGGGAGGTTTAACTTCTTCTGGTTTTTTTTCAGGGGCAGTTGTTGCCGCAGGAGCCTTCTCAAGTAGCTTACTGAGATTCTCTTCTATTTGAGGCATAGCCTGGATTAGCCTGGATTTACGCTTTCTCTTTGATCTCCTACCTACCGGCATGCTAAGGCCGGCTGCCTTTATAATGGAGTTTATACTGGATTTGGAGACCTTAACCTGGAACCTTTCTTCCGCTATTCTAGATATACTCCGGCAGCTTAGGTGTGGCTGCAACCGTTTTTGTTCTAAAATAAAATCAGCGATTTCCTTCTTTAGCTTGTATATTACACCCATAACATACCCTTCTAAGCTCCATCTCCCGCTTGGGATACTAAGCCAGATTGCCTACCCAATAGGTAAGCTCATTTGCCCCATCAATATATCAGTTTGGACATTGTGAGTATAACATCTTCTACTTCCCTTGTCAAGTAGATTTATTTTGGACATTGTTTCTGAATTCAAAATGTCCAGACTATTCTTATTGCCAAGAATCTTTTGTTGAATTCCAACTATCTATACCAATCTCCCGGAAAGCCCTGGGATAACAGATAGCTTAGCAGAATATTGATAAGAGCTGTCTAATATCCTGTCTACATAGCAGGCTACCGCACTATATGGTGTTTTAAACAGATTAAGAGCTAATTGCGTACGAATACTCCCGCTTGATTTCGTAAAATATAGGCTATATTCAAGAGAAAAGAGAGGTTTTGCGATCTATAAGGAAACGCTTTCCTCTTTACCCTATATATGCTTGACTTTCGCGTTTTTAAATGATATATTTTATTAGAATTAAAGTATATAGGGCGGCAAAGAAGAGTCGGCCTCTTTTCTGGAGGAAAAGGGGCAGAAGCCACGGGATGCTGCTCGCTGACTGTTTTCATCATCATAATTATTTAAGGCAATAAGCGAGTACGTATAACCGGGTTATCAAAAGCCGTCGGGAATTTGATAATTCGGTTTTTATTTGGGGGGATAAGAATGCATTTGATAAAGTATTTAAAATTTATTAGTAGACAAAAAGCACAAACTACGTTAGAATATTTTATAATACTGGCGGTAATGGCCGCGTTGACGTTTGGTTTTTTGGCGGGCATATTACCGACGATAAAGAGTGGCCTTATCGGTTCCAACAGCACAACGGAAACGAATAACAGCTTTTTTGGCCAGGCGATAAGAGCGATGGGGTTATAAATGAGATTGGCTAAGGCGCAGAGCATATTGGAATACGCGATGATAGTGGCAGTGGTGGCGGCGGCACTGGCAGCGATGAGCACATATATTCAGCGCTCTATACAAGCGAATCTAAAGAACCTTGAGGATCAGGTGAATCAAAAACAGATTTAACCTATGAAAGGAGGTGGCAGAATGTTTAAAGGAAGGCAAAAGGGGCAGAGTACGCTGGAATACATCATTGTTTTTGCAGCAATCGTTGTGGCTGTATTACTCATAGCATATAACACGTTAAAACCAGCGGTAATAGGTGTAATGAATGCTTCTGCGACAAAGATAACCAATGCTTCAGCTACCTTTAAGTAACAGTAAAAATGTAAGGAGGTGAGAAAA
The DNA here is from genome assembly GCA_050012075.1 of Candidatus Omnitrophota bacterium. Classification (GTDB taxonomy): domain Bacteria; phylum Omnitrophota; class Gorgyraeia; order Gygaellales; family Profunditerraquicolaceae; genus JAMWCI01. The sequence continues at coordinate 4,526 of JBEKHW010000031.1, read as the reverse complement.
AATGTTACGTTTATTAAGAAGCAAAAAAGCACAAAATACCATGGAGTACGCGCTCTTAATCGCAGTGGTAATAGGCGCTTTTACTGCCATGCAGTTGTATATGAGAAGGTCTGTTAACGTGCGCGTAAAGCAAGGTATGGATAATGCTGTCGACGCAATTAAGTCGCAAGTGAATCTTACAGAGTTGACTAATGCCACAGTTTTGTTTCCTAATAATGCCGCGCATCAGTATGAGCCCTATTATTATAGGGAAGGCAGTTCAAATATGTCTACGGCTTCCAGCGAAGGTACAGAAAGAGCAACTATGACAGGAACCGATAACGGAACAGCAGGCGGCATCAGAGAGGTGGCTAACGCCACTACGCAGCGCTACGGAAACCAGAGCCTCTCCGGGTTTAATGCAAGTTTATATAACTGGACCTATGATTAATTTTTGAGGAGGTGAAAAAAAGATGTTACGCAAAAAAAGAGGACAGAGTACCCTAGAATACGCACTTATCATAGCGATGGTAATCGCCGCACTTCTTGTCCTGCAGAATTATATGAGGCGAGGTGTAGCCGGCAGGTTAAAGGCCTCTACCGATGAAATAGGCAGACAGTTTGACACCACGGGAAATTTTACAACGGCCTATCAGCTGCAGAGTAACGGTCTCACAACTACTACAGAGGAAAGGGCGCCGGGAGGTATTATAAACACATCCATTGCTAACAATTCCGAAACTATTACCCGTGCAGAGTACGAAACCTGGGGTAATCAGACAGCAGTGCAGCACTATCCGTAAGGAGAATTACATATATTCTCGGGTTAAGAGAATGGAGGTTCCGGAAAGAGAAAAAGTGTCTTATAGTGCAGATATACGTGAAGACCTGCCTGTCTACCGAAGGCAAAACTTGTTGGTATGGCAGGCAGGGGGCGAGAATCTGCCTTTAAGAAAAGGATTTTCCATAGGGCAAGATAAAGGTTGAGCAGTGAGGAGAAAAAAAACAGGCCAGAGCTTGACAGAGATAGCTCTACTGGTGGCTACGATTGCAGCCGCGCTTACAGGGATGTCTTTATATCTGCAACGCAGCCTCCAACAGCGTTATCGCCAGGGCGCTGGTTTTGTATTTTATAGCATAATAGGGTGCGTCAGCGACCCGGCGAATCTGAGCAAACAGTATGAGCCCTATTATCATGAATCTAGCATACAAGAAGAGCATAGGGCTAATGAAACAAGCGGCTGGCCTAATCGCACCCGCAATGCCACTATAAACCAGACGGGGTGGGATTATACCTCTGTAAATGTTACAAATTACTAAGGCAGGAAAAGGTAGTGAGGTAAATTATGAATTCCAGGGCCCAGAGCATATTAGAGTATGTGGTAATAATAGGCGTGGTATCTGCCGCCCTGGCGACAATGCAACTTTATTTGAAGCGCTCGGTGCAGTCAGTGGTGAAAGTAACCGCTGATGTAATGGGCAGTCAGGGAAAAGGAATCATTGGAGGCGAGTTGGATCCCCGTTACGAGCGTAAGTCCATAGACATAGCCAATATAAGTACCGAGACATCAGGATTTAACAGCTCCACTATCTCCCAGGGAGGAAATACTTCCTATGCAACAAATACTGCGCAAAAGAAGAGTGGGGTTCTCCAATATGAGATTTGGAAAGATAAGCAATAATACTGCTCAAAGCAGCCTTGAGTATGCGGTAGTAATTGCCTCTATCATAGCGGCATTACTGGCAATGCAGGTCTACATAAGAAGGAGTTTTATGGGGCATTTTAGGGGCGCTGCCGATGAATTAGGGCAACAGTATGACCCTAAAAATACCTCCGGAACACATAATTATTCTTACTGGGCAGAAAGCGTAACCGGTATGTATACTTTAAACGAAACAGACTTAGGGTATAACTTGACTACCGGCCTGAATTGCAGCGAAGGTGGAACATATTGCAGTCCGGACGTTTTTGGCACAGAGTCATTTACAGTTCTCAATAATTCATCGCAAACAGAGGAATTGAACGAAAAATTTACTCCTTAGCAGGCAGGAGAGGAAGTTGTAAAATTGGGAAAGAAAAAGGGCCAGGCATTATTGGAGCTTGCTTTATTTGGCGCCTTTCTCCTTATGATTTTAGGGGTAATGGTGAACTACGGGTTGAGGTATTACTTTCAGATGAAGGTGAAGACCGAGGCATTCCGTAACACCTTAGCCGGAGCAGCAAGCGATACCCAGGCTAATAAGCCTTCTGCGGTAAGTAGTATGTACATACGCGACAAATACATACCCGAGGCATCAGCTCCTTTTGGCTATACCATGCCGATATCAGCTTCTGCTTCAGGTGTTAACCGTAATCCAGACATGCGCATAGGGCCTGATAATGACGCTGAATTGCCTATGATACAGATATACATGGACAATAACGCGCCTATGAATTTTAGCAGCGGCAGATTTATTGCCGCAAATTATACTACAACTGACCAATTAGATAAATACCGCGAGATTTATGGAGATGCATTAGGGTGCAGTAAGTGGAATAGCGCTATCGGCGCATGTAACACTACGGCATGGGTACCTATTTATGACAGTGAAGGCAAAATAAGCGACTCTCTTCGTAAATGCTGCGGCACCAATTCAACCTCCTGCAAAACCGGGGGCGCTCCTGCGGCATGCCCCGGTAATTATACCTTACAGCAAATAAAATACGTTGATTCTGTGGATGGGCAATTGATGGATTATGGCTCTGCGGTGCGGCAGTGTAGGCAGTTAGTAGATAGCTATGTGTGCACCTTTGAGTGTATGAAAGGAAGCACAGGCGTAAAGTTTGCGAATGTCACCAAGTGCAGCAATATCTGCAACCAGACTATCAATATCCCCTGGTATTGCGGCGCCTATAACGAAACCAATACTACTCTCCACACGTATAATTTTACTAATCTCAATAGTATATTTGGGGACGTTGCCAGGAAGACAGGGGGCACTTTAGGGGTGCAGCCGTCTTACGATAAGACAAGCCACGGGGCCAGCTTTGTAGAATTAAATGCGGACTCCGCTTACCTGCAGGCCCAGGATGTGCTCTGTTTCTCGGATAAGACAAGAAGATGGGTGGTTTATCGGCCGGTTAATGCTACGGGAAACCAGACTAATACGGCAATGGTTGAGACTAATGTTAGTTCGGCAATTACGATTCATGAAAAAACCGAGTGGTAGAAAAAGCCAGGTTTCCCTGGAGATGGCTGTAGCTTTTTTCTTAACCATCTTGCTTGTTGCGGGTATATTGAGGGTTTTTATCTGGGTAAACGCCCGTATGGTAATGTTGCAGCAGGATTACAACAATACCAGGGGCCTTGCAGGCGCTTCAGGCAATAACAGCACTGCAGTGCCGGTAAACGAAGGGAATTTTCCACAACTGGATATATTAGGAAGCAACGCATTATATAAAAAGCAATAAGGGGCAGCCCATGTTAAATTCCTTTAAAAAGACGATCTCACTTAACAATCTTGACTCAGGATGCGTATCAGGCCAAATCGCCACTCTCCTTATTTTTATGATGGTTATCGTGCTGGTGATGGTTCTTGTGACTGTAAACTTAGGGGAAGTAGCGAATTTCGCGCTAGACCTTTCCAATGGCGCAGATTCAGCTGTATTAGCCATTACCAATAACTTAGCCACCTATTCTACGCTTCTTTGGGAGGCAATGGGCAAGTCATATAAGGAATGCACCTGGACCCTTGGCTGGCTCGACGCTATTATTATGATTGTGTGCATAGCTATTGGAGGGCCTTTCCTCGGAGGGTTAATCGGTGCTTGCATAGTAGCGGCAGTAAATGGCATTGCTTATGGAAGTTGGGATGCAGCGGTAAGCGGGTTTTTAGATGGGCTTACATTTGCCGCCGCCTGCATTGGAGGAGGCGTTGCCGGAGTAGGAGTCGGCAATGCGATCGGCGTAGCCGGATTAGGGCAAGTAGGCATGATTGCGGGTATGGTCAGCATGACTACTAACTGGGTTATGAGAGACCAGATTAAAGTTGAAGGGATAAGGGAGGCAGCCAAGCAGTTAAACGGCTTGTCACAGGAAGACATGATGACGCAGACAGCGGTTTATACGGCTTTTATCAGCACTATTAATGACCCCAATACGATTCAGGATTATTTTGATTCTGATTCCAACGGAGATAACCAGGAGAAAATACCTTATTTTCAGTTCTGGTGGGATAGAAGGACAGACCATCTTAAGAAGAAATACAACACGCCAGCCATTACACAGTATATAGAAGATTTCAAAAATAACGCAGTTATCCCGCTTATAACCTATCTTGATGCGGCAACTTCCAGCGGCGGGCTATTTGCCCGGCAGGAGATTGAAGGTAGCAATGCTGCAGGTACTGACGGGCCGTTGGTGGCTCTGTTGCGCGCAACCCAGAAGTCATCCAGTGAGCAGTATATTACTTTTTGGTATCGTGGGCCCAATAAAACAAATTATGACTGCTGGGCAAAGCCATGCGCTACGTGTAGTACTGACTGCGGTGCGGCCGACCCACTAGAT
>JBEKHW010000030.1:0-21676 GCA_050012075.1 Candidatus Omnitrophota bacterium | reverse complement strand
TTATGCCAAATAAGAAAATAAGAATTGCCGCTACGATAATGGAATAGAGAATGTTCATTTTCCCTCCCTTTTAATAAACTTCGACCTCTTTTTTACCTTTTACTGCCTCGCCGATAACCCAGGACTTAAGATTCATTTTTGCTAACTCGGCTATAATTCTATCGGCGCTACTATGCTCAATAATCAAAACCATACCTATCCCCATATTCAGGGTATGATACATCTCTTTATCGCTTATGCCGCCTTTATTCTGGATAAGTTTAAAGACCGGCGGGACCTGCCAGGAATTCTTTTTTATGCGCACACTGATATTATCCGGCAGTATGCGCGCTATCTTATCATAGAAAGCTCCGCCGGTAATGTGAGAGATACCTCTTATCTGGTGACTTTGTGACTTTGTGACTTTGTGACTCAATAGTGATAACACTGGTTTGACGTAAATCCTGGTCGGCTTAAGCAGTTCCTTACCCATCCGCTTAAGTTCTGTTTTAGAAAAAACTTTGCGCACGAGAGAAAAACCATTAGAATGTAAGCCGTTGGATTCAAGGCCGATTACCGCGTCGCCTGCCTCTATCTTTGAGCCGTCTATAATATTCTTCTTTTCTACTGCTCCGACGCAAAAACCAGCCAGGTCATATTCGCCACTCCTGTACATCCCCGGCATCTGGGCAGTTTCCCCGCCTATTAATGCGCAACCGGATTCTATGCAACCCCTGTTCAGCCCTTTGACTACTTCAACAAGAGTATCTTCTCCGATACTGCTATAAGCAATATAATCCAGAAAGAACAGCGGCCTTGCCCCTGTGCAGAGTATATCATTGGTGTTCATGGCTACGGCATCAATGCCGACTGTATCGTGTTTATTTACGAGCCCTGCGATCTTTAACTTTGTCCCTACCCCGTCTGCGGAAGATACTAAAACCGGCTCCTTGTATTCATCTTTCGTAAACCCGAAGAAACTGCCAAACCCTCCGATATCCCTTAATGCCCCCGGAGTAAAAGAAACCCTGGCTATTGACTTAATCTTTTGTTTAAAAAGAGTTGCTTTTTTTATATCCACGCCTGAACTTTTATAAGTTATCTTGTCCATTTTCTTTCCTCGATTAACGACTAACGATTAACGATCTCTCCCTGGCCGCAGCACCGTCCTTCCAAAGAGAATTTTCCGTGTTTCTTTTCCGCTATCACCGGATATTTTCCTGTCCAGCAGGCAGTGCAATAATGATGCGCCGGGCTCTTTAGACACGCGAGCATCCCCTCTAAGCTTAAATACCCGAGCGTATCCACTTCCAGGTATTGCCTTATCTTATCAAGAGATTCATACCTGTTCGCTATTAATTCGCTTGCGCGGTGGAAATCAATCCCGTAGAAACAGGGAAATCTGTGCGGCGGGCAGGAAATCCTTAAATGCACTTCTTTTACCCCTGCCCTCCTTAAATTACGCACGCGGATCTTGGAAGTCGTGCCGCGCACGATGGAATCATCGACAATGATAATGCGCTTGCCTTTTAATACGTCGCGCAAAATATTAAACTTCACCCGCACCCCTAAATCTCGCGAATCCTGCGCCGGCTGGATAAAGGTCCTGCCGACATAGTGGTTACGGATAATCCCCATCTCAAGGGGGATCTCTGACTCCTGAGAATACCCCATTGCGGCAGAGAATCCCGAATCAGGGACAGGCACGACAAAATCAGCACGAACAGGATGCTCTTTTGCCAGCTGCTCTCCGAGCTTTCTCCTTACAAGGTGCACGGTTTCACCGAAAACAATTGAATCAGGCCTTGAGAAATAAACATGCTCAAATGTGCAGTGCGCAAAGTGGCTTTTATTTTTCCTGCGGAATGATTTTACGCCGTCTTTATTTATAAAAACTACTTCCCCCGGCTCAATCTCGCGTATATATTTTGCGCCGATAAGGTCAAAGGCGCAGGTCTCAGAAGCCAAGCAGAAAGAATTGCCGAATTTACCCAATACCAAAGGCCTGAATCCCAGTGGGTCTCTTACGCCGATTAAATTATGGTTATCCATCATTACGAGCGAATACGCGCCCTTTATCTTTTCCAGCGCGTAAAATAAACTCTCTTTTAAATCCCTTGATTTCGCCTTTGCCATCAGATGAATTATGATTTCCGAATCCGTAGTAGTCTGAAAAATTGAACCATTCTCTTCCAAGTATTGCCTTAAAGAAAGTGAATTAACGAGGTTACCGTTATGCGCGATACAAATCGAGCCCTTGGAAAAATCAATTAAAAGCGGCTGGGCATTTTTCAGAACGCTTGAACCGGTCGTAGAATATCTCACATGGCCCACTGCCATATCTCCTTTAAGCTTACTCAGGACCTCCGGGCAAAACACGTCGCTGACGAGACCCATCTCTTTATGGATTGTCAAAATCCCTTTATTGCAAGAGACAATCCCACATGCTTCCTGGCCGCGGTGCTGCTGTGCATACAAGCCAAGATAAGTAAGCCAGCTGGCCTGCCTATTGCCGAAAATACCGAAAAGCCCGCAATATTCCTTTGGTTCATCACATATTATATCTTTCATCTCCGGCTCCATTCTTTTCGCTTTATAGTTTCTCTTTCGCATAATCTATGCCGTTCCTAAATATCTGAAATCCATCGCCATTTTTCTTCGCCTTATCGGCTGTCCAATTAGGATGCTGATAGGAATATGCGTGCCTTTCAGGATGAGGCATAAGCCCGAGGATCCTTCCTGTTCCGTCACATATCCCTGCGATATTTTCTACCGAGCCATTGGGATTTTCAGGATAGCCGCTGGCGCTCCCCCTGCTATCGCAATATTGAAAAACAATCTGGCTGTTTCTCTTAAGGCGCTCAAGCGTTGCCTTATTTTTTACCACGAACTTTCCTTCACCGTGCGCCACCGGTAGATAAATTATCTCCGGCAAATCCTTGACCCATACACATTTAACTTGCGAACTTGCGAACTTGCGAACTTGCGAACTTAAATACACCCAGCGGTCTTCAAATTTAGCGGAATCATTAAGTATTAAACTTACCTCCTGCTCTAAACCGCTATTTCCGGGAAGTAGCCCGCTTTTAACTAATATCTGAAAACCGTTACATATGCCTATGATTAGTTTACCGTCGGCAATAAACTTTTCTATCTCCTCTTTAAGCTTATATTTTAATTCATTGGCAAAGATTTTTCCTGAGGCGATATCATCCCCGTAGGAAAACCCCCCGGGTAACGCCAGTATCTGGTATTCTTTAAATGCCTCTTTGCCATTTACAAATTCATTTATATGGAGTAAATCCACGCTGCCCCCTGCCCTTTTAAAGGCAAAGGCGGTTTCCTTATCGCAGTTTGTCCCTGCTGTGCGCAGGATGCATACTTTAGGCTTTTTCACCCCGTTAGAAACCTCCTCTATTTTTCCCCGATAAGCTTCTAACGGGGTTCATAGAATCTTTTTATCGCCAACACCACGTCTTTGGGTTTATCTACCACTGTAAAAATATCCAAGTCTTCCTTACTGATATTGCCCTTCTTAAGCACGACAGCGCGCAGCCAATCCAGCATCCCTTTCCAATATTGGCTGCTTACCAGGACCACGGGGAATTTCCCGATTCTTTCTGTCTGGATCAAATTTATGGCCTCGGTAAACTCATCAAGGGTGCCGTATCCTCCGGGAAGGATAACGAACGCCTTCGCGTATTTCACGAATATTACTTTGCGCACAAAGAAATAGCGGAAATTTAAAAGCATATCCACGTATTTATTGGGTTTTTGCTCCGAGGGCAACTGAATATTAAGGCCGATGGATTTACCCTTGGCACGCCTGGCGCCTTTATTTGCAGCCTCCATAATCCCGGGACCACTGCCGGTTATAATTGCATACCCCTCTTTGCTCAGAAGATAGGCGGTCTCCTCGGCTAACTTGTAATATTCGCTTCCCCTTTTAGTGCGGCTTGAGCCGAAAATAGATACCGCCTCTCCTACCTGCGAAAAGGCCTCAAACCCGTCGATAAACTCCGACATGATCCTGAAAACCCGCCAGGTTTCTTCCTGGGTGAAATCATCCTTGAAAATCCTTTTCATTTTACCACCTCAAAGGCTTCTGCCAGGCATCTTTTAGCTGGGCTATGCAGGCATCTATACAGGTTTTCCCGTCTAAACCGAAGACACGCAAATCTTTTTTCGTATTTACGCATCCGATTAATCCGAATGGAACCCCCTTTAATACCGCTTCAAATCTTTCCTGGTTTTTCTTATCGACCTCAACGATAAACCTGGAATTTGATTCCGAGAACAGTATAAAATCATTGCGCATTACTTGTGACTTTGTGACTTTGTGACTTTGTGACTTTGCATATGGCACTTCCGACAGAAATACATCCATTCCAAGCCCTCCGGAAAATGCCATTTCGGCAAGTGTAACCCCAATGCCGCCCTCAGAACAATCATGCATAGCCCTTACCAGGCCTTTCTTGGAAGCGCGGCTTAATGCATTAAAAATTCCTTTTGCCTGTTTTACATCCACACGAGGAACGCTGTTTCCCGTATATCCAAGAAGGTCATAATAATGCGAGCCGCCTAATTCTTCCTTTGTGAGGCCCACCACGTAAATAAGGTCACCTGGATTCTTGGCATACATGGACACTGCATTTTTTATATCATCCATCACTGCCATCGCAGAAATTAAAAGTGTGCCGGGGATACTGATGGACTTACCGTGCACATTGAATTCATTATTCAGGCTGTCTTTACCCGATATAAACGGGACTCCAAAGGCCTTGGCAAAATCATAACAGCCAAAAGACGCACGAACTAGACTCCCAAGACGGTCCGGTTTATCGGGATTGCCCCAGCAGAAATTATCCAGTATCGCCACCTCTTTTAATGAACCGCCAACCGCGATAATCTGGCGTAGTGCTTCATCTATACAGGAAGCAGCCATCCAGTAAGGATCAATAAAGCCGTATCTAAAATTAATCCCGCATGATACAATCAGGCCTTTTTGGGAATCCAGGAGCGGTTTTACTATACTGGCATCGGAAGGGCCGTCATTAAGAATGCCTGTCAGAGGTTTTAAGACTGAGCCGCCCTGCACTTCATGGTCGTATTGGCGGATAACCCATTCCTTTGAGCATATATCATAGCGTGACAGCAGGGCCAATAAATTTTTATTCAGGTCTTTTGGGCAAGCGGGCTTTGGCTCTTTATGTTTTGGCTGCAGGAATACCGCCTTCTTTACTATCCTGGGAAGGCCTGCATGTAAAAATCCCATCTCCAGGTCACAGACCAAATTCTCCTTATAGTAAAGTTGAAGCCTGTTTGTGTTAGTGAATTCTCCTATGACAGTTGCCTCGACATTCTCTTTTGCAAAGAGCGCTATGAATTCCTCGGAATCTTCAGGCGGGACAGCCAGCACCATTCTCTCCTGAGATTCGGAGATCCATATCTCCATATAAGAAAGCCCCGAATATTTCAATGGCACCCGCTCAAGGAAAACTTTTACGCCCAACTTCTCGCCCATCTCACCTACGGCGCTGGAAAGCCCTCCTGCCCCGCAATCGGTAATCGCGCTATAAAGGTTCCTGTCGCGCGCCTTAAGGATAACATCCAGCATCTTTTTTTCCTGGATCGGATTTCCTATCTGCACGGCACCCACAGACACCACCTCTGACTCATGGGTAAGCTCTCCGGAGGAGAATGTTGCGCCGTGGATACCGTCACGGCCTGTCCTTCCGCCGACTGCGACAACTAAATCTCCGGTCCTGGGATTTTTAAAAGATTTATCTTTAGGCATAATCCCTACTGTGCCGCAGTACACCAGGGGATTACCCGCATAACGTTCATGAAAGAGAACGGCTCCGTTAACCGTTGGTATCCCCATTTTGTTTCCGTAATCGCGCACACCGGAAACAACACCCTTCATCACGCGCTTGGGGTGAAGAGTTCCTTTGGGAAGGTTAGCGAATGGATATTCCGGAGGCCCAAAGCAAAACACATCGGTATTTAGAATAGGTTTTGCGCCCAGGCCCGTCCCAAGCGGGTCACGGATTACTCCTCCTACACCTGTATTTGCGCCACCAAAGGGCTCAAGCGCAGAAGGATGATTATGCGTTTCTACCTTAAAGCAGACATTATATTTATCGTCAAACTTAATTACCCCGGAATTATCTTTGAAAACAGAAACGCACCACGGCTTTTTCAACTCCTTTGTCGCCTTCATTATCGTAGATTTGAGAAGATTATCTATTAGTTTAGTTTTACCATGAACCATGAACGATGGACCATGAACTCTTTCAGTGTATTTTATCTTGCCTCTAAACGTCTTATGCCAGCAGTGTTCTGACCAGGTCTGGGCAATGGTCTCCAACTCGCAGTCAGTAGGATTACGGCCTAGCTTCTTGAAATAACCCTTGATCTGCCGCATCTCTGCCAAATTTAAGAATAACTGCCTTTCTTTGCTGATCTTCTGCAATTGCTTGTCAGGCGCTTTTAACAGGTCAACTGTTATTAAATTGAACTCGTATTTGACCTGTGACTTGGGGACTTTGTGACTTTGTGCCCCCTCTATGTGTTGGATTAGTTTATTATAAAGCAGCTTGTCGCAGATAGTCGCCAGCTGCTGTTTAGTTAGGGCGCCTTTAATCACATATTTCTTTGCTGTTTTTACCGTGCATCCTGTTTCTATGCCTAAATCCCTTATCCCTTTTAAAGTTGATTCCTCTACCGGATCCATGACCCCGGGATTATAGGCGACTTCTATTGTAACCTCGCCTTGCGTTATGCGTCTTACGTTATGCGCGCCGTTGATTGAATAATCCTGCGCAATAGGATCGACAAGCAGTTCTTCGCATATCCTCTTGACTTGCTCTGCGGAAATATCTCCTTCAATGGTAAAGACCTGGATAAAGCGCACATCCCTGACAGAGATAATCCCTAAATCAGAGATATCTTTCTTGACGCCTTTTCCGACAGCGTCAAAAATCCCGGGTTTGTCTTTAATCTCGATTTTATAAAACATGATAAATGTTATGGAGTTACTTGGCGGGTTACTTAAATTACAATCCTACTCTTTTGAAAATTTTCCCGACGTTGCGCAGGTAATAATCCAGGTCGAATATCTTGTTCAGCTCTTTTCTGCTAAGATAACGCGAAACGTCCTTATCCTGCAAAAGATTATCTTTGAATTCACTCTTTTCTTTCCAGCTTTTCATCGCCGAGCGCTGCACCAGATCATAGGCCTTGCTGCGCGGCAGCCCCTTTTCCATTAGAGCAAGGAGGACTCGCTGTGAAAATATCAGGCCGCGCGTGCGCACCAGGTTTTCCAGCATATTATCCGGATAGACATTAAGGCCCGTTATCACTTCAATGAATTTATGCAACATATAATCCAGGGCAATGGTAGAATCAGGAAGAATAATCCTTTCTACTGAAGAGTGGCTTATATCGCGCTCATGCCATAAAGATATATTCTCCATGGCCGCCATAGAATTGGCGCGCAGGACCCTGCTTAACCCGCAGATACGCTCGCAAATCACAGGATTTCGTTTATGCGGCATGGCAGATGAACCCTTCTGCCCTTTACCGAACGGCTCTTCTGCCTCCAGCACCTCTGTCCTCTGCAGGTGCCTTATTTCTGTGGCAAATTTTTCTAAAGAGGAGCCGATGATTGCCAGGGTTGCCATATATTGCGCGTACACATCCCGCTGCACTATCTGGGTAGATATATTTGCCGCATAAATTCCTAATTTGGCGCAGACATACCTTTCTACACTGGGGTCGATATTCGCGTAAGTGCCTACTGCCCCGGAAATTTTTCCTACGGAAGCTACCTTCCCGGCTTCTTTCAGGCGCGCCAGGTTTCGCTTTGTCTCATCATACCAAAGGGCAACTTTCAGGCCAAATGTAGTCGGCTCTGCATGCACGCCGTGCGTCCTGCCGATACAGACCATATCCTTGTATTTCCTGGCTGTTAACGCAAGCGCTTTAAGGAGGTTATTTAAATCATCCTCTAATATTCCTGAAGCGGCTTTTATCTGGACACCTAATGTGGTATCCAGTATATCGGAAGAGGTCAACCCTATATGCAGGTATTTTGCGTCCTGCCCAATATATTGGGCTACATTATTCACAAAAGCCACTACATCATGTTGTGTTTTTTCTTCTATTTTTCTGATTTCTTTTAAGTTAAATCTGGCTTTCTTTCTTATTCTGGCAACTGCTTGCGGAGGGACCTGTTTAACTTTGGCGAGTGCTTCTAAGGCGAGTATCTCTATGTCCAGCATAGTGTTGAATTTAGACTCATCACTCCAGATACCGGACATTTTTGGAAGGCTGTAACGCTCAATCATGCATCTCTCCTTAAACAAGCGCTACCTCTGGTGATTAGCACTTGTTTACTCCGCGCTATGCGCGGAGCATCAGGTCAACAATACCTATTTAGGCGTATATTGCCTGCCTTTTTCAAGGAATCCTTATTATAGCAAAAATAGGGATTTTGGCAACAAAAAATGGTGCCAGTTTCAGGGATTAACCCAGTGTAATATTAAGGGCGATTTCTTTGTTTATGGGGGTTCTTTTGATAAGCTGGCGGGCTATGCGCAGGGAATGAGGATTGGTTACAGGTAATTCCTTGGAACCTAATGTTGCTTTAATGATTTTATATTTACCGTAGTCAAGTAACCCGGGATTAAAGAAATTTATGCGTAACTTCCGGCTGCAAAATAGTTTGTTTATGCTTATGCTGCCGGCGCGATTAAACTGCTCTCTGGATAGCTTGGGTTCTATGCATAAATTTCCGTTCTCGCCTCTGGCTCCAAAACTTTGTGTAAGTAAAACCAGCGCAAACCAGCTGGCAGAGCCGGTTAAATAAGAATACATTCCACGCCCTTCGCCGTTAAAATATTCCGGAAGACAAGGATAAATCTTGCTCTTTTCGGTATCCATGCTCATCCTGTAAATCGAAGAAAGGGCCCGCCACCCCTCTTTAACAAAACTACGCTTATACAAGGAAAAAGCGAACATCACTACCATATGATTAAAGAAAGCGCCGTTTTCCTTCTCCCCATAAACAAAAGAGAATGCGCGGCCAAGATTATGCTGTTCTTCTTTTCCCGCCTTTGGCGGGATCCCGCCTGATGTTTTAAATGATCTGCGGGAAAAGTCGCTGTTTAAACGGTAACTCTTAAATTTTTTATCCCAGAGGTATCTGTTGACGGCTCGTAAGGCCTTTTTTATCTGCGCCTGCGTCGCTGTGCCGCTCATAATGGGAAATACCTGCGAAGCAAGGCAGATGCGCGTTGTGCCTTTCTGCCTGCCTTCAACCCGCCTTGAGTTGTTATCGTAATAACCGTTAAAAAATCCTTCCCGAAGCCACTCTTTTTTCCTTATATGGCTCATCATCCACTCTGCCTTGCCGCGTAAATCCCGGATAAGCGCCTTCGTATCAACCTGCTTCTTCCTGCCGCTTAAAGAAAATTTTGTCCGCTTAAAATATTCCTCCAGGAGTTTACGTTTTTGGGCAACGCTATCGGGGTCTATTTTTTTAAGGAGCAATGAAAGCTCTTCGAAAACAACTATTTCCGGCTTATTTAATCTTTCCAAGAGCCCTGCCAGGGTATTAAAATTCTGGGCATACATATTGGTAAAAGCAACACTCTCTCCATTATCAGAAGCCATATCCAGGCCGTCATTCCAGTCCGCGCCTTCAAGCCGGATATGGTTATGCCTGCCGACATTAAAAAACTGCACGAGGTTTTCTACCAACAAATGCTCTAGTAATGTCCCTTTATAAATTTTCCCGGAGACGGTTTTTAACTGCTGTCCTTGCCGTGGATCCCATTTCTCATCGCGCTCCCTGCCCCGGCAAAGCTCGTGGTCACGGAAATAAGGAGCGTCTTCGGATAAAATAGAAAAATCCCCTGTTTCATTCAGGTACAAATCTAAAGCCAACAAAGGCCAGATCCCGTGGTCCATCCAGGTCCTTACAATATTGTCGCGGTCAGAGATGAGCTCTCCTGTCTTATTTCCGATAATGGTAGCGTTTGAGCCGTCGATACGTACCCCCGAGAAATTGTTGATAAGAAGCGGGCGCACCTGGGTAGGATCATGCAGGATTAAACTTAAACAATCCTGCCATAAATCCCGCCACCCCCTGCCTCCTTTTCCGTAATCAAAATCCGGAAGGAATGAACAGCCGAATATCCTACGCAGCGTAGGCTGAATGCTTACCCAGCGAAACCAGTTGTCAAAATCCATGTCGCCGGTTACAAGGCCAAAGGCATTGGCTTTTATCTCCCAAGAATCTTTGGTTATCAGGAAGTTCCTCCTTACGGCATCCTTCTTCCTGAATTTATTTATACAAGCGCGGATTTCCTGCTGGCTCTCGCTAATACCCATCACGATTGTATATGAATAAGTTTTCCCTGGACTAAGAGTGACCTTTTTAAAACGCAAGGCCCCCATCGGCTCTCTTCCCTGTATCTGTTCTTTTGAAGGAAGTTTATTTTTAAATACTGATTCCGGCATCTCCAGGTCCCCTGCGTCTCCGCAAAACATATCCTGTGTCGGATATATGTATTGCGGGTAAGCCAGCTTCTCATCCCACCCCAACACAAAATAAAAATACTTATTCGGCTTATGCCCTGCTTCATCAAAAGACAGGGTGGGCCTGGCAATTACGCCGTATTTATCAAGAGTGACCCTTTCTAAGAGAGAAGTTACATGCCGGTGGTCGCGCAGATTATTCGCGCCCCGGCAAAACATTGGGATAGCGGCAATAGGTGTGAATGTCAGACTTTCCTCAGAGATATTCTTAAGGTTTACCTCCATTATTTCCAGCGGCTCTCTGCCTCCAGGCACAAAAGAAAGTATTTCCGCTTCTAGCCCGATTTTCTTATTTTGCCGGATGAGCTTATGCCAGAGGAGACCCGCTTCCAGCTTAAAAGAATCTCCCCGCAGAAGAGAGCTTTCCTTGGAAACTCCGCAACAGGACCATATCTTTCCTTTACTTAAATATACCCAGAAGTTACGTGAGGCGCGCAGGGTGGATAAATCGATGCGTGAGACCGGCGGAAGTAGGAAGGCATTGTTTTGCGTTTTTATATCACCGTGCAAATCAGGAGAAACCGAAGATTTAATACGCTCATTACAAAGCGGGAAATACAGGGCTTTGATTTTATCTGCCCGGGGAGATTCAAATGTTCCGTTATTATCTGTAAAACTCCACAATTTACTCATTAGTTTTTTAAATTACCACACCCCCATTGCTTTTGCAAGTTATTTTAGGGACGGTTCTCAAACCAAAGCGAAAACTGTCCCTTAGTAGGGACACTTCTTCGATCAAATTGAGAACCGTCCCTAATAAATATTGACTAATACGCCTTTAAAGTGTAAATTATGAGCATTATGCGTAAGCTTATCAGGAAAAGTTACAAGATTATCACCGCTGAAGACAAAAAAATCATCCTGGAAAACTTCTTTTCCCTCTCAACACTCCAGGGCATAACCTATATCGTACCTATCGCCATCATTCCTTACCTGATGAGGGTAATCGGGCCTGGTAAACTGGGCCTGATTGCTTTTGCCCAGGCCTTTGTCCAGTACCTTATGATACTTACGGATTACGGTTTCAGCGTCTCTGCCACAAAAGAAATCTCCCTCTGCCGCGACAGGAAAGATATGGTCTGCTCTATCTTTTCCTCGGTCATGACGGTAAGGATAATACTGGCAGTAGTCAGCTTATTCATACTGCTTGCGGTAATCCATTTCATACCCAGGTTCAGGAAGGATTACCTGGTTTATCTATTGAGCTTCGGCGCGGTCATCGGCAATACCCTTTTTCCCGTTTGGTTCTTCCAGGGGACGGAAAAGATGAAGTATATCTCCAAAATAAATATTACCGCAGGCGTTGCCGCTGCGCTGGGTATTGTTTTCTTTGTAAGAAGGCCCGAGGATTACCTACTAATCCCCCTGATTAACTCCCTGGTTATGACGGGAAGCGGGGTAGCAGGATTATTTATCGTTTTCCGCAGGTTCGATATAACATTTGTGCGCCAGACATACGGAAATATAAGAACGCAGTTAAAAGCGGGCTGGAATGTGTTTATCTCTATCGTAGCTATAAACGCTTATACTGCCAGCCGCATATTTGCGGTGGGCCTACTCACTAACAATGTAATCACCGGCTATTACTCCGTCGCGGAACGCCTTGCCTACGTGATACAAACCTTTCCCTTGTTATCGTTTTCGCAGGCGATTTACCCGCGGATAAGCAAAATCTACTCCCGTAATAAAAAACGCGCAATAAAAATAATGCGCAAACTCCAGCGCTCTACTATAATCGCTTATGTAGTAGCGCTCCCCATTCTCTCACTGCTAGCCCCCTGGCTTAGCGGAATAATGTGCGAAGTCAGGGCGCCGATTGTAATCACAAGCCTACGGCTCCTCTTAATCTCTGTTGTGTTCATAGCGGCAAACGCCTTTAAAGTACAATACCTGCTCGTCTGCGGCAGGACGGATACTTATTCGCGCATACACATTAGCGCCGCCCTCGTAGGTATGCCGCTTATATTCCTTTCTATATATTTATTTTCTTATATTGGCGCTGCCTTCTCAACTATCATCACCGAAGCAGGCGTCTTTACCCTCACTGCGATAGCCATCGCAAAACTCATAAAGGATTAATTTTTGCTACCGGCGGGATGGATGGGTATTTAAAATCCCGCTCAATAAATAATGATACCTCTGGAATTCAATTCTTTGATTTTTTCCGGGGTAGGGCGATTCTTGATATTGACTGGTCCGGGTGCTGTTTCGGAGGTAGATTCTTCTACGCCGCCTGTAGCGCTAGAAGCGATAGCGGCCCTTTTAGCGGCTTTTCTCTGTTCGGCTTCCTGCTGGGCAGTTTCTGATTCTACTTGGCTTTGCGGTTTTCTTATGATGGCAATACCGACGGCAGAAACAGGTGTGGGTATAGACACCTGCTGTTGAGGTGGCTCGACTGCTATCTCCGATGGAATTTCTTCCTGCAATTTTTCTTCCTTGGGAGTTATCGTGGTTTTTAATGCCTGACGGCTCACATAAAAACTGATAAGCGCCACCAGAAATAATATCGCAAGTAACAGATAAACCGATTTCTTGTTCATATCTTTATTGCTCCTCCCATGAGAGAGTAACGTAATCCTGGGTCGTAGGATAATAAGGCGGAGGATTGTTAAGCAGGCGCGGGTCATAAGAATATTTCTTGCTATAGCCGCTTACCTTCTGGCCAGTCTGGCCGTTAAAAGTCCCCACTGGCCCGCGCTGGTCCTGGATGATTCCGCCGTAGACCGTAAGATCTCCCTTAGCAGGCCCCTGGCTCCAATTATCCAGCATAAAAGAAGTGGTCATCGCCATAATCGCGGCGTCTATCTCAAGGTCAGGACCTGGCGCATTATGGTTTATCACCACATCCTGCTCGGAGATAATACCCATTGTATCGGTTGAGGCAGGATTAGTCCGCGGGTCAGTGGCATAAACAATGCTGCCAGGGATATTTATATCATAGTTTGCGCCTACCGACAGCCGGCCTTTAAGCGTCCCGGAAATCGTCAGTTCACCTTTATTTACAAAGAGAGCGCCATTTACAGGCAAGGCCATATTTTTATTCGACCATCCACTGTTCGAATTGGTCACGTTCATCGTGCCGTTAGCATTGAGCACAATGGTTGTATCTCCGGTAAGATAGAATTTCCCGCTCTCTGAATTCTGCGCCGCACTTCTTAAATTTTGTGCCTTCGCCGGTAGTACCTCGTACTCGCTACCTAAAGTTGCCCCTTGCATGAAATTAGGGTTATCGTAAGGCGGATTAGTCAATTCGCTTAAGTTTATATTATTGCCGTTATTGTAAAACCTTATGTAATCATCGGTAGAGCTCACGTCGCCATCAAAAGAGGGATTGTTGGCTATGTTAAAATGGCCGTTCGTATGGGTGGGCCCCTTTAAATAATCCTGGTTCCAGAACCAAACGTTCGTGTTACCAAAACTTTCAGTTTCAGTAAACCAGATATAACGGGCATAATTATCTATCTGGAGGTAATTCTTCAGGGTCTTGCTAGTGATGCCTACCGTACCTGTTGAGATAACCTTATACCTAGCTCTAGCCCCTACCCCAAGATCAGTTATTAAAACATTGTAATTACCGGCCCCGAGAGCCTGAGCCCCTCCCCAGGGATTAAAGTTATTGTAACCGGAAGGAGGAGTGGGTTGCGCCCTTAAAAAGAAAAGGGCATTGTCAAGCCCTGCCTCGGCAAGGTCTAATGCCTGAGTCTGCCTTTTGTAAGAATTAACTATGGAGTTCTGCGTATTACTTACCGTAACAAGCGCGGTAACAAAACCTAATAATACCGAGATTACGAGGTAGGCCCCGATAAGCGCTATACCTTTTTCTTTCTTTGATGAAAACGAAATTCTTGGCATCCTAATTCCTCATCCGCACTGTGATTTCACCTGTGTCCTGCAAAACCTGCTTGGTAACACTGGTCTTTGTGGCGTTTATATCCACCTGCAAAATCGTATCCTCCGTCCTGTTGAATAATAAAGAGGAAATATCCTTGGCAAGCACAGAAGTATTGGCTGCGACTGTGCGTATAATCCGGTTTTGGCCATCGCGCGAATAGGTGATATTATCGGACCACTCTATCTGGCCTAGCGAATTCAACACTGTTCCGTCTCCATCCCTGTCCTGCGGAAGGCTGAAGGTTATGGAGTTTGCAGAATGGCCGACTGCTATACTCGTGCGTGAAGGACGGGCTTGGACAAGTTCGATCTGCATCTTAAGCAGCGCCCGGACAACTTCCTGGCGTATTTCAGCGGTTACATCCGTGCTATACCAGGAACGGTTACCTACAATCAATACGAGATAGGTAGCGGTAATAATAATCGCAAAAATAACAACAGCAACTATGGCTTCAAGCAGTGTCATGCCTCTCATTAAACTATATCCTCACTTAACGGTTGACTATATACGTAACAAGCTCTACTGTCGAATCTATGATACAGTTTCCGTTCTTATCCTCACCTGCGTTAAGAACGCCGTTTAAATTAGTATCCTCACCTATCACGTTGGCGCCCTGCCGCCAGCATACGCTTATGGTAACCTGCAGGCGGTCCGGCACAGTATCATCGACATATAACGCAACCCTGCTATTTAAGGGCATATTATAAGGAAAATTCCAGACATGAAGATGGGAATTACAGGCTGAAATGGATGGCAGGTAAGTTACGCCGCCTACAGACAGCTGCATGGTGTCAATTTGGGGGAAAGGTGTAGCGCGTATCTCTTCCAGGAGCCCCTGGGCTGTGGCAGTAGCAATACTGGCGTTCTTGGAAATGGTTATCAGTTTAAAACAAGCGACATAGGTAGCTAATATCCCGCATAGGGTAAAGGCAAGTATCGCCGACGCAAGAAGAACTTCAGGTAAACTGAAACCTTTCTGGGATAATTTCTTCATTTCCTTCCTCTTTAATAGCGTATCATACCCTTGCCAAAAGTAAAAGTCAATATATTTACTCCTCGGGGTCCTGCCGCGGAAGTTTCCCCAAAGCTGCGGGCAAGTGTGTCCTCGCTTAGGGGATGCCCCTCTTCCGCGTCACCCCTCGGATAGGCGACTATTATATTTAAAATAAAAAGGCCGGGAATTTACTTCTCGGCCTTTTATGGTTGCGGGAACGCTATTTGAGCACGCGACCTTCAGGTTATGAGCCTTAAAAACACCATTAACTTAATCTATTATCTCACTGCCTTTCTCCTTTTCATTATCATACCGTAATTTTTACCGTCCATCTACCATTTTTTTCAATTCAATTTTATTCATTTTCCTTACCTTCATTTCTTCTTAACTCTTAAAATCTAAGGATATTATCGTGGCATTTTCATTTCCATGAAGCCAGTAAACCTTGTTTTTCCTGTTTCGTCTTCAGAAGTATATAGTCTATAAGTTCGGAATGTAAGCTTATCAAGAATTATGGATGGCATAGTTGCGGATGGAGGAATAATAACATATCTATTTATTTGTATGAATAAAATCGCAAAAATTAATAGAAGTGCTAAAACTACATATTTCAAATATGGATTAAACTTATTCATTTCCCCTCCCTCAATGTCTTTAGTGCCCAGATAATGAAACGGATAAGATGAAATATAATTAATACGATTATATAGAGACCAAGAAAAACTCGGAAGAATCCGATAAGAAGGTCTATCGGTTGATTTGGCTTAGAATTTCCGGAAGATGTTAGCAGAATAATGGCGTCTAGAATAAGGACTGTTACGAAACACGAAATTAATATCAATCCCTCTCTCGCTATTATCCGTTTAATCTTTTTCTTGTCCATTCGGCACCTCGTTGATTGTAGGGACTTCAATTACTTGCACCTGTTTCTTGTTGCATCCATATTATCATTCCAAATTGGAATATGCTGAATAGTGCATAAATAATAATTAATGGGGTAAGGGAGAAACCTGTAAACGAAAGCATAAACATCATAGTAAGACAGGTTATGAAGGCTAAAAATAAACCAATATTTGTGCCGAAGCTATCAGGGTCTTCTCCTTTTGCCATAAAAGTAAATACACCCATTGCTACATTATAAGATAGTATTAATAAGGGAATAAAGTTTTTGGGTGTTTCCCAAACAAACATGATCTTAAAAGCATAATACACCCAGCAAATCAGCAATGCGTTTTGATATAGTATGGCAAGAAGACTGAAGAACTGCATAGCCAATTCATTCTTTCTTCCAGAAAAAAAACTTACCAACATTCCAAACCCTAATCCTGGTAATGCAAAAAGCGTATATACCCAAGTAGAAATTAAACTAAAAATTATTCCTTGTAGTAGGGGTTGCCAATTGCCAAGTATTAATAGCCAAATGGCTACGACCATGTAGGAAAAGTAAAATATAACCATAAAAATACCAAGGATAGTTAGTAATACTGATTGTCCAAACTTTGCAAAGATTCTAAATGGATTCATTTTCTTACCTTCTGCCTCCTTAAACAAAAAAAGCAACCCCCTATTTTAAGAGTTGCCTTAGAATTAATCTATTTAAACCTCATTTTACCACTCCTCAATGGTAAATATATATTGTACTCTTCTTATTCCTCCTGTAAACATCTAATTTTATTTTGCTATAAATAAACTCTGGATACTATCAGAATAGGGGTAATTTTTTATTCTATCGACGGATAAAATAAAAAAGCCGAGACCTGAAGTCTCGGCTTTTTTATGTTGGTTGCGGGGCTGAGATTTGAACTCAGGACCTTCAGGTTATGAGCCTGACGAGCTACCAGACTGCTCCACCCCGCGAAACTTATCTCTTTTTTCTCTCTGCCGGGATAATTTTTACGGGCATTTCACCCTTACGCACAACGCCCATCTTTTCCCGGGCAATCTCTTCCTGGTAGAGAGGGTCTTTTTCCGTGCGGTAAAGCTCCTGCTGTAAAAGGGCATTATCTACCTGCAGGTGCCTTATCTTTACCACTAACTCCCTGTTCCTATCCCGCAATTCCTGCAGTTTTGTATAGCCCGGTAAAAATAAAACCAGACAGATAACCGCCAGAGTAAAAAGCCAGAAAGCCCTTCTTAAAATCGACAGCATTATCTTTTACTTCCACAGCGTCCCGGCATAAACTGCTTTTGAGCCCAGTTCCTCTTCTATCCTTAAAAGCTCGTTATACTTACAGATCCTGTCGGTCCGGGATAAAGAACCCGTCTTAATTTGTCCGACGCCTGTGGCTACCGCCAGATGAGCGATAGTGGTATCTTCGGTCTCGCCTGAACGGTGTGAAATTATCGCGTGATACTTATTCTTCTTAGCGATATTTATTGCCTGCAGGGTCTCTGAAAGAGAACCTATCTGATTTACTTTTATCAGTATAGCATTTCCTATTTTTTGTGCAATCCCTTTCTTAAAAATCTTCGGGTTTGTGACAAAAATATCGTCGCCTACCAACTGTAACCTGCTGCCTAACTTTGCGGTCATCTCCTGCCATCCTGGCCAGTCATGCTCGGCAAGCCCGTCCTCTATCGAGACAACCGGATATTTCCCAAGCCAGGACTCATAAATCTGAATTAAGTCCGCCGCATTCTTCTGGGAATTTTCAAATTGGTATTTCCCCTCTTTATAGAATGAGCTGGCTGCGCAGTCCAAGGCCAGGGATATCTGTTTACCAGGCTTATAACCTGCTTTTTCTATTGCCTGGATAATAAGCTCAAGTGCCTCCTGGTTTGAACTAAGATTGGGCGCAAATCCCCCCTCATCCCCCACGGAGGTAGCCAGCTTCTTGGATTTCAGGATTGATTTCAGATTATGAAAGACTTCAGCGGCATAGCGCAATGCCTCTCTAAACGTTGGGGCCCCGATAGGCATAATCATAAATTCCTGTATATCAAGGTTATTGTCCGCGTGCATCCCGCCGTTTAAGATGTTCATCTGCGGAACCGGTAATATCTTGGCCTTTTCACCGCCCAAGAATCTATAAAGAGGCTGTTTTTTCAATAACGCCGCGGCCTTTGCAGTGGCCATGGAAACACCCAGGATGGCGTTCGCACCTAAATTAGATTTACTCTCCGTACCGTCCAGCTTAATGAGGAGCTTATCTATCTTCTCAAAGTCGGGGGCCTGACCCTTTACCTTGGAAGTGATAATGGTATTGACGTTACCGACTGCCTTCAATACCCCCTTACCTGAATACCTTTTCTTATCGCCGTCCCTTAATTCCAGCGCTTCGTTATCTCCAGTAGAGGCACCCGAAGGCACTGCTGCGCGGCCGGTTATGCCATTATCCAATACTACATCCACTTCTATAGTAGGGTTTCCGCGCGAGTCCAATATTTCACGCGCTTTAGCATACTTTATCTTTGCCATTTCTAATATCTCCCCTTCCCTTGATGATTAAATTTGATGGTAGGATTAATAATTATACATACAATTACTACCAAGTCAATCTGTTTTTTCCCACGAGGGAACACCCGCGCAATACCTTTAAGCGCGGGGTGTTAGCCCGCTATGCTTAGCCTCGGGAATCACTCAGTTAATTGTTCTTGGCAAGAAAAGCTTTGACTTAAAACTTGTAATATGGTATTTATAGAGAAAGATTTCTTTATGAGAGAAAGAGGCAGATCATGAACTTGAAGAAAATTAAATTCTACTTTGGATTATACTGGATAAGGACAGTTGTTATTTTATTGCTTGTAGTGCTGGCTATTTCTCTTGTAGTTATAATAACAAGAGGTATGCAGGCATGGCACCAATCAGAATCATACCTTAGGCAATCGCAGTTGGCAATGCTGCCCCTGCAGATGTATATGTGGCTGATTATGGGGCTGGTCCAGGCAGTAACTTTTACTTACATGTATTACTGGATGTTTTTTAAAAGGGGCGCCCAATCCTTTACGCAAACAAGCAAGAAATCGATTAGCGGCGCAGATATCGGGATAACCTGGAATGATGTCATTGGCATGGATGAAGCAAAACAGGAAGCCCTGGAAGTAGTGAAATTGGTTAAAGACCGGGCTGAACTGCAGCGTATCGGAGGAAAAATCTTAAAGGGCATCTTAATGCTTGGGCCTCCGGGATGCGGAAAAACTTATCTCGCCAAAGCTATTGCCACTGAAGCAAAAATGCCATTTATTTCGATGTCCGGTTCTGAATTCGTGGAGATGTTCGTAGGGGTAGGCGCGGGCAGGATCCGCAGCCTTTTTAAAAAAGCGCGTAACCTTGCGGACTTAGAAGGCGGCTGCATCATCTTTGTCGATGAAATAGACGCGATTGGCGCCCAAAGGGCAGCTGACTCCGGATTCGGCGGTCAAACCGAGACCAACACTACCTTAAACCAGCTTCTCGTTGAGATGGACGGGCTTAAAGAAAAGGAATTAAATGTGGTTATAATCGGCGCCACGAATATGCCCGAATATTTCCTGGATGCAGCACTACTTCGCCCGGGCAGGTTTGACAGAAAAATCTACGTGGATAAGCCGAGTTTGGAAGACCGTGTAAAACTGTTTGATTATTACCTGAAAAAAGTAAAATATGACCAAAATAATGTTAAGATTGACCGCCTTGCACGCATCACCGTCGGAAACACTCCCGCGGATGTAGCTAATATAGTAAGGGAGGCGGCACTCATTGCCGTGCGCAACAAAAATCCCCTTATCACCATGAAAGATATCGATGATGCCAGAGAGAGAATCGCCTTAGGCATTAAACGCAGGGTGAAGATGAGTGAAAAAGAAAAGTGGCAGGTCGCCTACCATGAAGCAGGCCACGCAATCGTAACTTATCTCCTCGTCCCTTCAAAAGATGTCTTTAAAATAACCATAACCCCGCGCGGACACACAGGAGGAGCAACCTGGGTGCCGGAGCGCGAGGAAACGCTTATTGAAGACCAGAACCAACTCTTGAATGAAATAAGAATATCCCTCGGCTCTTATGCCGCAGAAAAGATAAAACTGGGTTTTACGACTGCCGGCGTAGGAGGAGATTTTGCCAATGCCCTCTACACTGCGCATAATATGGTCTGGCGCATGGGGATGGGTAAGTCCGGCCTTATAGGCGATTTCCACGCGCTTGATTTTTACAAGCGCATAGGAGGAACTCCTCTTATTTCCGAAGAAACCAAGACAAAACTTGACATCGATGTACAGGAGATAATGCAGGATTGCCTGAAAGAAGACCTGGAACTGCTGCGCAAAGAAGAAGTCCTACTGGAACGCATCGCCCGCGAGCTGGTGGCAAAAGGGGAACTTAACTATGACGAAATCGAGGCTATTTTCAAAGAATACGGTAAGGGCCGCGCTCAATAGCTTCCTCTTCCTCTATATAGTTCTGTTCTTCGGCTGCTCTCCCTCAAGCACCCCCACCTATTCTATAGAAAATATAGATACTGCCATCCAGGATATCTGCAAAAAAGAATATAAACTAGATGTCAAAGTAAAAACCGTAGGAAAGACGCTCTGGCTTTATATGCCAAAACAGGATATTCTAGAGAAAACCAAGGAAAAATATACCGATAAGTTCGAAATAGAAAGTAATGAGGCGGTGTTTGAAAAGGGGCGCCTGCAAATTAAATACTCAATTAAAGCCATACCGGATACCGACAAAATTCAGGAGTATAAATACACTAAATCTGTCCTTGAGAATGTAAGTAATGCCTGGAAGGTTATCCGCCGAGTGGTCTTTAGTATGGAGAACTCCCAGGAAGACCAACCTCACTTCTTCTGCCTGATTGCCGCGGATACCGTAAACGGAATTGAGCTACGGCAGATTTTCTACTACCTGGATATGAAAAGGATATTCTACGGATTAATGTCGTGGGAAGAATATTCCCATAGAGAGATACAGCATACCAAGGTCGACTCCAATATCACAGGTGACGAAGAAGGCCGGCATGTAGATTATCACGGCATCTCGATGGAAGAATTCCTGGCAGACCAGATCCAACAGCGCATAAAAGTAAAATTTCAGAAGCCCGAAGTAGGCAAGAACGCCGATATAGACAAAGAAATAGTCAAGGTAGTCGCGTATACCATAAAGAACTACGGGATGAAAGATTTCAGCTTCGCTGAACTGGATAATTTGATTGGCGGTGGAAAGATTATTCTAAACAGGGCGGCGCTCTGGGAAGAACCTACCGAATAGGCCTATCATTTTAAAT
>JBEKHW010000029.1:0-22695 GCA_050012075.1 Candidatus Omnitrophota bacterium | reverse complement strand
GCAGGGTTCCCGCAAGCCGGCTCCTAAATTAAAAAAACGGCTTTATATAGGGCCCGGCTGCGGGAGAGCGACGCAGCCGACCCGAGCGAAGGCGCGACACGCTGGGGCGCGCCGAGCGCTCCCGAGAAACCCAGACAAGACACACGCTAAATGTATAAAATATGAAAATCCTATTACATACTTGTTGCGCGCCGTGCCTGATTTATCCGCTAAGACAACTTAGGGAGAAGGGAGCGGTGGTTGAGGGATTTTATTATAATCCGAACATTCATCCTTTGGGAGAATTCAAGAATCGCAAGAGCGCGGTCGAAGTATTAAGTAAGGAATTAAATTTGGAAGTCGGCTATCCCGAATATAGCCCGCAAGAATTTTTTAGAGCCGTGAATCTAAAGGAAGCCAATCCCGGACGCTGCGAGATTTGCTGGCGCCTGCGGCTTGAGCGCACCGCTAAAGAAACCAAGAAGAAAGGTTTTGATAGCCTTACAACCACTTTACTGGTAAGCCCTTATCAGGACCAGGAGCTGTTGAAGAAAATCGGCAGCGAAGTTGCCGGGGATGAAGGAGTTGAATTTTATTATGAAGATTTCCGGCCGGGGTTTAGAAAAGCGCATGATGAGGCAAAGAGCAAAGGCATTTACTGCCAAAAATACTGCGGATGCATTTATTCGGAGATAGAGCGATGCATGAAATCGGTAAAACACTGATTATCTTTGGAGTTGTTCTAATAGGAGTAGGCCTGTTGCTTACTTTTTTCAATAAGGTTCCTTTCTTGGGAAAGCTTCCCGGAGACATACTGGTAGAAAAGAATAATTTCACTTTTTACTTTCCCCTGGCTACTTCCATATTAATCAGCATAATCCTTTCCCTTATATTCTGGATATGGTCACGTCGATGAAAAAACGCCTGATTCTGTTATCTGTTATTTTCTTGGGAATGCTGCCTGTTTTGGCCCAAGCGAAAAATTCTGTGCGCGTAGCTATACTACAAAACAACCGTTCTTTCAGCCTGAAGATAAAGGGTGAATACGCGGTAAGCGATTACCGTAATAATAAGATTATTTGGCAAGGCAGGGACCTAAAGACAACGGTAGTCGCTAGTGGCGGCGACATCTTATTGGCGGGCCGGTTGATAAAGAGTGGAAAATTAGCACTTTCAGCAAGAGACGAGGATTCTATCCTTATCGACGGCCGTACATTTAAAGGCGATATCATAATCGTAAAAGGAAAGGCCAATACGCTCACCGCCATTAACAGCATTGCGCTTGAAGATTATGTGAAAGGGATACTTTATCAGGAATCATCGCATTACTGGCCGATGGAAGCTTTGAAAGTGCAGGCGATTGTAAGCCGCACATATGCGGTATATATGCTGCAGGTAAATAAAGACAGGGATTTTGATTTGACCAATACCGTTTATTCCCAGTTGTATGGCGGAAGCGCCTCTGAAAGGTACCGCACGAATAAGGCCGTGGAAGAAACGCAAGGGTTAATTCTTACTTATCGTCAAAAGGTATTTCCCGCGTATTTCCATGCTTCCTGCGGCGGGCATACAGAGGATGCCTCTGTGTTATGGGATATAAATATCCGGCCGCTAAAAGGTGTCGTGTGCGGTTTCTGCAAAGATTCCCCGCATTATAAATGGCACTATGTAGTTTCTCTCCTAGATATACAGGCAAAATTAAGAGAGGCTGGCTATAGAACCGGAGCTATCAACGATATTCTGCTAGTTGACAGGGATATTTCCGGCCGGGTAAAAGAGTTAAAGTTAGTGGGTTCAATAATCAGCTTGAAAATCCCGGCAAAAACATTCAGGGAGATTATCGGCCCTGATATCCTGCGCAGCGCAAATTTTACCGTGCTTGTTACAGGAGGGGATGCGGTATTTGAGGGTTTTGGCTGGGGTCATGGCGTCGGCCTTTGCCAGTGGGGGGCATATTTTATGGCAAAACAGGGCTTAGACGCCGAGAAGATACTTGCTTACTATTATCCAGGAAGCGATGTTACGCATATCGGATTTTGATTATAACCTGCCCAAAGAGTTAATCGCGCAATACGCGTTGCCCGAGCGTGATAAGGCAAGGCTTATGGTAGTCAGGCGCGAGAACGGCACAATAGAACACCGCGTATTTCGCGATATCGTTGACTATTTTAAAGAAGGCGATTTACTCATTCTAAATAACACCAAGGTCCTGCCTTGCCGCCTGAACGCTAGACGCTTAACCGGAGGCAAAGCAGAAGTTTTCTTGCTTAAACAGAGGCAAGGATTTTCTTTTGAGGCGATGCTTCGGCCCGCCCGTCTCAAATTAGGAGAGAAGCTTATTTTTAACGGCGGAGATATAACCGGGACCATTAGCGCAAAAAACGAAATTACTTTTAATACCAAAGATACAAGCTCAATATACGGGCTGGGCGTTATGCCTCTACCTCCCTATATAAAGCGTAAAGCCCAAGCGCAGGACAATATTTATTATCAGACGGTTTACGCAAAGGAAAAAGGGGCAGTGGCAGCGCCTACCGCGGGGCTACATTTTACAGAAGAGCTGTTAAAAAAACTTGAGTCAGCCGGAGTGAAAATAGGGTATATTACCTTGCACGTGGGGCCCGGGACATTTAAGCCGGTAAAGAGCGAGGATATTACGGGGCACAAGATGGAACCGGAGTATTTTAAGGTTTATGAGGAAACGCAGCATCTTATAAAAGAGGCGCAGGAGCAAAAGAGGCGGATAATCGCTGTCGGCACAACGAGTTTACGCGCATTAGAGGCATATAAGAACGGGACAAAAGAAGGTTATACGGATTTATTTATTTACCCAGGTTTTGATTTCGGGATTACGGATTGCCTCCTTACTAATTTTCATCTTCCCCGCACCACTCTTTTTATGCTCGTTTCTGCTTTTGCAAACCAAAAGCTTATGCAGCGTGCCTACCAGGAAGCGATTGATAAAAAATACCGCTTTTATAGTTACGGGGACGCGATGTTGATAATATAGTCCTATGTTTAAGCTAATCCATAAAGACAAACATACAAAGGCCAGATTAGGGAAAGTGTCCACGGCGCACGGAGAAATAGATACCCCTTGTTTTATGCCGGTGGGAACGCAGGGCACGGTAAAAACCCTTTCTCCGAAAGAATTGAATGAAGGTGGCGCGCAAATTATGCTATGCAATACCTATCATCTTTTCTTGAGGCCCGGCCCGAAGGTGATTACAGGAGCCGGTGGGTTACATAAGTTTATATCCTGGGATAAGCCCATACTTACCGACAGCGGCGGTTACCAGATATTCAGTCTTGCGCTCCTACGCAAAGTAAATGATAACGGCGTTGAATTCCAATCCCACATTGACGGCCTGAAACATTTCTTTACTCCGGAGAATGTCATCGATATCCAGGCGGGGTTTGGTTCGGATATTGTCATGCCGCTTGATGAATGCGTGCAGTACCCTTGCATTAAAGACCACGCTGAAATCGCGATGAAGAGGACGCTTAATTGGGCAAGGCGCTCCAAAGAGTTCATAGCTAATAGTCCGGGGTCTAGGGATAAAAAACAGCTGTTGTTTGGAATCGTGCAAGGCGCCACCTACGAAGAATTGCGCAAGGAATGCGCCGGTGAACTTGTTGAAATCGGCTTTGACGGCTATGCCATAGGCGGAGTTTCAGTTGGCGAACCCAAGAATTTGCGTTATAATATAGTGCAATTTAGCGCGGATTTATTGCCGCAGGGCTCGCCGCGTTACCTCATGGGTGTAGGCCTGCCAGAAGATATTATCGAGGGCGTAGAAAGCGGCGTTGATATGTTCGATTGCGTTGTGCCTACGCGCTACGGCAGGAACGGAAGCGCCTTTACGAGCATCGGAAAGATGACGATAAGAAATGCCCCTTATATAGAGGATTTCTCCGGTCTTGACCCGGATTGCAGCTGTTATACCTGCACGCATTTTAGCCGCGCGTATTTGCGCCACCTGTTTAATACCGATGAAATATTGGGTTTACGCCTGGTTTCATTGCATAACATACATTTTTACCTTGAGCTTATGCGTAAGGCGCGCGAAGCAATCAACCAGGATAGGTTCAGGGAGTTTAAGAAAGAATTCTTGAGTAAATATAATGCGCATTGATATCATTACAATCTTCCCTAAGATGTTCGCTCCTGTTTTAGGCGAATCGATAATAAAGCGCGCGCAGGCAAAAGGCAAATTAAAATTATACATTCACGACTTGCGTGATTTCACCGATGATAAACACCGTAAGGTTGATGACCGTCCTTTCGGAGGCGGTTGCGGCATGGTAATGCGTCCGGAGCCGATTTTTAACGCGGTAGAGGCATTAACGCAAAACGCAAAACGCAAAACGCAAAACGCAAAAATAATCCTGTTGTGCCCGCAGGGCAAAAAATTGACACAGGCGCATGCCAAAAAATTGTCCCAAGCCAAACATCTTATCCTTATCTGCGGCCATTATGAGGGAGTGGATGAGCGGGTAAGAAAAGAAATCGTGGACCAGGAGATTTCTATCGGCGATTATGTTTTAACAGGGGGAGAACTCCCGGCAATGGTGTTGGTCGATAGCGTTACCCGGCTTATCCCGGGAGTGCTCGGTGATAAAAATTCCTTGAATTTTGAGTCATTCGAGGGTAATCTATTAGAATATCCGCAGTATACGAGGCCTTCCGATTTCCGGGGGATGCGCGTGCCGGATATCCTTTTATCAGGTAATCATATTAAGATAGAGGCCTGGAGGAAAGAGGAGTCCGTAAAGAGGACCAAATTAAGAAGGCCGGATCTGTTTAAGAAGAGAGGAGAAACACGTCATGGATAAGATGAAAATTATTGAACAGGAATACATCAAGAAAGAAATGCCTTCATTTAAGGTGGGTGACACCGTAAAGGTGATGACCAAAATCCTTGAGGCGCCGGATAAGGTGCGCCTGCATCCTTTTGAGGGAGTTGTAATTGCCAGGGATGGAAGCGGGGTAAGGTCGAATTTTACCGTGCGTAAGGTCTCTTACGGGGAAGGTATCGAGCGCGTCTTTCCTTTATATTCTCCGAGCATTGAGCGCATTGAGGTTATACGCTCCGGAAAAGTAAGAAGGGCAAAGCTTTATTATTTGAGGGGCAAGATAGGAAAACACGCCACAAAGATCGAAAGCCAGGAAGAAAAAACCTCGCCATAGGGTGTATTATTACGAAAAGAAATTTAAGAAGCAGGGATACAGCATAATTATCGGCGTGGATGAAGCGGGCCGCGGGCCGCTGGCAGGGCCGGTCGTGGCGGCAGCGGTAACATTACAAAACAGCCGTTTCATAAACCGCATAGATGATTCAAAGAAACTGACTGCAACAGCAAGAGAGCGTGCCTTCCGGGAAATCACCAGAAAATCCATATTCGGCATAGGCATAATTGATGAAAAGATTATCGACCGTATAAATATCCTTCAGGCAACCTGTATGGCCATGAAGGTTGCGGTTGGTTCTCTTACAGCAAAGATTTCTTCTTCCAAACATAAACGGATACATATTATCGTTGACGGTAATTTGCGGTTGGAGATCCCTTTCCCGTATACCTGTATCATCGGCGGTGACGGGAAATCCAAGAGTATTGCCGCGGCCTCAATCATTGCCAAGGTTACCCGCGACCGGATTATGAACGAATACCACAAGCTTTATCCCGAATATGGTTTTGCTCAACACAAAGGGTATCCGACCGCCGGACACAGGGATGTGTTAAGGAAAATCGGGCCCTCTAAAATTCACAGGAAGAGTTTCAGTTATGGTTAGAAATAACGTATCCGTAGGTAAAGACGGAGAAGATATCGCGGTTGATTTCCTTAAAAAGAACGGCTACCGTATCCTTAAAAGGAATTACCGGACAAAATTAGGCGAGATCGATATTATTGCCAGGGAGAAAGATACCCTCTGCTTCGTTGAGGTAAAAGCCAGGAGTTCCCTGGATTTTGGCGCGCCCCAGGAGGCAATCTCTATTTCAAAACAGAGGCAGCTCTCTAAAGCAGCGCTTGCCTTTTTAAAAGAACACAACTCTTTAAATAATAAATCGCGCTTTGACGTTATCTGCATAACCGGTGCCCCCGAACCCAAGAGCGTGGACCTTATTAAAAACGCCTTTGATTTAGATTCTAATTTCAGCTGCTAAAAAACATGCTTTCCGATATCTCTATTGCCAAAAAAGCAAAGATAAGACCGGTAGATGAGATTGCCGTTAATCTCGGAATAGATAAAAAATATCTTATTCATTACGGAAAATATATCGCGAAAATTGATCTAGGTATCCTTGAAAAGTTAAAATCCCGCAGGCAGGGAAAATATATTCTGGTTACCGCGATTACTCCTACTCCTCTCGGCGAAGGTAAAACCGTAACTACTATAGGCCTTGCGATGGCTCTAAGCCGTTTGGGCAAGGTTTCTTCAGTTTGCATACGCCAGCCATCTCTCGGCCCGGTTTTCGGGATTAAGGGCTCAGCCGGCGGAGGAGGATATGCGCAGGTCCTGCCGCGCGAGGATTTTGATTTGCATTTTACGGGGGACGCGCACGCAGTAGGGCTTGCCCATAATATCGCAGCCGCATTTTTAGATAATTCGATATTCCGTAAAAATAAGCTCGGCATTGATATTGATTCTGTGTCATGGGGCAGGGCAGTAGATATAGGCGACCGCGCGCTACGGAATGTTCTTATAGGCCTGGGCACAAGACAGGATGGAATAAGGCGCAAAAGCGGTTTTGATATCACTGCCAGCTCAGAGATTATGGCAATACTTGCGTTAAGTAGCGGCCTAAAGGATTTACGTAAGAGATTGGGCAGGGTTATCCTGGCGCAGGATTATAAGGCTAGGCCCGTGACCACGGAAGATTTAAAAGTAGCCGGCCTCATGAGCGTTTTGCTTAAAGACGCGATTAAGCCCAATTTAATACAGACGATTGAAAATACACCCTGTTTCGTGCATACCGGGCCTTTCGCTAATATCGCGCACGGTAACAGTTCCATTATCCAGGATAAGATCGCGCTGGCATTGTCTGAATACGTCGTCACTGAAGCCGGTTTCGGCGCTGATTGCGGGGCAGAGAAGTTCTTCGATATAAAATGCCGCATAGGAGGATTTAAACCCGATGCGGCGATCCTGGTTTGTTCTGTGCGCGCGCTTAAAGCGCACGCAGGCATATGCAGGGTTACTCCGGGCAGGCCCCTTGAAAAATGCTTAAGCCGGGAGAATATTCCCGCGATTGAAAAAGGGATATGTAACCTGGAAAAACAGATAGAAAATGTTAAGTCATTCGGCGTGCCTGTTATCGTGGCGATTAATAAATTTACGCAGGATACGGATAAAGAAATAGCCCTTATAAGAAAAAGAGCGCGTGGGGCGGGCGCAGATGATTGCTGCGTAAGCGAGGTTTGGCAGAGGGGCTCAAGAGGTGGTTTGGAATTGGCCAGAAGCGTTGTTAAGCTTGCAGCTAGACCCAATAAATTTTCTTTTCTATATCCGCTTGATTTATCTATAAAAGAAAAAATTGCGGCTATTGCTAAAAAGATTTATGGCGCAAAGTCAGTTGAATATTCACAGTTGACAGAAGCCAAGATTAAATTGTATACTAAACGCGGGTGGAATAGCTTACCTGTCTGCATGGCTAAGACACACCTTTCTCTTTCGCATAATCCAGAACTTAAAGGAAGGCCGCAGGGTTTCGTGCTTCCGGTAAGAGATATCCGTGCCTATATCGGAGCAGGGTTTCTTACTCCGTTATGCGGGGCAATACAGACTATGCCGGGGCTACCAAGTCATCCGCGCGGAGAAAATATAGACATAGATAAAGACGGTAATATTGTAGGATTAGCCTAAAACTCCGCGCATAGCGCGGAGTAAATAAGCCATAAACGCCAGCGGCATGGCTTATTTAATGTGGAGCAGAATATGGCAGATTACCAAAATCAATCACTGAAGAAATACCTTGATGACCTCTCGGCAAAGCTTCCTGCGCCAGGAGGCGGTTCTGCTGCGGCGCTAAATGCGGCAATGGCAGCTGCCCTTGTCAGCATGGTAGTTAATTTTACCCTCGGAAAACCAAAATACGCGAAATACGAGAAAGAATTGCAGCAGATTCTGGATAAGTCGGAGAAATTAAGGCATGAGTTTATGCGCCTTGTGGATTTAGATGTTACGGCATATAAGAGCGGAAACCTGCGGGATGCCCTTGGTGTGCCGCTTATGAGTTGTCGCCTATGTTATGAAGGAGCAAAGCTCTGCCCGCCGCTTATTAAAAAGGGGAATATAAATCTGATTAGTGACGTTGCAGTGGCAGCGATTATGTTTGAATCGGCATTTGCTGCGGCATATTTTAATGTGGATATAAATCTTAAATTGCTTAAGGATAAAAAGTTGGCAGCAACAACCAGGAAAGAGTTAAAGAAAAAAGGATCGGTAACGAGGAAAATACGGTTAAATACGGAGGAGAAAGTTGGCAAAATTATTAGAGGGTAAGCCCTTAGCGGAAAAAATCAAAGAAGAGATAAAGAATAAAGTAGCAGCCTTAAAAAATAAACCTGTGTTAGCCAGTATTATGGTAGGGGAAAATGCCGGAGCAGAAAGTTATGTTAAATCCCAGAAAAAGGTTGCCGAGGCACTCGGCATTGATTATCAGTTTTCTAAATTGCCGGCAGATACCACTGAGGCGGCCTTATCCGATTTCATAAAGAAATTAAATTCAGATTCAAATGTAGCCGGCATAATCGTGCAGATGCCGCTTCCCCAGGCGATTGATTATAAAAAAATTTCTCAATTTATTTCTCCTGATAAAGATGTAGAAGGGATGCATCCGGCAAATATCGGTAAAATCATTTTCGGCAAGGCAAAAATATTACCCTGCACCCCGGCTGCGGTAATGGAGTTATTAAACAGCACGGGAATTGATTTGTATGGTAAGGAAGTAGTGGTGGTAGGCCACAGTGAAATAGTAGGTAAGCCCTTAGCGCTTTTGTTGCTTGAAAAATTCGCCACAGTCACGGTCTGCCATATCGGCACATCAAAGGCAGGAAAATTGGAAGAGCACGTGAAGAAGGCCGAGATTTTAATTGTGGCAGTAGGCAAGGCAGGGCTTATTAAAGGTGAGTGGGTTAAAGAGGGTGCGATTGTCATAGATGTAGGGATTAACAGGGTGGCGGATAAAATTGTTGGTGATGTGGAGTTTGAGCCAGCCGAGAAGCGCGCTTCCTATATTACGCCTGTTCCCGGCGGCGTCGGTCCCCTTACAGTCACGATGTTGATGCGCAATCTGGTCGAGGCAGCGAACCTGCAGCAATAACGTTCTTTTAAATTTTTACGGGTCCTGTCTTGTCTTGTTTCTCGCAGGGACGCTTGTTTTGCCCCAGCGAGGCAAAACTGCGCTCGGCTTCAGCCCTTCGCTCTGACCGATAAATTTATAGCGGGTCAACCTTGCCCGTTCAGGGCTTCAGACGCCCTGCTCGAAATCAAGCCAAGCCACCCGTAAAAATTAAGAAGTTTGGGGAGGTTGGAGGCCGCGTTCGAATCGCGCCTCGTCAGTTGATTTGACGTTCAGGCAGCGAAGTTATTGAAGCATGCTTGTTTCAGATTATTTCGAGATGAAATAATGGTCATTGCAAAGTTAGAGAATTATATAAACGCAGAAGAAATTTCTCTACCAAGAACACCCAATGAATACATTCTTTGGTTTGAAGAAAAATTGAAAATTACCAAAGAACGTAGAGAAGAGCTTAAAATGCAGAACATTTTGCATAAAGGAATAGCAAAATATTTTTATGAAGAGTTATTTCCTCTCTATAGGTTACTCCAAAATAAATCTAAAACTTGGGAGAAAACTAAATTTAGTCCTATTGTTGGAAACCAAAACTTTGATGTTAGAGTTAATCCGGATAGAGATGATATCCCCCAATATATTGAAATTGTAGTTGCAGATAGAAATGAATCAGAACATGCTAGAATGGAATATTTTTTAGCTCACGGATTTGTTAACAGCATAGGGGATGTTTCAATCACAAGAGACAAGAGAAATGGGAAAAAAATTAGTGTAGACGAAGAAGCGCATTCCTCTGAAGAAATAAACCAAAGAGTCAAAGATCGAATCAGTGAGTTGATTAATAAGAAAATAACGGTAAGAGAAAGGCCCGATAATACCGCTTTATTGGTATTTTTTGATGATTATACAGCTTTTCGCTATGATATGGGCAGCTCAAAACTAGAGATGAGTACTTTTTTGGATACGCTCAATATACAAAGGCAGATTCGATATTTAGCTCTTTATGTAGTAGGGGCGTCTGGTCAAAGCTTTTACGAAAGATTACGGATAGACAATGGAAGATAGAAAAACCCGTATGAATTTTAAAAAAGAAAAAATAGGGGACGGGTTGATTTTTAGCGGGTGGCTTGGCCTGATTTCGAGCAGGGCGTAACGCAGGCCGAGCGGGCAAGGTTCACCCGCTAAATATAAGTCAGTGAGAGCGAGGCCGAGTAGCCGAGCGCGATTTTCCACGCTGGGGAAAATCGTGCGGCCCTGCGAGAAACAGGACAAGACAGGACCCGCTAAAAATAGTGAGGAGTTTAAATTGACCTTTAAAGAGAAATTACAAGCTGGAAAATTCCTGGTGACTTCGGAAGTTGGGCCGCCGAAGGGGATTGAGACAAAGAAGATCCTGGAGGATGCTGAATTAATCCGCGGGCGCGTGGATGGGATTAATGTTACGGACCTACAGAGTTCAGTAATGCGCCTGGGTTCTTTGGCCGTCTGCAGCTTGCTTAAGCAGAATAAGTTTGAGCCGATTTATCAGCTGACCTGCCGCGACAGGAACCGGCTTGCCCTGCAGTCGGATTTACTTTCTGCTGCCGCGTTAGGAATCGAGAATGTCCTTATTTTAACCGGTGACCATACGACGCTGGGAGACCATCCCGAGGCAAAACCTGTATTTGACCTTGATTCAGTGCAGCTGTTGCAGGTGGCGCGTAAGCTTGAAACAGGGGTAGATATGAAAGGTAATAAACTGGAGGGAGCACCGCCTAAATTCTGCCTGGGTGCTGTGGTAAATCCGGGTGCTGACCCTATAGAGCCGCAGATTATGAAGATGGAGAAAAAGATTACCGCGGGTGCCGAATTTTTCCAGACGCAGGCGGTCTATGATATAAAAATATTCGAGAACTTTTTAAGTAAGACCAAACACCTGAAAACCACGATTATGGCTGGTATCGTATTGTTAAAGTCCGCAGGGATGGCGCGCTATATGAATAAGAATGTTGCGGGAGTATTTGTTCCGGATAACCTGATAAAAGAGATGGAAGAGACAAAGGATAAAGTAGCGCAATCCGTAGAAATCTCCTCCCGCCTGATTAAGGAATTAAAACCCATGTGCCAGGGGATACATATCATGCCTATCGGCTGGGATAAGGTTGTTCCCCGGGTATTAGAAGCGGGCGGCTTATAGATGGCGAATTTACCGCAAATACCCGGTGCAAGAAAAAAGGGAGTAGCATTATTAAGCCCTGGTGATGATTTCAAGAAATTAGATGAGTATCTTATCAATGATACTGTCTGTATTGACGGTCCGATTCAATCGTCGTTAGATTTAGCCAAACTCATCAATGAGAAATATAAAGTCGGCGTTAAGGTTGTAAGCCAGGATAAGTTTGAAGGCGAGCTACCCGCCGGTATAGAAATAATCAACAGCCCTATCCAGGAGATTGTCGGAGAGGGAAGGGCAGAGGCAGTTAAATTTAAAGACGGGAAAGCCGTTGGCGTATGTCTGGTTCTATTTGTTGATAAAAGTGTTAATGCAAATGAACAACTTATTTCTGTGGAGGAAAATTCTATGAGTGAGGTACTCGTACAACTTGGGACTAAAGGAAGCCAGGCGGTATTAAATCTTACCAAGAGTTCGCTGGATAAGGCAATAGCAGCAAAAGGTAAAGACGCTAAGATTGAATTTCCCGAAACCAATTATTATTTTCCCCTGATTAACGCGCTGCTTAATATTGAGGTAAAGACGCTTGCCGATTGCGAAAACGCGCTTACCCAGGCAGAGGGCTTAAATAAAAATATCCCCGCAAAAAGCGGACTGAATATAGCGGCCTTGGGCGGAATATTGAATAAAGGGGTTGCTACATTAATCTGTGAAGAGATATTAGCGGCATTATCGGTTTTAAATAGTGAACATCCTAAAGGCGGAATCGGTTTTATCCCGGATAAAATCCTGCGCTCCCTGGGCCTACAGCTTGTAGACGGAAGGATTTCCGGTATCGCGGTAATTTTAGGGCCGGCAAAGGATGCGGATTCCGCGGCAGAACTTATCAGGAATTTCCAATCCAAAAGTATCGTCAGTTTATTGGCCGGGAATATCTCAGGCAATACCTTTTTAAAACAGCTAGAAGAAAAAGGGATAGAAGTCGGACTTGAGAATTATATTGTGCCTTTGGGCGAAGATTATCTTTCCGCAATCTACGCGGTTAATTTTGCCGTACGCGCCCCTCTAATCTATGGCGGATTTAAGCCAGGGCAGTGGCAGGGCATAGCTGAGTATATTCGTAACCGCGTGCCGGCATTTGTATTGCTCTTAGGGCATGTGGATGAAGTCCTTGTGGCGACCGGGTTAGGTGCATTGGCATTCGGATTTCCTATTATTACGGATCTGGAAGTCCCGCAGTTAGGTAAAATTGACACTACCTTATATGAGGCGCTGGTAACCGAGAAGGATTATAAAAAGATAGCTTCCCAGGGAATACTTACCAGGGGAATAAAAGTGAGATTGGCGCAGGTGGATGTGCCTGTGCCTTATGCCGCCGCATTTGAAGGAGAGCGTGTACGCAAGGAACAATTGCACGCGGAGTTCGGAGGAAAGGCAAGCCTTGCCTTTGAATTCTTAAGCTCTAAAGCGCAGGAAGATGTGGAAGACGGAAAGATTGAATTAAGCGGGCCGGATATAGACGCCCTTCCGCAAGGGATGAGGTCGCTTCCGCTTGCAATCACCGTCGATGTTTACGGCCGCAAAATGCAGAAAGATTTTGAACCGATACTGGAGCGCCAGATTCACCGTTTTGTAAATTACGCGATGGGGCTTATGCACCTGGGCCAGCGGGATATGAATTGGATAAGGATATCCAAGGATGCCTTTGGGAAGGGGTTTCGGCTTAGGCATCTGGGCGTTATCCTGCATGCGATGCTGCACCAGGAATATGGCGCTATCGTTGATAAGGTGCAGGTAAAGTTTTATACAAAAGAAGAGGATGTGGAAAGATTGTTGAATGGCGCCAAAAAAGTATTTGATGAAAGAGATGAGCGTTTAAGCGGCATGACCGACGAAAGTGTAGATACTTTTTATTCCTGTTTATTGTGCCAATCCTTTGCGCCTAATCATGTCTGCATCGTTACCCCTGAGCGCCTTGGCCTTTGTGGCGCTTACTCCTGGCTGGACGCCAAGGCCTCCTTTGAAATCATCCCTACCGGGCCTAACCAGCCCATTGAAAAAGGCAGCGTGGTTGATGCGAGGCTAGGCCAATGGGAGAATGTGAATGATTTCGTGAAGGAGAAATCAAATAAGAGTATTGAGAAGGTAAGTATGTATTCGCTTATGGATTCTCCCCAGTCATCCTGCGGTTGTTTTGAGTGCATCATTGCCATACTTCCCGAAGCAAATGGAGTAATGATAGTGCATCGCGATTATACGGGCATGACCCCCAGCGGCATGACTTTTACGACATTAGCCGGTTCAGTCGGAGGCGGTGTGCAGACACCCGGATTCCTCGGCGTAGGTAAATTGTACCTGTTGAGCAAGAAATTTATTTCTGCCGAAGGAGGCCTTAAGCGCCTGGTATGGATGCCTCGTGAGCTAAAGGACCTACTGGGAGAGAAGTTGCGCAAGCGCTGCTCGGAAATAGGAGAACCGGAACTTATCGATAAGATTGCGGATGAAACACAAGCCACTACCTCAGAAGAGCTTATTGCGTTCCTGGAGCAAGTAAAACATCCGGCCCAGGAAATGGAGCCGATGTTGTAAGCGAGTTTATCCACGAATTTTCCCGCCGCTATTTAATTTAATGGCGGGTTAATTCGCAGACGTCCTTGACATCAAAAGATGTCAAGGACCATGACTTACGTCGCTCCTTCGGAGCTTCCGTAAGTCATCTGCTCATTAAACAATTTTCTTGACTACTGATATGTTTAGAAGGTATAATAAAAACATTGCAAATGCATATCAACCTACCCTCAAACCCAATAATTAAGATAGCGCTCGTATCCCTGCTTTTGTTTCCTTCTTGCCTTCTTGCAGAGGATGTTGTAAAGGAAAGCGATATTGGCTGGTTAAGGACACAGGCAAGAGAGTACCGGACAGCGGGATTAGAATACCAGCGGATAGGCGATATTGATAGTGCCCTGGCTCTTTATCAGAAAGCCGTAGAAATAGACCCGCAGTATTCCGTGGTCTATAATGACCTGGGCGTATTATTTGATGCAAAGGGGATGATTGACCGCGCAGAAGAAAATTACCTCAAGGCCATTGCCGTACAGCCGAATTTCTTAAGCCCCTATACAAACCTGGCCATACTTTACGAGGCCAAGCGCGACCTGAACAAAGCCGCGTTTTACTGGAAGAAGAGGGCAGAGCTTGGTCATCCCGACGACCTTTGGACGCAAAGGGCCAAACGCCGCCTTGACGATATACGGTTTGTCACTTCGGATAATCCTATTAAATACGCCAAGGAACAGGAGACGGTAAAGCTTGTAAAAGAGACTGTTGTCAAAAAAGAAATCATTGAAAAAGATAACCGGGCGCTGGCGATGGAGCTTTTTGGCAAGGCAAAAGAGGATTATAGAAAGGGGAATTACATTTACGCGCTTAGAGAAGCAATAAATGCCCAGCATATCGATTCTTCTATTGAAGGCCTGGATGAATTTATTGAAAAGAGCCAGAGAATGGCGCTGGCAAGATAGAAACCACAAAATTGTCCCTACCCTAGTTGAAATTCCGAATGTTGATTAATGGATAAAAAGACGCTGTATTTGATTGATGCCACTGCTTTTTGTTACCGAGCGTTCTATGCGCTGCCCTTGCTTTCTACATCCTATGGCCAGCCTACGAATGCGATTTACGGCTTTATTAATATCCTGAATAAGATTTTAAAGAAAGATAAACCGGATTACCTGGCAGTATGTTTCGATGTTTCCCGCGATACGTTCAGAGCAAAGAAATTCGCCGCATATAAAATCCAGAGGCCCTCTATGCCTGATGCGCTCATCGCCCAGATGTCTTTAATAAGGCAGATTATCCGCGCATACGGCATACCTTTATTTGAAAAAGAGGGGTTTGAGGCGGATGACATTATAGCGACACTATCCCGTCTTGCGAGGCAGAAGGGATTGCGCACGACTATCATAAGCTCCGACAAAGACATATTGCAGCTTGTCGATGACACAACCTTTGTTTTTTCGCCTTACAAAGATGAAGGTATTAATTATGACAAAAAGAAAGTCAATGAGCGTTTCGGGGTGGGCCCGGAAAGGATAACCGATATTATTGCCCTTATGGGCGATGATGCGGATAACATACCGGGAGTCTCCGGCATCGGAGAGAAAACAGCAGCAAGCCTCATAGCAGAGTATGGCTCTCTGGATAATATCTTGAGTCAGCCCGCCAGGATAAAGGCCGAAAAGATGCGCCGCCTGATCGAGGAAAATAAAGATAAGATTATCCTTAATAAAGAGTTAGCGGTCCTGGACGCAAACGTGGATATTGACGCAGGGCTTGAAAACTTAAAGGTTTCTTCCCCCGATTATAAAACGCTCTTTGATATATTCAGGCGCCTGGAATTGAAGAAATTCCTTAAAGAGCTGCCTATGGAATCTCCGGATAGAGAAAATATCGTTTCTCTAAAGATAAAGGATGCCGAGATAGACAAGGAGATAGGGCAGATAGATGAACTGTTTATTTATGCCGCGACACCCCCGGCTATTTTCTTTTTCGCCAATGATAAATATTTTACCGTAGAGAGCGGCAACCGCAAAATTAACGCAATGATGAGCGATGAAAAAGTCGGTAAGACCGGCCATGACCTTAAAAAGATAAAGGTAACTTTGGCTAGAGAAGGCATTGAGGTCAATGGATTGCATTTTGATAGTATGATAGCCGCATATTTGCTTAATCCCTCCAGGGCAAGCTATAATCTTAGCGATTTAGCCATGGATTATCTGGGCGATTATTTTGCCGACAACGAACCCCTGCCGGAGGAATCACTTAAAATACTGACGGGGTTAAGGCCTGTCCTTACGAAGCAACTGCGCGATAAATCGCTCGACAATCTATTTACTTCGCTTGAGATGCCATTGGCAGATGTGCTTGCTATGATGGAAAGCTACGGCGTAAAGCTGGATTTAAAGGTAATAAAAGATTTATCGC
The DNA here is from genome assembly GCA_050012075.1 of Candidatus Omnitrophota bacterium. Taxonomy (GTDB): domain Bacteria; phylum Omnitrophota; class Gorgyraeia; order Gygaellales; family Profunditerraquicolaceae; genus JAMWCI01. Next base: position 6,278 of record JBEKHW010000029.1, on the reverse strand, counting down.
AAGAGATCGAAAAACGCATGGCCTCTCTAATAGCCGACATTTACGAGGCCTGTGGTTGCCAGTTTAACTTAAATTCACCCAAGCAATTAAGAGAAGTGCTTTTTGAAAAGTTAAAATTGCCGGTGATTAAAAAAGGTAAAACCGGCCCCTCTACCGATGAAGAAGTACTCAAGAATCTGGCGATCAGTCACGCATTACCAGCTTTACTCCTGGAGTATCGGCAACTGGCAAAACTTAAGAATACCTATATAGATACATTGCCGGATTTAATAGATAAAGCCACAGGAAAGATCCACACTTCCTTTAATCAGACCGGGACAGAAACAGGCCGCCTTAGTTCCAGTAACCCCAATCTGCAGAATATACCGGTTAAGACCGATATCGGCAGGAGGCTGCGCCAGGCCATCATCGCTTCCGCAGAAGGCAATTGCCTTTTGGCCTGCGACTACTCGCAGATAGAGTTACGGATACTTGCGCATCTGTCAAAAGATGAGGCATTGGCCGGGGCATTTAGAGAAGACCTGGATGTGCATAAGATGACCGCATCCTTAATCTATAATGTAGATACGCAGGGGGTAACCGATAAAATGCGCGAAGTAGCCAAAAGGGTGAATTTCGGCATTATCTACGGATTGACTTCATACGGTTTAAGCCGCGACCTGGGTATTTCTGCCGAAGAGGCGCAGAGGTTTATCGATGCTTATTTTCTGCGATATCCGGGGGTGAGGAGATATCTGGATATGCAGATTGCAAAAGCCAGAAAAGATGGCTTTGTCACTACTATTTTAGGCCGCAGAAGGTATCTGCCGGAGATAAACAATAAAAACCAGGGTATACGCCAGTTCGCGGAACGCCAGGCCGTCAATACTCCGATTCAGGGTTCGGCTTCTGATTTAATAAAGCTGGCAATGGTGGATATCCACAGGCAATTTTTATCCCGCCGCTTTATTTCTGCTATGGTCTTACAGGTTCACGACGAACTTGTTTTTGATGTCGTAGAAAAAGAGCTGCGCGAAGTTAAGGAATTGGTAAAAGACAGGATGGAGCATGTATTGGAACTGGATGTGCCGGTAAAGGTAGAGATTAAAAAAGGGAAAAATTGGTTAGAAATGAAACCTGCGTAAGGGCAGGACAGAGAGGAGAGAGAATGAAGATTGTTATCGCTGCATCAGAGATGGTTCCTTTTGCAAAAACAGGCGGCCTTGCCGATGTTGCCGGGGCTCTGCCACTGGCCCTTGAGAAATTAGGGGCGGAGGTAGTGATGGTCCTTCCCCGCTACCAGTCAATCAGCGATACGAAATTCAAGATCGAGCGGCTAAAGGATGATATATCCTGTTCGGTTATCGGTAAATCCATTAAGGTATATTTTATCGAAAATGACGCTTATTTCGGCCGCGAGAGCCTTTACGGAGATAAAAACGGGGATTACAAGGATAACCTGGAGAGGTTCTCTTACTATTGCAAACGGACGCTAACGCTTCTTAAAGAGATAAACTTTAAGCCTGATATCATCCATGTTCACGACTGGCAGGCATGCCTTATCCCTGTGTATCTAAAGGCCCTTTACGCCAAGGAGCCATTCTATAAAAATATACGCACAGTCCTTACTGTGCACAATATAGGGTATCAGGGGCTTTTCCCTAAAGAAGAATTCCCGAAGACCGGCCTTGACTGGAGCCTGTTTACTATGGAGGGGCTTGAATTCTATGACAAGCTAAATATCTTAAAAGGCGGGATGGTCTTTTCGGATATCATTAATACCGTCAGCCCCACATACAGCCGGGAGATACAGACAAAGGAATTTGGTTTCGGGTTGGAAGGCATATTGAATAAGCGGCGCGATTCGGTCTTCGGCATATTAAACGGCCTTGATTATTCAATCTGGAACCCGGAAGAGGATAAATTTATTGCGAAGAAATATTCATTATCGGACATACACGATAAATATGCGAATAAGGAAGAGCTGCAGAAGATATGTAAATTACCGGTAAAAATGGAAGTGCCGCTTTTTGGCATAGTCTCGCGGCTCGCCGAACAGAAAGGCTTTGATATCCTTGCCGACGGCATAGATACCATCTGCAAAATGGACCTTCAGATGGTGATCCTTGGCACAGGTGACGTGAAATACCACCTGATTATGGAGGAGATGGTAAAGAAATACCCCAAGGTAATCTCCGTGCAGTTAAAGTTTGACGACCCGCTTGCGCATAAAATTTATGCCGGCTCAGACATATTCCTTATGCCTTCTAAGTATGAACCCTGCGGCCTGGGCCAATTGATTTCGTTACGTTACGGCACGATACCGCTTGTCTTTAAAACCGGGGGCCTGGCAGATACGGTTGACAACTCCAATGGTTTTGTCTTTGAAAAATACAGCAAGGATGAATTAGTAAAGACGGTGAAAAAGGCGGTTTCAGCATTTAAAAATGAAAAGAAATGGACGGGTTTAATCAATAAAGCCATGCAGTGCGATTTCTCCTGGAATGAATCTGCCAGGAAATATATGGAACTTTATGATAAGGCAAAGAAGAAATAAAAAGATTGTCTTAGGCATTACAGGGGCTTTTGGCAGTGGGAAGAGTACGGTGGCAGCGATATTCGGCTCCTTTCATGACAAAGTGATAGACGCGGATAGGATAGCGCACCGGCTTGTCAGCCCGGGGCAAGAGGCATATAAAAAGATAGTCAGGTTTTTCGGCCTGGAGATCCTCAAAAAGGATAGGCAGATAAACAGGGATAAGCTGGCAGAAGTTGTTTTTAAAGATAGAAAGCTGCTTTGTAAACTGAATGCTATTATGCATCCGCGGATTATCCGGAGAATAAGAGAGGGAATAAAGAAAACGAAACAGGGTTTTGTTATCGTAGACGCCCCTTTATTATTAGAGGCAGGCCTTAAGGCCTCGGTAGATAAGGTTATCGTGGTAAGGGCCGGAATTGATAAATGCGTAAGAAGGATCAAGAAGAGGTCCGGATTAAATAAGCAAGAGATCTTAAAGAGAATGCACCTTCAGATGCCGTTACGTAAGAAACTGCGTATGGCTGATTTTATCATAGATAATAACGGTTCAATGCAGAAAGCAAGAAAACAGGTAGAAAATATTCGGAGGTCCCTCGCAGCCAATAATTAAAAGAGGACTGCCCGGAATAATTTACCGACCAGCCATAGCTGGTAAATTAAGGAGGTTGTTGTGGAAAAACTTGATATCGCCAAATTAAAGGAATTAAAGATTTCTGAGCTCAATAAAGTAGCCAAGGAGCTCAATGTTAACGGGTTGAGCGGCATTAGAAAGCAGGATCTTATCTTTAAGATACTGCAGGCCCAGGCAGAGAAGGAAGGCCTTATGTTCGGGGAAGGTATCTTAGAGATACTTCCGGAAGGATTCGGCTTTTTGCGCTCTCCGAATTATAATTATCTGCCTTGCCCGGACGATATTTATATTTCTCCTTCGCAGATAAGGAAGTTTGATCTACGCACCGGAGATACTGTCAGCGGCCAGATACGCCCGCCTAAAGAGGGAGAGAAATATTTTGCGCTTCTTAAGGTTGAAGCGGTTAATTTTGAGAATCCGGAGGAGGTAAAAGAAAAAGTCCTTTTCGATAATCTTACCCCCGTATATCCGCGGCAGGCCTTTGATATGGAAACCAGGCCTGATGAGATATCCACGCGTATAATGAGTTTGCTTACACCCATCGGTAAAGGCCAGCGCGGCCTTATCGTGGCGCAACCTTACAGCGGTAAAACGGTCTTACTGCAGAAGATCGCTAACTCCATAACTACCAGTAATCCCGATGCCGTATTGATCGTTCTTCTGATTGATGAGCGTCCCGAGGAAGTTACCGATATGCAAAGGAACGTAAAGGGGGAAGTCATATCTTCTACCTTTGATGAGCCTCCGGAAAGGCACGTTCAGGTAGCCGAGATAGTCCTCGAAAAGGCAAAGCGCCTGGTAGAGCACAAGAGGGATGTGGTGGTGCTTCTGGACAGCATTACCCGTCTTGCACGCGCCTATAATGCTGTTATGCCGCACAGCGGCAAGGTTCTTTCCGGTGGTATCGACTCTAACGCCCTGCAGAAACCCAAGCGTTTTTTTGGCGCAGCGCGCGCAGTCGAAGAGGGGGGCAGCCTTACGATTATTGCTACGGCACTGGTTGAAACAGGCAGCCGTATGGATGACGTAATCTTTGAGGAATTTAAGGGGACAGGCAATATGGAGCTGCAGCTTGACCGTAACCTTTTCCAGCGCAGGATATATCCCGCTATTGATATAAAGCGCTCGAATACCCGGCATGAAGAGTTACTGGTTAAGCCCGAACAGTTGCAGAAGGTCTGGATTTTGAGAAAAGTGCTTAATGAGTTAAGCAATGTCGAGGCAATGGAGCTCCTTATAGAGAAACTTTCCAAGACCAAGAATAATGAAGAGTTTTTGAATAGCATGAATCAGTAAATTAGTTAATGGTTCATGGTTCATAGTTCATAGTGAAGGAGGAAATAAAATGAAAGAGAAGATTCATCCCAACTACAAGGAAAGTACCATTATCTGCGCATGCGGAGAGACGATCCACACCCGTTCCACCAAACCCAACATACGGGTGGAGATCTGCTCGAAATGCCATCCTTTCTTTACCGGCAAACAGAAATTTGTCGATTCAGCCGGACGCGTGGATAAGTTTATGAAGAAATACGGGAAAAAGTCAGCCCAATAATATTTAACGCAGAAATCCGCGTTCTATTGGCGTAGGTCTCGTTAAGAATATATTTTAACGTATATGTTAGAGAAATTAGACAAGTTGGAAGCGCGTTACCAGGAGCTTGAGAGTCTTCTTATTTCTCCCGAAGTAATCAATAACAGGGAGCTGGCCAACAAATACGCCAAGGAATTATCGAGCCTGCGTCAGCCGGTTTCTTTATACAGGGAATATAAGAATACTTCCAAAGAAATAGGCGAGTTAGAAATTGTCGTGAAGGAGAAACACGATGTTGATTTCCTGGAATTAGCAAGGAAAGAATTGCAGGATTTAAAGGAAAAAGAGGAAGGCCTTAAGCAGAGGATAAAAGAGGCGCTTACCGTAGAAGATGAGTATGCCGGAAGCGATTTGATTGTAGAGGTACGCCAGGGTACAGGAGGAGATGAGGCGGGCTTATTCGCGGCGGACCTCTATCGTATGTATACCATGTATGCTACAAAGAAGAATTGGCAGGTAGAGCTCCTGTCTACTAGTACTAACGATGCCGGCGGGTTCAAAGAGGTGTCTTTCAGCGTAAAAGGTAGAGACGCCTATAAGAGGTTAATGTATGAAAGCGGTGTGCACCGCGTGCAGCGTGTCCCGACCACAGAGGCGCAGGGCAGGATTCACACCTCTACCGCTTCTGTTGTAGTGCTGATTGAACCGGAAGAGGTAGACCTTGTTATTGCTCCGGATGATCTTCGGATTGATACTTACCGCTCAAGCGGGCCTGGCGGACAACATATGCAAAAGACCGACTCTGCCGTGCGGATTACGCACCTGCCGTCAGGGCTTGTGGTTTCCTGCCAGGATGAACGTTCTCAGTTAAAGAACAAAACCAAGGCGATGAGGATCCTGGCCGCGAAATTACTTGAAAGGAAACGGGAAGAAGAAGCAAAAAAGATTTCACAGGCTCGGCGTTCGCAGATAGGCACGGGTGACCGCAGCGAAAAGATACGCACATATAATTTCCCTGACCGCCGGGTAACAGACCACAGGATAAACTTCACCTCCCATAGGTTAGAAGCTATACTTTCCGGAGAGCTGGATGAGCTTTCTGACGCGCTTATAAAAGCAGCGGAAGAGAAGAAGAACGAAAATGAATGAAGCAGAGTTATTATTCAGTGAATTGTTAGGCTTAAATAGGATGGGTTTATACCAAAAGCGGACTCTACGGCTGGATAAGGCCAGGGCCCAAGAGGCAGTCTCTGTTTTAAAAAGACGCATATCCGGGGAACCACTACAATATATCCTCGGTAAAACTGAATTCATGGGCTTAGAGTTTAAAGTAACGCCGCAGGTACTTATACCGCGTCCGGAAACAGAATTATTAGTAGAAAAAACCATAGAATTAGTCACAAAGTCACAAAGTCAGTGCGTAGCGAAGCGGAGCCTCCCCGGAGGGGACAAAGTCACAAAGATTCTTGATTTAGGGACGGGTTCCGGCTGTATCGCGATATCCTTGGCAAAATTTCTTCCTGAGGCGCAAATAGATGCTGTTGATATTTCAGAAGAAGCATTGATGATAGCAAAAGAAAACGCTAAATTAAACA
>JBEKHW010000028.1:0-23699 GCA_050012075.1 Candidatus Omnitrophota bacterium | reverse complement strand
GAAAAAGGGTGTTTTGCTATTGTCCTTGAGTGTGTGCCGGACAGGATCGCGGGCCTCGTTACCGAGAAATTACGCATCCCGACCATAGGGATAGGCGCCGGAGTGCATTGCGATGGGCAGGTCCTGGTTATCAATGATATGCTCGGGCTTTTCGAGCGTTATACGCCTAAGTTCGTGAAGAAATACGCGGATATTTCTTCTTTGATCAGCAGGGCTATCGAGGAGTATAAAAATGAAGTTTTAGAGGAAAAATTTCCCGGACCGGAACATACTTTCAGTATAAAAGAAGAGGAATTCAAAAAAATAAAGTAAAATGGAAAAGCAAAATAAATTCTCAATAATTTTCCTTAGGACCATAGCGCTTGGATTATGCTTATGGTATGTGGCAATAATAGGCGGGCCTAATCTCCTGAAACTTTACATTAATACCGGTATCGGCGATTGCAATAAGATCCCTATCCTGTGCATGGTTCCCGTAGAAAAAATCACTCCGCAAGCCAGTAAAGAATGCCTAAGGGATTTCCTGCCTTATTCGTTCCCAAATATACAGGTGTGCCTTCCGGATGGCTTTAAGGTAACCTGCGAGTTAGCCAAGAAGGAATTTTACAAAAAGAAGATCAATAGGCAAAATAAGTCATTTGCTTATTTGCTGTATGAGGAGCCGGGATTTTTCATGAAGCTTTTCCCCCAGTCAAAGAAAGCCGGCGCAAACAATAATTATGAATTCATAAAACGCGTTATGTACGCAAATACCAACGCCATTAAAAACTTGAATGATACGTTCTTTGTAATCATGAAAAGTTTTTTTATCGCTGACCTTGGAGACCAGAAAGAGGTCAAAATGGCGCAGGTAGAGATGGGGGATAAGAGGGGGTTTCTTAGCTATAATATAGGTAAGGACGCCGTTTATTTTGAATGCAGCCTCGTGGATAGCAAGGATCAGTTTTTTAAAATTTACGTAAGAGACAAAACCCGGCAGTTAAACCCGGAGAAAATATTTACGGTTATTTCCACTCTTGATAAACCTTGAACCTTAATCCTTGATTTTTGCTCTAAACTGTGTTAAAAATAATCTTCTATGGCCGATAACTTAATGGAAAAAATAGTTTCTCTTTGTAAACGCCGCGGGTTGATTTTTCAGTCATCCGATATCTACGGCGGACTTTCTAATACCTGGGACTATGGCCCCTATGGCGTGGAATTGAAGAATAATATCAAGCGCGCCTGGTGGAAGGCGAATGTCTATGAACGTAATGATATGTATGGCATGGATTCGGCTATCCTTATGCATCCTAAGGTTTGGGAGGCTTCAGGCCACGTCCAGAATTTCTTTGATTTAAAAAGCGACTGCAAATCCTGCAAGAAACGTTTTAAGGCTCTAGACCTGAAAGACAAAACTAAGTGCCCCGAATGCGGGGGGCTTCTTACAGAAGCAAGGCCCTTTAATCTTATGTTTAAGACCCACCAGGGCCCGGTTGAAGAGGCGGGAAGCGAGATTTACATGCGCCCGGAGACAGCCCAGGGGATGTTTGTAAATTTCCTGAACTTGCTTGATTCCCGGCACCCTAAGCTTCCTTTTGGCATGGCGCAAGTCGGGAAAGCCTTCCGCAATGAAATTACACCAGGCAATTTTATCTTCCGTACCCGTGAATTTGAACAGATGGAAATTGAATATTTTGTTAAGCCGGCCGAAGCGGATAAATATTATGAATATTGGGTGGAGCAAAGATATAATTGGTATCTTGGATTGGGGATAAAAAAAGAAAATTTAAGAAAGAGGGCGCACGCTAAAGACGAACTTGCTCATTATGCCCGCGCCTGCACCGACATTGAATACAATTTCCCTATTGGCTGGTCGGAACTTGAGGGAATAGCCAACCGTACGGATTTTGATTTAAAACAGCATGCAGAGGCGAGCGGAAAAGACCTGAAATATTTTGACGATAGCACAAAAGAAAAATTTTTCCCCTATATTATTGAGCCTTCAGGCGGGGTGGACAGGAGCGTCTTGGCATTCCTGACTGATGCTTATTATGAAGAAAAAGTAAAGGACGATATCCGTGTCGTGCTAAAATTAGATAAAGAGCTGGCTCCGGTAAAAATCGCGGTTTTCCCGCTTTTAAAGAATCGCCCGGAAATTGTAGAGCTGGCAAAGAAAATCGCCCAGGACCTGAAAAAGAGCTTTATCGCGATTTACGACGATACCGGGGCAATCGGCAAACTTTACCGCCGGCAGGATGAAGTCGGTACGCTTTATTGCGTAACTGTTGACGTGCAGTCGCTTGAAGATAAGCAGGTAACAGTGCGCGATCGCGACACAATGTTGCAGGAACGCATAGGAATAGACAGGGTAAAGGATTATCTGGATAAAAAGTTAGCTTGTTCATAGTTCATAGTTGAAGGTTCATAGTGCGACATTTTACTATGAACCATGTACCATGAACTATGAACCAAAAGGAAAGGATGGTTTTAAAAGAAATGGCAACGAAAAAATACGTTTACTCCTTTGGTGGCGGCAAAGCAGACGGAAAGGAAAGCATGAAAAATCTCCTGGGTGGCAAAGGCGCTAACCTCGCTGAGATGGCAGGACATAAGGATTTGAAATTGCCGGTTCCCCCGGGATTCACGATTACAACAGATGTTTGTACTTATTATTATAAGAATAGGCGGACTTATCCCAAGGGTTTAAAAGAAGAGGTCACTAAGGCTTTGGAAAAAGTCGAAAAGTTAATGGACAGGAAATTTGGCGACGCCAATAGCGTGCTGTTGGTTTCTGTGCGTTCAGGGGCGAGAAAATCAATGCCCGGGATGATGGAGACAGTTTTAAATGTCGGCCTGACTGAAAAAACCATTCCTGGATTAATCAAACAGAGTGGAGGCAATGAAAGGTTTGTTTTTGACGCCTATCGCCGCCTGATTATGATGTATTCAGACGTGGTGATGGAAAAGGCAGCAGGCATTGAGCCTAAAGAAGACCAGGGTATCCGTAAGCAGTTAGAAAGAATGATGGATGAAGTTAAGAAGCAAAAGGGTTATAAGAGCGATACTGACCTTACCGCTTCCGACCTTAAGGAATTAACCAAAAAATTCAAACTCAGGATAAAAGAAGTATTGAATAAAGAATTTCCTGATGAGCCTATGGAGCAGCTCTGGGGAGGAATAAGCGCGGTATTTTCTTCATGGAACGGCAAGCGCGCTATCAGCTACCGCCGCATTGAAAATATTCCTGATGAATGGGGCACGGCAGTAAACGTGCAAACCATGGTTTTCGGTAATATGGGTGAGGATTCTGCTACCGGAGTTGCCTTTTCCCGCAATCCTGGAAACGGAGAGAACCAATTTTACGGAGAATATCTGATTAATGCCCAGGGTGAAGACGTGGTTGCAGGTACGAGGACGCCTGCGCCGCTTAATTCATATTCAACTTCAGAGCACAATAAAAATCTCCTGACCCTGGAGAAAGGGATGCCCAAGCTTTATCAGGAGTTAGTAGGATACCGTAATCGCCTAGAGATTCATTACCGTGATATGCAGGATATAGAGTTTACCATTGAAAAGGGCAGGTTGTTCATGTTGCAGTGCCGCGTGGGAAAACGTAACGGCCCGGCAGCAGTGCGTATGGCCGTAGATATGGTCGCTGAAAAGTTAATTAAAAAAGAAGAGGCGGTAATGCGCGTCACGCCTAACCAACTGGATGAGTTATTGCATCCGATAATTGACCCTAAAGTTGAATTGAAAACTAAGCCTATAGCCAAAGGCCTGCCAGCAGGGCCAGGTGGAGCAAGCGGGCAAATTGTCTTTTCCGCGCATGACGCCGTAGAATGGCGCAAACAAAATAAAAAAGTAATCCTTGTGCGCGAGGAAACTAATCCCGAAGATGTTGACGGTATGCGCGCGGCAGAGGCGATTTTGACTGCCCGCGGCGGCATGACTTCTCACGCGGCATTAGTTGCCCGCGGATGGGGAAAATGCTGCGTCGTAGGATGCAGCGAATTGCACGTTGATTACGATAAGAAAGAATTACGCGTAGACGGAAAAATCCTCAAGGAAGGGGATTGGTTGACCTTAAACGGCACCAAGGGTAATGTTTATGAAGGCCAGCTTCCGATGATGGATGCTACTGCAGAAAATCAACTCCTGAACGAGTTCTTAAAAATGTGTGGAGCAATTAAGAAACTTGGTATCCGCACTAACGCGGAAACTCCGGAAGACGCCAGGAAAGCAAGGCAATTCGGGGCAGAAGGTATCGGCCTGTTTAGGACAGAGCATATGTTTTACGGCAAGGGTTCTGATGAGCCGTTGTTTATTTTACGCAAAATGATTGTTTCAAAAACAGAAGAGGAAAGGAAAAAGGCAGTCAACGAACTTTTCCCATATGTGAAAAAAGACATCAAAGGCACATTAGAGGCAATGGATGGGTATCCTGTGGTAGTGCGTTTGCTTGACCCACCGTTACACGAATTTGTGCCCCGTGAAGAAGCAAAGCTTGAACAGTTGGCAAAAGAATTGAATATCAGCATGAGCGAACTTGCAAAGCGCGCAGACGCCCTGCATGAATCAAACCCTATGATGGGCCATCGCGGGGTGCGTTTAGGCGTTACGTATCCAGAAGTAAGCGCTATGCAGATTGAGGCAATTTTCGAAGCAGCCGCGGAATTGCTCAAGGAAGGTAGGAAACCCTATCCTGAAATCATGATCCCCGTGGTCTGCGACGTCAAAGAATTAGAGGATCAGTTAGCTATCGCCAAGAAAATCTATAGCTCTGTGTTACAAAAATATGGGTTGAAGCAAATTAAGCATATGTTCGGCACGATGATTGAAATTCCACGAGCAGCATTAGTAGCCGGAGAATTAGCCACTGTCGCGCAATTTTTCTCATATGGGACCAATGACCTGACCCAGATGGGGTTTGGTTTCTCGCGCGATGATATCGGCGGGTTCCTGCCGGATTATATCAAAAAAGGAATATTGACCGATGACCCGTTCCAGACCATTGACCAGAAAGGCATCGGCGAATTGATTAAAATCGGTATCACAAGAGGCCGCAAGACCCGCAAAGACCTTGAAGTAGGCATTTGCGGTGAACATGGCGGAGACCCGCGCACAGTGGAATTTTGCCATAACGTGGGAATGAATTATGTCAGCTGCTCGCCTTTCAGGGTTCCTATTGCCAAATTGGCGGCAGCCCAGGCAGTACTTAGAGAGAAGAGTAAGAAATAAGTTAGTTCATAGTTCATAGTTGATAGTTCATAGTAAGATATTTTACTATGCACTATGAACCATGCACCATGAACCAAGGACTAAACCATGGAATCCTTAAAACTTTACCTCAAAGAAGTAAGGACCGTATCTTTACTTACTCCCAAAGAAGAGATACAGCTTAGCAGGCGTATAAGGAGTAAAAAAGGTGATGAACAGGCGCGCAAGCGCATGATCCAGGCAAATCTGCGCCTCGTTATAAATATCGCCAAGCGCTATATGTACCTGGGTATTCCTTTCCTGGATCTGATAGAGGAGGGTAACCTTGGCCTAATGAAAGCGGTGGATAAGTTTAACCCGAATAAAGGATACCGTTTTTCCACTTACGCCGCATGGTGGATTAAGCAGGGGATTACCCGCTCGATTTCCGAACAGGGAAAAATAATCCGCGTGCCGGTCTACATGAACGACATGATTTCAAGGTGGAAAAAGAAGAAGGAACAGTTGTCGCATAAACTCAAACGCGTACCTTCTGATGAGGCTATCGCTAAGAGGTTAAAGCTTCCCCAGGATAAAGTTGAACAGATTAATTTCTGGCTGGCTGCCACCACTTCCTCACTTGATGCCCCGGTAGGAGAAGACAGCGAGAACCAGATTTCTGACCTTATAGAGGATGAAACTGCCCCGGCTCCTGACGCGGGGATTAAAGAGATGTTTGGTAAAGAGCAGGTAACCAATCTTTTGGGTATAATGAAAGTAAGAGAAAGACAGGTCCTGGATATGCGTTTTGGCCTGGCCGACGGGGAAATAAAGACCCTGGCGGAAGTAGCTGAAAAACTTGGCGTTTCCCGGGAGAGGGTGCGTCAGATAGAAGAAACAGCGCTTAAGAAATTAAGAAAGTTTGCGAGAGAGCAGGAACAGAACGCATGAGCGTAAGAATAGATTTAGAGAGCTCTATCAGAAGTATACCGGATTTTCCGAAACAGGGTATTTTATTCCGGGATATAACCACATTACTGCAAAATAAAAAAGCCTTTAAGTATGCCGTTAATGCCCTGGTAGCTAAATTCAGGAAGAAAAAGATAGATGTTGTCGTAGCTGTAGAGGCAAGGGGGTTTATCCTGGGAGGCGCTATAGCGCATAAATTAGGGGCAGGATTTATCCCGGTGCGTAAGAAAGGGAAGCTGCCTTGGAGGACAAAATCCGTTACCTATGAGCTTGAATACGGCACTGACACCCTGGAAATCCATGAAGATGCTTTAAAGCCCGGCTTACGCGTGCTGATAGTTGACGATCTACTGGCAACCGGCGGGACAGTAAAAGCGGTAACAGAACTCGTGGAGTCCCAGGGCGCAAAGATTACCGGCATCGCATTTGTTATTGAACTGATAGACCTCTCCGGCCGCAGCAAATTAAGTAAATATCCTGTTGTTTCTCTGGTTAAATTCAAAGGCGAGTAATTCAGTTACATCTGTGCGTGATCCGATAAACGATTAACTATTAACCATTAACGATTAACGAGATAACGCGCCTGTAGCTCACATGGATAGAGCAAGAGTTTCCTAAACTCTGGGCAGCAGGTTCGATTCCTGCCAGGCGCATTTTAGTTCATAGTTAATGGTGCATAGTTCATAGTACAACATACTAAAACTATGAACTATCAACTATGAACCATGAACTAATATGTATAACCTCCACTGCCACTCACTATTAAGCGACGGTGTGTTACTTCCTTCCGAAGTCGCTGTCCGTTACCTGGATAAAGGTTACAAAGTAATCGCCATTACAGACCATGCCGATTACAGCACCGTAAGAATTAATATCACCTGCATATTAAACTTCTGCCGCCACTGGCCAAAAGATACAGGAATAGATGTCTTGCCGGGGATAGAGCTCACGCATTTACCTCTTAAGCAATTTAAGCACCTGGCAAAATTTGCCCGCAGGCAAGGTATTAAAGTAATTGTTGCCCACGGCGAAACCGTGGTTGAACCGGTAATAAAAGGCACGAACCGTGCCGCGCTCAATGCAGATATAGATATCTTGGCGCATCCTGGTTTAATTAGCGATGAGGATGCCAGGCTTGCCGCAAAAAAAGGTATCTTTCTGGAGGTTACCTCAAGGCATGGACATGATACTACCAATCGCCATGTAGTGGAGGCAGCAAGGAAATCCGGCGCAAAGATTATTATCAATAGCGACAGCCATTCCCCGGAAGATATTATTCCTACAGGAGAGTTGATAGAAGTCGGCATAAGGGCCGGATTAAGTAAAAAGGATATTGAGCGTATTTTTAAAGACGTAGCTAACTTTATCAAGAATAAATAGTGATAAGGCTGCAAAAATGAAATTACGGAATCTTTTTATCTTTTATCTTTTTCTTTTCTTTTTAAACGGTTGTGCAACCAATTCTCGGTTTCTCGATAAGACTACCGGTATAAGCGAGAATAGTTCTGATGCAATCCATGGCGTAAGGTTATATGGTGGTAAGTTACCCACGTATATTAGATATCAATCTTTAGGTGAAGTGGAAGGATATGGTGAAAGTTGGGAAGTAGTTAGACAGATGTTTGAGGCCAGAGAAAACGCAGTTCTTCAAGCAAGAGCATTAGGAGCAAATGCCTTGATAAATGTAAAAGTTACTAATATAAAAAGGAGAATGGTATACCTAGGCGAGGCGGTAAAGGTAGAAGAGTATCCTGATAAATTTGATGAATCTGACCCTGTAGTATGGTCACCCGTTTTTTATGAAAATAGCCATATTTTCAATTATCCTTCTGAGTTAGTGTTTAAAGCCGTAGATGATATTCTGTATAGAGAGCTCTATGAATTAGAAGTTGTTAATCAGAAAGATGGTATTATCGAGACAAAAGAAATCGAGATTTCTAATGACAAAATTAAGTGGACTAGTGTTGATTTTGGAGGCCCTTATCCGAAGTTGAAAATAAGAGTTTCTGTTAGAAAAATTGATGATAAAACTACTCAAGTGATTGAAACCGATATCGTAAGAGGTAGCCGCAAAAAATCTAGTCTCGTGAACAAAAGTTCAAGAATCTTTTTCAAAGAGATAGAAAATTATCTCGGTAAACTTAAGCTCCACGCATAGCGTGGAGTAAAATAAGCGCTAGCACCGAGCATAGCTCGGTGTGGTTTTGGCATAAGCAACCCCCTTAGCAAAGCTAAGGGCGATTTAGCCGTAAGCGCCAAAGGCACGGCTAAATCGAGTGGTATGCCAAAACCAACGCCAAAGGGTAAGCCGAAACGCCGCACATAGTGCGGCGTAAAATAAGCAATATACGCCAAAAGTAGCGTTGAACCAAGCGTCGCGCATAGCGCGACGTAAAATAAGTGCTAGCACCGAGCATAGCTCGGTGTGGTTTTGGCATAAACACCAGAGGTATGCCAAAACCAACGCCAGAAGTATGTTGAAATCAAGGCATTGCTTATTTTAAAAAAATACTTGACATATAAGGGGTTATATGTTAAAAATAGAACAAATTAGGATATACCACTGGAGATGACTTTAATACACGGCGGAAGGGAGGTTGAAGACAAAAATAAGCCTGAAGTCAGCCAAAATCCGGTGATATGCTATATAGAGTAAATACCTAGGAAAGAAAATTTTAGTCCCTAGTTGAATATATTGCATTTTTCCTTGAACAAACCTTAAGGAGGTTAAACAAATGAGTAGACGCTTGATATTAGTTCTAGCACTTGCGGTCATGGTCGGCTTTGCATTTGCCGCCTACGCAGAAGTGCAGAATGTAAAAGTTAGCGGTGATTTGACAGTTTATGGTTTAGCTCGTCAATTGTCACTCACTTCTCAGAGAGCTGAGAATACTATGGCGAGCATTGCTCGCGTAAGAATCGATGCAGATCTTACTGACAATGTTATGGCGACAGTAAGATTAATCAATGAAAGATATTGGGGTAAAGACACCGCGGATACCTTAGGTAACGACGAGACAGCCTCTCAGGGAGTTACAGGATCAGGTCTCGATAATACCAATATCGATCTTGATTTAGCGTATGTAACAATGAAAGAGTTCCTGTATTCACCGTTGACCTTGACTATTGGCCGTCAGGAACTACATTTCGGCAATGATATGATTATCGGCGATGCTTATACCAATAATCATGCTTCTAAAGCTAGTCCTTTCTCTGGGACTATTGATCCTGATTTAAGTATGCGCAAATCATTTGATGCAGTACGCGCAACCTTAAATTATTCCCCCTTGGTTATTGATATCGTAGCAGCCCAGATTAGGAAGGCACCCAAAGATGTATTTAGCAAAGATGGTGTTTACTCAGGGAACTTAGGATTGAATACCGATGACCAGGAAACTCTGGTAGGTTTCAATGCTAATTATGCACTGAGCAAGAAGACAACCGTGGAAGCTTATGCTTGGCAAAAACGAGTTGGTAAAAAGGAGTTAGTGTCTGCCACTTCAGAAGAAGGCGATGGCAAAAAACAGGATACCAACGTTATTGGTGCCCGCGTTGCCGGTATGCCGATTAATGACCTGAGCTATAGTTTGGAAGGAGCTTATCAGTTTGGCCGCGTTGAAACAGCCGATGTTGACCATCCTCAAAGGACATTGAGAGCTTTTGCAGCTGAAGCAGCGCTTACCTACAACATGAAAGATATGAAGAATGTTGGTAAGTATAAGCCGACAGCCACTGCTCTTTACGCATATTTTAGCGGCGATGTAGGTGGTGCTGAACTTGCTGGTAGTGGTAACAAGAGACATGTCCGCGCATGGGACCCGATGTATGAGAATCAGACATTCGGTAATATCGCCAATGATTTAATCAATCAGACCAATGCCCACATCTTAGGCGGTATTGTAACTATGAAACCGGTTGATGATATCACGCTAAAAGGCGAGTATTATGCTTTCTGGTGGGATAAGAGAATACCTAGTGGATTATCGGTTGTAAATAATGCAACTGGTGAGTCTGATGTAATGACTGGTAAAAAATTCGCTGCACAGGAAGTGGACTTAACAGCTACCTATGACTACACTGAAGATGTCCAGTTCTCACTTCTTGGCGGTCTTTTGTTTCCGGGTAAATCTTTTCAAACAACCAACCGGAACACCGCTGGTGAACTTATCGGCTCCATGAAAGTAACATTCTAAGCAGAGTTATGTAATAAAAAAGCCCCTGGGGGGTAAGACCTCTAGGGGCTTTTTTATTAGTTCCCATATCGGAAGTAGTCACCAAGTCACAAAGTACACCAAGTCACAAAGTTAGATTTGCCTCGCTCACACGTCTATTGATGTAAGGAGGAGGCAAATGGAAAAGGGATATAAAAAGTTATTTGTCTGGCAGAAAGCGGATGAATTAGCTTATCGAGTATATCTAGCAACAAGGGGATTCCTTAAAGAAGAAATTTATGGTATAACTTCTCAATTAAGAAGAGCTGTTCTTTCAATTCCTACCAACATAGTTGAGGGGGCAGGAAGACAGAGCAAAGGTGAATTTAGACAGTTTATTAATATCGCGTTGGGTTCATTAGCTGAAACCGAATATTTATTAGAATTTTCTTTTCGGCTTAAATATCTTAATCAGATGGATTATGATCATCTTGAGAGATTAAGAAAAGAGGTTGGGGCATTACTTTGGAATCTTTATAGAAGCATTTGTGATTAAATCTGTATTAACCTTGTGACATTGTGACTTTGTGTCTTTGTGACGATTCAATAATATGGTATATCTAGCCTTCATCTTCCACATGCATCAACCTTATTACAAAGACCTCCTGACAGGGGAGGCGAGTGTCCCTTGGGTGCGGCTGCATGGCACAAAGGACTACCTGGATATGGTAGAGATACTGGAAAAGTATCCCAATATCAGGCAGACCTTTAACCTGGTGCCTTCTCTGGTTGAACAGGTTGAGGATTATGCCGCTAAAACCGTAAAAGATAAGTTTCTTGAATTGTCCGCAAGACCGGCCCTTGAGCTTTCCGGAGAGGATAAGGATTTCCTGCGCAACAATTTCTTTTCTATTAATAAGGAGAAGGTCATATCACTGTATCCCCGCTATTATGAATTATATTTTAAAGCCAGGGAAAAAAAGGAGTTCGATACCCGCGATTACCTGGATTTGCAGGTATTGTTTAATCTTGCCTGGATAGACCCTTCCTTTAAGAATAAGATGCCTCAATTGCAGTCGCTTGTGCATAAGGGCCGGTTTTTTACGGAAGAAGAAAAGGGTGTTGTCTTAAACGCGCAATTGGAGATCCTTAACAGAATAATACCCGGATACAGGAGATTCAGGGAGAGCGGCCAGATAGAAGTAACTGTTACTCCTTTCTACCATCCTATTTTACCTTTATTGTGTAATACCAAGATAGCAAAAGAAGCAAACCCAAAGACAACCCTGCCAAAACCTGGTTTTTCCTGGCAGGAAGATGCGCTTTCCCAGATTGAGAGTGCCGTTACATTTTATTCCGCAAGGTTTAATGAAAAGCCAGTTGGGATGTGGCCTTCGGAAGAGGCAGTCAGCGAATGCGTAGTGCCGTTAATTATAAACTCCGGAATAAGATGGATAGTAACTGACGAAGCAATATTATTCAAGTCCCTCAAAAAGAAAAAGAGGGATACAGGGCTTCTGTATCAGCCGCATCTTTTAAAGAGAAAGCAGGGTAACCTTTCTGTGGTATTCCGCGACCGGCCGTTTTCGGATTTAATCGGTTTTGTTTACCATAGCTGGAAAACAGAGAACGCGGTCTCTGATTTTATGCATCACCTGGATAATATAGCAAAGGCATTTAAGGGCAGGGATATACTGGTTAGCGTGGCGATGGACGGGGAGAATGCTTGGGAATATTATCCGAATGACGGCCATGATTTCCTGGAATTATTATACCAGCGCCTTTCTGAGTCAGAGAATGTAAAGACCACTACTGTCAGTGATTATTTGAAAGAACATCCCGCAGTTTTGGAAATTAAACGCATTGCTGCCGGTTCCTGGATTTACGGAGAATTCGGCAAGTGGATAGGTAGTCCCCTAAAGGTGCGCGCCTGGGAGTGCCTTTCCGAAGCCAGAAAAATACTGGAAGAAGTCACAAAGTCCCCGCCACAAACCGTGGCGGGTCCGCCACGTAGTGTGGCGGAACAAAGTCCTATCGAGCTTGCATGGAAGCAGATGTACATATTGGAAGGCAGTGACTGGTTCTGGTGGTATGGAGAGGACCCGGATGGGACTTTTGACCGGCTTTTTAGGATGCATCTTGCCAATTTCTATACCCTCATCGGCAGGAGCGCCCCCGCGTATATAAACAAGCCTTTAACTACTTGACAGGCAATAAGTTTTGTGCTATAAAGTTTTGAGTTACATAACGCATTTAATCTTTTTAAGTATTAAGGTTCATGGATAAAAAGGATATTTACGAGCATTTAGCCAAGATATATCTTGACGCTTCTTCGAAAAAGAAAAAAACATCACAGATTCATCGTAATTTCAGGAATCCGTTTTTCGTAAGCGTTACTGCGGTAATGACCTTTGCCGTTGTTTTGGCCTTTACTTTGACAAGGAATACCACTTCCTTGCGCCCCGAGACAGCACTCATCCTCCTTTCCGATGCGGCAAAAATAAATTTCCATTTTGACCCTGCCAAAAGAGAAAATCTGTCGCTTAATTTAAACGGCCTTAATTTAACCACCTACCGGGCATTGGCCTTTACCGCAAAAACGCTAAATCCAAAAAATAAAATCAGAATGCGGGTCGAATTGACAAATTCCTTCCGGGAAAAATCAGAAATATACCTTGATTACCTGCCCGGCAAATGGAAAGAATACCGTATAGGCCTGCGGGCATTTAAGAATATAAGCGACTGGTCCGGTATGTATATGCTAAGCTTTGTTACCGAAGAGTGGAATGTAAAAGAGAAAAAAGGGGTAGTTTATATAGATAACGTCAGGTTCGTTAAATAACATCTTTAAAAGGAGAGGGTAAATGCGCATAATTTCCATTACGAATCAAAAAGGCGGATGCGGTAAAACCACGACTGCAATAAACCTGGCTGCCTCCTTAGCGCAAAACCAAAGGCGGGTTTTACTGGTAGACCTTGATCCCCAGGCACACGCCACATCGGGCTTGAACATAAAACCGGACTTAAGCATTTATAATGTCCTGTCCAGGCTTACGAATAAAAAAGCAAGGATAGAAGATATCATCAAGAATGTCGGCAGGAATTTTGATATCGCCCCTTCCGGTATTGTCTTAAGTACGCTGGAGCAGGAGTTGGCAGGGGAGATCGGCAGGGAATCGCGCCTCTGGGAAACCCTTAACGTTTTTAAGAAAGAGTATGATTATATCCTTATTGACTGCCCGCCGAACCTGGGAATCCTGACTATCAACGCCATCCGTGCCTGCAGTGAGGTGATTATACCGGTTGAAGCCAGCAGGTTTGCCCTGGAAGGCCTGGACCAGCTTTCAAGCATTATAGAATTAGTAAGGGACCGTCTGAATCACGAAGTAAGTTTCCAGGTCCTCGTGGTAAATTTTGATTCCCGCCTCCAGCATTCATTTCGTATACTGGAAAGGATAAAAAATAACTTCAGGAATAACCTGTTCAAGAATATGATCCATGTAAACGTGCGGCTTAAAGAGGCCCAGTATGCCGGCACGCACATCTTTAATTACGATAAGTATTGCCGGGGCGCCAAAGATTATTTCAGCTTAGCACGAGAAATCATTACCCAGGAAGAAACTTTTCCTCAAGCCCCTATGGCAGAGGTAGAGAAGAGGATGGAAGAGGTCTTAAAGAAAGAATTGCACAAGATTTGCGAAGTGGGATTTTCGGTTTCAGCACCCTCCGCTAAAGAGGTATATATAGCCGGAGATTTTAATGAATGGAAGCTCAATGAAGAAAGCCGCATGCGGCAGGATAAGGGTGTGTGGAGCAAGCGCCTGAAGCTGCCTATCGGAAAATATCATTACCGTTTTGTTATTGACGGCACCTGGATAGAGGATGCCAGTAACCCCAGCAGGGAAGTTAATCCTTACGGTTCTGTTGATTCCTTATTAGAAGTTCTTTAAAGTATATGGAGCAGGAAAGAGAGATACAGGAAGGTAGATTCTTCGCGGTTATCGCTTACATAGGTTTTTTCTGTATCGTAAGCCTGGTATTAAAGAAAGAGAATAAATTCGCGTTATATCACGGCAAAACCGGGCTCGTGCTTTTTGTGCTTGAGGTGACGGCTTTTATCTTAAGCATAATCCCCATTTTTGGATGGTTGATAAGGGTATTGGGAACCATTATTTTTGTGCTGCTGTCCCTGTGGGGCATTTTTCAGGCATTACTTGGTAATTACGGCCGCATCCCGGTTATTTCTGATATAGCGGATAAGATTGTCATATAAACTAAGCGCCGCACATAGTGCGGCGTAAAATAAGCCATAGGCGCCATGGGCATGGCTTATTTTAAGGAGGGCGATATGGCTTTGAAGAAGAAAAAAGCGAAAAGCAGGAAGCCCGCGAAAAAAAAGGCAACGCGCAAGAAGCCGGTTTCAAGAAAGCCAGTTTCCAGGAAAAAGGCCTTAAAGAAGAAAGTCGCTCCAAAGAAAAAAACGCGTTCCCGTAGCAAAGACAAAGATGTTATCGGTACTGTTACTCATTATTTTCCTAAGGTAAGGGCCGCGGTAATAAAACTGAAAGTTCCTTTTTCAGTAGGCCAGGCCGTTAAGATCAAAGGACATACCACAGATTTTACCCAGACAATAACTTCAATGCAGATTGACCATGTATCGGTGTCTACTGCTAAAAAGGGCCAGGAGATAGGGCTGTTGGTAGATTCCCGGGTAAGGCAACATGACCGGGTATACAAAGTATAAAAAAAGGGGGGGTGTTCTTATGAGGTTGGTGGATATTGAAAGGAAGGCCAGGCAGTTGGGGATTAAGAATACCTGGAAATTGTCCAAGAAAGAGCTGGTAAAGGCAATCCAGCGCGCTGAAGGCAACTTTGACTGTTTTGGCACTATCACGGCTTATTGTGACCAGCTTTCCTGCTGCTGGAGAATTGAGTGCCTGAGGAAATGAAATACTACTGCAAGATATGCAACCGTCAGATCGATGACTTCGCTAGTATTGCGCACGTAAAAGCGGAGGAGTATCTGATAGAACTGATAAGGCGCGACCATCCGGAATGGAAGACCGCAGATAAAACTTGCCCGGAATGCCTGGAATACTACCGCAAGTTAGTTAAGGAAAACGAAATTTAGCCCCCCGGATACATTTTAAAGAAACAACGGGGGGTCCTTGTTAGAACCTATATTTATGAGTGCTTACTCATTATAACCAGGGCGTTAAAAGTAGGTAAGTTCAGGTAAATCTCCCAAGATCAGGTAAAAAAGCATGCAGAAGCGTGGCAGGCCGTTTAAATACCGGATAGTCAGGCACGACCCCAAGATAGGGCATTTTAGCCCCAGGGGAAGGCCGGGAAGGCCGGAAGAGATTGAATTGAGTATGGATGGTTTTGAAGCTATAAGGCTTGCCGATTATATGGGCTTATCCCAGAAAGAGGCATCCAAATCCATGCACATATCCCAGCAAACTTTTAGCCGTATCCTGAAGAATGCCCACCGGCAACTGGCTAAAGGGCTGGTATTAGGAGCAACTATTAAAATACAGGGAGGCCATTACGTAATAAGTTCCCGCCAGGAAGGTAGCTTAACCAACCCCTAAAAACCATGCTAGTTTCAATAATCATCCCCGTATATAATGAAGCCAAAACGATCTCCGAGGTTTTATCAGAGCTCCTTAACTTAGGGATAGATAAAGAGGTTATTTTGGTGGATGACGGCTCAACGGATTTTAAATATCAACAAGGAGTATTCCTTGATCCCAGAATCAGTATTATCCGCCATAGCCGAAACAGGGGTAAGGGGGCAGCTTTGCGCACAGGGTTAGCGGCAGCCAAAGGGGATTTAGCGGTGTTTTTTGATGCCGATATGGAGTATAGGCCTGAGGATATACTGGCACTAACGAATGCGTTAAGCACAGGCAGCCACTCTGTTTGTTACGGTTCAAGATTCCTGGGTAAATCAAGGTTTTATCCTTTAAATTACCTGGCGAATAGGTTGATTACAAAATTAACAAGTTTATCCACAGGGCTTAGATTAACCGATGTTGAGACCGGTATGAAGGCGTTCAATAAGGCCATATTTGATAGGATAAAATTGATGGAGGATGGCTTTGCAATAGAAATAGAGGTTACAATTAAGCTTGCTAAGGCCGGATATCAAATACAAGAAGTACCCATTGATTATTGCGCCAGGAATAGGAAACAGGGAAAGAAAATAACCTGGTTTGACGGTATAAAAGCGCTAATAGCTATTTTGAGGTATGGTATTACTAAACAATAACCTAAAAAAACTTACCCTGTCAACTTCCTATAATGTATCTTATGTTAACTTTGGTATATTGAGAAGCTTGATTTAACCCTTCGCGCAGCATATAGTTATATAATTATGTGTTTTTCCTGTGTAAAAGCGAATTTTGACTTACCGGGATTTACTCGTATTAATTAACGCTCACATCCAGGCACAATCTGATTCAGCAGTTTACCTGGATTTTTTGCTTTATTTTAAGGATTTTTGGAAGGCAGGCCTCCCCTTTTGGGGCTATCTTTTGAACCTTTTAATGGCAAAAAGGGCAATCAGGTAGGTAATTAAACCCATACAAAGGCCTATGGCTATATAGCCGATAAATACGGGAAGCAGTACTTTAAGGGATGAGGTTTTGAAGAGGTCCAGCCAGTGCAGCTTTGCCATATTAGCGCCAAGCTGGTTATTTACCGTATGCCAGTTAACACCCATAATCATAGAGCCAGTTTTTATGGCTAAGAGCACCGCTACTACGCTTATCCAGGTGTTGGTAAGCATGCAGCCAAGCAATGCGCTTGCCCGGTTTACTTTGAGTAATAGAGCCAAAAATATGGCTGCTATAGGGCCGGTTCCTGGGAAAATACCCAGGAAAACACCCAGGCCAAACCCTAGGGATATTTTCTGGGGAGTATCGTCAATTTTGAATAGCTTTATGAAGATGTCCTTAAGGAACTCTTTTGGTTTCATCCTTTATTAATGAAGGTTTTAAATGTATGCCGGCAAAGCGCTCTGATCCATAGGACTCCTGGATCCAGCCGCAAGAAAGCCCCCATTGTGACATAGCCTGCCGGGCTTGGGTATATTCTTTTTCAGTCAGCCGCCTTGAGATTCCAGGGAATTCATGCGCCTTGTGGTAAGGCAGATACTGGCTCATCAGGCTTATATAAGTTTGGCTGGAAATCTCTTCCGCGATGAATTTCATAATACTGTCTGTTCCTGCGATATCATTGGGAAGTACCAGATGCCTTATAATCAGTCCTCTTTTAATGAGTCCTTCATTGTCAATCTGGGCACGGCCTACCTGTCTGTGCATTTCTTTTATTGAACGGCGGTTATATTCAGGATAACCAGGGGCGCAGGAATATTTCTTTGCAAGTTCATTGTCAGAATAGCGCATATCCGGAAGGTAAATATCGATTATTCCATCCAATAACGCAATCATTTCCGGCAGCTCATAGCCGGAGCTGTTATATACAAGCGGTATGTTTAGCCCTTTTTCCACGGCAAGGATAAGAGATTTTAATATCTGGGGCATTATATGCGTGGGGGTAACAAAGTTGATATTATGGCAGCCTAAACCCTGTAAATCAAGCATAAAACCCGCCAATTCCTCGAAATCCACCTCTCTCCCCTGCCCTAACTGGCTAAATTCGTAATTCTGGCAGTATACGCAGCCCATGTTGCAGTTAGAAAAGAATATTGTCCCTGAGCCCTTGCTTCCGGATATGGGCGGCTCTTCCCCGTGATGGGGCAGGAAACTGCATACCTTTGGAAGAAGGGGGGTTTTACAAAAGCCGGTCTCATTTTTAAGGCGGTTGACTTTGCATTTACGCGGGCAGATAGAGCAGGATTCAAGCATCTTAAACGCCTGCTTGGCAACTTCGCTTAGCTTACCGCTGGAATAAGCATCAAGATATGCGGGTTTATCGTTTGTCATTAGATGCCGGCTTAATCTGTTTCCCATAGATATTTCTTATGGCTCCAAAAATGGCTGCGTATTCCTTTGTTTTATAATCCGGGTAACTCCACTGCCAAGGCCCAAAATTACCGTTTGCGTAAAAAAGGGTAATCTCGGCAAAAATCCCTCTACCTACATATATCCTGTGCACGTAGTCCTTTGTAGATGCCAGCACAAGCTTTGCCAAAGTCAGGTATCCCGGGTCTATATTTACGAGCCGTTTTTTTTGCCGGGAAAGCTTGCTTTCGATTGCATTCGTAATTACCTTGATTTTGGGAAGGGCCTGCGGCCCGATGAGCCGCTTAAAACTTATAAATACCCTTTTTAATTCACTGCCGAACTCTTTTTCGTAATAATCGGTATGTTTAAAAGGCAGTATTCCGCTGGTAAAATCCAGTGTCCCGAATTTTCTTTCCAGTATCACCTTTGCTTTATTCAGGGATTCAGTTTCTTTAAAAATGAGGCCGCAGATTAACTTGACGGGAATGTGCTTAGTCCTTCTGCCCATATCGTAGGTCTTGGGGTGCGCGGTTTTTCGTCTTAACGAGAGGGTACTTTATGATTTGGGTAAGAGTTGGTTCAGGTACTGTGAAATCTTTTTGCGTTGTTCCTCATTTATCTGGTTAAAGAATATCGCCACGTTAAAACCTTCTTTCTGGCGGTCTTCAGTTCTTACGATTACGCCTTTACATTCTACGTAGCAATTGCGCTTCTGAGCCCCGTGATATACGGGAAGGGCTAATTTTACCATTACCTTGGTAAATGGAGGCACATATTTTGGAATATAACAATAAGCCCCCAGGCAACTTATGTTCTGGGTAGAGGTGGCAAAACCATAGCCATTTGCCGCTATCTTAACGGGCATAGCATGCTCTACTCTGGGGTATAGCCTTCTATCTCTAGAGTAGTCGCCCATTATTTGGCCTCTTCTTTCGCTTTGTTAATAAAGGTCTTCCAGCATTTCTTGCTGCAGTAGAACTTCCCGTTACGGTAATAACGCTTTAATTTCTTAATAGGCTTATTGCAGTTTAAACAGTTGGTTTGTTTCTCTTCTTTTGGTTTTGCATCTGCAGGGGGAGCTACCTTTGTTTCTTCCGCTGTCATAGTTGCGTAATCCTTTCCTTATTTAAAGACGCCGTTTACCGTTGATATAATTGGATAGATAATCCTTTGCGGCGTCAGGCAATTCCATGAATTGAATACCTATCCGGTTTCTGTCTGAATGAGGCACGGGTGAGATCCATCTTATTTGTCCCGAGGAAGATAAAGGGCGGGATAAAATGTTAAATTCCAGGCCCAAGACAGTCTGTATCGGCAGAAATTTTTCGCTGATAAAGCTTAAACCCCCTGCGCTTAGGTCGGTAGAAATAGTGCTTTCCGAAATGAGCTTTCCCCTTACGCGGTAAGTTAGCGGCACGCGCATATCTATGCGCGGATGCTGTCTTTTCTCTTCTGGATTCGGTAACATTTTTCTTAAAAAGAATAATATCCGTTGTTTATTATATAAATAATAACATATAATTATGCCCGTGTCAATACTTTACAAAATAAGCAATTCTGCTATAATATTAACAGGAGAATAGTTATGGAAAATGAAAAGCCGGATTCAGCTGCTAAAGCGCCTAACCGCGCAAACAGGTTCAGTATTATCGGAGTTTATATTCTGGTTGCCTTGTTAGGCATTTTTGTCAGTAAGCTTTTCTTCGCAGGCATTAAGGTCAAAAAGCCCACAGCGCATAAAGAGGCACCCTCTTCTCCAAAGCTGGCTGCTACGACAAGTAAACTCATTGCGCCACTGCCAAGGCCCACCCTTCCTCAAAACCAGGTTTCTTTGCCCTCCCCTGTCAAGACACCAACT
Source organism: Candidatus Omnitrophota bacterium (assembly GCA_050012075.1). Taxonomy (GTDB): domain Bacteria; phylum Omnitrophota; class Gorgyraeia; order Gygaellales; family Profunditerraquicolaceae; genus JAMWCI01. The sequence goes on along the minus strand of JBEKHW010000028.1, from coordinate 3,570 downwards.
CTAATCCCTGGGGCATTTGTCTTAAATGGCATATTTTATGCAACAGACGGCTGTTATGCTTTGGTTAACAACCGCATTGTAAGGGAAGGCGATACTGTGGAGGGGGCTAAGGTTACCAAGATTTCTGATGAAGGGGTAAGTTTAGAGTCAGAGGGCAACAAGGTGTTTTTATCTTCTACCAAGATTAGGTAGTCCGGCGAGTATCAATCCTTTTTGCTACTGCAGCGCGAATAATATCCAAAGGCACGTTTTCTATAATTCCTGCCCTGCCTATACCGGTAAGTAACGCGAACCGGTTCTTTTTTCCCAAAAACTTTTTATCCCGGTAATGCGCGCGGATTATCGCGCCAAGAGAGATCTCTTTTATTGTTGAGGGTAGGCCCGTTACTGCAATAAGCCTATTTAGTCTTTCTGCATTCAAGGCGCCTATAAGGCCCAATTTCCTGCTGATTTCAGTCTCTATAAGCATGCCTAATGCCACAGCTTCTCCGTGATTGTACGATTTAAACCCGGAAGCCGCTTCGATGGCATGGCCGATAGTATGTCCGAAATTTAAAATAGTGCGTAACCCCTTTTCTTCCCTTTCATCCTTTTCTACGATATTGGCCTTAATGCGGCTACAGCGGTTAACTATAAATTCAAGGGTAGCGCTATTACGGCCAAGAATGCCGCGGTATTGCCTCTCCAGATAAGAAAATAATTTCTTATCCTTAATCGCAGCGTATTTTATGACTTCTGCCATGCCGGAACGCAGTTGTCTGGAGTCAAGCGTTTTAAGGAAACCGATTTCACTTAATACGAGCCTGGGCTGATAAAATGCGCCTATCAAGTTTTTACCTTCACTCAAGTCTACCGCGGTTTTCCCCCCGATACTGGAATCAACCTGGGCAAGGAGAGTAGTGGGGATTTGTATATACGGTATCCCGCGTTTATATATCGAGGCGATAAAGCCGCTAAGGTCTCCTATCACTCCTCCTCCGAAAGCGATAACAAAGATCCTTTTGCTCCTATCGTATTTTGCAATATCCCTTAATACGGCAGTCGCAATTTCCAGGGACTTACTCCTTTCAGCGTCGGGAACAGTCCTTAGCTTTGCATGAAACCGAGCCTTCGACAGGGCTGTAAGGAGCAGCCGGCTGAAACGCTTTTTTACGAGGGAATTCGTTATTATGTAGGCGTGTGTGCCAATATTGAGTTGTTTTAGGATATTTCCGAGCCTCGCTATCGCATTCCTGCCGATTACGATATTATAAGAGTGTTTCTTTAGTTTCAGGCTTACTATCTGCATAGGTTATTGTCCGGTCCTGGCGATAAATCTCTTATTCACCCACCCGAAGGCATTGGTAGTGGGCACTATTTTATACCATTCTCCCTCTTCTCCTGTAACGGTAACTATTTCCCCATTATCGGCAATTCCCAGTATAGAAGAGTTCTGAGTGGCTGCCTGCCTAATGTTGACCTTTTCTTTTATTACTTTTGCTTCCTGGCATATTTGATTTGTTATCTGGTTAGTAGAAAATTGCTGCCCCTGAGGTTTTGTTATACATTCTACCATCCCTTTATTGATATAGCAGGAAGCATTTTTAGGCAAGCGGACTTTATACCAGCCGTAAGATTCCTTGATAACCTCCAGGCGTGTTTTCTTCGGCGCCTGGCACACTATCGGGGAAGTAACCGTGGAATCAGAGCGGATATTTATATTATCGCTGTTAATTTCACCTATGAAGGGGAAAGTTTCCAGGGCGAGGGTAGTACCACAATACAAAACAAGAAAAAAGACTAGCGCCGGGATTTTTCCGTCGAGCAATTTTATGCCCATGATTTTATTTTTTTTCTGCGGATTTAGCAGCAGGCTTGGCAGCGGTCTTGGCAGCAGTAGGCTGTTCTTTTGTTTCAGCCCCGGTAGCGGCTGGCGCTGCGCCTTCAGCGGTAACGGTCTCTGCCTTCTCGACTTTTTCTTTCTTTATTTTAATCCTTATGCTCTTAATCTTCGGCAAGCCGTATACTTTGTCTCCATCTTTCCACTGGCCTTTATCCATCATGGTTCTTAAGCGCTCCGTGCGCTTTAGGACCGAACGCTGTTTTTTATCTTTATCCGATATAGCTAATGACGGGTGTATAGACATGATTTATAGCCTCCTTATATAGCAACCTTCATATTTTTTCTTAAGTTCAGACAAGAGCGGTTGCGCTGTTTCTTTATCTGAAAAAGTCCCCACGCATAAGATGACGTATTTGCCGCGAGGCATAACCACGGCGCTAAACCCTTTTTTCTTTAATAGATCGGCCTCTTTTTGCGCGTAAGAAGTCGTCTTATAACTTGCCAGTTGTATAGTGTAATTCTTTTTGCCCGCCGTAAGGACTTCGTTTATGGCTGCTGTTTTCCTGGCTAAGAATTTTTCCTGTTCTACGGGCGGCTCCGGGACAGGCTCATTTGCCACTTTAGCTTCTATGTTAACCTTATTTGGGACTATCCCGCCGGAGGCGGCAAGATTAATTCTCTTACCGCGCTCTACACCTAAGGTGAAGGAAATAATGCCCGTGATAACAAAAATGATAATCAGAAAAATCGCTTTTTCGTAGTTATGGAAATGAGTGAAGAGGTCTAAGCTAAACCGATGGCGCTTTACATCGGTAACCCCTTTTTCCTGAGAAAACAATTCTAATTGTGACCCCTGCTTTTCCATAAGGCCTTACCATGAACCATCAACTATGAATCATGAACCAGTTAGTAATTATATCTCTAGCGCTTATTTGTTTTCAAGTAGTTCTTTGTGTTAATCTTTTTTACTACCCTTAAAAAGGCCTCTACGATATGAGGGTCGAATTGGGTGCCGCTTTTTTTCTTGATTTCTTTAACCGCGGCAGCGATATCCATTCTTTCCCTGTAGGGCCTGCCGTAAACCATCGCTTCAAATGCATCGGCAACCGCCATAATGCGCGCGCCTTCGGGAATCTGGCCCTTCTTTAGTCTTGAAGGGTAGCCGGTGCCGTCGTATTTTTCATGGTGGTGCATGATTATGGGGATTACCGGCCTTAAGATTTGCATTGAGCGTAAGATTTGCGCGCCTTTCATGGGATGTTTCTTGATAATAGAATATTCCTCGGCAGTTAATTTCGTGGTCTTGGTAAGTATTTTATAAGGTATATCTACTTTTCCGGTGTCATGCAGGAGGCTGGCGTATCTTAAGCTTTCGATCTGTTTTTCATCCAGGTGCATTTCAACTCCTATGAGGGCGACTAATTTGCTGAAATACGGAGAATGAGTGTATTCTTGCGGCACGCGTGTATCTAGCAGGGTCACCAATGATTTGATGCTTCCCAGCATGATTTTCTGCTGCTCTTCGTAAAGGTTCAGGTTTTTTATGCCTATGATCGCTTCTTCTAATAGGGTCATGAGCATTTCCTGGTCAAAGGCGTCAAAAGGCAGCTTGTTTTTATTGCGCCTTATAGTGATCATTCCTATTATATCTTCACAGATGAGCGGCGCTACAAGGAATCTTGCCTTGCGGATACAGGATAAATTCTTAATGATTTTCTTCTCTATGCCGTGAGTAATCCGCATTTTCT
>JBEKHW010000027.1:0-23818 GCA_050012075.1 Candidatus Omnitrophota bacterium | reverse complement strand
GAGATATTTTTAGCGGAAAGCTCCCTGCCCAGGTAACTATTCAGCCGCCTCTTTAGCGATTTTGCCTTACCGATGTAGATAACCTGACCTGCGGCATTCTTCATGAGGTATACGCCCGCGGCATCAGGCATTGATTTTATCTTCTTTGCGATATCCACTGCCATAGCTCCCCTATTTCTTTAACCCTTAAAAGGAAACATATCCCCGCATAAGACAGGAGCGCGAATATAAACGCGCACCCTAACCAGATAAATCTGGGCAAGGCAAAATTAAGGCTAACCCATTCATAGAAAAACAAAGAAAGTGCGCCCATGATAATAGCGGCGAGCAGGATTTTTACGAAGGAAACGGCTATTTCTTTCGTGCCGAAATCTCCTATCTTCTTCTCTAAGAGCGCGAAAAGAAACATAAAAGATACTACCCCTGAAATTGAAGTTGCCAGGGCAATACCGGCGATCTTAAGCGGGAATATAAAAATCGCGTTCAGGAGCACGTTTATAATCAGGGCCATACCGGAAATCTTTGTTGGCGTTACCGTATCCTTGAGCGCAAAGAAACCTGACTGTAGTATCTTGGTTGCGCCATATGCGAATAGGCCGATACTGTAGAAGAATAATGCCTGGGCTGTTAAAAAAACTGAGCGCGTATCAAACCTTCCCCCGCCAAAAAGCGTAGCTATAATGGGGCGGGCAAAGAACATAAAGATAACAGAAACCGGAAGCACGATGAAAAACGTAGCGCGCATCCCCCAACAAAGGGTCCGTTTTATGGCGGCGCCGTCTTCTGCTAAGGCCTGGATGGACAAAGCAGGCAATATCGCCTGGGAAAGGGCGGTGCTGAATATGCCCAGGGGAAACTGGATTAGCCGGTAAGAAAAATACAGGACCGCTACCCCACCTTCGCCTACAATCCAGGCTAAAGAACCGAAAATAGAATCTACAAAATTATTCAGCTGGTAGATGCTGGTGCTTGCGACCCTAGGAACCATAAGCTTTCCTATTCTGTAAGCGATGGGGTCACGGAAACGACGGAATAAGTGCAGCCGGAAACCTTTTTTGTAAAGCACGGGGACCTGTATCGCCAGCTGTAAAAACCCTCCGATAAGAATGCCTGTCGCCAGGCCCGTAATCCCCTCGCCAAAAAGATAGGCGCAAACAATTATAGAAATATTAAGCAGGCAGGGAGCAAAAGCAGGGATGCTAAAATGCTGCAGGGAGTTAAGTATACCCATAGAATAAGCAGCCAGGCTTATTAAAAGAAGATAAGGAAAGATTAAACGGCTAAGAAGGATTGTCGCGGCAAGTTTATCCGGCTCTGCCGTAAAGCCGGGGGCAATAAGGCGCACAATGAGGGGAGAAAATAATACCCCGAGGATGACAACCAAAACTAGTATAACCAACAGCATGTTAAGGAGCGTGTTGGTTAATTCCCAGAATTCCTCTTTGGTATGCCGCAGTTTATATTCGCTAAAGACCGGAACGAAAGCCGCGTTAGCTGCTCCCTCCGCGAGAAAATCGCGGAAAAGATTAGGGATCCTGAAGGCGATTACGAAGGCCTGGGCATATATAGCGGTGCCGAATAGCCGCGCTATGGTTACGTCGCGGACAAAACCGAGAATCCGGGAAAGTAGCGTCGCAAAACCGATTACCCCTGCGTCCTTTGCTATCTGCCTATGAGAAGTGTCTATTGACATAGGTTTACAATTATGTTATAAGTTATCGGTAAACTTGCCTAGATTGATCATCCCGCCTTCGGCGGGATAAATTCACGCAATAACTTACGTCGCACTTCGTGCTTCCGTAAGTTATGCGTTCATTTAAGGAGAAAAACACATGCCAAGACGCCGGACTTCTTTAAAGAAAAAACGCCAGGATAAAAAAAGGCACCTCCAGAATTTAAAAATAAAGAAAGAACTCAAGAAGGCTATAAAGCAGTTTAGCGAATTGCTTTCTGCAAAGAATATCACCGAGGCAAAAACTTTACTTGTTAAGGTCTTCTCTCAGCTGGACAAAGCGGCAAAAAAACATACCATACATCCCAGTACCGCAAACCGCAAGAAATCGCGCCTAATGCGCCGCCTTGCCAAGACCGCATAATCCTATTACTAACTTTTCCAGGGCAAAACTAGGCTTTAGTTTCCCGGTCTTAATATCAATATCGCAACCAAGCAAAAGCCGCATCCGCCTTTTTAATTCCGCCGCAGAAGAAACGTCTTTTTCCCAGATATAACGCAGGCCCCCTAAAATCCTCTCTGGTCTCTCACCGTCTTTAAGAAGCTCTCCCAGCATTCGAAGAGCATAATCCGGCCGCCTTAATTCTATGTACCTGTTCATAAGGAAGGTATTCGGCTTCTGGGCATCTTTAAAACGCATTACCCTTGCGTACCTCGCCAGTGAATCCAGGAACGGATCCTTTTTTTCCACGGCTTCTGCTTCCATTACCAAAAGCATGTCTTTCCTGGGAGCGCGCGCGTAGCTTAAGATGAATTTTTTTATTTCTTCCTTAAGAAGGTGGGCCTGCCTGATAATAATCATCCTGCGCGGGCTCTGCATGGGGATGCACAACAATATTTCCTGCAGCTCTTTAAGGCTGGTTTCTCTGGCGTATAGGGTATCGAGGTTAAATTCTCGCGTTTGGCTGGGCAGGAACTGCTGTCTTAATTTCTTAATCTGTATGTCTTTGGAAAGGGTATCCTGGCCGAGTAATAGATAAATCATTGGGGATTACCAATCTTCAACGGCGCGTTCGACTATCCTGCGGCTTAAATCATCTAAAGCGTCATTGGCCGCGAGATCATCAGATTTAGCTAAAGAGCCAGTGGTAAAATAAGTGGTGCTGCCGGTAAAGCCATTTTCCTCCCAGAGCAATTTATTTTCCTTCCTGTCCCAGAGCGCGATATTGACCACAAGACTTATGCGGTACTCTGTTACGTTATCACCAGAATCATACCTTAAGGGGTCCTTGCGAAATTCTATTAACTGGCCCTTGAGCATCAAATCCGCGGAGTCCTCGGAAACCGGCCTTAAATTTCCGTCAAAAAGAAACTTGTTTGAAACAGACCTTGTAATATCTGTTTCCAGCGACGGCCTGTATAACTTGTATTGATTACGCGCGTAGGCTTCATTTGTAATATCCACCATGTTTTTGAATGGCGCAACATATACCGTCCTGTATTTATTCGTTATCATGGAACGCGTGGTGTAGCCGCACCCTGCAAGCGTAATAATTAAAATTGGCATGAACCATGAACCATGAACCATGAACCATGAACTATACTTCCTCATTTCTTCTTCTCCAGTGCCCGCAGCCTTTCCGATGCCTTGGCTGCCAATTTCGTATCTGCGTAGTTGGCAACTATGTCACTGTAATAAATCTTTGCTGACTCAAATTGTTTCTGTTTCTCATAGAATCCGGCTATATCGTAATCGCTCTGGGCCTCTTTCTCCCTTAGCCCCCTGATATTTTTCTCTGCCTCCTGGGAAAGCACGGCTTCGGGGTGCTCTTTTACAAACTCTTCAAATTTCTCCTTTGCCTCCTGGGTTGCGCCCTGGTCATAATCAGAGCCGCGCGAGACAGCTGCGCGGCAAGAGGCAATCTGGAATTTCGCCGGCTCAACCCATTCGCTTTCAGGATAGTTGGAGATTATTTTATTAAAGGCATCCTCTGCTTCATAATAGCGCATAAGGCCTCTTAATACAAGGCCCAGCTTATACTGCGCCTTCGGCGCTAACGGGCCATAGGTAGAATTCTCAACTACCTTGGTAAAAATCTCTATTGAAGGATTCTCGACAGGCAGCGTCACCCCAAGGGCCTTACGTTTCTCTCCGGCCATAAAGGCCTCACCGATCTTATATTCCTTTTCTATAATCTCCTGGATTCTCTCCGAAAACGGATATTTGTCAATAACCTTCTGATAGGCAAGATAGGCCTCGTACAACCTGCCCCGCTCCTCCTCAATGCGCCCCAGATAATACTGGCTCTCCGCTGCCTCAAATACCTTGGGGTAAGCCTTCAGGAGTTTCATGAACTCGCGTACGGCATCATTGTATTTCTTGGCATCGTAAAAGGATTTTGCGTAGGCAAACTGTTCCTTAGGCGTATCCTTGGCTACTGTCTTCGGATTCACCCATTTACCGGTCTTTGGGGTCCATATCCAGTAAGGATAGGCAGGTGACTGTAAGACCAGTAAAAATGCAATAATAATTAAAGTAAGCCGTCTCATATTATCACAACTTTAGCATAGCTACCCTGCCTTGTCAACAAATTCGTCTTTAAAGATTAGAGACGAAAGTACGCACAGGGCAAATGGATAAGGAAAATATTGATTTTCAAAATAAGGAAGGCCAGCGGTTCGCAGGCAGCGGCAAAGATTTGGGCCAGAACCGGAGATAAAAAATGCGCCATAATAAGGCCGAAGCCGCCCAAGGTAACCAGGGTCGCAAGCGGAACGGTAAAAATATTAGCCACAACCGTAACCGGAGAAAAAATCCCGAAATAATAAAGAATAAAGCCGCTTGTGGCAAGCCAGGCGCATAAAGAAGCTAAAAAAGTATCGATAAAGAAACTGGCAAGCTTTACCTTTAGCTTTTCAAGACCCAATAAGCTCCTAAGCCTGGGATAAAGAATAACCAAAGAGGCAACACTGACAAAAGAAAGCTGGAAACTGGCATCAAATAACTGCCGGGGATTGTTTATCAATATGGGAATCGCTGCGAGGGCTAAAGAATTATGCATATTGGGCTCGCGCATGAAAAGGTGCGCCAGTAAGAATGTAGTTGCCATAATAGTCGCGCGCACGACAGGCGTAGATGAGCCGGTCAACAGGCAATAGAAAATCAGGATAGGCACAGTTAAAATAATCCTTAAGCTCTTGTTTATCCGCGCAAACTTAAGAAATAAAATTACGACAAAGCAAAGCACTCCGACATTAAAGCCGCTTACCACCAGGATATGTATGGTGCCCGAGCGTATCATTATCTGGTTAACGAAGTAAGGGACATTTCTCTTATCCCCCAACACCATCGCACCCAGCAATGCCGCTGTAAGAGAAGAAGCGTATTTAGAAAATAGGCCGACTGCGTATTTCTTCATCCGCAAGGCAAGACGCTTAGGCGATACCCCTTTTATTCCCATCCGCCTAACCTCTGCTTCCCTCTCCACCTTCATGGTAAAAAGAATGCCGCGATTAAGCAGGTACTCCCGATAGCTGTTTTTTGTTCCCTGCTTCAAAGGAATAATTTTCTCTACCCTCCCCCGTAAAACCAGCTCCTCTCCATAATAAAACTCCTGATTACTGTGAACGCGCACAGTTATATCCGCGTCACAACTCTGATTTCGCTCTCCGTTCTGTATCTGGCAGACCCTGAGGACAAAAGCATAACTACCTCCTTTTTCTTCCGGCTCATTGGCGATAACGCCTCTTACTATCACGGGTTCGCTAAAGAATAGGCTGTTGGAATCCAACATCTGGCCTGCAGAAACCGTCCTGGCATTTATCAAAAGAATGGAGCCAGACAGGAATGCTAGAATACCTAAATAAAAATTGCAGGATAAATTATTTTTCAAAGACAGAATGCTCATCCCTGCGGCTACCCCCGCAAGAGAGAATAGTAGAATAAGGGGTATTTTGCAGAAATGGGCAAATGTTATACCTGCCATAAAAATTAGCGTAAGCGCCGGTAAGGGCTTTTTCATTTTACATATATGTAATCCTTGATTTTCCCAAAACGATAATTGGTGACGCCCTTTACCTTTTTTAGCTCCTCTGTATCCTGAAAAGCCCCGTTTTTATCCCTGTATTCGAGGATACGCTGGGCAACAGTTAGGCCAATATGGGGGATATCGAGCAAGGCCTCTCTTGTGGCGGTATTCAGGTCTACTTTTCCTATATTTTCATTGATTGAAGAGATGTTTTTCCGGGAGGGAGAAATCTTTTTGAATAAATAATTCGCGCAGCCACCTAAAAGCGCTACTAGAAGTAGGAATATAACTACCTTGCGTTCTTCATCAGTAAGCCAAGACATATTTACCCCTTCAGTGCGTTAGTTAACCCCACACCCAGTCAGCAAACTGCATAGTTGCGATTTTTCTGGGTGTGGGGTAAGTTCGGACAATAACTTATGTCGCTAAGGCTATTCAAATCGGCTCCATAAGTTATGTCCTCACTTAATAGACGCGCAAGGGCAAAGAATCTAACCTGGTTAAATAACGATATTGGCTAATTTCTGGGGGACGATGATAATTTTCTTGGCGGGTTTTCCCTGAAGCCAGGGCGCGAGTTTCAAGTCGGCAAGCACGAGCTTCTTTAATTCATCTTCGGAAATAGCTGCGGGGACATCTATTTTGGAGCGCATCTTGCCGTTTACCTGGATGACAATTGTGACGGTTTCCTCCACGAGCATGGCAGACTCATATACGGGCCAACTCTCTTTACAAATCATCTCCTTATGCCCCAAGGCCTGCCAGAGCTCTTCGCAAAAATGCGGGACAATGGGGCTTAACATAAGTATCAATTTTTCAAAAACATCCTTATCCGCGCCTGACTGATAAACAGCATTGGTCAGCTCCATAAGGCCTGCTATCGCGGTATTGAATTTAAATTCCTGGAAATCCCAGGTAACTTTTTTTATCGTCCTGTGCAGGGATTTAATCAGGGTTAAATCAGCCTCATCCCGCAAATTCTCCTGGATTCTCCAGACGCGGTTTAAAAACTTATGTGCGCCATCAATGCCGCGCTCATCCCACTCTAACTCTGTCTCCGGAGGAGCGGCAAAAAGAATAAACAACCTTAAAGTATCTGCGCCGTATTTAGTGATGATGGAATCGGGATCAACTATATTGCCCCTTGATTTCGACATTACCTCCCCGTCCTTTAAGACCATCCCCTGCGTAAGCAGGCGCGTAAACGGCTCATCAAACTTCACCATCCCCAAATCCTTAAAGAACTTGGTAAAGAAGCGCGAATATAAAAGGTGCAAAATCGCATGTTCAATCCCGCCGATATACTGGTCAACCGGCATCCAGAATTTGGCTTCTTCAGTATCAAAAGGGCTATTAGTAAAATGCGGAGAGCAGAAACGCAGGAAATACCATGAGGAATCAAAGAAGGTCGCCATGGTGTCTGTTTCCCGCAAGGCCCTTCCTTTACATTTCGGGCATTGTGTATTTACAAATTCCTTAACTTTACCTAAAGGGCTGCCGCCTTCTCCTGTAAAGGGTGCCTCCGCGGGTAACTCTACCGGTAAATCCTCATAAGGCACAGGGACTGTCCCGCATTTTTTACAATATATGATAGGTATGGGTGTTCCCCAATAACGTTGTCGCGAGATTAACCAGTCGCGCAGCCGCCAGTGCGTCTGGATTTTTCCGATACATTCCTTCTCCATCCACTCGGCAATCTTTATCTTTGCCTCCTGATTCGGCAGGCCATCGAATTGCCCGGAATTTACCTGCACACCGTCTCCCTCGTAGGCCTCTTCTAAGGTCGCAGGCAACAGGTCACAGGTAGTAGGTTTTATAACAATCCGCATCGGCAACTTATGCTCTTTGGCAAATAAGAAATCGCGCTGGTCGTGGGTGGGAACCGCCATAATCGCGCCTGTGCCGTACTCCATTAATACATAATCCGCGATCCAGATGGGAATTTTTTCCTGATTTACCGGGTTAACGGAGAAACTGCCGGTAAAAACCCCTTCTTTCCTGACATCGCTGGCCGCGCGAATGGCCTTACTTTCTTTGGCTACCTTTTCAATAAACTTCAGAACCTGTTTTTCTTCCGGGTTACCCTTGATGATTTCTTTAACTAAAGGATGCTCCGGAGCCAGGACAATGTAGGTTGCGCCAAAAATGGTATCTGCCCTTGTTGTAAATACTGGAATCATTTTTTCATTATTAACCAGGCGAAAATATATCTCTACTCCCTGACTCCTGCCTATCCAGTTGCTCTGCATGGCAATCACCCGCTGGGGCCACTCTTTTAACTGCGCTAAATCTTCTAACAACCTCTCCCTGTAAGCGGTAATCTTCAAATACCATTGTTCGAGGTCCTTTTGCTGGACTTTCGTATGGCAGCGCCAGCAGCCGCCTTCAACAACCTCTTCATTTGCCAGCGTCGTCTCGCAGGAAGAACACCAGTTTACAGGCGATTCTTTTCTATAGGCAAGCCCTTCCTCAAACATCTTCAGGAATATCCACTGGTTCCATTTATAATAAGTGCTGTCACAGGTGGAAACCTCCCGGCCCCAATCATAAGAAAACCCCATCTTTTTTAATTCGGCGCGCATCCATTCAATACATTTGTGTGTCCAGATATCGGGCTTGGTCTTGTTTTTTATAGCGGCGTTTTCCGCAGGCTGGCCAAAAGCATCAAACCCCATAGGGTGCAGCACTTGATAGCCCTGCATCATTTTAAAGCGGCCGGCAACATCTCCGATAGTATAGTTACGCACATGCCCCATATGGATTTTTCCCGACGGATACGGGAACATCTCCAGGAGATAGTGTTTTTTCTTTTTGGGATCAGGCTTAGCGCAGAAGACACCCGTCCTCTCCCACTCCTTCTGCCATTTCTGCTCTATCTCTTTAAATGGATACATATTATTGTTTCCTTAATTTTCTTACTGTCGCCAAGTTCATTTTGTCCGCATCATCGCTGTCTTTAGGAGTCTCCAGGATAAACGGGATATCCCGAAGGAGAGGATGATTAATGATCCTTTTCATCCCTTCCATGCCGATACTGCCTTTTCCTATATGTTCGTGCCGGTCATACTTGGACCCAAGAGCGCCTTTTGCGTCATTAAGATGTATAAGTTTGAGGAGTTTTATCCCTACCAGTTCATCTATTTCTTTTAACATACCTTCCAGCCCCTCTTTTGTGGCAATATCGTATCCTGCCAGATACGCGTGCGCCGTATCCAGGCAAAGCCCGACCCGCTCTTTCTGTTTTATCCCCGCGAGGATTTCTTTCTGGTGACGAAAAGTATATCCCAGCCAGGAGCCGGAACCGGATGTATTCTCAAGCAATATCCCTATTTTTGCGTAACTTGTTTTATCAAGGATACTGTTTAATGCCTCAATAAGCCGTTTTATGCCTGCGCTCTCCGTGGTATTTTTATGGCTGCCCATATGCGTTACGATATAATCCGCCTTTAGCACCGAGGCCTCCAGTATATCCTCGATATAGGCGTCAATAGAAACTTCATAAAGCTTAGGATCAGGAGAAGCAAGGTTAATGAGGTATGATATGTGCACGAAAAGCGGGTCTATCTTTGCCTTTGCCTGCTTCTCGGCGAACTTATCTATATCTTCATTGGTCAGAAAATCCTTGCGCCAGCGCTGGGGGCTGCGCGCGAATATCTGCATGGTATTGCACTTAAGACCCTTGGCAACATCAAACGCTTCATCTAACTTGTCTACCCCGGATACATGGACACCGAGAATCATCACAGCTCTCCTTACATAATGTTCTATTATACCTGAAGAAAAAACCCGGTCAAGGCATAATGAAAAGGACGGCTTTTTGCCGTCCCTAGTGCCACCAAAAATTTACTTGGCAGAAATGCTTGGTGGTATGCACTCCGCTTAATTCGTTAGCTATTTCTTATTGGCGAATTACACCGCGTTTTGTGCGGTGCTGCTTGAGTGCCACCAAAAATTTACTTATCTGAAATGCTTTGTGGTATGCACTACGCTCGCTGTTTTGCTTGTCGCAAAACTACGCTCGCTTTAGTGCCACTTGATTTTTCCTTGGCGGAAAAATCAAGTGGAGCTGGGGGGAGTTGAACCCCCGACCTTTTGACTGCCAGTCAAACGCGCTCCCAACTGCGCTACAGCCCCATATTTAGTTCATGGTTCATAGTTGATGGTTCATGGTAAAATATTTTACTATGAACTATGAACAATTAACTATCAACTATTAACCAAATAACTTGACCTGTGCTATTTTAGAATATAAAATAGGTGGCGTCAATGTAAAATAATCGCCGAAGTGGTGGAATGGCATACACGTCGGTCTCAAAAACCGATGAGCGTAAGCTCGTAAGGGTTCAACTCCCTTCTTCGGCACCATGTTTTCTAAACAAAAAGGGCGGATTTTTAATCCGCCCTTTGCTTTAAGCTTACCTAAAAACAAAACTGTCTGCTTATTGTCCTAACCTTTTATTTCGTGTTTATCGTCCCTGTTGTCCCAGACAACCTTGTATTTACTGTGCTCTGCAGCCAGCTTGCTTCTCCTTTCAAGTAGTTGATCTTCTTCTGGTCTTTTGCTAACTTATTGGGATTGCCGGAGTCTAGCGCGGCTTTTACTTCCAACTTCCCGATCTTTGTCTGCAGCTTATTATATTGTTTCTGCTCGCTAGCGATAGCCTTGGCTGAATTATTGACAATTTTTACCTCCAGCTTCGCCGCCTGTTTATTGAGTTTATCAACCTGCTTTTGAGTCAGGTTGCCGCTTTGTAATTTAGACTCAATCTTATTTAGCTTTGCCTCATTGCGCTGGTAAGCTCGTAATCCGCCCACTACTGGATTGGTGTTGAACGCCTTAGTATATAACTTATTTATCCGATTCTCAACCTTATCGTATTGTTTGGTTCCAGGAGTTAATCCGCCAAGTTTGGTCTCTAATTTATCTATTTTCTTATCGTAGTTGAGATATTTCTTATACTGGCTACCAGTGGTCGGTTCTGATTTATGCCCTCCACCAAAGAGACCCCCAACAGCCCCCCCAATACCTGCTCCTACAGGTCCCCCTGCAACCCATCCTGCACCCGCTCCTACAGCCATGTTCTTTCCGCTGCCTCCGGCTTTTGCCTGTGTAACAAGCCCAGAGCCGAAAAAGAATACTAGCGCCACTGTTATTACTAAGGCCTTTTTCATTCTCCTCCTCCTTTTGTTTGCTTCTTGCCCCAAATAAAAAACCGGATTGCCTTTATTCTTATTCGGCAACCCGGTTATCGATGGATTAAGCAAAACTAAGAAGTTTAATTCCTACCGATCCTAGGCTTTGGCTTAGCCCTACAGGGCCAAACCCTTTATCGTAAGAATAACCATTCTTTGTACTAAAGTTTACTCTATACGAAGGGTATTTTAAAGATACCGGGGGGGTATTTTGAAAGCGCTTTCCTTAAATATAGCGCATCATATCCTTCTTTGGCGCCATCTTTTTAAGCAAAAAGGACGGATTTTCATCCGTCCTTTGGTTTAAGCTTACTTTAAGAACAAAGCCCGCTGCTTATTGGCGGCGCAATCTCTTGTATTAATTGGTCTGGCGTGGCAGCCTGCTATTTACTGTGCTCTGCAGCCAGTCTGCTTCTCCTTTCAAGTAGTTGATCTTCTTCTGGTCTTTTGCTAACTTATTGGGATTGCCGGAGTCTAGCGCGGCTTTTACTTCCCACTTCCCAATCTTTGTCTCTAGTGTATTATACTGCTTCTGCTCTCCAGCAACGACCTTGGCTGACGCCTTATCGATCTTTCCCTCCAGCTTAACTGCCTGTTTATTGAGCTTAACAACCTGCTTTTGAGTCAGATTGCCACTTTGTAATTTAGACTCAATCTTATTTAGCTTTGCCGTATTACTCAGGTAACCTCTTAGCCCCGGTATCACTGGGTTAGTCAGGGGCATCTTGGTATATAAATTATTTAGCCGATTCTCAAGCTTGTTGCGTTTTTCGCTTCCAGGGGGTAAGCTC
The DNA here is from genome assembly GCA_050012075.1 of Candidatus Omnitrophota bacterium. Taxonomy (GTDB): domain Bacteria; phylum Omnitrophota; class Gorgyraeia; order Gygaellales; family Profunditerraquicolaceae; genus JAMWCI01. The sequence goes on along the minus strand of JBEKHW010000027.1, from coordinate 12,134 downwards.
TCAATCTGATTCTTTAATTTACTTATCTTGGTATCGTAGCTGAGATATTTATTGTACTGGCTGCCAGTGGTTGCTGTCCTGGTTTTTGGCAACTGCTTCAGTTCGGCATTTGCATAGGGGTCGTAAGCGATCATTGATTTACCAGATACGCCAGCTTTCGCCTGTGTAACAAACCCGGAGGCAAAAACAAACATTAACGTCACTATTATTGTTAAAGTCTTTTTCATCATCATCCTCCTTTTATTTGTGCTTCTGACTCTAATAATAAAAAACCGGATTGCCCATTATTCTCATTTGGCAAGCCGGTTATCGATGGCTTAAGCAAAACTAAGAAGTTTAATTTTTACCGATCTTTGGCTTTGGCTTGATCTCCTCCGCGATCAGGCCCCTTATTGTCAGAATAAATGTTCTTGTAAAGGTAGTCTATCATATAATAGATAGATTTTCAAGATACGGTGGGAATATTTTGAAAGCGTTTTCCTTAACTATTTTCTTTATTGCTTTATAAAGGGCTGGACTCCCTTTTTCGGCACCATTTCCCAAAGCTTAATTTTCTCTTCTATCCGCTAAAATATCTCTTCTTAAAGCTTAATGCCACATTAACGAGTGTAATAAGCGCAGGCACTTCAATTAAAGGCCCGATTACCGCGGCAAATGCTGCTCCGGAATTTATCCCGAATACCACAACAGCCACAGCAATAGCTAGTTCGAAATTGTTGCTTGCGGCGGTGAAAGATAAAGTAGCTGTTTTGGCATAATTAGCTCCAAATTTCTTGCCCATGTAAAACGAAACTAAAAACATAACAATAAAATATATCAGGAGCGGTATGGCTATTCGCACGACATCCAGAGGAATCTTAACGATATATTCGCCCTTAAGTGAAAACATAACGGCGATGGTAAATAGCAAAGCGATTAATGTAACCGGGCTTATCCTGGGAATAAACTTCTCGTGATACCACTCTTTGCCTTTTAAACGTACGAGCGTAAAACGGGTAATAACACCGGCAATAAACGGTATGCCTAAATAAATAAACACGCTATAGGCAATTTGCGCCATGCTAATATTGACCACCGATCCTCTTAATCCGAACCAGCCGGGTAGGATAGTAATAAAAACCCAGGCGTATAAAGAATAAAATAAAACCTGAAAGATAGAATTAAACGCCACCAGGCCAGCGCAGTATTCCGTATCCCCTCCGGCAAGGTCGTTCCAGACGATTACCATGGCAATGCAACGGGCGATTCCAATCATGATTAGTCCTACCATGTATTCAGGATACCCGCGTAAAAATATAACTGCCAGGAGAAACATAAGGACTGGCCCAATTACCCAGTTCTGCACAAGCGAAAGCGCTAAAACCTTTACATCTTTAAAAATATCCGGTAACTCTTCATATTTCACTTTGGCAAGCGGCGGATACATCATAAGAATCAGACCTATCGCAATCGGAATATTAGTCGTCCCGACCTGAAATTTATTCCAGAAGTTGGTAATCTGTGGATAGATATACCCGGAAAAGACCCCTAATCCCATTGCCAAAAAAATAAGCGGGGTAAGAAGTTTATCCAATAAGGATAATTCGCGTTTTAACTCTTTTGTTTCCTGCTTCGCATAATCCATTATCGGCCTCTCTGTTTATTGATATATGGCCTTACCGCTACATAAATCCGCCTGGCGATAAGCTGATAACCCTGGGTATTGGGATGGAAAAAATCGCTCTTAAAGCTGGGGTTGGTAAGTATGCCTCCGAGGATACTTGGGATAAAGATGGTGCCATACTCCTTGGCAATCTTAGAGAACTCCTGTCGGTAGCTTTTAAGGAAAAACCCCGCGCTTGAATCCGCAATCGCCACCATCGCACCCCTCTCTTGTATTAAAGTGATTATCTGCTTCATATTGCTGATACTTTCCTGCATCGGGACTTTTTTTATGAAATCATTCCCGCCGAATTCCACAATCACAAGCCGCGGGTCTTTTTCCAATACCGCCGACTCTATGCGCCGGAGTGCTTCGCTGGTTGTATCCCCGTCTACGCCGGCATTAATCACTGTAGTTCCCAGCATATTCGCCAGGACAGAAGGATAATCTTCCCCCTTTTCAACTCCATAACCAAAGGTGATACTATCCCCGAAACAGATTATATTTTCTCCCTTTGAATCTATGTTTTTTATCTCCTTCTTTGCGCAACCAGCCAGCGCAACGAAGACAATAACCAATAACCAACAACTATGAACTATGAACCTTCTCATGCCTTAACCTCAATTGTCCGCAGGCGGCCTCTATATCCTCTCCGCGGCTCTTACGTAATATCGCGTTAATCCCCTGTTTTAAAAGCGCGTCCCTGAAGAAAAGAATTTCCAGCTTTTTCGGCGGATAGACGCCTAACTCCTCTACCGGGTTTACGGGTATAAGGTTTACTTTACAAAGCCGTAGCCCCTTTAATATTCTGACTAAATCTGCTGCATCCTGCAAAGTGGAATTGACCCCGGCGATTAAAATATATTCAAAGGTAATCTGGCGATTGGTCCTCTCGATATATTCCTTACAGGTAGCCAACAAATCTTTAAGCGGGTATTTTTTATTGACCGGCAGGATCCTTGAGCGTAGCTCGTCCCTGGCAGCGTGCAAGGAAACGGATAATTCTACCTGCAGCCCTTCTTCCGACAATTTTCTTATCCCTGGTATAATCCCGCAGGTTGAAATGGTAATCCTGCGGCTTCCGATATGCAGGCCTTCCGGAGAATTAATTACGCGTATTGCCTTAAGTACATTATCATAATTATCCAGTGGTTCGCCTGTACCCATAAAAACTAAGTGAGTAAGCTTAGCGTTTTTAAGGCGCTCTTTTATGCACAATACCTCTTCAATAATCTCGGCACTAGTTAAATTTCTTTTAAATCCCTGAGTGCCGCTTGCGCAGAAAGAACATTTAAATTTGCAGCCGGCTTGCGTGGAGATGCATCCGGTAACGCGCCTTTGGGCCGGTATTATAACTGCCTCAATCAGGTTATTATCCGTTAATTTAAGCAGCAACTTTTCTGTACTGTCCCTGGATTGCATTGCCTTTATCACTTCCGGACGCGATAAAGAAAACTCCTTTTCTAATTTTATCCTTAAACTTAAGGGCAGATTACTCATTTCTGAAAAAGCGGATGCGCCCTTCTGGTAAATCCAGGCATATATCTGCCTGGCGTGGAAACGTGGCACTCCCCAGCCGACAATAACCTTTTCCAGTTCTTCCGGGGTTAATTCTTTTATATCCTGCATATCGCTTTTGAATTAAATTAAGAAACAGGCCGCGGCCAAAGTTTATCAGCCGTGCCGCGCCGCGCCTCTTAAGGTTTCCTTATCGATTTTACCAGTCCTGTTTTTGGGAAGGGCCTTACGGAATTCAAAATAATGCGGTATTTTAAAATGCGCCAGGTGCTGGCGGCAGAAATAGCGCATATCCTCTTCGCTAGTCTGCGCGCCTTCTTTTAATACTATATAGGCCTTGGGGAGTTCCCCTCTTATTTTATCCGGCACCCCTATTACGGCAGCCTCAACTACATCCGGATGCCTGTGTATTGCGGCCTCTACCTCCGGCTCAAAGACAATCTCTCCGGCAACCTTGATCATCTCTTTTTTTCTTCCTACGATATAAAGAAAACCCTCGTCGTCAAACTTACCTAAATCTCCGGTATGGAACCAGCCGTTACGCAAGGCCTCCGCGGTAAACGCCTGGTCTTTGTAATAGCCCTCAGTAACTACCCAGCCGCGCACAATTATCTCTCCTACCTCTCCCTTTAATAACTCGCGGTCATTTTCGCCGACTATTTTAAGTTCAATCCAGGGCGCGGCCTTGCCTACGCTTTCGATTTTCTTAGAGCCCTTGGGTAAAACCACACTAGGCGCGTTTGTCTCAGTCATCCCCCAGCCATGCAAAAGCTGGGCGTTGGGGCAATAAGTATGGAACCTGCGCAGCTGCTCTGCTGAGCCAGGCGCGCCAAATGATACGATCCATTTAAGAGAGGATAAATCAAAACTCTCAAACTCTTTTAACTGTAAAAACGCGTAATACATAGGAGGCACCAGCCAGAAACAGGTAATTTTGTAATCGCGGACATTCTTCAGGAATTCTAACGGGATAAACCGCTCCATAAGCACGACAGCCGCTCCTAAAAATATTATACTCTGCAGGAAAACCATCCCGCCTATATGCGAAAGCGGCAGGGCGCATAAAGAAATATCTTCCTCTCCAAGGCCTGCGAAATGCGCCATTGCCTTGGGAGATGCGGCTAGCTGCAGATAATTGATTAAAACGCCTTTGGGTTTTCCGGTTGTGCCTGAGGTGTAAAAAATAATCGCATGGTCTTTATCGTCTGCATTAACCTGCGGCGGGTTTGTGCTGCCCTCAGAAAGCAATTCTCCCAGATAAAGGTAATCGCCTGGCTGCTGGTCGCAGATAATTATATATTTCAGCTGTGGACAACTCTCTTTAATTTTAGCAAGGGAAACTGTTGATTTTGACTTGGCAATCAATACCTTTGCCTCACAGTGAGTTATGCAGGAGATAAGTTCTTCTTCGGTAAGCATAAAATCAAGAGGCACACAGGTGGCGGCCAGGCACCAGGAGGCAAGATAACCGTAAAAATATTCCGGCCAGTTAGGCAGATAGATGGCGATCCTATCTCCCCGGCTGATACCTAACTTAGAAAGACTGTTTGCCAGACGAAATGAATTATCTCTTAACTGCTGAAAGGTTATGCGCTGGTCCTTAAAGATTAACGCGGCCTTGGTAGGTGTGGAATCTGCTTTTTGCTGTAGAAGCTCTTTAATCTGCATATTTAAATTAGAAGCCGTACCAATAGCGGACTATGGGTTGGGAGTTCTCTGTTTTATCGGTTAAGATATTCTTAAGACGGGTGTATTCCAGAAAACCCTCCCTGCCCAATTCCTTGCCAAAACCGCTCTGCTGAAATCCGCCATAGGGGACTTCATTAAAAAACATCCCGTAGGTATTGACCCAGATAGTGCCGGCATTGATTTTCCTGCCTAACTCCTGCGCCAGGGACATATCTTTTGTCCAGATGCAGGCTGCCAGGCCATAGTTAGATGCATTGGCAAGGCTCGCTGCCTCTTCTATATTAGAAAACCTGTTAATACAGGCAACTGGCCCGAATACCTCTTCTTTGAAAATAGACATTCTTGGGTGCACATCTGCCAGCAGTGTGGGTTCAAAAAAGAAACCTTTCTTTAAAGCCGGGCTCTCAGGGATCTTTCCACCGCAAAGTAATCTTGCCCCTACTTGTTGGGCCAGGCTTACATGCTCCCGCACTTTTTTACGCTGCGCCTCTGAAATCAGGGGCCCCATCTGGGTTTCAGGATCCATGCCCGGGCCTAACTTTATTGATTTTGCCCTGGCGACAAATGTATCTATGAATTTATCGTAAATATCATCTTCTACCAGGATGCGCGACATCGCCGTGCACATCTGGCCCTGGTTAAGAAAAATTGAACAGAGAGAGCCGTTCACTGCCAAATCTATATCTGTATCTTTTAAGACGATACTGGCGGATTTTCCTCCCAGCTCCATAAGTAGTTTCTTGGAGTGTTTTGCCGCATAACTGACTATCTCTTTGCCGACACTGTTACTGCCGGTAAAAGAGATCAACTCCACGCACTCATCAGAGCAAAGCGCCTTACCTATATCAGGGCCGCTTCCTATAACAACATTAAATACCCCTTTGGGTAAACCCGCCTTTTCAGTGATCTTTGCCAATTCCAGGGCAGAGAGAGGCGTCAGGCTTGAAGGTTTTAAGATTACGGTATTGCCGGCTGCCAGCGCCTGGGCAACTTTCCATGAAGCAATTAATAAAGGATAATTCCAGGGCACAATCAATACTGCTACACCCAATGGCTCCCTTAAAAGTTTTGCCTGGGCAGCGGCAATCTGTGTTTTTATATCTACTGTTTCTTCCTGCAGGTATTCATTCAGGTGATTGGCAAAATGTTCAAAGGTTTGGGCGCTTGATGGTATATCCATAAAGGTAGATTCCTTAATCGGCTTACCGGTATTTAGTGTCTCAAGCTGCGCTAACTCCTTCGCGTTCTCCAGGATGCCCTGGCCAATTTTAATGAGAAAACCTTTACGCTCTTCAAGAGAGAAATTCTTCCACGGGCCATTATCAAAGGCGTCGCGCGACACCTCTATCGTGTCCCTAACGAACTTTTCATCCGCGAGTCCAACTTCGCAGATAACTTCGCCGTTAGAAGGATTGATTATTTTCTGGGCCTTGCTCATTTGAATTTTACCTGCTTAAATATTGAAAAAAGCCGGGTAAAGGGGACATACCATTTTGAAAGTTGCCCCATCTGCCCTGTTAATTTCATTTTTCCCTGCGTCACAGCCACAAAGGAATCAAGTTTACCCAAAAACACCTGCTCCCATATTTCTTTCGGAGCAGAAATCACAAAGGGCGCTTCTATGTCAGAATCAAGGCGGGTTATCTTTCCCTTTTCAAAGTTAAATTTATAGGCGTTACCGGCGCCATCCATTTTAATTGCAAGCTGCACTGTCAAATCCAGTTCCTTTCCCTTCTGGGAGATAAACTCGTCTTTATTTACCAAATCCACGATTGCCTGGATATGCTCCCTGGAAAACATAGGGTAAGCCGCATCATCCTTGGTAAGGTTCTCTTTTAAGGCGCTCTCTAAATTATCAAACCCTTCTTTATCAAAAAGCCGGGCAATGGCTGCGCTCTTTATTGCCTCTTCCAACGCCTCAATAAGACTAAGCGCGTCTTCAAATTTCTCTCCCACAGAAACTACCCCGTGGTTTTTTAACACCACTAAATTGTTTGATTTTAAGCCATCGATAACCGGCTTGGGATTTGTCACGGTGGGTGTCTCCTGCGCTATAACCGGCACATCTCCGAGGTAAAATTTGGTCTCAAAGGTTACTGCCTTAAGGGAACCACTCACCGCGAAATATCCGTTGATTAAAGGCGGGTGGGCGTGGATTACAACCTTGGCAGGAGAATTTTTATAAACCAGGGTGTGCAGGGGCAACTCTGAACTCGGTTTCTTACTATCGGGGCATCTGCCGTCTGATAAATTCACCTTTACGATATCTTCCTCTTTTAAATCTCCTAAAAATGTGCCGGTAGCAGTGATTAAAATATTATTTTCATCGGCACGGCAGCTGATATTGCCGGATTTGGCTACTGTAAGCCCGGTTTCATAAAGCCGTTTCCCTACCTTAATGATTTCTTTTTTCAACTTCCCCTCCAGGGACGGTTCTTCAATTCAATCAGAGAAGTGTCCCTTCATAGGGACAGTTCTCCCTTTGGTTTGAGAACCGTCCCTAATAATATTTAGGTAAATGTGTTTGGTGATTAAATTATTAGGCGTAATATCAAATGCCGGATAATAACCTTTGACCCCTTTTGGCGCAATGCAGACGCCGCAAAACTCTAACAGTTCTTTTTCCGGCCTGATTTCGATTTTGATATCTTCCCCTGTCTTTGCAATCGAAGGCGGCGGGCAAATCACGTAAAAAGGAATCTTAAAATAATTTGCCACGATTGCAATCTGATATGTCCCGACTTTATTGGCAATATCTCCGTTTTCTGCCAGGTTGTCAGCCCCGACAATGACCTTGCTTATTTTCCCCTCTTTCATTACCTCTGCCACCATATTATCGCTTATAACCGTAACATTAAATCCCGCTTCCTTTAATTCCCAGGCGGTTAAGCGGCTGCCCTGTAAATAAGGCCGGGTTTCCGTAACGAAAAAACTTATAAATTTACCCTGGTGGCGGCAGAGTTCAGCGATTAAAGGCATAAGGCCGCTGATATTACAATGAGTCAAAATCACATCTTTATCGCTGGTTAGCTCCGCGCATTCTTTTGCCTGCTCAATGCGCTTGGCTTTAAGGCCGTCCAGGAACCCCAAGATACCTTTATCCAAGGGAATCCCCTGTTTATACATCCCAAGCACTGCGTCAGTCAGGAATTTGAAGGAAAGGGTCGGCCGCGCATTATTAAAGGCATCGGCAACTTCAGTCAAAATCACTGCAATGTCTTTACGGCTCTTATTCTGGTTAAAGACAAGCAGAAAAGCGTACATTACAAGCAGGACCTGCCCCACTGCGCGCGTCTTCATCTGCTTAATCGCCATTACTGCCTGCTTATAATTCCTGGCCTTAATATATTTTACTTTCTGCGGCAGGAGAGTTTCATCGAGAATCAAAATCGTATTCCCTTGTAACTCTACCGGCCAGAATAGCGGTGAAAAATCCATAGGTTCTCCTATCACCAAGTCACATGTCACAAAGTCACAGGTAAAACTTTGTGACGTGGTGACCTTGTGGCTTTGTGACTAAGTTATTTACCTTCTAATCGTTTCACTGTCTCTAATGCGATGGCGATTAAATTTGATTCTGCCATATAGTAAAGCGGATTCATAAAACCCATTTCACCGGTAATCACATTATCGCTTATCGCCAGTATTGAGCCGGCCTTGATATTATAGGTCTGGGCGATAGTCAACAATGTCGAGGATACCATATCTACGGCAATAGCGCCTTCCTTTCTTTTTGCCTCAACAATCTCCCTTGTTTCCCTTAAAAGCGCGTCAGTCGTCCAGCAGGTCCCGCGATGGACAGTTGCTCCGATTGCCTTTGCCGCCTCATATAAAGTATCGGCGATTTTCTTGTCGGCTTTTGTTTCAAAATCTTTATCCACATAATAAGGGGTTACCCCGTCACCACGGATAACCTTATCAACTACCACCAGGTCTCCGACTTTCATATTCTCATCCAGCGCCCCGCAGGTTCCTATGCGGATAATATTTTGTATTCCGGCGTTGCAGATGACTTCGGTAGTTATGGAGGTATCCGTAGAGAATCTACCGCCATTAATGCCGGTGATTCTTATCCCCTGAAAATTACCGGTATACATCGTATATTCCATAAAAGAAAAATTCTTTACCGGGTTTTCTATTTTCTTAAGCAATGCCTCAAGCCGGTCTTTTGGCCCCGGCACTATCGCGTATTTTCCCACATCCTCAGGCCTCAACTGCACCATATTAGTCAGGTCTTTCCCCGTCATATGAATCTCTTTTATCATCTGCATTTTAATTCTCCTTTTTACGCTGTTAGCGGGTCCTGTCGAGGCATATTTCTCGCGGGGACGCTTGAAACATGCCTCGCCACCCGCTAAAATCTAACCGTCACCTTTATTCTTAAACTAGTTCTTTATTCGTGTATTTTATCCCACAGGTCAGAATAGCTTATATCGGGATTTTTTTCTAAAGTTTCTACCATTCGCGTTATTTCTTCCGCTAATATTCTTCCTTCATCCGATGACATCTTTGGGATATTTAACCCATTGAAATACTGATTCAAATATTGCTTCAAATTTTTAACCATTTAGTCCTCACTTCGGGGATACCCCCTCGCCCTCAATCCCCTTATTCCAAAGATGGCTTGTTTATATCCCAAGTAGCAATTAAGTCTGGGCTGATGATTGTTTCTCCCGTTGACTTTAACCTATATTCACCAGGCTCGGCCTTTTTAAATGCTTTTAAATCAGGAGGCAACTTAAATTCTTCGCCTGAGCCTCTAAGTTTTAGAACAACGCCTTCGTTCTCATTAGCCCTGATAATATCCCCGTGCAACTGTTTCTTCTCAAGAGGTTTCCCCTGATGGTCACAATAATTTAAACCAATGAGACAATATTTACCAATGAGCGATTTTGCTTCTTCTGGATTAAATATGGGTTTATTACTCATCGTATTTCTTCTTGAATATACCTCTTATTAGCGAATATATTCCACCGCCTAGCGCTGTAAGGAACAATATAAATACCATAAAAAATAGAGCAAGCAAGATAACAGGCGGATTAAGTTTTTCTTTAAATTTATTTATCAAAGCTAGCACGAGCACAAGGATAAGAAGGATATTGAACGCCCATCTAAAAAATTGTGATGCTGACTGAAAAAGCTCTTCTTTAACCATATACTTGGTATCTGTCCTTGGCCCGTGCATCCCAAACACTACCTGAACCCAGTAGGCATAAGGATTCTTCTTCGCAAAGTAGATCAAAAGAATAACGGTTACATCAAGAGCCAACAAAGCAAAGAAGATGGCATAACTTTTTGATAATAATAATCCTATCAACGCTATTATAGATATAAATAAATCAGTTTTTCTCATGAGAACTAATGCCCTCTCCGTCAAAATCCGAAAATCCTATACACCCCACCCGCTCGAAACATGCCTCGCCACCCGCTAAAATCCCCCCGTCCCCTATTTTATTTCTTTTTGAGCACATGGTTGCCAAATAACATTTCCCGGTGGATTCCATGAACAATTTCTGAACTCTACCATGCTACCGTCATAATTATCTTTAATAAAACGCAATGTTTCTGCCACGCCACCTTCACTAGTATTATCAAAATAAACTTTACCTTTACAAGCTAAAATTTTAGAATGAATTATCGAAAACTCTTCTTTAACTTTACTATATTCATGGTTAGCATCGAGAAATGCAAAATTAATATGGTCTTTCGTTTTAACAAGCTCTTCTAAAAATGCTACACTATCTTGTACCTTAAACTTGACATATTCTTTTAGGCCAAGACCAGCTTTTTCAATATTCTCTTCGGCTTTTGCTATTAGATCTTTTTCAATATCTACGGTGTGTACATAACCTTGAATACCGCTATCCTTAAGAGCTTGTGCTAAGATAATTGTAGAAAAGCCTCGATTGGTACCTGTTTCAACAACCACTGCTTCTTGCTCATCTTTCCTTGGTAGACTGCACAACAATGAATAATAAAGCAAATTCCAAGCAGGGTATCCAATTGACAAGCCGGTTTTTTCTATAGCCAGCTTTATATTTTCCTCCACATCTTCACCATATCCAGCATTTTTCTCTATCTCTCCAATATAGCTGTTAGGCAAAAGAGAATAGTTATACTTAAAAATGCGTCTAGAATTTCCCATGGCTTCTGGTAGTCTTTTCTGAATGAGGGAAACAGAACTACCCCTTTCATTTTTTATTTTTCTCTACCTCAAAACTAACAACAATGGTCGGCTCGCTATCTTTCTGAAGAAAACGACATTGAATAAAATAATTAAATTTCTCATTATGCCGGCCTAAAGGAGAATATACAATATTAAAACCAAAATCTTGAATCCAATCTTTTCTAAGCAAATCGAGGAACTCTTGTTGATTCTTCGGGTGGAAGACAATCTCTATTCCATTCTTCAATGGTTTAGCCGGGTATGCATCCTCAATTTTTGTAAGATAAGATTCGGTAGGCTTCATCTCATCCATTAAAGGACCAGGAGCAATGAATGGCCCATACTCTAATCCTCTTGTATGAATATTTGATGCAGGAAAATTCCCTAGGTTAATTATTTCTACAGGAAAAACCACTTTAACTTTATCTTTTCCCAAAGTCTCGATTCTATAATAACCCCCTATCTTTTCGTCTTTTATAAATTTAAAAATTATAAACGGTCTGTTTAGTCTCCTTGATTCTTCGATTAATTCTCTAATCTGTGTTGATTGAGAGTTTTTAAATTCGTTTATGGCCGCATCGGTTTTTAAGTTATCTCCTTTGCGAATTAGATGTCCGCCATAGAAATCGCCAATTACGCCTAAGATGGTTAAAGCAATAGATATTCCTAATATTCCGTAGCCTAATCTTATCATTTCTATTGGGTTCATTCTAAAAACTCTTATACGCTTTCCAACCTAATCGGAAAACTTTATTTCTAGCGGGTGACTTGGCCGGTTTTGAGCGCGACCTCACCTTCCTCCACCCCAAAAGCGTTGAGCAATTCTTGTTTAACGGGTGGCTCGGGGTGTTTCGAACGGGACGTGGAGACAAGGAGCGGGCATGGTTCCCGCATCCGGCTCCTAAATTAAAAGGACGATTTTATCCCACCGCCCGGATGCGGGAGAGCGACGCAGCCGACCCGAGCGAAGTCCCGCCACGCTGGGGCGGGACGAGCGTTCCCGTGAGAAATACCCCGAGACAGGCCCCGTTAAACCATTCAAAGATCAAGCTAAAATTTTCTCTATATTCCCACCCAGAATCGCTGATTTATCTTGTTCGGAAATTTCAAGTTCCTTTA
>JBEKHW010000026.1:0-24656 GCA_050012075.1 Candidatus Omnitrophota bacterium | reverse complement strand
TTAGTAATGTTTCTGCCACCTCCACTACGAACAGTATCACGGTTAACTGGACAACTTCTTTTAATGCCCGCACAATCATGTTCTATAGCACAGAGTCTACTATTGATCCGAACGGATCCACCGGCGGCGCCCAGCATACTGTTTCCGTCTATACGGGGAATTATTACCCTGAGACCACAAGCCACACTATAACGGTGAGCGGCCTCAACCCTGGCACAACCTATTACTACATGGTTTATTCCTATCGCATGGTTTCCGGCCAGCCCAGTGATGTTGCCAAGCAGGGCGTTTACTCCATTGTTACGCAGCCCACCACAGCCATTGTCGGCGGCACAATCAAGGACGCTCAGAATAATGCGCTTTCCGGAGCAAATATATGTCTAAATGGCACGGATCAAGTGGTTGCTACTACAGGCGCAACCGGCCAGTATGCAGTAGAGGTAAATCCCGGAACATATACAATTACCGCAAAGAAATATAATTACCTTGGTTCTTCTACAACCACCCCCAGTCTTACCGCAGGACAAATTATTCCTTTAGACTTTACTTTAGCTGACGGGAAGATTTATATTTCCGGAAGTGTTAAAGAAGCGGCTTCCGAAACAGGGATCTCCTCAGCATCGGTTAAACTTTTAGGCCCCTCTACTACCGTAACCACCGCATCTACTACTTCGCAATCAGCTGACCATGTGGGCCATGGTTCTGGAGCAAGCACAACCCAGACCGTAACCCCGACTATCGCACAAACCAATACGGATTCTAGCGGAGCTTTTTCTTTTGTGGTAGAAATGTATGACCAAAACCCAATGCAGTTCACTATAAATGCCAGTAAAGATAATTATACACCTTATGCTTCAACTTCTATGACTCTGTCCCGCGGCTCAAAGATGCAAAATGTTGAAATACGCCTGCCGCATACGCCACCAGCGCTTTCAGGTGACGTAAGCGTTCTCGGTATATATGCTACTCAGGCCACGATCTCTTTTGATACTCAAAACACTTGTTCTGCTTTTGTGCAGTTTGGTCAGCAGTCAAGCGCAAATTATCTTTATCAGACGCCGGCAAAAACAAACAAAAACTCATTTTATTTCGACCTGATCAGCCTGAGCCCTGCCACAACTTATAAATACAAAGTCGTGCTGCAGGATAATTCCGGCAATACCGTAGTGGCCAAAGAAGGGGTTTTTACTACATCTCAGCCTGTTATAGGCTTGAGCGCCACAGTGGATAATATTACGGGTAATAATGCAAAACTTAATATTAACTCTACCTCTAAGATTCTTCAGCACCAACTTGTTTTAAGAGACACAACTACGAACACTCAAATCCTAAATCAGGATCTGCATGTATTGGCTTCTCCGGTCACTTTGGACTTGACACATTTAATCGACGGACATAACTATACCGTTGAGCTCACCAGTTCTTTGTTGGCTAATAGTACTACCGGTAATGCGATTAAAACCGAAACTAAAAACGTAACTTTTTCTACGATTGCGCTGCCGGATTTCAAAATTATAAGTTTTACCACGCCTAGCGGTACTATAGTCAGAGGCACCACTAGTACCATAAACCTTGTTTGCGCAGTAAGAATTAATCATGCTATTGCCAATGCCACTCTAAAAATACTTGCCGGCACTACCGAAATATTTTCACAGACTTTTGCCAGCTTTAACCCTGGGGACCTTCAACTGAATATCCCTATGGCAGTAAGCAGCATACCCGGGACAGATGTAATTCCTTTAAAGCTTTCGTTCCAGGCAGGCGCAAAACAGGAAGAGACGATAAAAAATATAACCATCGTCCGTCCTCAACAAGCAGCTGAAGCTCAGGCCCAGCAGCAGCCGCCTAAAACTAAAACCAAGGCCACTGCGCAATAAGCGCCCAAGGAGTAAAGGATAGAATTAATTTATTTCTTATACTATAATATTACAAACAACAAAGGAGGCAGTTATGGAAAAGAAGGATTTAGGCAAGACCTCGACAGGTATCGAGGCGAATGTCGCCGGTTTATTGAGCTATCTTCTTGGGTTCATCACCGGGATTATTTTTTACCTGATTGAAAAAGAGAATAAATTCGTGCGTTTCCACGCGATGCAGTCGATTATTACCTTCGGCAGCCTTTTTATCTTAAGCCTTGTGCTGGGTGTTATGTTCCGTTTCATGTATTATATCGGCTATACCATTGCTACCTTGTTGTGGATTGCGCAAATAATCCTCTGGGTTTTACTGATGTTTAAGGCGTATCAGGGAGAGCTTTTTAAGCTGCCCATAGCCGGAGACATTGCCGATAAATACAAATAAGAATCCAGTTTATATCCTTCCAAAGCGATTCCATATGTAATTCCACCTTCTTCTGGGGTAGAAAAAAGTCAGGAGAGGGTGGATTTAGGTAATTCAATAATACAAAAATATTTATATAATATTAATTTAAGGAGCGTATGCGGTTATGCCAAGAGACCCGGTATGCGGCATGATAGTAGAAGAAAATAAGGCCGTAAAGTTAGAGCAGGATGGCAGGAGTTACTTTTTCTGCAGTAATCACTGTCGGGATAAATTCCTTAAGGCAAAGGCAGGCGGAAAAAAGGAATCCGGTTGCTGTGATATGAGTTCAGGTTTTGGGCATAGAGAGCATCACGCACAAATGGTCGCCGACTTCAAAAGGCGCTTCTGGATATCCATGGCCGCTACTATTCCCATACTTATACTCTCTCCGATGATTCAGGATTTTCTGGGCCTGGGCGGACTAATCAGGTTTCCCGGAGATACGTTTGTCGTTTTCATACTTTCTTCCTTTGTTTTCTTCTACGGCGGATGGCCTTTCCTGAAAGGGCTATACGATGAAATGGCGCAAAAGCAGCCCGGGATGATGACCCTTATCGCGGTTGCGATTGTGACTGCATATGTATACAGCTCTGCAGTCGTATTCGGATTAAGCGGCAAGGTTTTCTTCTGGGAGCTGGTTACGCTCGTAGATATTATGCTCTTGGGCCATTGGATTGAAATGAGGTCTGTTATGGGCGCATCAAGTGCGCTTGAGGAGCTTGTAAAACTTCTCCCTGCTCACGCGCATAAGATTATGCCTGACGGCAGCGTAAAAGAAGTTGCCTTAGGGGAGATAGAGGCCGGAGATACGGTAATTGTTAAGCCGGGCGAGAAAATCCCTGTTGACGCAGAAGTGATAGAGGGGGAGGGTTCGGTTGATGAGTCAATGCTTACCGGCGAGTCCGCTCCGGTCTTAAAGGATAAAGGGGCTCAGGTTATCGGCGGTTCCATTAACGGCGAGGGCTCGTTAACGATTAAAGCCCAAAAGGTAGGAGAGGATTCTTTTCTTTCGCAGATGCTAAGGTTGGTTAAAGAGGCACAGGAGAGTAAATCTCATACTCAGGACCTGGCAAACCGCGCTGCGTTCTGGCTTACCGTGGTTGCTTTAACGGCGGGGGCATTTACGCTCCTGGCGTGGCTTGCAATACTTCATAAAGATTTTGCTTTCGCTCTGGAAAGGACTGTAACCGTCATGGTTATTACCTGCCCGCATGCGCTGGGCCTTGCAATACCTCTTGTGGTAGCTGTTTCTATCTCTCTTGCGGCAAGAAATGGCTTATTGATAAGGAATAGGGTTGCCTTTGAGAAAGCACGCAAAATACAGGCGATAATCTTTGATAAAACAGGGACACTGACTCAGGGAAAGTTCGCAGTGACAGACACGGTTATTTTCTCGCAAGGTATAAAAGAGGATGAACTTCTTCAATATGCGGCATCAGTAGAG
This sequence comes from Candidatus Omnitrophota bacterium, assembly GCA_050012075.1. Taxonomy (GTDB): domain Bacteria; phylum Omnitrophota; class Gorgyraeia; order Gygaellales; family Profunditerraquicolaceae; genus JAMWCI01. The sequence goes on along the minus strand of JBEKHW010000026.1, from coordinate 20,890 downwards.
TCGCGCTCAGAGCATCTTATTGCAAAAGGTATTACTTCTTCGGCCGAAAGCATTTTCCCGGTAGAGGGATTTAAGGCGATTACCGGAAAAGGAGCAGAAGGTTGGGTCAACGGTAAGGCAGTCAAAGTAGTAAGCACCGTATATTTGAAGGAAAATAATATTTCTTTTGATGAGGAAAAAATCAAACCTTTTGCTGCGCAGGGCAAGACCGTTGTTTTTGTTGTGATTGATGAAAAATTGCAAGGCGCAATTGCCCTAGCTGATATCGTGCGTCCTGAATCAAAAAAAGCAATCAGTATGCTTAAAAGTATGGGAATTAAATGCATGATGCTTACCGGAGATAACCGGCGGGTTGCGCAATGGGTTTCAGAAGAGGTGGGCCTCGATGAATATTTCGCAGAGGTCCTACCCAAGGAGAAAGCCCTGAAGGTAAAAGAAGTACAGTCAAGAGGGCTGGTTGTTGCCATGGCAGGTGACGGAGTAAATGACGCTTTGGCATTAGCTGCTGCAGATGTGGGAATTGCCGTAGGAAGCGGAACGGATGTGGCGGTAGAGACCGCAGATATAATTCTCGTAAAAAATAATCCGCTTGATACGGTGGCAATTTTAATTCTCGCCCGCGCAACGTACAATAAAATGGTGCAAAATCTTATCTGGGCAACAGGTTATAACGCGGCTGCCATACCGCTTGCCGCTGGGTTATTCTATAAACAGGGCATTATATTAAGCCCTGCCTTCGGCGCGTTACTTATGTCTTTAAGCACTGTAATTGTCGCAATTAACGCAAGGTTACTCCATCTTAAAAAATAAATGAGGATTCTTACTGGGAGTTAAGGCATCCTGTAGAATAGCGCTTAATTTAAGAAAATCAAAGTTATCGTATCATCCTATAAGGATGGTAAAGAAATACATAGTTTCTCTGGTTAAGTAAACTAAAGCTCCGCACATAGTGCGGAGTAAAATAAGCCAGCACCGAGCATAGCTCGGTGTGATTTTGGCATAAGCACCAGGGGTATGCCAAAATCAATACGCCAAGGGCATGGCTTATTTTAAAAGGAGGAAAGAAATATGAAATCAGTCAAAGGCACAAAAACCGAGAAAAACCTTCTTGCGGCATTTGCCGGGGAATCACAGGCGCGTAACCGCTATACTTACTTCGCCAGCGCCGCGCGTAAAGAGGGTTACGAACAGATAGCAAATATCTTTATCGAAACCTCCGAGAATGAAAAAGAGCACGCCAAGGTTTTCTTTAAACACCTTGAAGGCGGAGATGTTGAGATTACCGCCATGTATCCGGCAGGCAAGATTTCCGATACAAAGAGTAACCTTGAATTAGCGGCAGCGGGGGAAAAGCTGGAATGGACAACCCTGTATCAGGATTTCGGCCGCATTGCCAATGAGGAGGGTTTTCCGGAGATAGCGCGCTCTTTTGAGCAGGTGGCAAAGGTTGAGAGGTTTCATGAGGCGCGTTACCGCAAGTTAATCAGCAATATTGAAAACAAAGAGGTATTCAAGAAGAAATCTCCGGTGAAATGGCACTGTATTAATTGCGGCTATATCTTTGAAGGCGCCCAACCGCCGCAAGATTGCCCTGCCTGTAAGCACCCGCAGTCATTTTATGAGGTGCTGGCAGAGAATTATTAAAGGAGGATACCCATGAAAAAGCCGCTTCTTATTATTGTGCTTATAGTTATTGTCTGCTTAGTGGTGCTTTTAGTTGCCAAGGATTTCATCATTAAATCCGCGGTATCTGCGGTCGCCTCTAAAGTTACGGGCGCTAAGGTAACTATCGGCTGGTTATCCCTGGGGATACTTAAACAGTCAGTGCGTATTACCGATTTTAAGATGTACAATCCTCAAGGTTTCACAAGGAATATACTTTTAGATATGCCGGAGTTAGCCGTAAAATACGACTTGGCGTCTTTACTTAAAGGTAAATTACATCTTCCTCTAGTCGAGGTGCAGTTAAAGGAGATTGGCCTGGAGAAGAATAAGGAAGGAAAGCTTAACGTGGATTCCCTGGCTGTGTCCCAGCAGAAAGCAGGAGGTAAGTCCGCCAAACAGATGCCGATGCAGATTGATATACTTAACCTTGGTATAGGCAGGCTCGTGTCTAAAGATTTTAGCATAGGTCCAGAGCCCGAGATAAAAGTATACGACATTAACTTTAAGAAATCTTTCAAAAATATAACTAGCGCCGAGCAATTGGCTCTTATTATTTTAACAGAGCCGATGAAGGCCGCCGGGATAAAAGGGGCTACGGTTTATGGGGCAGCACTCCTTACCGGGGTCGGTTTTATCCCCATAACAGTATTTACCACGCTTACGGGAAAAGACAACGCGCAACAGAAGCTGGAATTCCCCATTGATACGGTTTATGAGGCAGCCCTGCGTGCGCTGCAGAGTATGGGTAGAGTCGAGAGGGCAGATAAGGGTGCTGGAATAATTACCGGTACCGCAGACGGCTCAAGCGTTACGATAAAGCTAACGCGGGTATCGGATAAATCGACGCAAGTCGCCGTTTCCGCCAGAAGATTTATGATGCCGCGGCCCGAGACCGCAGGTGGGGTATTATATCAAATTACAGATAAATTGAAGTAGTAACAAATTATTCAAGGAGGGACAAAATGCTTCAGGGGTTCCGGGATTTCGACCGCGCCCTGATTCATGAAAAATACAAGAAGGTCCTTACGAAATTACAGAATCGCTTGTGCCCGGGAGAGGGGGAATAATATTTTTATTGTCCACCTTGAAAATGCCCGGGAATATGTTATACTTTTGTTGAACAAATGCATGTAGGTTGACAATTTAGTTATTACCAACTGACAAAGGCAAACCCAGGGTAACCTGGGGGCGCAAAGCTTCAGTCCCTCGCCGGTGGCGGGGGAGGCTGGGCTGCCAAAGGGGTAGAGAGGCCATGGGTACCCCCCATGGTTTTTTGTTGTATTTTAAGCCCTAAAGGTGACCTTTAGGGCTTTTTTGTTTTCATAAACATAGGAAGAAAAATGAAAACGCGCTTTACAGGAATAATAATCCTTACCTTATTATTAGGTTGCTGCACTCTTGCCTGGGGAGCTACTTATTATGTTGATTCCCAGGCAGGCAGCGATACCAATGACGGCCTGTCAGAGTCAACTCCGTTACAAACCATATCTAAGGTTAATACTCTAGTTTTGTATCCGGGAGACTCTGTTTTATTCAAAAGTGGAGAAATTTGGCGGGAGCAGTTAATTCCTCAAAGCGGTTCTGCCGGCAGCGGGTATATAACCTATGGGGCTTATGGAACTGGTGATTTACCGAAGTTATTAGGAAGTATCCAGAAAATATCAACTTCCGATTGGGTAGATGAAGGAAATAATCTTTGGAGCGTGTCTCCTGATTGGTCGGCCCCTTCCTCACAGACAAAACTATTATGTCATTTTAACGGAACCAATGGAGCAACGAATTACACTTCGGATGATGCAAACGGAAGAACTGCGACCTTTAGTGGTTCGGCTCAACTCTCGACCGCACAGAAAGAATTTGGCTCGGCATCTATACTGCTTGCCTCTGCAACTTCTGATTATATTTCTTTCCCGGACAGCGATGATTTTGCCTTTGGTTCAGGAGATTTTTGCATAGATTTCTGGGTGAGGTTTTCTACGATACCCGCAACCGGAAGCTCTATGACGGTTTTTAGCCAGTTGGATAATAGTTATAATGGAGTTTCCCTGGGGCTTCATAATAGCGCTGGGACTTATCAATGGCAATTCTCTGAGAGTGGTTATATTGGAACAGTTGTATACAATACAACCATATCCGCTAATACCTGGTATCATATTGCTATCGTAAGAAAGAATAATAGTTTTGTTATGTTCCAAAGCGGGAAAATACTCGGACCTATCCTAGACCTTACTGGTTTTTCGTTTCCCAATGTAGCACACGCACTTTATATAGGCGCTTTAAATAATGGTGGCGCTCCCGGTGCTTTCTTTAATGGATATATAGACGAGTTCCGTATTGTAAAAGGTGCTTCTCCATTTCCCGTTGCAGGGTTTATTGTTCCGCCTAAAGAATATACCCTGCCTGCAGCTGCTCCGCAAAATCTTCTTGTTGATGTAGGGAACTTAATATTTAATAACGAAGCCATTATAGGCAATAAACAAAGGTCGAAAACAGCCTGTAATACGCAAGGGTACTTTTTTTACGAATTCCCCACTAATAAATTGTATCTTTACTCAATAGGGAACCCAGCTACTTATTACACGAATATTGAATGTGCCTTAAAGCAGAATATTATTGACGCAACAGGAGTAAATTACAATATATTTGATGGTCTTGATCTTCGCTATGGGGCTTGGTTAGGGATTGTTTTCTATGGTTCCGCCCACAGCGCTGTTCGCAACTGCCATTTTTCTTATATAGGAGGTGGAGATGACAAGGGTGATTATAGGGTAAGGGTGGGGGAAGCTGTAAATATTTATAGTAACTGCAATAATCTAACGATAGAAAAGAATTATTTTGATAATATTTTCTGGTATTGCGTAAACATTGAAGGAGATGATACCGGATGTGTTTTCTCAAATATCTATGTCAAGAATAACATAGCGGTTAATTGCGATGATTTTTTCAGTTATTACAACATTGCTGGGGCAACAGCTTCAACGGACGGAATTTATGTAGAAAATAATACTTCACTAAATTCAGGATATGATTGGGGATATAACCAGACTTGGATAGAACCGACCTACGGAGTCCATTTGATAACATGGGGTAATTCTGGCACCTGCACAAACTTTTTCATACGGAATAACATATTTTCAGTAGCTAAAAGATATGGCATTTGGTTTTATGAGGCTGGCGATGTAGCTAATTTCACCGTTGACTATAATGAATATTACAACGATACGATAGCAGGGAGATTAGGCGACGGGACAAACTACATTACTCTTTCTTCTTGGCAGGCAGCTTCAGGGCAGGATGCACATTCAATCTCAGCCAATCCGTTGCTTACTGCGGATTATCATTTGCAAAGCGGTTCCCCGGCAATAAAAGCAGGATACAACGGAGTTGATATAGGAGCTTATCCCTATACTGTTGCCGCTAACCAGCCGCCTGTTGCCAATGAGAAATTATTCACCATAAATGAGGACAATTCCTTAATTATCACTCTTACCGGTACTGATCCGGAGAACAATCCTTTAACTTATAGCATAGTAACGCCACCTGCTCATGGAACGCTTAGTGGCACTGCGCCCAATCTCATCTATACGCCTAATCTTAATTATAATGGCAATGATGTCTTTAGTTTTAAGGTAAATGATGGGACTTCTGATTCAAGCCCTGCTAATATCTATATTACTATAATTCCTGTTAATCATCCACCGGCCACGCCGCAAGGCCTGACAGCAACTGCCATAAGCCAGAGCCAGGTTAACTTATCTTGGATTGTGGCAAATGATCCGGATGTGGGTGATACAGTAAGCTATAACATCTACCGTAATGGTTCATCCGTACCGTTGAACGCGTCTTTACTTATGGGAACTACCTATTCTGATACAGGGCTCTCTACAGGCACCACCTATTCTTATCAGGTGGGGGCAGTGGATAACCATGGCGCAGCTTCATCAAAATCCTCCATTGTAAGTGCAACAACGCTGGCGCAACCTAATAATCCTCCTATTGCCAATAATCAGTCTGTTACTACTGCTGAAGATACCGCTCAATCCATTATCCTTACTGCCTCTGACCAGGATGGAGATACCTTAACTTTTGCTATTGTCACGCAGCCTGCGCACGGCGCGCTTTCAGGCGCAGGCGCAGGTGCAAATCTTACCTATACACCCAATACTAATTACAATGGAACTGATTCCTTTACCTTTAAAGCCAATGACGGAAAAGCCGATTCTAATATCGCCACAGTATCGATTACGGTAACCGCGGTTAATGACCCACCAGCCACGCCGCAAGGTTTAAAAGCTACTGCGATAAATCAGGGTCAGATTAATCTTACATGGTCTGCATCAACTGACCCTGATGTGGGCGATACGGTAACATACAATATCTATCGTAATTCTTCTACCACGCCTTTAAACGCAACCCCGATTACGCTAACCAGCTATTCTGACACCGGCCTGCAGTCAGGCACTACATATTCTTACCAAGTCGAAGCAGTGGATAATCATGGTGCGGTTTCTTCAAAATCCTCTTCTGTGAGTGGAACCACTTCGAGTATTGTAACCACACCAAGTGCTCCTGCAAATTTAACAGCAGCCGCTCTTTCATCAAAAAGGATTAAGTTGTCTTGGCAGGATAAATCAAATAATGAATCCGGATTTAAGGTTATGCGAAGCACTAATAAAGTTACATTCACCCAGGTTGCTATTGTATCAGCCAACGTAACTACCTACACTAATTCTAGCTTGAATGCGGGCACGACTTATTATTATAAAGTATACGCCTATAACAGCTCAGGTAATTCAGCTTATTCTAATACCGCCCAAGCACGAGCCACTAGATAAGCAACCTCGCCTTACCTTGACAACCCTATAAATATATGTTAAATTTAGCCATTGCGGCCAGATTGACAAAAAGATGGTCAATCTGGTTTTTTATGCGGTTGATATATTGCAATAAAATAAATTAAATTGTAACAAAAAACAAATATCCAATTAAGTGAGGTAAGCTATGGTGGAAAAAAGATTACTATTGACTAAAGAAGCCGCAAATCTTTTAAGGATAAGCGAGGAATATTTGCGTTCCCTTATAAGAAAGAAGAAGATAAGGGCCTATAAAGAGGGCCGCCGCGGTGGCTATAGAATTTCAGCAGCAGAAATTGATAATTACATCGCACTAAAATATAAATCGGTAGCTTGATCTAGGTTCTTTTGCACTACAATGTTTTCTGGCGATTAGGAGAGAATATGATTCCTGCTGCTGTTGTATATCCATATGAAGCCCCTAGTGGCTTTGGCGTGATAAAAAGTTTATATCTTGCCGGTGTCCCGATTATCGGTTTAAATCATAAAAAACATTTTGCTGCTTTTTCCAACAAATTCAAGTCTCTTCTATGTCCCGATCCTATAAGAGACCCCAACGGTTTTGTTGATTTTCTTATAACATTAGGCAAGAAAAATGAAAAATCTGTATTTTTTGGAGCTCTCGATATAGTAACTGCTCTCATTTTGCTAAATAAGAAAGCACTGAGTCAATATTACTATTACCCGTATCTTGATGACAAAACAATAGATGTCGCATTCAATAAATGGACGATGTTTTGTATTGCTAAGCAACTTGCTATTCCGGTTCCTGATACTATTATGCCGTCAACGATAGAAGATATCGGTAATGCTGATCTTCCATTCCCCTCCGTCGTTAAACCGTTGGCTCATTTTATTATCAAAGAAGGCGGCCTAAGCAAGATTGAAGAGTTTTCTGATATATATAAAGACGCAAAAGCATTGGAAGTTTTAAATAAAAGAGAACTGGCAGCTTTATGCCACAAGGCACTAGGCGAGGGTTTTGAAATTATTGCCCAAGAAGAGATCCCCGGAGGATGCCAACATTTCTACGAAACTAAATTCTATGTTGATCAAAAAGGACATATGAGTGATATTACAGTATCAAGAAAAATAAGACAGCTTCCTGCAGATTTTGGGGTATGTTCTTTTGGCGAAATTGCGCATTGCGAAGTAATCAAAGATTATACGATAAAATTTGTGAATGCAACAAACTATAGAGGACTGGGAGAACTTGAATTCAAATATGATCAAAGAGACGGTAAGTTTAAATTTATAGAATTTAATCCCAGGGCAAATCAATGGATCAGCATTACAACCTTTAGCGGTAATAATCTTGTATTGAGGCAATACGAAGATTTTGCGGGGAAAATCGGACATGAAAAAAGGCATCGAATAGATAAAACTAAATGGTTTGATTTACGGCGCGAGATCGGCTATTGGGCCAGATATGGCCTGGATCGCTCATCGCCGTATTATATTTCATTTATGCACCAGTCGAAGTCTCTATCCGAAGGTAATGCAACAGAAGCATTTTTATCATCAGATGACCCGATCTTGAGTATTGCCTATATGTACGAATGCATCAAGATCGCGGTTAGAAAAATAATAAAGCACGTTATTTTTAAGCTCACAGGCATTGATATTTCGCGCTATAGGCAAAAGGTCTGACCGATATTTTAGAAAAAACCGATGGCGCCACAAGGGGGATAAAATGGCTGGAATATTTAAAATTATTTCCCGGTTAAAGAATAAAATAGTAACTTCTTTAGAATTAAAGTTGGCATATGTCAATAACGATACTTATGTAAGATATTTAAGAAAAAAAGGCATTAGTATTGGCAGGGAATGCATCTTTTTTTCTCCTAGTACGACTGTAGTCGATTTAACGAGACCGGAACTTGTTACCATAGGCGATAAAGTTAATATTGCCATTGGCTGTATAATTTTAACGCATGGTTTCGATTGGTGCGTTTTAAGAGAAATCCATCCTGGAGAGATATTTGGCTCAGCTGGTCCGGTTACTATAGGAAATAATGTATTCATAGGCATTCGAAGCATCATTTTGAAGAATGTCAAGATAGGGAATAATTGCGTAATAGGAGCCGGCAGTGTTGTGACGAAAGATGTTCCTGATAATTCAGTCGTTGCTGGAAATCCGGCAAAAGTGATTATGTCTGTTGATCAATTATATAAGAAATATAAAGAAAGGCAGCTCGAAGAAGCTAAAATAAATGCCTTGGTTATATATAGAAGAAAGAACAGGGTGCCAAAAATATCTGATTTTAAAGAGTTTTTCTTTTTATTTTCGACTGCAGAAGAAGCTGAAAAAGCGGGGATAAACGTCCGGAACCAATCCAGTCCAGATCATTATGAATTATATAAGCAAAGTCACAGTCCGATGTTTAAATCTTTAGATGAATTTCTAAAATACTGCAATATTCCTACATCAGACGAAAAACATGACTGATAATTTAGTAAGAAAAACAGGGAGAGGGGCGATTTGGAATATCGTGGCCCAGTTCTTCCAGCAGTTTATCAAGTTCTTTGTCATATTAATTTTGGCAAGGTTGCTAAGTCCGGAGGATTTCGGGTTGTTCAGCATGGTTTTAGTCTTTACCGAAATTATCGCGCCTCTGAGAGAATGGGGTTTTCAGGCCACGTTAATATATAAAAAAGATATAGATGAAGAATATAAGAGTACAGCATTTTGGTGCATCTGTTTCATAGCTATGGTGCTTTATTTATTTTCTCTGGTTACCGCTCCTTTCATAGGTAGATTCTTTAACAATCCCTTAGTCGCCAAAATAATCCCGATCGTTTCAATCGGTATTTTATTCACTCCTCTTGCCTCTATGCAAGTAGCCATTCTTACAAGGGATTTGAATATCCGGCCTATCGCTATCAGAAATATTTTTGCAGAAATAATGTTTGGGATCACCGCATGTGTTTTAGCTTTTAAAGGATTTGGTGTTTGGTCTTTTGTGGTGGGAACTATTGTGCGCGAGCTTACCTGGGCGTTAACGATCTGGGTCCTTTATAAATGGCGTCCGCTGTTTGTATTTAATATTAAGAAATTCAAGGAAATGTTCAGTTACGCTGTCAATTGTACAGGCGTATTGATTGTGGGCAATATCATAAATAATATAGACAATCTTTTGGTTGGTAAATTCTTGGGAGCAATTAAGCTTGGATTTTATAATCTTGCTTTTAATACTGTTTCTCATCCTCAGACGAAGATAGCCTCACAAATATCGAATGTTACATTCCCGGCGTTTTCCCTTATTCAGGAAGATAATGAACGTATGCAGAAAGCTTATCAAAATACCACTAAGATAATTATGGCGGTTGTTATTCCGTTTTTAGCGATAATTTTTGTATCTGCCAAAGAATTCGTGACTGTTTTTTATGGCGATAAATGGCTGCCCGCTGTTTTACCTATCCAGATAATGTGTTTCTATGGATTTATCCAGGCAGCGTTGTCGCCGGTTTTCTCTATTTTCCTGAGTAAGGGGAAATCGGATCTATATTTGAAGATCGCTTTCCTTAGGCTTATTTTATTATTTGTGATTTTATTGTTTGGTGTCCGTTTCGGTATTAATGGGGTAGCGGCATCTATACTACTATATTCTTTGCTCATTGCATTTCCTATATTTTATTATGCCAATAAATTGTTAAATGCAAAGCTATTGAATTTTCTTTTGATGTTCCTGCGCTATAGCCTTATTTATTTCATGCTTATCGGAATTATTTGGCTGGCAAGCCATGCCTTGATACAGCAATGTAGGCAGATAATGGCTTTATACCTTCTCTTATTTAATATTGCCCTTGGTAGTATCGCGTATTTCATTTTGATGCTTTTTTCCGCACGGGAGGATTTATTCACCATCTTTGGCATTATAAAGAAGGTTTTTAGGTAATCAAAATCTTTACATGATAAATATTCTTTTGAGAAATATGCTTACAAATTTTGCTAAAGATCGGATTTACATTGTCATTTTATTAGCATTTATAATTTCTATTTCTATCCTTTTTGGTAATCTCTATATCTATGCCATTCTTTTAGGCCTATTTTTATCAATATTTGCTTTTTTGAATCCACGGATCGCCTTTTGGTTTATACTTATAAACGTCTATATCCTAAGTTCTTTGGTCAGCGTTTATTTCCCTTTTATAGGGAAAAAAATCCTGTGGGTCACCGATCTTATTCTCGTAACTCTTGCCTTTAGGGTATGCGTTGATATCGCGATGCATAAAGTATCCAGAAAAGGTAGTAAAATAGACATCTTCTTGTTTGTTTTGATTTTTTTGTGCATAGTATCTTCAATCGTTAACAGGGTTTCTTTAACCGTATTTCTTTGCGGACTCAGAAATTATTTTAAATATATACCTCTTTTTTTCGTTGCGCGATTTTATCTGAATAATAAAAAATCGCTCACTGGGCTATTTAGATTTTTGATTTTAGTAGCTGTGTTAAATGTGCCCGTTGCCATAGGACAATTCTTTCTTTATCATGATTTTGATGCCGTGGGAGGACTATTTTCATTGGGGGGCTCGGGGATTTTAACGGTATTCCAGCTCTTAATGGTAGGCTATTTGTTGATTATTGCTGAAAATGGCATCATTGCCAAATGGAAGGCGATCGCACTTTCTCTTTTATTATTCGTCCCTATTTTTATAAACCAAACAAAAGTAGTATTTTTTCTTTTTCCTATATTGCTAATTTATATCTATAAATATTTTTTAGTTAAAAAGCCATTCCAAGCATTTTTTATCATTCTGTTAGGTATCTTTTTGTTATTTTCTTTGGTCTCCATATATTCCGCTATTGTCCCCGGCTTCTATATAAAAGATTTATTTTCCAGGGATTGGTTATATCAATATCTTTACAAAGATTCTTATAATTTGAACGTGGGAGGCTTAAACAGGCTTTCCGCGGTGACATTTGCCATAGCCAGCATTTCTAAGAACGCTTTCCATTTTTTGATGGGCACCGGGATAGGGAATGCATCCCTAAGCAATATCCCCGGCGGGATGGGGGCATATTATGAGAAATATTTTTATTTAAAAATTGACCTTGTTTTTTTGAGTAAAATCCTATGGGAAGAAGGTTTTTTGGGTACCCTACTATTCTTTTTAATAGTATTTAAGCTTTGGAGATGTTCGTCACTGGTATACCGGAGAGCAAAGGATTCCCGTATGAAATCCCATGCCGTTTTTTTTGGTCTTTTAGTTCTGGTTTTGACCATTAATATCCTTTACGATGGTTCTTTCTACTACGACGCGTTTGGATGTATGTTTTGGCTATTGGGCGGTTATTTCAGCAATAGAGAACAAATATCATGAAAATATGTTTAATAGATTTTGGATTTTACGCGCCGCATTGCGTGCTCACGCCGCTTTATGAATATTCACAAATTTTAAGCGGGAAAGGACATGATGTCGCCGTATACGTGCGTCATCATAAAGACAATTTGCCTGGCAGCGCTAATTGTAAAGTAATAGATGTGTGTGGAGATTTTCTGTTTAGGAAACTTACCCACATAATTTTTTTATTAAAAATGATAAGAATATTAGGAGAAGAGCGGTTTGATATAGTCCATGTATTTAATTTTCCAGGCGTCTCTTTGCTGCCGATTTTTTGTAGAAAACAACATAAAAAATGGATATTGGACATTCAGTCAGTCACTAAAGAGGGAGGGCTAAAAGGTTTTTTATATGATAATTTAGCCGTGATGGAATCAGCATTCTTTGATGTAATTAATGTTTTAAACGCGCGAATGAAAGATAAGTTATTCAAAGGCAAGTTGGCGGAAAAAGTCAGAGTTATTCCTTTGGGGGTTAATATAAAAAGGTTCCGGTACGCGAGAACTGATAGGTCAGTTTGGGAACAGTTTCCCGTTGGAAAGAAAGATCTTATATTGGTATATGTCGGAAAACTTGATAAGATCAGGCGTTTAGAAAATATAATAGAGGCCTTTAAAATCGTTATCGCCGAACACAGAGATAAAAATATTAAACTTTTTTTTATTGGAGGTAGCAAAAAGGATATTGAAAGGCTAAGTAAGAAAGCCGATCCGGAAATTATCAAGAATAAGATATTTTTTCTAGGAGCTGTCTCCTATGAAAAGATTCCATCATTTTTGAAGAGCGCTGATGTAGGATTGGCGTATATACCTAAGACAAGTTCTTACAATATTCAGCCTCCCTTAAAGACTATTGAATATCTTGCGGCAGGTCTACCGGTGGTGGCGACCGATACCGACGCCCATCTTGATATATTACAGGATGGCGTAAACGCGGTAATAGCCAGTGATAGCGCAGAGGATTTCGCGAAAGGTATGAGCAGGATTTTAGAAGACGATCGCTTGCGTTCACAAATTAAGAATAATGCTTTCATGAGTGTGTTAAATTACGATTGGGGTATCCTAACTGAAAATTTGTATAAAATTTGTTATTTAGGGGAATAGCATATGGCAAAAACGTTAACGATAGCCGTGTGTTCACATAATAAAAATTTCCTGCTATTGGATACTATCAAGGAGTGTCAGAAATTTCGCGGTAATGATGTTAAATTAATTATTGTCCATTCGGGTAACGAGGGGATCTCCATAAGCAGTAATCTGGCTGATATGTACTATTTTAATGAAAAGATGGGCGGTTTATCAACGAAGCGGAATTTTGCGATATCTAAATGCACAACAGATTATATCGCATTCATGGATGACGATTGTATTCCGGGGGAGGGGTGGATAGAATATATATTAAGTGGTTTTAAAAAAGATGAAAATGTCAAGAGTGTCGTAGGACGCATTAAACAATATACCGATAAAGGAAGCCAGCATTTCGATAAGAGGCTCGACTATGACAAGATGGGAGATAATCCAAGGCTGATCCGTCTAACCGCATTCCGTTTTGTAAATATCATGAAGATAGGGACAGGTGGAAATATGGCTTTCTGCGCGGATATATTCGCAAAGATCGGAAATTTTGATGAGAATCTTGGAGCGGGTTCTATCGCATATGCCGGAGAAGATAAGGATATCCTCTATAGAGTATTGAAAGCAGGGTACAGTATTTATTATGAACCGAAAGCGGTTATATACCACAACGATACTATCGGAGAGAATAACCTTTTATATATGGCTTATCGCTACAGTTACGGCACTCAGGCGATTTTGAGAAAACACGGCGACTTCTGCTGTATCATATTATATCTTCTTGGATTAAGCAAGTATCTGTTGGAGTATATTTTCTCAATTTCCGATAAGGCAAGACGGCAAATTGTATTCAATCTGCTGAAGGGGCTCCTGGGGATAAGATAGTATGGATAGGGTAGATATCTGCGGTACAAAAATAGATAATATTTCTTTTTCCGAGACAATTGAAAGGATAGAAGAGCTTATTTTAAGACGGGAGAATGTCTATATTGTTACGCCTAACATCGATCATATCGTTAGATTGCGGAAAGATGAGGAATTAAGGCTTATTTATAATGGGGCCGTGCTTGTTTTAGCTGATGGCAAACCATTGCTTTGGGCGGCAAAATTTCTGGGATCTCCTCTCAAAGAAAAAATATCAGGTTCAGATTTATTTCCAAAGCTATGCGCTGTTGCTGTTGAGAAAGATTATAAGGTTTTTTTCCTGGGCGGGCGGGAAGGAGCAGCGCAACAGGCCGCTGGAACCTTAAAGAAAAAGCATGGAAATCTCCAGGTGACGGGTTGTTATTCGCCACCTTTCGGTTTTGAAAATAATGAAATCGAGAATACAAAGATAATAAGAATGATTAGAGAGGCAAAGCCCGAGATTTTATTTGTTGGCTTAGGCTCTCCCAAACAGGAGAAGTGGATCTATAAGTTTAAAGATCTATATGATGTTCCAGTCTCCATCGGTATCGGCGTTTCTTTTGAATTTGTGGCGGGCATGGTAAAACGCGCCCCCCTATGGATGCAAAAGTGCGGCTTGGAATGGTCTTGGCGGCTGATGCTGGAGCCAGGCAAGCTTTGGAAAAGGTATTTGGTCGATGATATGGAATTTTTCTGGCTACTCTTCAAGCAAAAATTCGAACCACGGTGATTGTGATTGGCTGGGATCCATTATTTGTTTTCTGGCGCCTTGATTGTCAAGCGCATAGATCTTAATTTTATTCTTAGCCGTAATTTTTACAGCAATATTTTTAAGCAAAACAGGTGCTTTTCCCCAAACAAATTTTCCATTCTTTTTCCAGTCGCTTTCCGTATTTTTAACTTCACCTATGGCTGTGAACAGATAGCCGCCACCTTTTTTAAGAAGCACTATTGCTCCATTCTCTTGAGCTTCTATGGTTACTGGGCCTAACTTAATATGTTTATTTTTTATACTACCAACTGCTGCTTGAAGTAAAGGAGAATTTATAGTAAGCACCCCGTCGTCTATTTCAGCATTTATATTATCAGAGCGGAGAAAAAGAGCGCTCCCTAATGAGGAAAGAATCAGCTGTTGCGGATTTTCCATAATATCAAGAGAGTTGGTGATGCTGTCTATCGCAGGGGGAGTGGAGGGATTGTGTTTGAAACTGAATTGGAATAAGGCATCTAAGTTATTTTTCAGAGCAAAAGACGCCAAAAGCAAAGGCGCTTCATAAGCATATTGGTTCGGATAGCATTGGTTCCATTCCGTTACTGTGTATGGCTTATTAATCGGAGCATTATCAATGATATCTTGTATCATTCCTAAACCCGGGTCGGCAAGCATGGATTTATTGTGTATAATAAAATTTTCTTCGTCCCATATCTTGCCTGGGAAAACGGGGTGATCCCAATAGGTATGGGTATCGATGAAATCGCATGTTTTTTGAGCATCGATATCTTCAATATTTGTATGCCCTCCGATCCCTGTGATAGGAACCCTTATGAGGCATTCTTTTTTTAGAAAGTCAGTCATTTCCTTAAAATAACTTTTTTCTAGTTCCAGATAGAATGATCTTATGTCTTCAATTTGTTCTTCAGAATAAAGTTTTCGGAATTTATAGATTGGACGATGGAAGTAAGTTGTCTTTCCATATTTCTTCATCAACCAATCGCTCCACCTTTTGTTTAATTCAACTACATAATAATTCGGAATCGAGTTTTTTCCAATGCCTCCTGCGAAACCATTTAATTTGTCAATCTTCCAGTAGTCGAATAACGAATTTTCATTTGTTATCTCAATTAATGCTATAGACGGGTCGTCGCAGTATCGCATTTTTGTATAAGGGTTATAGTGAGTCAGAAGATTACGCGCATACTCTTTCTGGAGCTCTATAAGCCTGGGATCAAAGAGGGATACCGGCTTACCAGCTATTTTTAATTGTTCGGCAGCAATAACACTGTCAGCTTTTGTAAAATGCCTTATGACAAGCAGATTCATATCAATATAAATCCCGCGGAGTTTCAGTTGATAAATCAGATAATCAAGGCGTTCAAGTTGTCGTTCGCTTAAAACACCTGTTTTCTTCATCTGCGGGTTAGAGGATTCCGGGTGGGTGTCTTTAAATATCCCTTCTGGTTCAAAAGTCCTATCCATGTGGTGAAGGCGTACGGCATTAAAACCGAAGAAAGCAAGGCGATTCGCCGTCATTTCGGCTTGTTGTTTAGTTGGAAAACATGAAGAAAAGCATAGGTTTGTTCCCCAGAATTTTGCGCGTGTTCCGTCTTCAAAATAAAAATGGCCGTAGCGTACCTTAACGAACCCATGTTTGCCTGCCGGAGTGTCTAAGACGATTTTTCCAATATTGGCAGGAGAGTTGGCATCAAGTTCTTTGCCAATGACAAAGGGGAACCATTCTGTATCGGTTTTGTCTTCTCCGAAACACAGGGAAGCTAAGAAAAAGAAGAAGAATATTGCAAACAGATGTCTGATTTTCATTAGGCTAATTATAGCAGATTCCAAGAAGATTTGTACAGATTAAAATACTAAGCGGAAAATACGGCTTGAAAGGATTATGGAAAAGAAACTTGAAGTATTCAGTTTGGTTAGATGATTATGGTGGGTAGGTCACTGGAGCAGCACTCTTATTTAAGATCATGCTACCCTGGTATCCAGCAATCTTCCCTGCCAGTTCAGATGGTCCATTGATAGAAGAGGTTATTAGTTGATAAAAAAACAGGGCGCAGCTTTTTGCAGAAAAGACCCGCGATGTGTGAATGTCAAAAAGAAAGTGAATTACAGGTCCTGTTTCCGATTTTTATTGACAGTCCCATAAAGGATTGGCTGTAATTTCCTTTTTATGTGTATTTTTTTGTTAGCATGGAAAATATCATAGAATATGGTATAATAATAAATAATTCCGCCTAGGCGTGGGTAAACAGTTGGCGCAAATACCTCATTTAGAAAATTTGTATAACATTTCTCCGCATTCGTATTATAATCTCAGACTTTTAGAAAGGGATAATATATTATGAAAGTTTTAGGAGCAGTAAAACATGTAATAAAAAGGATTCTGTATCTTAGTCATAGGCATTTCATATATAGATTCGAAAAAAACAAAAAATTCAGCCTAGATTGTTCTTTGTGGGGATTAAAGATAAATAAAAATGGACACTTAATGATTGGTGGTTGCGATTGTATTGAATTGGCTAAGGAATATGGAACGCCTATCCATGTAGTTGACAAAAAAATATTACAAGATAATTACAATGATTTTTGTGAGAGTTTCAAATCCAACAACATTAATTTTGAAGTTTTTTATTCATATAAAACAAATCCAGTCCCCGGAATTTTAAAAGTTCTTCATGATAGTGGCGCGGGAGCTGAGGTCATATCGCCTTATGAATTATGGCTTGCTTTTAAATTAGGCGTAAACCCGAGTTCGATCATCTACAACGGGCCTGATAAATCCGACCAAGCTTTAAAAGTCGCTATCGAAAACAAAATCAAACTTATCAATATCAATTCCTTCAATGAAATTGAAAGAATTAGGAATATCGCGGAAAGACTGCGAACGCAGGTAAATATAGGCGTAAGATTATCCACAAGCGTCGGATGGGCTGATCAATTCGGATTACCTATCCAGTCGGGTGAAGCATTTAAGGCTTTTGAGAGATTGAGCGAAATAGAATGTATGAATATCGAAGCCGTTCATATGCATCTTGGCAGCGGGTTTAAAAATACCTTTATCTATAAAAAGGCGATAGAAGACACAGTTTGTTTTTTGGATAAATTAAAAAACAAATTAGGGATCAGAATTAAATATTTGGATCTAGGGGGAGGTTTTGGTGTGTCAACCACAGCAGTTTTTAGTAAATTTGAATCTCGATGCCATCGAATTTTAAACAGGCCGTGTTCGCCGCCTGATATCAATAATACTCCGAATATGGCAATATTCGCAAAAAAGATTGTGTCGACGGTCAGAATAGAATGTGAGAAATTAAAGGTGCCATTGCCTAGCTTAATTTTCGAGCCCGGAAGAATAATTACCGGTAGTGCGCAAATATTACTTGCGAATGTTGGGGACTTGAAGGAAGATGATGCCAAATGTAAGTTCGCTATTCTCAATGCCGGTATAAATATAGCCCAGCCGGCAACATCGGAATATCATGAAATCTTCGTTTCAAATAAAATGAACGCAAGCTATAAAAATATTTACAGAATCGTAGGGCCTATTTGTATGGTTGGAGATATATTGTATTCAGCTAAAAAATTACCGGAACTCAATGTTGGAGACGTCGTTGCGATAATGGATTCAGGGGCTTATTTCGTACCACTTTCCAACAATTTTTCTTTTCCGCGCCCTGCCGTTATTATGGTTTCAAACGGCGATCACAGTATTCTGCGCGAAGGCGAAAGTTACGAAGAAATGGCGCGTTTAGATAATTTATAAAGCAACGAAGACAGAAAACATGATAAATAAAGCGATTAAATATTATAAGGAGAACGGTTTTCTTCGTACACTAAAAAAGATTTCAACAAAAATTTTTGAATATCGAAGAATAATCATGTTCCATAAAAAAAATGTTAATGTCGATATTAGTTCCGTTAATAGTTTCAATATACAGATTGCTTCAAGTAAAGATATAGATGAGAACTATCAGGATTATTGGTATACAAGAGAAGAGGCCCTTAAGAAACTCAGGGATGGGCATATCCTGTTTTTAGCAAAAGATAATACCACAATTAAATTATATCTCTGGATTGATCTGTTAAATATTGATATAGGTTGGCTAAATATAAAAAACTTGAGAATACCTTCAAATGTGGCTTATCTGGCAACAAGCTACGTGCCTCCGGAATATCAAGGTCGACATATCTTCAAGCGCGCTTTAAAGTTTGTATCGAAATATTTATCGGATAACGCGATAGCAGATACCTTATTTACTATTACTGAACCAGATACCGTTTCAGCCGGGATAATCAAATTATTAGGTTATATGCCGTATCAAAAGGTACTATATTTTAGAATAAAAGGCATAAATTTATGCTTCTACATAGTGGAATCCTTAGAAAGTGCAAGGCTAAAGCAAAAAAGAATATTTATACAGGATTCTAGATTTTGGAATCTATTTTCTTCGGTATTAAAAGAAGATCTGGCAGGGTCCTAGCAGTAATATAGCCATATAGAATTCCGAGTTACGTTAGTGTGATAAAAAAATCTAGCAATCACCGGCATCTCAGTCATCGGTTTAAGTCATAAAAGAAAAATCTTGCCAACTTTCATTGATTTTGGAAAAATACTACTGGGAACGGATAGCGGAAAAGACGCATGAAGTATATAAGAAGGGTTTGGCCAATAAAAAATCCAGGCATGCTAACCAATAAGGTTTTATTAACAGTTGCTTTTGTTTTTCTTGCAGCAATTATTATTGCTCCGTTAATAGCAGAACTACAATTTAATGCGGCGCAGAAGGTTGCTGTGGATTATCTATGGGAAAAGGCAGAGAAGAAGTTTGAAAAAGCAATGCTT
The DNA here is from genome assembly GCA_050012075.1 of Candidatus Omnitrophota bacterium. GTDB lineage: Bacteria > Omnitrophota > Gorgyraeia > Gygaellales > Profunditerraquicolaceae > JAMWCI01. The sequence goes on along the minus strand of JBEKHW010000026.1, from coordinate 1,474 downwards.
ATAGATCCTTTTGATGCCTCTCATCCTTCTGGGTTTGCTGATTTCCTGATAGATATTAGTCCCTATCGAACCGATGGAGGTTTTTTACTTAAGAAGGCCATTGTACTGTATGGCCGTTCTTTGAAACTCGACTCTCTTAATGCTGAATATGCCTTAGGAGAAGGGAAGGCATATTTGATGCTTTTCTTGAGAGATGAAGTCAGGGATAAAACGTATCTTGTAAAGACATTAAGTTATTTTAAACAGGCATTGAAAAATGACCCCCATGGTACTAAGACAGCGTACGAAGTTGGCTGTAGGCTTATGGGGGCTTGGCCATATCTTATCGAAGAAGGTAAAAGTTTGGCTATGAAAAGGCTTTCTTTTGTTTTAAGCGAAGAGCCGTGGTTGGGGTGGCATATTTATAAATGGGCATGGCTTAATACCAATAATTTCTCTATTATGCAGCGTATTGCGCCAGAGACACTTAAAGGGCAGGAGGATTTATTATCTTACCTTGAACAGAACAATCTCCATCAGTTTTATCTTCAGCAAAGTCAAATCATTAAGGCCTATAAAGGGAAAGAAAATCCTATTGTCTTAGCAGATGAGAAAAGAAAGATAATGGAGATAATCGACGTTATTAACAAAAAAAAGGGTTCTTATCCTCCGGCGGATGTCATTAAAACTGATGTTTGGTATGGAAAAAGCGCAAACGGAAAGTATGAATATGAAGCGGGCAATATGTATTGGAACGGCACTATCTTTGGCATTCTGGAAGCGTCTGGAGGAGAAGAAACTATTACTATTCAGGCAAAAGGTTCTCCTGTAGACGGTATTTACCCTTATATGATTATTGCTGTGGATGGGGATGAAATCGCTGAGGCGCTTGTCGGTAGCTCTGAGTGGAAGGATTACAGTTTTAGGATAAAGACGAATCCCGGACCAAAACTTTTGAGCATAACATTTTTAAATGATGCTGAAGATCCAGTAACGAAGGAAGACCGCAATCTTTATATAGGTGAAGCGAGGATTTCAAAAAATGAGTGAGCGTATTTATAAAAATACATTGCTGTTTGGTATAGCTATATTAATGATTTTTACTCCTATTGCGCGAGGCGCAGTCCGTTTGTGGTCCATAACTCCGGTATTCCTCATTATCTATTTTCTATTATTCCTATGGTTCTGGAAATTAAGTGCTATTATCGGTCCGGTACCCGTTTTAAAGAAATCTCTTCTGGACCGGCTTATCCCTTCATTCTTAATCCTGGCAGCAGTCTCGGTTATTTTTTCCATTTATAAGCACGATAGTTTTTACGCCTTTTTACGACTCTTAGGTTATGCAGGAGTTTATTATCTTATCGTATATAATTTTGACCTTTCGATGAAGAGACGATTGTTAGGGTTGGTGTTGGTGGTAGGCACTAGCTTATCTATATACGGGCTTTTGCAATACATAGGCATGCTAGGGCATTCCTGGTGGTTCCCCGAAGAG
>JBEKHW010000025.1:0-26590 GCA_050012075.1 Candidatus Omnitrophota bacterium | reverse complement strand
GCTTTGGATTGAGAACCGTCCCTACTACGGGTATAAAAGATGAGAGTGATAAAGGCAAGTAAAATCAGAGAAACCGTTGCCCAGCTATGCGTAAAGGCAAACCTGGTCTTGCGTAACGATATTCTTAAACAGATTAAAGATGCTTATTTAGAAGAGGGTAATGAAAAGGCAAAAGCTGTTTTAGCGGCAATTATGAAAAACGCGCAGGTAGCGCGCCTGGAAAAAATAGCGCTCTGCCAGGATACGGGGCTGCCCTGTGTATTCGTCGAGATTGGCCGCGGAGTGCAAATCGATGGTGATATAAAAAGGGCAATCAACGCGGGTATTGAGTCAGGGTATAAAAAGGGCTATCTTAGGAATTCGGTTATTACCGATCCGTTAGAAAGGATAGAGGCAGCTTATTCTCCGGCAGTAATCCACTTTGATTTTGTAAGCGGAGCCAAGCTGAAACTCACGGTTTTTCCCAAGGGGTTCGGTTGCGAAAACAAAACGAAGCTAAAAATGTTCCTGCCGACGGCTGCTATATCACAAATCAAGGAGTTTATTATTGAAACAGTTAAGTCAGCCGGCCCTGATGCCTGTCCGCCGTATGTGGTAGGCGTGGGGATAGGCGGCACCGCGGATTACGCCTGTTTCCTGGCCAAGAAAGCGTTGTTGAAGAAGCGCACAACGCAAAACGCACAGCGCACAACTAAATTATATAAATTAGAGCGTGAACTATTGGAAGAAATTAACAAACTTAACATCGGGCCCATGGGCCTGGGCGGTAAAGCAACTGCTTTGGCCGTAAATATCGAAACTTATCCGACGCATATCGCCGGCTTCCCGGTTGCGGTGAATATCAGCTGCCATGCATTGCGCAGCGCAAGCGCGGCTATTTAGCGAACGTTATTAAATGAAAAAGATAAAAACTCCTATTGATCCAGAAGAGATTAAAGCATTAAAGGCAGGGGATGACGTGAAGTTAAGCGGCATAATTTATACTGCCCGCGACCAGGCGCATAAAAGGCTTGTTGAGGCGATAAAACAGGGCAAAAAACTGCCCATAGATTTGAAGGGCGCGGTTATCTATTACTGCGGCCCGACAAAAACACCTAAAGGTAAAACTATCGGCTCCTGCGGCCCTACTACCGCAAGCCGTATGGATGAATTTACGCCGTTTCTACTTAAGGCGGGCCTCAAAGCCATGATTGGAAAAGGCAGGCGTTCGCAAGATGTAGCAAAAGCAATAAAAAAATATAAGGCAGTATATTTTCTGACTTATGCAGGTTGCGGGGCATTACTGTCACGCTATGTCAGAAAAGTATCTGTCGTTGCCTATACCGACCTTGGGCCGGAAGCAATCCGGAAATTAGAGATAGAAAATTTTCCTTTAATTGTCGGAATAGATACTAAAGGCAGAAATATCTATAAAGGGACGAGCACAAAAATAAAATAAGTATAGCGAAGTCCTCCGAAGCTCGTTAGAGCTATCGGATGATCTATTAAGGAGCGAAGGAGGAGGAGGAGCATATATGGTAAGAAATGACGGGCGCGCAGCCGATAAATTAAGGAAAGTAACCATTACGCGTAATTATATAAAGTATCCGGAGGGCTCCTGTCTTATAGAGCTGGGTAACACAAAAGTGATTTGCACGGCTTCGGTAGAAGAATCTGTCCCGCCTTTCTTAAAAGGCACAGGCACCGGCTGGGTAACCGCCGAATACGGTATGCTTCCGCGCTCCTGCACTCAGCGCATTCAACGCGGAAAAGATTCCGGCCGCACCTATGAAATACAGCGGCTTGTCGGCAGGTCATTACGCGCGGTAACAAAGATGGAATTACTGGGCGAGCGCTCGATTTGGATAGATTGTGATGTTATCCAGGGAGACGGCGGCACGCGCACTGCTTCCATCACCGGTAGTTTCATCGCCCTGGCTGACGCGCTTCAGAAGTTAAAAAAAGACGGCTTGCTGAAAGAAATGCCGCTTAAAGATTTTGTGGCAGCTACGAGCGTAGGGATATTCGCAGGAAACCCGCTCCTTGACCTTACGTACCTAGAGGACTCCAAGGCAGACGTGGATATGAACATTGTAATGACCGGCAGTGGAGATTTTATAGAGATACAAGGGACATCGGAACGCAAGGTCTTTAACAAAAAACAGATGGATGAATTACTTGATCTGGCGAAGAAAGGTATCTCTGATTTAGTTGAGTTACAGCGCAGCCTCCTTAAAAACATCCTATGAACTTTGAGATTGTGGTTGCTACCAGGAATAGAAAGAAGCTGGCCGAAATAAAAGATATCCTTAAAGAATTTAAGCCCATCATATCGTCTCTTGCCGATTACGCAAAACCCCCGTGGATTATAGAAAACGGAAAAACCTTCCGTGAGAACGCGATAAAAAAGGCATTAGCTGTTGCGCGCTCTACCGGTAAATTCACGCTGGGGGAAGATTCCGGGCTTTGCGTTTATTCTCTCGGCGGAAAACCCGGGGTTTATTCTTCGCGTTTTTCCGGCAGGAATAAAAGTGACCGCCAGAATAACCTTAAGCTCCTTAAGGCGCTTTTGGGCTTGCCGCAAAGCAAGAGAAAGGCCTATTATGTATGCGCAGTCGCCCTTGCGGATAAAGATGGGTTGGTAGGAGCAGTAGAAGGCAGGTGTCTAGGGGTAATTGGCGTCGAGGAAAAAGGGACTCATGGATTTGGTTACGACCCGTTATTTATTATTCCCAAATACAAAAAAACATTTGCCCAGCTTGGCGAGAAGATAAAACATAAAATGAGCCACCGCTACCACGCCCTTAAGAAGGCGAAGAAGATTATTCAGAAATATATTGAGCGGCATAGAACTAGTTGATATAATAAAAAGTTAATCCGGGGCGTGGCTCAGCTTGGTAGAGCGCTTGCTTTGGGAGCAAGAGGCCGACAGTTCAAGTCTGTCCGCCCCGATTAAATAAATGCATGCGGACAGAATCGCGGCGACAGTTTCCCGCCAAACGAATAAGAAACTAAGGCGGGATCCCGCGGGTGAACTAAACTGATACAGCGGGACAAGTCTGTCCGCCCCGATAAATGAGGCCCAAACTTATGGAGCGAAAGCGAACATAAGTTTGATGGCCGAATTTATACCAACAGCTGCGAGCGGATTTTAATAAATCCGCGAAGCGTTTTGCTGTTGGTACTAATGCACCTGTGAATTAACGATGCGCCTGTAGCTCAAATGGACAGAGCAACTGCCTTCTAAGCCGTAGGTTGGCCGTTCGATTCGGCCCAGGCGCACTAATTTAGTAAGGGACGACTCCGAGCCCGATAAGGGCGAGGAGCTAGGCCCAGGCGCACCAGATAAACCTAAGAAAATGAAACCAAATAAAAAAATAATTTTTATCTTATTACTGATTTTCGTAGTGGGCATTTTTTCTTTTTACTCCCTGCTTACGGCAATCGCCAGGCCCCTTGTGATTAAGAAGCTTCAGGATATAACTCATAAGAAAGTAAGCGCGGCTTACTTTGACGTAACGCCCCCGTTTAATCTGCAGTTCGGCAATTTAAACATAGAGAATACGTTGAAGGCGAAAAGGGTTTATCTTTCTATCAGTTTACCCTATCTTATTCTTGGCAGGGTGGCGTTTAATAATGTTGTTATGGAGAAGCCGGAATTCGTATACGTAAGATCTCCTCAGCCGGAAGCCGCGGCTATACCTGCGGCTGTTTCGCAGCCGGAAGTTACCGGCAATAATACAGCATCTGGCCGCGTAAGCCCAAAAAGGCCGTATCTTATTATAAAGCAGCTTACTATCAAGGGCGGCAAAATAAATTTTCTCGACCAGACAGTAAACCGGCAGGGTTTGAAATTGATTATCAAAGATATAGATTTTCGCCTGACGAACTTTTATCCCCTGCCATTTTCAGCAGTGACCGGTTTTGATTTAAAAGCAAGAATTCCCTGGCAAGCCGGCAAAGAGGAAGGTAAAATTGAAGCAGAAGGATGGCTCAACTATTACAAGAAAAACATGGAGGCGGTTTTAAAAATAGACGGCATCGACGGGATTTATCTTTACCCTTATTACTCCAATTGGGTAGACCTTGACAAGGCGCGCATCGAAAGCGCGCGCCTCAGTTTCACCAGTAATATCCAGGGGATTAGTAATAATGTGGCTGCCGAATGCCACCTTGAACTGACGGATATCGTGCGCAGGCCCCGCGCTGAGGATGAACCGGAGCAGAAGGCGGCTAAAATTACCGATAAGGTCCTTGATATTTTTAAGGCGCTTAACCAGGGCAAAATCGTCCTTGATTTTACCATTAAGACAAAGATGACCAGGCCAGAATTCGGTTTCGGCAATATCAAGATGGCTTTCGAGAATAAACTTAATAAGGCGGTTGGCGGCACTACCATGGGGCCACAGGATGTTTTTTTGCTTCCTGCCAAGATCTGGGAAAAAGCCGTAGAAATCGGCACAGCTACTTCAAAGGCGGTTTTTGGCGGTGTCGTTGCTGTAGGCAAAGAGATCAAAAAGACCGTGGAAGGCACGCCTAAAAACGAGCCCGGGCAGAAGTAATTAAGGGAGGCGAGAATATGGAAGGCGACCCGCTTATCACAGTTTCACGCGCGCATAAAGCAATATATGAAATGCCGAATATGTACGAGAAGGTATTTTTTATGGTGAGCGTGTTTAATATAGCCGAATATGTAAGGATTTTAAAAATCCTTTTTACGCAAACACTCAACCCGCATTTTGATTTTGAGGAGAGAAAGATTTTTCCCATCCTTACCACTGAGGTGCCGGATTCCCGTACCTTGATTTTAACGTTGATACAGCAGCATACGCAGTTTAAAAGTAAGCTCAATGAGGTTGATGATATGAGCCTGGCATTACAGTATGATCCGCAGGCAACGCAGCAGGAGAAAGACCAGGCCGCCGCCATATGCAAGGAGATTACCAGCGGCCTTAATGAGCACGCGCAGCTTGAGGATGAGAAACTGTACCCGCTTCTAAAGAATACCAGCTTCTTTAAATAATCCAGCTGTTTTGTAACTGGGAAGGGAGAGTGAAACTTCGATGATTATGGGCGAAGAGAAACAAAACAAATGGTATTTCAGGATAGATACTCTCGTTATCGCTTTCTTATGCGTCGGCCCGCTTGCCCTGCCGCTTGTCTGGTTTAATCCGCGTTTTAGCATGGTCACAAAAACAGTCATAACCGTTATCGTAATTATCCTGAGTTATTATCTGGGTGTTCTATTAGCCGCTTCCATTAAAGCCATAATCGAGTATTACCAGTTCATATTCAAATAGCCCCCTTGCCTGCTTGTATCCTAAGAAAATAATTAAACTTTGTGCAAAAAGTAGTATAATGCATGAGCAGGGGACGGAGGACTTTGTAGATTTTATTTGGTTAGAGGATTAGATTGTGGTCTATCGCATTGTCTTGACAACTTTATAGCTCTTTGATAAAATATCTTTATGATAAAGAAAAGATGCCTGATATGTGGCAAGGTATTCTATATAAAGAAATTTCATGCAAAAAAAGGATGGGGTAAATATTGCTCTATCCGTTGTCGTACAAAAGGACAGAAGAAGGGGAAATGGGTTAAATGCAATAACTGCGGCAAAGAAATTTATAGAACGCCGCGCGATTTTAGAAAATCAAAAAGTAATAAATTCTTTTGTTCTGTATCATGCCACTGTTCTTGGGAAAATAGAAACGTGCGTTGTGGAATAAATGCTCCTAATTGGATAGCCGGAGAGAGTGCTTATCGTGATTTAATGCATAGATATAAGATTCCGGTTAAATGCGCAAGATGTGGTATTTCTGATAAAAGAGTACTTGTAGTTCATCATAAAGACGAAGACCGAAAAAATAACAATATTCAGAATTTAGAGTGGCTCTGTTGTAATTGTCACGCTATTGTACACGATTAGTAGTTAATGGTGGGTATAGCTCAATCGGTTAGAGCGTCTGACTGTGGCTCAGAAGGTTTGCGGGTTCGATCCCCGTTACCCACCCCACTTTTTATTTCCGCTTTCGGCAAAAAAAGGCGTACGGGAACCAATAAATGTATGATATAGATTGTGCGTACTAAAATAAGTTTTTTCGTTCAGATTATCTGCTTACTGGTTCTGGCAAGCTGGTTTCAGGCAGCCACAGCCGCTGATTACCTCGGAGAAAAGATCACGTACGCAATATCTCCTCTGGGCACTGCCGAGTATAACGATATGGGAGAGGTTGTTCTCGATGGAAAAAATGTAAAGTTGATTACGTTTAGGACTCATGTTATAGGTTTTAATGATCTAGAGAAAATATATTATGATCCCAAGTTATTATTGCCATTGAGGGTAGAGCGAAATTTATCGTTTATCTTCGGGAAAGAGTATTTAGTTGAAGAATATACTCCTGCGGATTTTTCTCTCCGTATCAAAAAATACGTGAAAAAGAAATTGGTAAAAGAATACCGTTTTCAGGCAGAGGGGCCAATTAATAATGCAATCATGCTTCCGTTTTATCTGCGCAGTATAGATGCCCTAGAACCCGGGCAGTCTTTTACTGTCCATTTGCCGGAAACTTATAAAATCTCCCTGGTTTCTATTGATGAAATTGTGGTGCCGGCAGGAAAGTTTAAGGCTTATCACTTTACCAGTCAGCCGCAGAAGTTTGAGGTCTGGATTAGCCAGGATGCAGACCGCCTACCTCTTAAAATTAAAGCCACGGGCTATACGATGGTTATGAAAAATCGCGTTTTTAATGAGAAGTAGGTCTCTATAGCAGTTTAATGTAAGATTTATTTGGCGCGAAGTGCAGCAAGTGCTTAAGCCCGTAACTCTCGTTACTGGCTTTTTATTTTAGCTGTCCATAGAGAGTGTTTTTATGGTGATCCCGTTTTGGGCGACCTCACTGGAGTTACCTCTCGATTACTTTAAAGATAAAATTTTACCGAAAGAAACAGTAAAATCCCAGGACTATACCCAGGTATAATTGATTCCCTTTTAAATACTTCTATAATGCTATCATAAGGTTAGGGAAGGAGCAATTAAGATAGGATGGGTGAGATGAAAAATCCTGGTCCTGAAGCAGCTATTCCTGCGATAGTTAGCGGTACACTTACTACTGTTGACCGTCAGACAATATCATTCCAGCATTTTAAGAATGGTCACCGGTTCGTTATCATTATTGCGCATGGTTATTATAATAGCAAGCAGTGCGTGGTTTTGCAGCAGTTGGCTAAGGCGCTTGGGGGAGAGTACGATATTTTTATTTTTGATTTTCGTGGGCATGGTAAAAGCAGCGGCGTATTTACCTGGACGAGCCGGGAAGGGAATGATTTACGAGCGGTATTAGATTTTATTGCGCCGCTTTACTCTAAGATTGGATTGATTGCCTTTTCTACCGGAGCGAGTATCAGTATTAATCTCCTTGCCAATGATAAACGCGTGGATAGTCTTATCTGTGTCGGCGCTCCTTCGGATATGTCGAGAATTGATTACTGGGTATGGGCCCTTGATTGGAAAGGGGATATGGCATACACTTTTTTAGATTCCAGGGGAAGGATAGGCAAAGGAGTGCGGCCAGGGCCATTCTGGCTGGCCAAGGAGAAGCCCATTAATAACGTCGCTAAAATTACCATTCCAATTATGTTTATACACGGCAGCCGAGATTGGGTAATTAGGCCGTGGCATTCCGAGGCCCTCTACCAAAAGGCAGGCGGTATAAAGAAAATCATTTTTATCAAAAACGGGCCGCACGCAGAGTACTTAATGCGGGATTATCCAGAGCAATTCGTCAGAGAAGTAAAAAATTGGTTCCTTGATACGCTATGAAGAAGGAAGATTTACGGGCAGGATAAAATCATTCGATGTCGAAATTACTTTTGCGTAAAAGTTGGCGTCTGTTCGGAATAATTTTTCCTCTTGCCTATTATTTTGGAAGCAAGGCAATAACCTTAATTGCAGTGCTTCTGTTTTTAGGCGCCTTCTTGCTTATTGAATTTTTACGCTTTACGGTCCCCGCATTAAATAATAGACTGTTTATTATTTTTAGACATTATTTTAAGGAAACTGAGAAAAAAGGATTAATTACCACAACAACTTTCTTGGGTTCATTTTTAATAACCGTATTATTATTTAGAAAAGATATTGCAATAACAGCGATGCTATTCTCGATATTTGGGGATGCGGCTTCTGCGATCGTAGGTGTACACGGAAAGAAGAAAATATTCAATAAGAGCATAGAGGGAAGTTTGGCATTTTTGGTTACATGTTTAGTGATTGGTTTGGCGCTTGCTTTAACAAAAATACGCCTTGCCCCCGCAATATTTATTTTAGGCGCATTTTCCGCGACTATCATAGAGCTTTTGCCGCTACATGTAGACGATAATTTTACTATTTCATTAGCTGCCGGAGCTGCAATGAGTGCAATTTCGAAATTTTTATAAAAGGAGACATTAAAGATATCAAGACGGAAATACAAAGATACGCTATGAAGAAGGAAGATTTAGTTATCCATAAGATATTTGCTCAAATTTCTTCTCGATTTTCAGATAGGGTATGCCTCCAAATAAAAAAAGGCCCTACCTGGGAGAGATGGACATATGGGCAAGCAGAAGATCTCTCTCTAAGGATAGGCGCATTTCTTATTGGAGAGGGTTTTAAAAAGGGCGACTTCGCTGCCTTATGTATGGAGAATCGTCCGGAATGGGCAATAATCTATTTAGGCATCGTGGCTTCCGGCCTGGCCTGCGTTCCTCTAGATCCACAGTTGACCGAACAGGAAATAGAAAATCTCATCAATGACTGCGCCGCAAAAATCATATTTGTTTCCAACGCCATCTTCCAGACAAGGAATATTCAGAAGATAAAAGACAGGCTGAACAAAATCGTTATATTGGACCTGGATATTGAAAAAGATAACCTTATAGGCCTGGCGCAGGTCAAATCTACATTATCCGAAGGGGTCGCATGGCCAGAGGTTTTTCCAGAAGATATCGCTTCGCTTATCTATACATCAGGCACCACAGGCTCGCCCAAAGGGGTAATGCTCACGCATAAAAATTTTTGCTCTAATTTTCAAAGTATTGACAAGCTGAAACTCTTCTCGGATAAGGATAATTTCATATCGATATTACCACTACATCATGCCTACCCTTTTATGACTATGCTGATCACTCCTCTTTTTTCCCGGGCACGGATCACCTATACTTCAGGCCTTAGAAGCGATGAATTGCTGGATTTGATGAGAGAGGCCGGGGTAACGGTATTGGTAGGGGTACCGCAACTTTTTTCTCTCTTTTTCACGAATATATCAGAGAAGATGAAGAAGATACCGTTTTTATTCAGGATGCTTCTTTCTGGGTTGATAGAGATATTGTGGCAGATAAGAAGAATTAGCGGAATAAATTTAAGCAAGCTGGTTCTATCGAAGATACACCGGCCATTCGGACAAACTTTAAGATTTTTTGCGTCCGGCGGCGCTAAGTTAAATGAAGAAGCGGGAAGATTTCTCGTCAAGATCGGTTTCACAATACTAGAAGGATACGGACTTACCGAAACATCGCCGGTGGTAACCTTTAACCCATTAAAGAGGCAGAAGATCGGTTCTGTCGGCAGAGTGGTTCCGGATGTAGAATTAAGAATTGACAATCCCGACGCAAGCGGCATGGGTGAGGTGGTAATCAAAGGCCCCAATGTCATGAAAGGCTACTACAACAGAGCGCAGGAGTCCTTGAGTGTTTTAAAGGACGGCTGGTTTTACTCCGGAGACCTGGGTTATATAGATAAGGACGGCTATCTTTATATTACAGGAAGGAAGAAAGAGATAATTGTTTTAAGCTCCGGCAAAAACATCTACCCCGAAGAGGTCGAATCCCATTATACTAAGAGCCCTTACATTAAAGAAATATGCGTTCTTGGTATCGGTGAAGCGGAGGAGGAGAGGCTGACCGCCGTGGTAGTGCCCGACGCTGACTATTGCCGTAAGGTTGGCCAGGTCGATCTTAATAGTGTGATCAGATGGGAGTTGGAAAATTTATCTGGTGGGCTCGCTCCCTACAAACACATCAAGGGCTATATTATTACAAAGGAAGACCTGCCGCGCACGCGGTTGGGCAAGATAAAAAGGTATGAAGTTAAGAATAAATATCTGGATGAGCTTAAGGGTATAAAGCTAAAAGGCGTTGCGGAGGAAATCCCCGCTACAGATGAGGATTTAAGGCTGCTCTCTTGTGGTGTTGGCAGGAAGATAATCGAGGCCCTGAATAAACACGCAAAGTTAGAAAGACAGGTATACCCTGCCGATCATATCGAATTGGATCTTGGTATCGATTCCTTGGGCCGCGTAGAACTAATAATAGCGTTAGAGCAGGCGTTTAACATTCGTATACCGAATGAGTTAATGGCTAAGGTCTTTACTGTTAAAGAGCTTATTCTCGAGATAGAGAGACTGGTTCCAGGCGAAGAGGTTCAAAGAGAGCCCATCCCACAGGTCAAGAGCCAGACTTTATGGAATGAGATTTTAAACGAAAAGCCCGCCAAAGATATAATAAAAAAGATAAATCTAGAGCCAAACCGGATGACAATTTCAGGGATGCTGTTATTCGCTGAAATTTTACACCTTGTGTTTAAGGTAATCTGGCGGCTTAAGGTTTCCGGAACAGAAAATATTCCAAGAATTGGGAAGTGTATTTTGTGCGTTAACCACAGCAGTTACCTGGATGCGTTTATTGTTGAGGCTTCCGTGCCTTTGAGTTTACGAAAGGGACTTTTCTTCGTCGGTTTTAGAGCCTATTTCGAACAGCCCTTCATTAAAAATATCGTAAAATATATCAGAGTTATTCCTATCGATCCGGGTATGCACTTTGTGGAAGCTATGCAGGCATCTTCTTATGTTCTAAAGAATGACAAGATAGTCTGTATCTTCCCGGAGGGCCAAAGAACTATCGACGGAAATGTTAAAGAATTCAAAAAAGGGGTCGGAATATTGGCAAAAGAGCTGAATATTCCGCTGATTCCCGTATTAATAACAGGTTCATACGAATCCTGGCCGAGGACAAAGTCGCTTCCGAGGCCGTATCCGATCAAAATAACTTTTGGAAGGCCTTTTGATTTTGGTGAACTTAAGAAAGAGGGGCTAAAATTGGGGGCTAAAGATGAATATGAAGCAATAGCCTTTGGCATAAGGCAAGAGGTTATAAAGCTCAAGATGAGTTTATAGCGTATTTTCGATCAACAATTGAATCTTCTTGCGTAATTCTTCGGCGATCTGGTGGGCTAGGGTAGAGGGGTCTTTTTGATATGGTTCAACATAACGGTTGAGGTCAAGGGGATGCCCGATGCGCACTAGACAATCACGGTTGCCAAGAGGATGGATATTTTTGATCTTGAAGACTTCGCGCTCAAGCTTCATAACGGTTTCGGCTAACCGCTCTTGCGAAGGAGTGAGATCGACATATTGCGGCTGCCATCCTGCCATTTGGATTGTCTCCTTTAGATCGTTAATGTCTTTTTGAAGCTGTATCCTGGTCTCATGGCTAAAAAGTTTTTTACGGCTAAGCTGTTCTCGCAGAAAAAAAATGATTTGCTGCACACGGTCAATGAGCTGCGCCTTCGGGTCGATCTGAAACTGCGGATATTTCGTCTCGATCTTCGAAAGAATTGCAGTTTGAGCTTCCCGTATCTGTTCCTTTAGTCGTGCCAGTTGTTCGGAAGCCATTTGGGTACGGCTGATGAGTTCTTGACGCTTTAAAATTCTTGCCATAATACTGATGATTCTTTCCTGAAAGGTAAAAAAGCTTGTACGTATCAAGAGGCGTTTTTCAATCGCGCGAATTTTTTTGTCTAAAATCAATCCTATCGGTTTGCGGTAATAATATTTGATGGCTACCGGCAAGAGATAAGCCGTCCAGGAAGAATTTGTTTCCCGGGTTTCAGTTATGGCCTGCAAACCTATATGGACAGCTCCGGTTTTAAAAGGTTGTACCAGATCGTTTAAATAAGAGATTTCTCCTTCAGGAAACATGACCAGGGCGTCATTCCCTTTTTTGACGACACTAATCGCATAACGCCTTGCCGCTTGGTCGCCGCCGCCTCTTTCGACCGAAAAATCACCTAGACGCTGCAACAACCAACCGTAGAGGCCGTGCCATTGCTCAAAGGCTTCGGCATTAATCATGTAGGTGAATCTACGATGAGCTCGGCGGGAAAGCTCGATACAGATTCTAGGGTCCATTCCGTCAGAATGGTTAGCGGTCAATATCAAGCCGGAATTTTTTGGGATTGTTTTAAGGATCTCTAGATCGCCTGAATCAATGCGCAGACGATTGTGCCTGGCAAGATCAATGGCGTTCCAAAGTTGGACTGTCCATATGATCCAGCGGCAGTGCTTTGCAGGGCGAAAACCTGTGGCCAAATTGGCGGAAGAATCAGTAGATTCCATGTCGCTTGGCTACTTCCCTTTATATTTTTGCTTTTCCGATTACTAATGCCGCATTTTTGCCACCGAAACCAAAAGAGTTCTTTAGGATTATCTTTGGATTAGCTGTGATGGCTTTATTGGGAACGTAGTTTAAGTCGCATTCAGGGTCAGGAACCTCCTGGTTTATTGTCGGATGAATAATACCTTTTTCCAGCGCAAGGATAGCAGCGCAGATTTCTAATGCTCCTGCAGCAGCAATGGTATGTCCAATCATTGATTTTGTGGAAGAAACCGGAATTTCTTTAGCCCTATCGCCGAATATACTTTTAATGACCATAGTTTCGATTTTATCGTTCAGCGGGGTTGAGGTACCGTGGGCATTGATATAATCGATATCTCGCGGCTTGATCCCGGCATCCTGAATAGCCAAACGCAAAGCCCTTTCTGCCTGAAGTCCGTGCGGGTCGGGGTTAGTAATATGGTATGCATCGCAGGTAGAACTTATGCCAAGTATTTCTCCATAAATATGCGCCCCTCTTCTTAAGGCACACCCTAATTCTTCTAAAATTAATACACCGGAGCCCTCGCTTAAAACAAAACCGTCTCTTAACCGGTCAAAAGGCCGTGATGCTGCTTCAGGCGTATCATTTCTTTTGGATAGGGCTCTTAAAACACAGAAGGAACTAAATACCGGAGCAAAGAGCGGCGCATCGCTGCCGCCCACAATAACTGAATCTACGGCATCCTTTTGAATCAAATCCCTGGCAATGCTAAGCGCATCCGAAGAAGATGAACAAGCAGTAGATAAAGAAAAGCTGGGCCCCTGCAAGCCGAATTCAAGGGAAATACAGCTTGCCGCAGCATCCGGAAAAGAAGCAATGGCAGTAAAGGTGTTAATTTTCATCGGGCCTTTGGTGCGGTAAACATTTTCATATTCCTCCAGGGTAAAACCCTTGCCAGCCATAGTAGTTGCAAGAATCACGCCGATTCTTTCCAGGCTACAAGCAGCAAGGTCTAACCGTGAATCTGTAAAAGCAAGCTTGGCTGCCGCCATGGCCAGATGCGTAGTACGGTCCATTCTCCGGGCCTTTTTTGGCTCAATAAATTGGGAGATATCCAGATCAACTTCTCCGGCAATTTTGGTAGGAAATGGGGCAGGGTCAAAGCGGGTGATCCTTCTGATCCCGGATTTACCTTCAGTCAATGCAGCCCAAAAATTTTCTTTTCCCACAGTATTGGGAGCTACTATCCCCAAACCAGTAATCACTACGCGGCGCTTTCGCATTTTTAGATACTGTTCTTTCAGTAAGAAAAATTTAATACAGGCCAGGCATCAGGATTCTTTTTCTAAAACAGAGCGTGCTAAATCCTTGAGTTTAACAAAGTCTGCTGGACGATAATCAGTTGTTTCTATTGGAGGCAGAATCGTTAACTTAGCGGAAGTCTTAGTGGTAAATATCCAGCTACCCCTGGGTATGGCTGTGCCGGTTCCTTCAAACAATATTGGCAATATCGGCACCCGTTCTTTTATCGCCAGCTTAAACGCGCCGTTACGGAAATCGCCCATCTCGGTTGTTTCACTCCGTGTCCCTTCCGGAAAGAAAAGTATTGATATCCCGCTACGTAACCAATGACTTGCTTCCCGGTAAACTCTCTTTATACTGCTTAGATTACCTCTTTGGAGCTTTATGTGTTTGGCAAGCGCCATTGACCATCCGACAAAAGGTACTTTAAATAAACTTTCTTTAGCGACCCATTTGAATTGCATTTTTATCTGATAGGCGAGTACGATATCGGCCAGACTCTGGTGATTGGCTATTATTATATAGGTGCGTTTTTTATCGATATTGTTCAGGCCGCTTATTTCAAACTTCCAATAGGGGTTGAGCGCGATCACTGCATCTGACCACCAGAAGCACTGCATATGCGTAAAGGCGCGTTTTTTGTCAAACGGATAAAGAAGGACAGTAGATAATAGCATTGCGAAGTATAAGAGAATGGTAAGTATGGATCCCACTGTCCAGATGAGTATTGATAAAAGGATTTTTTTCATAAGGTATATCATAAATTATAATGAGCAGATTGTCAAGAATGGACCTTTCTTATGTTTACAGAGAGTGTTTTATGGTGAGTCTTTTCTACGGCAGAAGGCCGCATACTTGCCATTCCTTTATGGCAAGGTATGGGTGCTTTCACGGGAGTCACTTGAAAATCTATTGAAGATTTTTTTGTATGTAGTAAAATACATCCTAGGGATTGTGTAGCCTCGGGGAATACTTCTTGCTGGGAGAAAAATATCAGTAAGCAACTATCAATGAGAATGAAAAAGAAAACGAAAAAGCCCGTGTCGAGAAATAAAATCGGTAACGGAGAGTGCGTGCGTCTTAAAGGGGTAGTCGCTAATTTACGTAAAAACCGTAACGATTTGAAAGATAAAGTTCGGCATCAAACCAATGAGCTGAAGGTAAAGAATGGGCAATTAAGGAAGGGGACAGAGAAACAGGTACGGTCAGAAAAGCAGATCCAGAGCCGTACGAAAAAGATCGATGAACAGCGCGAGGAGCTTTTGCACGTCACCAGGGTAGGAAAACTTTCGGAATTTGTCTCATCCTTGGCTCATGAGATTAGCCAGCCTCTTGCGGCTATTCTTTCCTACGCCCAGGCTGCCCAACGCATGCTCGCAGGCAGGGAACCTAAACCTAGGGAGATTCTTCAGTATATCATTAATGATGTACAGCGGTCGACTGAGGTAATCCAGCGATTGCGTTCACTATTAAAGAAGAGTAAGCCCGAAATGAAACCGCTAGATATAAATGCCCTTATTGATGAGACCGTTGTGCTTATTGCTACCGATGCCACCGTAAGGAATGTTGTCTTAAAAACCGAGCTTGATAATAATCTTTCCCTTGTCAGCGGAGACCGGATACAACTGCAGCAGGTTCTCCTGAATCTTATCAGCAATAGTTTCGATGCCTTGGAGAGCAGTCAGGGTGCCCGTGAAATATTGATTCGCACAAAGCGTTTAGATACCGGCACGATTATCGTGGAGGTGAAGGATTCCGGATGCGGGATCCCTACACAAAATATACCTAAACTCTTCACCAGATTTTTTACGAGTAAGCCCGATGGTTTGGGTATGGGGTTGTCTATCAGCCGCTCCATTGTTGAGACGCATGGCGGGAGATTGGATGTAAAAAATAATCCTGATAGTGGCGCAACCTTTTATTTCACCATTCTTATTGATAAAAAGGATGCCTAGTGAACAATCGTAGGCCTAGTGTCTATCTTGTTGATGATGATGTCTCTGTGTGCAGGGCTCTATCCCTATTGTTAAAATCACACGGGTTTAAAGTTGAGACGTTTATGCGTGCAGCAGACTTCCTGGCATTTAAGCATTTTAAGTTACCATCGTGCTTGGTCTTGGACATCCAGCTGCCGGATATCAATGGGCTTGAACTTCAGGAGACAATGGCAGCCCGACAGCTTACGATTCCCATTGTTTTTATCACCGGACACGGAGATATTCCGATGAGCGTCAAGGGTATGAAGGCAGGAGCTATTGATTTTCTTCCCAAACCAGTTACGGGGAAGAAACTGCTTAATTCCGTAACACTTGCTATCTCAAAAAACAAAATTCAAATTAAGGAACAAGCCGCAATATCAAAAATAAGGCGTCGCATCAGAACCCTGTCTCCGCGGGAACTAGAGGTTTTTCGACTCGTAGCCAAGGGGATGTTGAGTAAGCAGATTGCCCGAAAGCGAGGAACTTCACTTCAGACGATAAAAGTGCACCGTGGCCGGGTCATGCAGAAGATGCGGGCTAAAACCGTAACTGAACTCATCCGCTTCGCCCAGAAAGCAGGCATTATTTCCTCCTGAGCGCTAATTTCTCCTCAATCACTTCAAAACACAATTTTTTCTCTTCCTACCGTAGAACCTTACGATTATACCCAGGTACAATTGATTTAATTCTCGTATATTTCTATAATAACACCATAAGATTGTTCGTAATTGGTTGTTTTGCGCAAGGAGGTTAGATATGAAAAACATAATAGTTTTTTTCTTAGTGATGGTGCTATCGGGATGTGGTTTTGTCTTTCAGAATTTTGACCAGGGTGAACATAAGGGCTTAACGTACGGAATGTCTAAAGAAGAAGTAATCAGCAAGATCGGCCAGCCGCAAAAAATAAGTACAATGGTAATAGACAAGAAAATTTATGAGGTTTGGGAATATCCGAATAATGACAGGGCAAAGATAGAGAAAATGAATGCGCTGGGTATTATCTATTCAGAAGTATTCTTTCTTGACGGTAAGGTAGTGCAGCGCGATAAAGACAGGGTTTATGCTCAGCCATCATATGAATTTCTAGAGACTACTAATCTCGGAGGCGGAGTTAAAACTACTGAACAAAAAAATAATCTTAAATAGTACAAATAATAACATTAGAAGTAAGGATGGCGAAGAAAATGTTACCGGAGAATAAACAAATTTTTATTGTGGATGACGATGCCTCAGTATGCCGCGCGCTGGGTTTCCTGCTGGATACATACGGGTTTACCGTTGATACTTTTACTTCCGCAGAGGAATTTCTTCGCGCTGTGCCTAATAGCGCTCCCGGTTGTTTGCTTCTGGATATCCATATGTCGGGACTAGACGGATGGGAAACGCTGCGGCGTCTTCTCGTATCAGAATCTAGTCGTCCGGTGATTATTATTTCGGCTGATAAGAGTGAAGGGCTTAACGAGAGGGCTTTAAAAGCAGGGGCAGTGGGATTTTTGCAAAAACCTTTAGATGATCTGGCGTTAGTCGATCTTATCAATATTGCGATTAAAAAGAAAGGCAGTACGGATAAAACAAGGAAGCAAAAAGTGCCTAAATCGTAACAGAAGAGGTAGAAAAGAGTTAAAAAAGTAAAATTAGCCAATTCCTGTTTTTCTATACTTTTATGATTATGTATAAAGGAGGTGAGAAGGATGGAAAATAATACTATAGGATATTGGGTGTGGTTTCTTTTTATCGGTGGGGTGATCGGCTGGTTGGCGGGGCTGATTATCAGAGGCCGGGGGTTTGGGATTATCGGAGACATCGTGATCGGGATTGTGGGAGCCATGCTTGGCGGATGGATGGGTAGAGTAATGGGAATATATCCCGGTAGTTCAATTGGTGTGTTTCTAATGGCGCTCGTTGGCGCAGTGGTTTTAGTGGGCCTGACGCGTTTGGTTGTAAGGAACGTGTAGTTATAGGTAGCAGGTTGTGTTAAAGGAGACTTTTAACAAGAAATAAAAAACTAACACCCAATCTTATCGGATAGATTGGTGTTCGCTTACTGCGAAGGAGAACGGTATGAAAAAATTTACTTTATTGAGCTTGTTAGCCCTGATTTTAGTGACTTCAATTTTAGGATGTAACGCGTTTAGAGGTGCAGGAAAAGACATATCGGATACAGGAAAACATATTGAAAATGTTGGTAAATAAATTTTAAAAAAGAAAAATAAGGCCTGCTTATCCATCTACCGGCAGGCGGGGAGGAAACCATGTTACGATGGGCAGTTACATTCTTTGTTATCGCCATTGTTGCAGCGCTGTTTGGATTTACAGGGATTGCAGGTTCGGCTATGGATATCGCTAAAATCCTGTTTTTTATTTTCTTAGTTTTGGCGATTATCATCTTTATTTTCGGAAGGATGCGATCCGTATAAAATTACTCGCAGGATTAAGGTTATTTTAATAATCATTTTGCCTGTTATCGGCATGGCGTTTTATTCTTTAATTGGCAAGAAAATATATCTCAAGAGGTTAGGAGAATCTCTTTAAAAGGCGTTACCCGCCACTAAGGATGACAATATGAAACAAAAGAAGTTTTATCATTCGCTTATAATAATAACCTGTTTTTCAGTATTATCAGGGTGCGCCCATGTGCGACATGCTGTACCGGAAAATCTTGTAGGCAAGGCCGTAGTTGTCGGTATGCCGGATATACGTTACTATGCAGGTAAGCCAGATTCTTACTCTATGATGCGGCAGAGCCTGGTAGATTCGTTTAAAGAGGAAGGTAAATCAGAGTATCTAGTTGACGGTATAAAGACGTATCCTGCGCTCCTTATCGGAGGCGGTGTATCGAACAGCGCTTACGGTATAGGGTTATTGAAAGGGTGGTTAAAGGAAGGCTCTCGGCCGGTGTTTAAAATAGTTACGGGTTACTCGAGCGGATCGATCATCGCTATTGCCACGTTTGCAGGAAAAGAGTACGAAGACCGGATTGTGGACCTGTTTACCTCGATATCGAGCAAAGATGTTTTGAAAAAGAGGAGCATGTTTAGCGTTCTATTCGGAGATTCTGTGAGTAGTTCAGCCCCGTTAGCTAAAAAAATCAATGATATTGTGGATGAGGATTTAATGGCGAAGATCGCTACAGAGCATAGGAATGGGCGCAGGCTATATGTGGGAACCACGGATTTTGACGCCCAAGGGTTTGTTATATGGGACATGGGGGCTCTTGCATCCAAAGGAGGCCCTGATTCGTTGAAGTTGTTCCGTAAAATAATTCTGGCCTCATGCTCGTTTCCAGCCATGGTTCCTCCGGTCTATTTTCAAGTTGAAGCTGGCGGCAGGCGTTATGATGAGATGCATGTTGATGGGGGGGTTGTTAGCGGGCTTTTTTATATTTACCAGTTAATGGAAGGTGTGGAAACTGGCCCCAAAGGATTCAAAACGCGTTTATATGTCCTAAATCTGTGTTATATGTCACCGCACTCCCAACAGGTAGAAGACAATATGGTGGCGATGACCTCGCGTCTGATTGAAACCAATGGAGCGGCAAAAATGATCGGGGATACTTACAGGATTTACGCATACGCGAAGGAAAAAGGATGGGATTATAATTTAGCGTATATTCCGGAAGATTTTGTTCCTAATCAAAAAGAGATGCTTGATACGCAGGAAATGAAGAGGCTCTTTAAGCGCGGATATGACGACGCGATAGGGGAGTATAAGTGGCACAAGGCTCCGCCTGGGCTTGTGGCAGAGGGTAAATAAAATAACGCCCGAACATATCTAGCACCCCGCCATATCGGAATGGCGGGTGTGCCGCCCAGCGCGGCAATTGTTCGGCGTGTGTTTACTGCACAGGGAGGATATATGAATAAAGGTATGTCAGTTGCACTTCTGGTTGTAGGAGTTATTTTGTTAGTTCTTGGGTTTAACGCCTACCATTCGGCTAGTTCCGATGTCTCGCGCTTTTTCACGGGTGCACCTACAGATAAGGCGCTCTGGCTTTTGATTGGCGGAGTGGTCGCTGGCATAGTCGGACTTTTTGGTTTAGTTCGAAAGTAAAAGAGTTTTTCTCTGAATATAACAATTGATAGGGGGGAGGGATGTTTCTATGAAGAATCAGCCGCAAGAATCTAAATATAAGCTTAAAAGAAGTGTGTATGTTGGTATCGCTTTCCTTATTCTTGTTGTTATTGGCGCAGGGTGTGCTACTTCAACTCCACCACCAGAACAGGGGCAGTATATTAAGGTTCAAGTTGGCCAAAATACCGTCAGCGTGCCTTGGCCTAATAATCAAGCCCCCCAGGCCTCTAATCAGGTTACTATGCAGCAGATAGTCGACTGGACGAAACAAGGCGTATCAAGTGATGAAATTATATCTAGAATCAAAACCGCAAATCCCAGGTACTCTTTAACTGCAGATGATATCGGATATCTAAAGAGACAAGGCGTAAGCCAGCGGGTTATCGAAACAATGCAGGATTATAAGTAATATATTTTTGTGGGGAGTTCGTTGGTATTACCAAGACCATAAGGAGAATTTTTCTTGAAAATTGATAAGAACAACAGAAAAGAAATTATCCGGTTTTTAATTGCGGGGACTATTGTCAATGCAACAGACTTTAGTATCTATTATATTTTATTTCATTTTCTGCCCTATAGCATATCTAAAGGCATCTCTTTTGCCTGCGCTGGCATTGTCGGGTATTTCCTCATTAAATTTTTTACGTTTAAACATAACAAGCCGTCATCGTACGCTGAAGTTGGCCAGTATGCCCTAATTAATTCTTTGGCCTTAGGAGTTAATGTTTTAACAAATCAAACTATCCTCAAGATGTGGCACGGGAATGTTTTTTTAGCTTTGATCATCGCAACGATAGTAACAGGTTTGTTTACCTATGCTTGCTTTAAATGGTGGGTTTTTAGAACCTTAAAGAAAGAGGGGGTTTATTTTGTCTGGTGGAAATGGTTCCCGTGGAAATCTTTAGTAAGAGATGCTGCGCGCAGGCAAGGTTTTTTAGATCCCGTTAAACTTCTTTCTCAGTTACAGAATTTTGCCCAACCCTCAGAGGTGGCAGCCCCGATGGAGCTGTTGCGTTTAGGTGCTGTCTTGCACGCTCGTGGTTTAATAAATAGTTTAGCCATCCAGCATAATCTTGACTGGATCTGGCCGTACTGGGTCGAATGTCAATATAACCCTAGAAACGAAGCGTTTATCCCCCGTTCTTTTTCTATGACGCAAATTAATCTCACCCATAGAAATTGGACAGCTTTGGGTGTTCCCGACAGTGCCGAATTTTCTCTCGTAGATCCTCGCGGCCTTGTTACCCCCTATTACGACAGTTGGTCCATTGATGTTTGGATTATCCCGGAAGAGGGAAAGCCATTAATCCCTTCGCGTACTCCAAACGTATCACAAAAGTTGGTTTCCGATGACAATCTTTGTGTGATTACAGAATCAAGCATTGATGAATTAAAACTTCATTTGGAAGCGCAAGTTATAGGTTCGCCCGAAGCACCTCTTTGCCAGGTTAAAATCACAGGAACAGCTGGCGTAAAGGCTCGGTTAGTCATTTCACTTAGGCCTTATAACCCAGAAGGTGTTAGCTTTATAAATAGTATTACACTCCTTGAAGATTCGTTGGGTTGGCAAGTAAATCGAGAAAATTTTGTCTATTTTGATAATCCTCCGGATCAATGCGTATTTTCGGATTATCTTCGAGGGGATGTTTATAGCCGGTTATCAAGTAAAGAAAATGAAAAAGAAATTTTAAGTAAAGTCGGTATGGCTAGTGCGGCAGCGATATATATATTGGAAGCCGGGCTTCCAAAAGAAGTTACCGTTTCGGTGCCTTTAGCGAAAAACACGATTGAAAAGGAATCTTTTCAAACCTATCAAGAAACTGCTAAACTAGCGTGGAAGAAAAGCCTTCAAGGCGCCTGTTTATTACAAATTCCCGATAAACATTTTGAGTTTCTTTACACAGCTGCTATCCACACCATGATTTTGCATTCTCCTAAGGAAGTTTATTCCGGGCCTTATATTTACCGGAGGTTTTGGTTTCGCGATGCCACTTTTATATTGTCTGCTTTGTTATCTGTCGGTCTAAAGGAACGTGCTCGACGGGCCCTGGATTGTTTTCCCTTCCGTCAGACAGCCCAAGGTTATTTTCTCTCCCAGGAAGGGGAATGGGATTCTAACGGCGAGGTCTTGTGGATTATGCGTCAATATTGCCAGATGACGGGGAATGTTGCGCCAAAAGAGTGGAAAGAATCAATCAATAAAGCGGGTAAGTGGATCTGTAAAAAGCGCTTGTCCAGTAATTTGCAATCTCCCCATGCTGGTCTATTGCCGTCGGGATTTAGCGCCGAGCATCTGGGGCTGAATGATTTTTATTATTGGGATGACTTTTGGGCTGTTGCGGGATTAAAAGCAGCGGCCTTGATGTGTGCTTCTTACAAGGATAATGATGAGGCCATTTATTTCGAAAGGGAGTCATTCGCATTGCTAGAAAGTATTAATCAAAGCCTAAAGAAAGTAGAAGAGCGTTTAAATAGGCCTGCGATGCCAGCTTCTCCTTATCGGCGCCTGGATTCTGGAGCGATCGGCTCTTTGGTTGCCAGCTATCCGCTTCGTGTTTTCCAACAGAGCGATCAAAGGATTTTAGACACAGCTGATTTTTTAATGAAGAATTGTTTAGTCCATGGCGGGTTTTTTCATGACATGACCCATTCAGGGATCAATCCTTACCTTACGTTACACTTAGCTCAAGTGTTTTTGCGTGCGGGGGACCCCAGGTATTTTGGTCTGATACAAGCGGTGGCTAAACTGGCAACACCTACAGGACAATGGCCTGAGTCAGTACATCCGCGTACAGGCGGTGGATGCATGGGAGACGGGCAGCATGTTTGGGCCGCGGCGGAATGGGTAATGATGATAAGAAATTGTTTTGTGCGTGAAGAAGACAACCGGTTAATTTTATGTTCGGGAATACCGCAAGTGTGGCTTAAAGAAAATCAAGCGATTACGTTTGGGCCTGCGCCAACAAGCTTTGGAGATATTCAAATTTCCATAAAACCACAAGGGCAAAATATTCTGGTCGTTTGGCGGGGAAATTGGTTTACGAAAGAACCGCCGATTGATATTCAATTACCCGGTTTTAAGAGCGTAAGAATTACACCTGCAACAAATTCTCTTGAATTTAAAATTGAGGCGGATAAATGATAAAAGACCTTATAGCTAAAGCTAAAGATTTTATCATAGTGAGTTTGGAGGAGAAGATTTACCCGGAAGAGATCGAGGAATTCTATACAAAGGCCGGTCCTGTCAAAGAGATGTGCGTCTTTACAG
This sequence comes from Candidatus Omnitrophota bacterium, assembly GCA_050012075.1. Taxonomy (GTDB): domain Bacteria; phylum Omnitrophota; class Gorgyraeia; order Gygaellales; family Profunditerraquicolaceae; genus JAMWCI01. The sequence continues at coordinate 3,581 of JBEKHW010000025.1, read as the reverse complement.
TCTCCGGAATGAAAGGCGTAAGTGGTTCGAGAGTTCTTTGGGCTGTCATTCAGCCAGATCTTGAAGAATTCAGGAAATTCGCCTCAGTGAATCTGCATTTAGCCATTAAGGAAAGATTTGATAATGCCTCTCCATCGCTGCCTATTTATAAAAGGCTTAAAGGTTTTACTGTTACGCTTGAGGATCTGCCGCATAACCTGTTCGGTAAAATAGACAGATATGCGGTTAAGGAAGTATATGAACCTAGAGTGCTCGCGGGAATAGAAGGCGCTCTTCCGGTATTGGAAGAGCTAACGGCCGCGGACCATCTGTTGATAGAAGGCGCAACCGGCATAAAAATCTTGGAATGCCTAAAGCAGATATCCGGTATTAGAAGACCGATAATACTCGAGGATTCTTTAGAGCTTGACCTTGGAATAGATTCATTAGGCAGGATAGAGCTGGCAACGTGTCTTGAGTTAGCTTTTAGCGCCGATATAAAAGACGAGGCAATCTCGCGAGCCTTTACTGTAAAGGACCTTATTCTGGGAATAACGGATGCTATTAAAGGGGCTAAAGGCATCCGCCCGGAGGAGGATAGAGGTTTACCTTTAAGGCCAGACTACTGGAAAAAACATTTACAAGTCCTGCCGAAAGAAGAGCATCTGGGGGCGCTTGAATTCGGTACCGGTTTTTTCTCCTGGCTGCTTCGATTTAGTGTAACAGCCATAGATTGTTTGATTTTTAAATTGTTTTTCAGTATTAAGGCAGAAGGAGAAGAGAACGTGCCAAAAGAAGGAGGTTATATTCTATATCCCAACCACACGAGTGATCTTGATGGTCCGGCCATTACCGCTTGTCTGCCGCGTAGGCCGGTGTTTCAGCTTTTTTACTTCTTATTCATACCGTATTTTTTCAGGCCGTTTATAAAATCCCGCCTATTAAGGAATCTCGTAAGGATGGAAAGGCTTATTCCCTTTGATTATTCAACGCATTTTCTGGAAGCGCTACGCAGCGCTTATTTAGTATTACAGCGCGGCAAAGGTTTGTGTTTTTTCCCGGAAGGGTTGCGCAGTACTACCGGCGAAGTCGGAAAATTTAAAAAAGGGTTCGGTATCTTAGCTAAGGAGACGGGGGCAAAGCTTGTGCCTGTGGCCATAGAAGGAGCTTATGAGGCATGGCCCAGTACGGCAAAGTATCCCAAATTCCACCCGATTAGAGTCAGATTCGGCAAACCGCTTCTTCCGGAAGATTTAGAAAAAGAAGGGTTGGCCATGGGTGCTCAAGATTCTTACGAGGCAATATGCGTGGCAGCGAGAAAAGCGCTTATAGAGCTAAAAGCCGGTCCACCGGTAGACGGAGATAAATAATGAATATCCTAATGATGACGAATACCTATTTTCCGTTGGTAGGAGGGTTAGAGCAATCGGTTTATTCTTTTAGCGAGGCATTTAGAAGTTTAGGGCATGAGGTTTTTATTGTTACTCCGGCCTTTGGGGGCGCGCCGCAAGAGGAGCCTGGCGTTATTCGAATTCCGGCTTTCCAAAAATTTGGCGGGACTATTTTTTCCGTTAACTTTCCGATTTCTAAGCTCTTAAAGCGATACATGAAAGAATTCGTTCCGGATATGGTGCACAGCCACGGCCCGTTTTTCATGGGAGATTTCGCGTTACGCCTTAGCCGACAGCACGCCATACCGCTTGTATTTACTTATCACTGTATGTTTGAGCAATACGTGCATGATTGGCCGGTTCAAAATGAGGGAGTGAAAAGATTTATGGTCAAGCTTGCTGCCGGATATTCAAATTTAGTAGACCAGGTAATCGTGCCTAGCGAAAGTGTGCAGGATATCTTACTTAAAAGAGGTGTCAAGACTCCCATGGAGGTTATTCCGACAGGGATAGATGCCCAACGTTTTTCAAAAGGCGACGGAATTGCTTTTCGAAAGCGTAACCTTATCCCTCCCGATGCCTTAGTGGTCGGCCATGCCGGGCGACTGGCTCCGGAAAAGAATTTGGGATTCTTGACAAATTGTCTGGTCGAATTATTAAAAAAAGATCCAAGGGTCCATGCTTTGATCGTGGGCCTTGGCCCATCGCAAAATTTGATCAAGGATGCCTTCAGAGCAGCCGGCCTTGAAGAAAGATTGCATTTAACCGGGGTTTTACGTTATCAGGATTTAGTCGATGCTTATTTTGCTATGGATGTTTTCGCATTTGCTTCATTAAGCGAAACGCAAGGGATCGTTCTCATTGAAGCTATGGCAGCAGGGGTTCCGGTTGTGGCATTGGATGCTCCGGGAGCGCGGGAGGTCGTAGAAGATTATCACAACGGCCGGTTGCTCAATGAGATGGATCAGAAAAGTTTTGTTGATGCTCTTATCTGGGCTTTAAATCGTCCTCCTGAAGAGTTGCAAACCATAAAGCAGATCGTAAGAATGACGGTGCAGAAATACCCGATTAATGCTGCTGCTCAGCACATGTTAGAGATTTATGATAAGATTAGATCAAGAAGATCTATTTCCCTGGGCAAGAGAAATAGTTCGCGGTATCTAATCCTGTGGCGCATGAAAGCGGAGTGGGATATTTGCAGCAATTACATTAAATCCGTAGTTCAATCAGTGTTCGAAGGAGGCTTTCAGAAAACAGAACCCAGAAAGATTAAAGATACAACTGCCCCAAGAATATGAAGAATAAAATAATACTTATTGTATTGGTAATAGTTTTACTGTATTTTTTATATAATAATTTATTACGGGGAAAAGTTGATATTGCTGATTATGGTGTGGGGACTATCCAGTATCTTATAGAGCCTATCGGAAAATCGGAATATAAAGATTGTGGAACGGTTGATTTAAATGGAGTGAAGGCGAATTTGGTAACGCTTAATAGTAAAATATTATTTGTCGAGGTCAAGGAAAGTATTTTTTACGACCCGGAAACTTCGTTGCCATATAAAACAGAGCGCATTAATTCAGGCCTTTGGATTAAAGAATATAGAACAGAAGTTTACGATCAGAAGAAATTTACAGTTGCAATAAAAAAGTTTAAAAACAAAAAGTTAGTAAAAGAGCAGATAATCAAAGCAGGCGGCCCGATTCAAAATATGAACACGCTTCTTTTTTATCTGCGTAAGCAACCTGACTTAAAAATAGGCTGGCATTTTACTGCGAAGGTCGTCAATGAACTTAAACTCGTGGGATTTGATTTAAAATTACTTTCAATAGATGAAATAATAGTTCCTGGCGGTAAATTCCAGGCTTACCATTTTAAAAGTGTGCCCGATACGTTTGAAATCTGGATCGATAAAAGCAGCCCGCGAATTCCGCTTAAAATAAAAATTAAAGGTATTGTTAATTGCTCCTTATTAATGAAAAGATGCAGTCTCCATAATAATTAAAAAAGTTTTCTAATCTCATGAATAGGGGAGAAACTATGAAAGACAAAAAGAAAAACAAAGAATTACTCAGCAGTGAAATTGAACAGCGTAAGCACGTAGATCGGGTAGTTCAGGATACTTTCGAATACTCTCTGGATATTGTAGATACCGTGCGTGAACCCTTGATCGTTCTGGATCAGGATCTACGAGTGGTAACCGCCAGC
>JBEKHW010000024.1:0-26707 GCA_050012075.1 Candidatus Omnitrophota bacterium | reverse complement strand
ATATTAAATTTTTCCTGCAGCTCAAAATCGCGGACAAATTTTTCTATATCCAAAGCAACGCATCTCAAATTTACAAGATACCGTATTCCTTTATCTATTTCTAACTTAAAATCTCCCTGTATACCTCCGTCTAAGGTTTTGGCCGATGCACCTGAAAGCGAAAATGCGTTCCCTTGAAGCGCGGCTTTACCCTTTATATCGTCAATAGCAAGTTTATCATATTTCATCTGCGCTACCTTAAAATTATCGATTCCTGCCAGAGGGCCGAGTTTCAAGAATGCATCTTGTGCCTCTACGCCAAACATTTTAAAAATATCCAGTTTGACATCAAGGTAATCTACGGTCCGCGCCGGCAGGTTTATCCCCCAGGATAAAACTGCTTTAGCAGTAACATCCAGGGTATTTAAATCCAGGGCTAACCCTGATACCTCTAGATATCCGAATATAGGGGCGTTTCCTGGGCCGACTTTAAGATAACCAGCAAACTCCCGTATACCCCTATCAGGGCGGTTCATGTAGATTTTTACTTCTTTTAAGGATAATTTCAGGAAATCCGGTTTAAATACAGAAAATAGATTATATTGGATAGCGGCTTCCTTAATTTTAATATCGTAGGCTCCCTGCCTTTTTATTTCTATGTCAAAAAGGCGGATTTCGCGGTGAATCCTAAGGACATATCCTCCTGTTGTAATCCGGCTCTGCACAAAAATACTGCCTACGTGTTTTCTTACCAGCAGTATGATAATCGGCTTGACAGAAATAGAAACAGCCAGGATAAGGATACAAACTGATAATAGAATTATTATTAAGCGCTTCATGTACTATTCAAGCCCCATAAAGAATATCCCAAACCGAATTAAAATTTCAGTAAAGCGAACTCCCAGTTAGCCCTGTTTAATTTATCTTCAAAATTTGGTTTATTCTCATTAACCCATTTATTAAATTCTTTTACATCGGTGAATTTCTTATCCGGCTTCCCATTATAATCGGTATCGACTTCTGCTGACTGAAACTTTCCGTCCTTAAGCTTTACTATGATATCTGGCCTGCCGTCATAATTGGTATCTGCCTTAATTTTCGATACGTATTTTCCGTCACTGTAATAGATCACATCAGGTTTTCCGTCCTTATTCACATCCACGGCCTTAACTAGCGGCATTACGGGGATCGCAGGCGGCGCCTCGCAATAACCAAAATAAATATTTACGCAAAACAAAACAAACAGGAAAACAATAACTATACTAACTTTCTTCATTTACCACCCCCATTAAAATTAAAGCTGCCCCTGGCGCTATGCGCGGAGCTACTTTGTTTATCATTTTTTAATCCGGAATTTAAGATATCCATTTAAAAACGGTAGGCCAGCGCAAAAACAAGAAGGCTGGTTATGAGTAATGTTAGCGCGTGCATAAAACTATTTTACTTATTTTTTCAGATAAGCTTTTATGATTTTTTGTTCGGCCCTGGGCCGGTCACCAGCGCCGGTAGGCGTGTTTTCAATCTTCTGCACTACGTCATAACCGGAGATGACCTCTCCGAAAATCGTATGGTGCATATTTAACCAGGGAGTCTTGGCCGTAGTAATAAAGAACTGGCTTCCATTTGTGCCCGGGCCAGAGTTTGCCATGGCAAGTATCCCCGCCTTGTCAAATTGAACGTCAGACCTGGCTTCATCATCAAATGGCTCTCCCCAAATTGATTCTCCGCCTGTGCCTGTCCCCGTGGGGTCTCCGCCCTGGATCATAAACCCCTTTATCACCCTATGAAAAATCAACCCGTTATAATAACCTTTTTCCACTAACTTAGTGAAATTTTCGCATGCCTTGGGTGCTATTGCAGGCATAAGCTGTATCTCTATTACCCCCTGGTTTGTCTCAAGCACTACGATTTTATTATCCATAGCCAATGCCCCTCCCGTAATAAAGTTGACCCCAAAGATAAAGCATAAAAAAACTACTATATTCTTTATCATCTTCATCTCCCCCGTGTTTATCTTCAAATACTAATCTGCTTTTCTTCTGCCTTTAAAATGGAATGGTTTCTTGCGATCGGTAGTATTCTTATGCCAGGGCCTAAACCCCTCTTGGCCTTTACGTCTGGATTCTCCTTCAGCTTTTTCCCAGGGTTTAAACCCTTCTTGGCCCTTACGCCTGAATTCACCTTCAGTTCTCTCCCGGGATTTAGGCCTCCCCTGTTTTTCTTCCCAGGACTTAGATTCACCATATCTTTTATGCTTAAATTCTCCCTCGGTTTTTTCCCATGGTTTAAATCCCCCTTGGTCTTTACGCCTGAATCCTCCTTCGGCTTTTTCCCGGGATTTAAACCCTCCTTGACCTTTACCCCTGGATTCTCCTTCGCCTTTTTCCCAGGGTTTAGACCCTTCTTGTTTTCTTTCCCAGGGCTTAGGCCTCTCCTGTTTTTGTTCCCAGGACTTAGGCCTCTCTTGCTTTTTCTCCCAGGGTTTAAACCCCTCTTGACCTTTACGCCTGGATTCTCCTTCACCCTTTTCCCAAGGCTTAGGGTGTTTACGCCAGCGCATAGGATTCTCTTTGTTCTTCTTCGCAGGTATGTATTCTTCTTTAATCCCGGCCTCTGCGCGCTTTTTCAAAAAACTAAGAGTGCGCCTACCCCCCCTATATCTACCAGTCCTTATAAAATCAGGATTAAAGCCCGGCCTTTCTTCTTTTCTACCCTCATTATCCACGGCGTAATGTTGAGCCCCTGCTTCGGGCTCCGGGCGATTGCTCTCTCTTCTTCTATTCTCCCCGGATCTTTCTGGTTTAATCCGCGATGGCTCAACATTAATGGGCCTGCCCATAAATTCTTTGCGGTGTAGAGCTGTAATCGCGGCCTGCGCCTGTGCTTCATCAGGCATCTCTAAAAAAGCAAACCCCCGGGAATTTTTCCCTTTCTTATCCATTACAATGGATACGTAAGTAACGCTGCCAAAAGGCATAAAAAGCTTATACACGTCTGCGTCTTTTGCATCAAAGGATAAATTACCTACAAATATATTCATTTTTTCCTCATTTTGGATTTAAACACGGTGCATAATACATCGGCAAAGGAAGATATTTTATTATCTTCATAAGGAAACTCTTTGCAGGTCACTGGTTTAAGTCGATAATCAACCTTATGTATTACGCAGAGCCCGTCACGGCCTAGAAATGAGCATTGCTCATCTTCATAGCTTGTGCCCACGCGGTATCCGGAAGGGAAATCTTTATCTTTTTCCAGATGGAAAAAATCTCCTTTTATCCCGGAAGAGATTATCCTCTTTGCCTCTTCGAGGTCAATCCATGCCCCGAACCTGCAGCAATCCGCCTGCGTCTTACACTTGAGGCAATCAATCTTTTTACCCGTCTTTTTTCTCTTAGCCTTCATATATTACCTTTATTTCTTAGCGTTTCTTTAGGGTTTTTACCGCCCAGAATATAAAACGCGCAAGAAGCAGAACCAGATAAACGAATAATATTTTGACCGGAAAACTCTGGGTCAAGATAAAAGAGTAGGCTTCTGATAACCGTAATTGCCAGTTATTGATACAACGGATATCTTTCAGGCCGGAATTAATATTTGCCCTTCTGGCGAATTGCTCTATCCGCTGCGTAATAAGCCTTGGCGAGGGATTATGGACTTCTTTTAAGAAAACCCTGGGATTGCGTACTTTTGAATAAGCTATATCGGGATAGATAGTTACAACGTATACCGAACCATCGGCAAAATACGCTTTGTATTCCGGAAATACCACAGTCACCTTCTGAAAAAAGAATAAAAGAAAAAAATACAATAATATGCCTATGGCGATAATTATAAGTCCTTCTTTTGCTATTACTCTTTTAATATTCATTTTTGGATTTTAATCGTATCGGCGTTTTTTATATTGTATCTCCATTACGCCCCCAATGCAAACAAAAAAGGGCGCCTCTTCCCAGAAACACTGCTATAGCGTCTGGCTTGAGCCGGAAGCTTTCCGGATTTTGCCGTAGCGTGCATTAGAAATTTTTTGGCACAGCGTTTTGCCTTTGCGTACACAAGGAATTACGGCGAGCGGTGTGCGATTGTTATTCTCGTAAGACGACACAAGAGCGAGCCGTAAACCGCAGTGCACGGCAAAAAATTTCGCACGCGAGGCAAAAGACGGAAAGCTAATTTGGCAGGCCCGCGACCTTATTAAGATAGAAACCCAGACAAGCCAGATGCGGTAATTTTTAAGAGAGGCGCTTGCCGTAAATATAGATAGGGATATCGCAGCCGAGGATATAGCGGAAATACGAACGCCGTCCGGCATAAAGAAGTTCGAACTGCTGCTTTTGGAAAAATTTGCTTGCCTGTTCAGAGAGAGTCGCGAAATGTACGCCCGCTACCCCCTGCGCAATGAGGTAACTCAAGTAAGCCTCAATGAGCTTTGCGCCTAACCCCACATCACGCCACCCCTCCTGGATATTTATATGTAGAGTAGCGGGGTATGTTTTTGAAAAATCCGGCTCGTCAAATTCCCGTTTGAGGAAACTTACCAGGCAATGCCAGATAAAACGTATGTTTTTACTTTTGAATAGCGTACCGCGAAAGAGTGCCTTTACGATAAGTCGCGGCATAATAGAAGTACGCGCTAGGCGTTTTACGACAGAAACATCCCTTGAGCCGATAATGTATCCGGTGACCGCGCCATTACACTCTGCCACAAAACAGGATTCCGGTTCATGGTCCGTAAAATAAAGCGTAAGGGCATCTGCCAATATCTCATCACCCGCGAAGAAAAGGGAACTCGGCTTACCCTTTAATGCGGTAGCGCAACAGATCCTGCGCACATCTTTCCTGTCGTCTTTACGAAATTTCCTGATGGCGCATGCCGGTTCACTTGTCATTTGGCATCCTTTTTCTTGACCATCCACCCCAACATCATTGCCAATAGCGTAGGAAGCGGCAGTATAAGGCCCAAATCAAAGTCATTACGGGTTTTAAACACGTAAACCGCGATGAACAGGAAAGTAAGAAACCAAAGGAGCTTTCGCCTGATGTTTAGTTTAAAGAAGTCGCAGAAACAAAAACCCATAAACAAGACATATATGCCAAGCGTCAGGAATTGTAAAAATATCTTTTCCATATTGTTATTCTACCCCTCTATATTATCTTGTCAACCTGCAATTACTGTTCTGTTTAAGATTTTTGGAAGCGCTTTCCGTAAAAGCCTGATTTACCCTTGAAAACCATTGACAGATACGGCATACTTACCATACAAGCGTTTACTCATTTTATGGAGGATATGCGAGATAGCGGAAGCTAACTAGGCCTATCACCTAACAAAAACCCCGAAGACCTCGGGGTTTTTGGCATTAAATGAGCAGCCAATTTACGGAAGCCGAAGGCGACGTAAATTGTAGCCCCGGAAGGGGCGTCTGCGAATTTATGCCCCTGCGTCTTTGTTCAGGGGCATTATCATTTAAGGATTAAATAACGGGGCGCAGGCTTTCTTTCACGAAATCCGCCAGCTGCGTCTGTTTTTCCAACTCAATACCCTTAAAACAGACACCTACCCTGTATTCGTTATTCTCTTGAGGCATACAGGAACGGACTTCGCCGTTTACTTCGATTGGAATTGCCAGATGGCTGTAAGAGCCGGCGCTAGAGCTAAAGACAATGAACTTTAAGGCCAGCTTAGCGTAAACCGGTATATTGTGGATGGCTATAAAAGCCATGCCTATCGGGCTTATATCAAGAGTAGTGGCTTCAAGCTCCCTTTCTCCGTAGTTAAATTGCGAATCATAGGGAGATAAAACCTTGTACCAGACGATAAGGTTAAGGTTAAGCCGCTGAAACCTCCTACGGTCGCGTCCCCAGTAACGGCTGTACATCGAACCCTCCCCATAAATAAAAAGCCACGGTAGGCACCTTTGTTGGCCTATGACCGTGGCGTGAAACTTACGCGTTACAAGGTAAGTATATACTATAAATCCGGATTTTTCAAGGGGGTATTAGTTCAGGACTTTCTCAAAATGCTGATAATCCTTTAAAGATTTCCAGTTTCCTCCCCATGTCCAGCCTAAACGCATGAAACTCCTTACAACCGGACAATAGCGGGTAAGCGTTCCCGATTCACAAGGGTCGTATATTGCTCCCGGAGGCAATACAATCCTTCTCTTAATATAAGGATTTTGCACAGGGTTAATATCTATAGCGTAACCATATGAATGCATGGAAAGATATTTTCCCCCGGTTACCTTCCTGTAATTAAAAGCAGAGGTATTATCGGATAGCATAGACTGGTCATCGCTATTCCACTTTCCATTCTTATAGAACCGGTTATGGGAAATAGGTATGACGGAATTAATGGGAAATCTGGTTTCTAAGGCGACCCTGAATACCTCCCTAATATCCTTTATGAGCCTTTCATCAATAACCAGCTGCCCCTTATGGACCTTGCCGTCAAATGAATAATACAACACATCTACGATCCTTTGCCTTTCTTTAAACTCGGGCGGAGCCCATTTCCTCAGCGCTTCAGATAATGTAATATTGCTGTCTATAATGGGATTCTGAAGAGTCCCGATCGGCGGCTGCTCAAATTTTACCGGAGGCAATCTTTCCACTGTGGCGCAGCCGGATAATAATAAAGTTAAGAATAAAAATAATGAATATTTTTTTACCATCTTCTGATTATACCTCTTGAAACAAGAAATCCCAAGCCCTTTCGAGCTTGGGATTTAAAGGATGGTACCTTGGGGGGACGTCCCCGTACATTATCTTCTTTGGTAACGCGCGAGGATGTAAAATTGCCGGGAATTGCTTTCGCCGAGCTTTGTGAGCACGGAGATTTTATATGGCCCGCAGACACCAGGCGCGGGAATCCGGCAGATTATCAAACTGTCTGACCAGCGGATTATGTCAGCTTGCAGCTCTACTAATTTAGAGCCTCTACATTGAGTAAAAACGGCCTTGCTATCAGCGTCCTTCTTACCGAAATTCCTGCCGCGTATAACCAGGCCTGAATTTGGAAATCCAAAAATGCCAGAGATGGAATTTATATAAACCGGAGACGAAGCAAGCGTTATAGTTACTTGCTGAGACGCGCTGAGTTTGCCGTCTGAAACCGTAAATGTCACCTTATACTTGCCGGGCAGGTTGCAGGCCGAGCGCGGCGTCCATCTGAAAGTTTGCCCGTCAAGAGTTGCGCCGCGCGGCAGGTTTTTAGCCTTGTAAATCAATGTGTCCTTGTCGAGGTCTGTAGCTTGAATGTTAAACTCCAGGAGTTTTCCCATCGTTATTGTCCTGTTTTCTATGGGGATTAACCTGGGCGGATGATTAACCAATGCGCAGGTATTTCTGATATCATGGGCGTAAAACGGCCAGTCGGCACGTTTGATATCCCCGGGAAAATCCCACATGTATATTTTCTTATAGGTTTGGCCGATAAGTTCAGTAGTGCCATCATTGTCAATATCTACGATGCATGGCAGATCATGGCCGTCAAAGCGAGAAGCTGCCTCTTTCAAAAACGGGCTTTGCGTAAGCATAGGCGTGCCGTCATATTTAAATAGATAAATCCCGGCATTGCTTAATACCGTGACTTCTTTATAGCCGTCTCCATCCAGGTCCCCGATACCTCCAATATTGGTAAATGCCATTGACGCAGAAGTGGTACGTTCGGTTTGCACCGGCCATCCGGGTAAAAGTGTTCCGTCATAGTGAAAAACCTGTACCTCATTTGACATAAGCCCTGCAGCCAAAATCTCAAGGTCGCCATCGTTATCCAGATCTGACAACGCCAGCGAACCAATCGCGTAGATGCTTGTTGCTACTGGCCATTGTGCCGGATTCTTTATCTGGCCATTCTTGTCCAGGACGAAAATCCGTGATGGGCCGAAAGTAGAAAAAACTACTTCTTTGGAGCCGTCGTTATCTATATCTCCGATACAAACCTGATAGAGTTGTGACCATTCTCCGTGATACGGCCAGCCGGGAAGTTCCTTGCCTTGGCTATTAAAAGCATGAACTGCGTCACCATCTCCATAAACAATATCAAGATTACCGTCATCATCTATGTCTGCGAAAGAAGCGGTACGGCTAAAATATACATTGCTTACCGTAACCGGCCAGCCGGAATTAAAAATTCCCCCCTTACCGTTATAAACATAAAGATGGCCACTGACATTAATTACCACCTCGTCCCGTCCGTCCTGGTCCAAATCTGCAAGAGACGGGCTTTCAATCATATTAGTTTTAAAACCAGTATCAATCGGCCAACCTTCTACGGTGCTGCCGTCAGAACGGAAAGCATATATTTTGCAGCTATCAGTAGATCGATATTGGCGTTCAGCAATAATAATTTCTTTTTTACCATCACCATCTATATCGCCTATTGCCGGTAGAGGGCTTAAGAAATATGGATCAGGGCGCGTCTTTGGCCAATCCCCGGCAAACCTTGTCCCATCGGCATTCAAAACATCAAGAGACTGCAGGTCTAAGATGACTATTTCTTTTTTACCATCCCCGTCCAGATCAGCTACTTTGATCATTCCTGCGCCGCTAATCGGCCATCCCGGACGAAGAGACCACTTAGGGTCTATTTTAAATGATAAATTAAGCTTAGTATTATAACCACCTGCCGCGTTTACAGACAACTCCAAAGGAATCGCGCAGGGACGGGTGATAGTAGGCATAACATAAAATGAGAATGTTTGAGTAGCTTCCGATAAAGAATCTATGTCCCCGTATTCTTTCGTACTATCAATGACATTGATATAAGGATTACTGCTTTTCAATACGGCAGTTACGCCTTTAGCAGAGGCCCAATTATTTTTAAGAGTTATCGTTACGTTAATGGTCTCACCAGGGTCTATCAATCCGTCCTGTCCGCTGTCGGATTTGGTATAACCGGAGATAACCAGCTTTGGCTCTGGAGCGGTAGTAAGGGCTTTATAGATATTCACGAGCCCAGAACCCAATTTATTACCATAGGCCTTATCTATACCAACTAAACTATCTGCTGTATTTATAAGTTGAGTTTGCACCTGCGCATTAGTCCAGCCAGGATTTGCCGCACGTAACAAAGCAGCTACTCCAGCTACGTAAGGGCAAGCCATGGAAGTGCCTTGAATAGCCAGGTATCCCGAAGGATCGCTTAAGGTACCGCCGACAGTAGGAACGGTACTAAAGATCATGCTATCTTTATCGTCGTCCCCTCCGGGCGCCGCTATATCCACCCATTCGCCAAAGCTTGAATAATAAGCTTTTGTATCATCTATTGCAGTGGCTGCTACGCCAATAACATTTTCATAACCACCCGGGTAACTAATAATATCTAAACCGGAGTTACCGGCTGCTGCCACAAGCACAACCCCTTTTCCATACGCATAATCAAGGGCTGCCTTTATGGTCTGCGACTGGCCGCTGCCCCCAAAGCTCATGCTGATCACGTTTGCGCCATTGTCGGCAGCATAGTATATCCCATTAGCAGTATCATCACTTTCTAACAATGCGGTATGCGTGTGCGCGCCGTGATATACGTCTATAATCTCAAAACCGGTACGCACCGGCATGATTTTACATTTAAAGGCAGTGCCGGCAATGCCGATATTATTATCCCCTGTTGCCGCAGCAATACCCGCGCAATGCGTGCCGTGGCCAAAATAGTCAGAAGGATCATTATCTATACCCACATAATCTTCTTCGGGGATAGGCTCCCAGGCATCATTAATGTATGCCTGAACGTCGATATCCACAAAATCCCTTCCCGGATTACCCTCACTGTCGCGCCAGATATTGGCCTGCAAATCCTCATGATTATAGGCGACACCCGTATCAATAATGGCAATAGTTACTGCCGGGTTTCCCTGCTGGATATCCCAACCCGCTTCAGCATGGGTCCTTTGGTGCGCCCACTGCAAATTATATGAAGGATCATTCGGGATATAAGAAGGATAGAAAAGATAATTCGGCTCTGCATACTCGACGTCAGCATCTTTGTTCAGCTGTCCGCAAGTACCCAAAACATCCTCGTCTGTTTTGAAAAGATAATAGGGTTGCTGCTCAAGCGGCTTTACTTCTGAATTTTGCTGGGAGGAATTTTGCGCCTTAATCTGGCTGCTGGGAACGGCTTTAAAAACAGGGTGTTCATCCTTTAGTTTATACTGCCCTTTAATGCGGGAAAGTGTCTCTGCGTATTGCCCCGCGCCTAAAGCCGCGCCTTGGATAGAAACGGCCCCCGCCTTCTCCTTATATTCTTTCAATTTGACAATTACTTGCCCCGGGGCATAGGCCGTATCTCTTGTTTTTTGCACCTGCTCTGCGGCACAAACCAGAGTAAGTAATGCGGCAACAAAAAGGATTGCCGATAAGACGACTTTTAAGAAAGTATATTTATACGTCTTCATAATATTTAAGGTTAAAAGTGTACCACATAATGCGGGAAAATCAAGTCGGGGCAGGCTTTTTTATAAACGGCTACTTACAGAATAAAAAATCCCAAGCCTAAAAACTCATCCCGAGGCCATGCTTTTCATCTTGAGGCCCCCATCGCTTATTATTCATTTGATCCTGGTTGAATGTATTTCTTAATCCCTGCTTCTGAATCCATTTATTCATTTGCTCGCGAGTAAGTACTTGGGCTAACTTTTGATTCTCATCCTGGTCTAATTCTCTGATTTTTCTCTGTATAGTAGCCCTGTCGGCTAACACTATCTGGTCCTGTACGCGCTGCCTAAGCTCTTCACGTTTAGCCATATTCTCTTCAATAATCGGTTTTACGGCAACGGCCTGCTCCTGAGTCAAATTAAGCTCTTGTTTCATTTGCGCGACAATATCATTAACGCTTGCCGTCTCCTGCGCATAGGCATATACTGCCAGAAAAAATAAAATAGCTAAAACATGCCATATTATTCTACTCCTCATGCCCTGTTCTCTTTCTAAAAATATTGGATTAAGCATAATAATAAAATAACATCTTTATCTGCGCGTCTTGGTGTAAGTAATAACTACATCTCTTAATACCGCTAAACTAATTATATAGAAAGTAGGACAAATATCAAGAAATTAGGCCTATTAGAGATAGATTTTATGTCCTGATAAGAAAGCATTCTTGCGCTTTTTTGAGATTTCTTTACTCTTTCAATGCCGGATAAGAATCAGCTGGCTGCAATATGCTGCAGAGAATTTTGAAGATAGGGTTAAAGAGCTTATTGCGGTGTTTTACGTAAATATACAGCGGGATAAAATTAAAACCCAGCCTTCTTTTCGGTTCATACCCTGTCTGTCCCATTTCATATTTCTTGATTTTATTTTTAATGCACCAACTCATGAGATCGCGAAATCTTATAAAATAAAGGTGGTACTTATAGGCAACTGAATAATCAAACCCCAGATAATAATCAATAAAATAACCTCCTGACACCAGGCAAAAGGCAAATGCTACTAACTTGTTATTTATTCTCCAAAGAAAAAATTTGGTTTCATTAGGCATGTTCTTCGATATATCCCTGAAAAAATCTATTGGGAGTTTTTCCAACCCCATTTCCTGTTTTTCGTATGTCTGTAGGTAAAGAGCGTGTATCTGACCCAATGGCTCCTCCTCTAGCTTATTTGTAATTTCTAGGTCAATTTTAACCCGGCCGTCTATTTCCTTGAATTTTCTTTTTAAACCGCTTCTCGATACGCTGCTTAATGTCTTTAGATAATCATCAAAACTAGCAAAATGGATATCCATATCAGTAGATGGAAGGGAATCGATCCTGAAAAAACCATAATCAAGACACTCATCAAGAATGCTCCTGTAAGTAGGATCGAAATCCTTAAACGCAATAATCCCCGCCTTCTCTTCTTGCGCTATCTGTTCCATGCCTTTATATATTGCCTTAATTACCATCTTTGGCTCTGCGGCTATCCCTATCCTACCTTGCCCCATCGGTAAGCCACAAATCAAAATCTTGGGGTTCAAAATACGAGGGGAAAGAATATTAATAAAGTCGGTAATCCTTCTGAACTTACCGCTAACAGTAATATCTAAAGGAAAGCTCATAATGAAGCAACTGGTTGCGCCAACCAGATTATCGTTATCGTAAACTAAAATATAGAAAAATAGAAATTGGGATAAATTTGATCCATCAAGAGTCTTAAAAAAATAGTAGTTTTCTAACGCATTAGGAAAAACATTATTCCAATCTTGCGGAGGGATTTCTTCAATTTTCCTCACAATCTTAATTTTAAAACCGGATTCTGTAATCATACTATGGTTGTGCCTATCCTTTACCCTATCGCTACCAGTATTATTCCACATACAACAGCAAATATCCCCAGCCATCGCGCAGTATTAATCTTTTCCTTTAATATTAATACTGAGGCCAGGGCAATTAAAATATAGCGCATGCTATCAATAGAAAAAGCAAAATTTAAATCTGCCTTTGTCAGTACAACCAACCAAATAGATAACGAAAGGGCGCTAAAAAAGAAACCAATCAATACGCGGGGAGTTTTAATCAATTGGACCATTAGCCTAATTACTTTTTTTATAGTATTTATATGCAAATCTAATGAATTAATTGATGATTTGAGCAATAATTGACTGACCGTATCGCAGATGTCGGTTACGAATATTAAAGAAATAATCAAAATCAAGTTTTGTTTCATTGGATTTCTTCCTTGCGCTTGCTGCTGATCGATACAAGTATTACTCCTAACAGTATAATAAATATCCCTGTCCATCTTAAAACAGAAATCTTTTCGTGAAGAAAGACTAACGATACCAAAGGGATGGTTATATAACTGAAACTACAGACAGGCACCGCTACGCTTAAATCAACCCTGGAGAGGATCGTTGACCAAATAGTAAATATTAACAGGACAGAAAATAAGCCTAGCCATAAAAAAGGGGATGGGATAATGCTTATGATAAAATGAAAAGCATCGCTAAGAACCTTGATTTCAAAACCGCTTTTCGGCAAAGCACTTTTTTTAAAACAGAATTGGGCGAATGTCTCCAAAAAATCTATGAAAATCAGTAAAAAAAGTATTCTTAAAGTTAAATGTTTTTCCCTCGGCACTTTATTTTTATAACCTGACTTTATCATTGTCTTTATATTAAAACAAAAATCTCTACCTTTTACAAGTAGAGATTATCGGTCCCCACAGGACGGCTTCGGTGAGCCTCATCGCCAAGCTATTATTATTTATAATAAACTGCAAGCCAGATCGTCTTCTGGCCAGGATCAGTCCAGTCTACGCGATGAAGAGTATTTGCCGGAATCAATACGTGGCTGCCTGCCTTCATCTTTACTATCCGGTTATTTTTGAAGAACCGTAATTTAGCAGCGCCCTTAACCATAATAACCCACTCATTCCGCTTACTCTTAAGCCACTTACCTTTCTTAGTAGCCTGCCCAGTTGAAATGATACGCTCTATCTTAAGAGAACGGGTAGTGAGTAAAGATTGGAATGATTCCTTATCCATATTTACATTATAACGCTATGTAGCTAAAATCCAAAGAGAAAAGGCGCCTGAAAATCCAAGCGCCCTAAAACATAACCTTCCCTCTATTTGTTGAATCTACTTCTGAACTGACTCTTGAGCCTTCTTATGGCTCTCCATCAGCAACCGGTAATTCGGCAAAAGATGCTCAGCAAAGATATTGGCGTACTCCATTGCATCCGGACGATTCCAAGTCCGCTGTAGCTCCCCTATAATTGCAAAGGTATCCACCGGAATCACCCCGGCCTGCGCAAGACGGGCGATAGTTAAATCAGTTGCCATGCTGCTAGAGTTACCTGAAGCATCCACGACAGCATATACTTTGTAACCGGCTTCCTTCGCGCAGATTGCCGGGAATGCCAAACAAACACTGGTAAGCGTACCGCTCATCACTATCGTCTTGCGCTTGGTCTCTTCAACTGCCTTGACGAACCCAGGCACATCCCAGGCGTTAATCTGGCCCTGGCGCGGGACATATCTGACGTGAGGAGCGAATTGCTGGATTTCCGGGATTACAGGCCCGTTTGGGCCTTCGGGTACGGATGCAGTAGTAATTACGGGGATTTTCAGCATTGTAGCTACCTTAGCCAAAGCAATGATATTGTTGCGCAGTTGATACACGGGCATGTCTTGAACCAGGTTAAACAAACCGCTCTGGTGGTCAATAAGAGTCATTACAACATCGTCGACGTCTATCATAACTTTTTCCTGTGGTGTACTCATATTATCCTCCTTTGTTTACGGAAACAACACCCGCGCAATTCTCCGCCACGAGACGGATGCCGACCCTTCCGATAGGGTCGGGCCGATAAGCGCGGGGTACTAGTCCACAATGACACACTTGTTCTTATTAGCTAGATTTAATATACCAGCATATAAAAATGTGTCTATTGCCCAATTCCACTATTTTTTGACTTTTATCCCACAAAAAATCCCAAGCCCTTTTCGAGCTTGGGATTCAAAAATCTGAACAGTCCCCTTTGTTTCTTTACTCAATTAGAACCAGGCCAAAGTAAGAGGCCTTACACTGCAGTGAATCAACCGTATTGATGGTAAAACCATTATTGCGCGCGGTCTGAAATACATCTATCCCGCATGCCTCCATAGATGGCCTTGCCTTATCCGCATGCCTGCAGCCGTTCTTAAAGTCGCATTCCCGACATAGCATGCAGGGACCTGCTCCCATGCCGAACGCCTTGTAATAACCGGCCAGAAACGCCTCTTTCTCCAGTTTTGAAACAATACCAGAGATATCCGCCTTCCATCTGCTCGGAGTGTGAATAAGAATGGCCTTAGAATAAGAATCAATTATCTTCTGCGTCTGTTCGGGGGTAGGCGAGTTTGGCGGACAGGTAAGGCATCCGCCAAAACCATCGCATCCAAACTGGCATTTGTATCTGACCCAAGGCGCGGTTTTAACCGATGAAGCCTTAATAATCTTCGCCTTCTTCGCCCCAAGCTCCACCGCCCGTTTACATAGATACCTCAATGTCTTCTTTTTCATTTTTTATTATGCCTGTACTTACCTCAAATAATTATACTCCTTCAAACCAAAAATCCCAAGCTTTTTAGGGTCTGGGATTAGAAAATCAGAAACGTACCTACGTTTTCACTATTTTTTTCTTTTTTGAATCAAATAAGCATTTACAAATATTATAAAAAATGTTGCGGAAACAAGAGTAATAAGGCAAGTATTTCTTGAAATAATATTCTGTAATAATGCCAGACATATAAATAGAATCGCTAAGATGAATGAATTGATACTTACAGCACCCCAAATAATTGTACCGAAAATCATATAATCTGTTTCAGCATCTATTTTGATAATATCTTCTTTTAATCCTTGAGCAATTTTCTGATTTAATTCGTGGATCATTTTACCTCTGGCTCTCGCTTGATTACTTTGAAAAACTGCCTCATTAAGTTCAGCGATAATTCCAAAAATTATGGAAAGAAATAGCAGGATCCAGCTTATTATTAAAAATTTAGGTAAATTAATTACCCCGCCAACAGGAGGAAATAATTTTTCTACTAAAGCAATAGTTAAAACCAAGAATGACGATGATAATGTTATAATTAAACGGAGCACGCCATACCAAATCTTGTTAGATTCATCTATGCATTGAGTAAATTTTTCAGAAGCTATTTCGCGCGTTCTCAAGATATCTCGTTTTAATTCAACCATCTCATATCCTTTGAATATAAATTAAACTTTTTTCAAAAATCAGAATCGTCCCCTTTATTTTTTATGCTCTATTTATCTTTATTCTTAATCAACCTGTTGTGCCGTTAAGAACATCGCCTTTTCCAAAGCAGCAAAGAAATCTTGGTAGGTTGCGGGGTCTTCTACAGATTTAATTCCATATTGCGCGTTTGCTCTTACTAATAATTGCTTCTCGCCTCTAGGCCTTACAGTTACAGACATAGTAACAACCGCCTGCCCAAGAAACTTGGAACCAGTAACAGAACCTAGCATAAAATCGGCCTTATCAATAACAAAGTCTAAATCTTGCATCGTACTTATTACCGTTTGCATCATTTTCTTCTTATCGGTTGTATCAAAGGCTCTTGTCTGAATACTTCTTAATTTTACCTGGCTTTCGCTGCTCCCAAGAGCATTTACAGCAGGAGTTGCACATCCAGATAACGTAACAATCAGGAATAAAATAAAAATAATCCCGCAATAATTTTTTAACTTTCTCATATTTGCTGGGCCTCCAAGAATATCGCTTTAGATAAGCTGTCATAAAACTTTTGATACATTGCCGGGTCTTTAAGAGTTTCTACCCTGTTTATTTGATTCCCCATATTCCAAACAATTCTTTGGAATGTAACCCGGACAACCGTTTTCTTGCCATCTAGACTAGACTTAGTAATAACTGAAGCTTTAATAACTTGGTCTCTATCACATTGTTGGACAGCCTGGGGATTATTACCCAAACCACCCAACAAAGCCATAAGAAAAATTTGACCCTTATTAGTTGCATCGGCTTTTTTTGAAGCTGCCACAAAGCCTACTTGCGTTTCGCTTGCATCCAAAGTAAAGCCTAAATCTTGCAAAAGCCCGGCAACGGAAGTTAAGATCTTTCCTTGATCAGTTGTATCATATTGCCTCATCTGTAATTCTCTTGTTTGCAAATACCCTTCGCTTGGCTTTAGAAATCCTGTCGGAATACTTGCACAACCAACTATGCCTAAACATAGACATAAGACAAAAGGTAATTTTAAAACCCTACTCATTTTCTTCATTCTGTTATTTTTTAGAAACTAGAAGAATGATACGCGAAGTCACGAACTTTTTTATCCGCATCAAACTTAATAACTATGGTCAGCGTTCTCTGTGAAGTTGAAGCCGCCCCTGAATTACCACCAACAGCTCCAAGTATCAGCCAAACACCGCCGTTGCTATTTGAATAAGACACATCGGTAGCGATTTTATCATAAACCCAAACCTCTAGCCTATTTTCATCTGTTGAAACGATGTTAGGTGAACCTAACACCTCAATAACCTTAGCAGATGGCATACCGATACGAATTTCTCGCTGAACCTTTCCTACGGTTATCCTATCTCCAGCATCTGACTTAACTTGGCTTAAGTGAGAGCTAGCGGTTGAACAGCCTGATAAAAACAAAAAACTCAAGAATAAATAGACTATTTTTTTCATAATACCTCCTTTTTGTTGATACAGGTAAATGATACCTCTAAAGTATATGATTATAAACAACAGGGACGGTTCTATTTATAGAAACCGTCCCTCGAATTGCGACTCTGGAGATTAGTCACTTTATGATTGTTATCTTTATTGTACTCCTGTCAAAATGCTTGTCAACCAAAAATCCCAAGCCCTTTTCGAGCTTGGGGTAATTTAATAAGGACAGTTCCTACGGAACTTTATGCTATATAACAGGTTGCAGAGAAACGGTCTTTGTCTTTTTATTGCTAAGCAATTAAGTCGTCTATAGTTAACTTCTTAGGAAACCTTCTTTTTAATCGCCAAAGGGCATAACTAGATTGACCGGATAAAAATAAACCAGAAACTATCATAAATATTCTAGAAGAAAAAGAAGGCATGCCTTCTTTTCCCCAAAATTTAAGTGGAACAGAATATGGAAATACACTTAAAAAAATAATAACTAGCGATATAAAAAAACCTGTTAGTGTCAGTATTAAATAATCTTTCCCTTTCTTTGTTTGAATAGTACCATAATTTACTATTCCTTTTGGCATCTCTTTAATAGTTCCCTTTATATTAGGGGTACCTTTTTCGTCAGTATGCAAGATTTCTATTGATGCACCATCACCAGCATCAAGATATTCAAAATCTAAAATAAGCTCATTTTCGTTCTTTTTAATTTTAAATTGATTAACGTCCCTAGTTCGCCTCACTATTTCTGCATTAAGAATTTGTGAATCTTCATTAAACACCGCTCTAGGTTTATCAATTTCGACGATATTCTGACCTAAAATAGTCTTATTACCAGAGTTCCAAAACACTAAGAATGTTCTAACTAAACGATCCAACTCCTTATTATTAAAAGTTATTTTTATTTCTTCGGGCAATCTTTTTTTCTCTTTATCAATTAATCTTGAAACTTTGATTTGATACGATATCCGTGCAATTAATCTCGTTGATCTATAACCTACATACCAAAGAAAAAGACCTAAAATTCCTATAAGAACTCCAACGCCGCCTAAATAGGGTTTACAAAATAAGCCTCGAAAAGAAGCTAAAGAAACCATATATCCCTCCTCTTGTAATATTGTGCACGCTTCTATTTTTCAAAAATCAGAACCGTCCCCTTTACTTCAATAGCAGGGTGGCACCTCGGGGAACGCCCCCTTCTTCAATTAGCTATCTGGGATCAAGCACCTGATTTAATTAAGTACTATATCCCCGGTTTTATTCATCTATTATTATATTGCTAAAATTTTTCTTTTAATATTTTTTCCTTTGTAGAGATTTTATAGCATACACTAGCTTTTGATAGAGCCTCAGTAAATTCGTATACTCGTTTATATAAACTATCAATTTCCTTATCAAGGATTTCCAATTGCCTATTATCTATTTTTCTATCTGCGGAATCGTTTCTATTAAAATCGCTTAAAGTATTACTAATTTTAAAGAATCTCGGCTGTATATCATATTCAAGGATCCACCTAAAGGAACGGCCGAGATGATTTTTAAACAAGTCTTTTGCTTGAATATAGTCTCCTATTCTGAATTCTTCTTTAGGAAAATATCTGTCTAAATTAGTAAGATAGAATCTCAACTCTTCACTCCAAACCACTTGCTCTTCTCTATACCTTCCCCAAAATTCATTCGCTTTTACTTTGTCTCCGGATTGCAGATTCTTAAAATATGTAGAAAGTTTATATACCCTACTATATATGTCTTTAGTTAAGTGGTCTACAAATTGGCCTTGTTGATGAATGAAATCTTTATATAATTCCAATCGCATCTGTTTCTCTAAATTGTCTTTATTAAATTGGTGAGCTATGAAAGTCCCAACTATTCCAACTATTAAACCGCTACATAAAGAAATCATCAAAGGATGACGAAGTAATCTATTTATCTTCATGGGATAATGAATGTTCTTCATACTAAGCAATGGACATAGAAAATATACGGGTTCTATTTTTCAAAAATCAGAAGCGGACACTTTATCTCTTTTAACTATTTGTAAAATAAAAAGTTATTTAATAGTGGGGGGTACCCTGGGGAACGTCCCCATTTTACATAATCAACCCCCCTCAGTGAAATACTTCAACAAATCCTATTTTCTATTGCTCTTTGAAATCGAAGACCTAGGATTACTAATGAATACGTCAAACCGAAATTTAGGTCGTTTTCTTGCATACAAAGCGAAACATTCCATTGCTTCTCTTCTCTTTTTTAAAGAACGCTTTGTTTTAACTTCAATAATAATCTTTTTATTACCTTTCTGTACTATCATATCGGGTACAAATTTTTTAATTGGATAAGGAGAATGATAATGCGGAAGATTTACAAATATTCGATATCCTTTAGACTTATATTCTTTAGCCAATTTCTGAATCTTTTTTTTCTCATACTGAATTAAAGCTGACCTAGTCATATTTTCTCCATTTCAGATCTAATTCTCATAACTTTGATACAAACAAATTCTTTGCCCTTTACTATTGCATTAACAATTTCTTTGCTTACTCCTTTAATTCTATAAGGGCCATCAATGTTCCTTATGTGAGCATGAGCATCTGCTATTTGGCTATCATCACGATATGCGGTTCCTTTAAGCGCATCGCAGATAGGTTTCAAAATATTATCGGCGTCTATTCCACATGGCTTATCATAATAATATGTAACCTCAAGCCTTAAGTCTTTATGGAAGGAGGGAGAGCTAAAAACACTTTTAGCTATTGTAACAATCTTGCGCTTCCACCTATTTTTCGACCTAGGGCTAGCATTGAGTGAGAAAGGTCGACCTTTTATTATTAAAATTTTCATAATGCAAATTTATGACGTTTCTATTTCTCGGGAATTAGAAACGCTCACTATTTCCCTCCATCCAAATGGATCTTGTAACTTGTTAGAGAAATATTGACTTCCACTTTGGTACCGTGATGACTATATTTATATGAAATAATCCCCAAAAAAGGGCTAAAGGTCAAACTAGCAAAATCTGGACCAGTGTTATAGACCAGTTCGTATTCTGGTAAGGATCTAAATGAAGTAGTCTCTATCTGATGGTGCGAAACATAATCATCAACATACCAAAAATACGCCAAATCTTTTCTGGGAATCTGACTAATTTCGCCGTATCTTTGCCCTTTAAATAAAGGGAATTCAAATTCCAAATCACTTTGGGTTATAAGTTCGCTGTCTAAATGTCCGGAATCTTTAATACTTGCGATAACTTTGGAGATTTTATCTTGTTCGACAAAATAAACCTTATTGGCAATAACTAAATAGCCATATTTACTAGGTGATATCTGAGTAACTTTATCCTTGAGATTTTTCTCTTTCAGGGCCCAAGCGACATCAGAAGGATGACCGCTTAATATAAACAAAACAACATCCCCTTCTTTAATCGCATCCACTACTTTAATCGTAAGCTGTACTTTCTTTTCAATTAATTTACCTCCTACAAGAGTCGTTGTTGCGATACCTTCATATGTCCAATAGTTACCAACTGCCAGAGGGAAATAGTCAGTAGTGGTAATAAAATCATAACCGGGTATTTCTTTATATTCATAAGCCGTTATCTTCTCTCGAGCCACAAAAGCAGCTAGGATAGATGTGATAGCCACAAAAATAGCGCAAACAATAGTTACAGTTGTTTCTTTCCTATCTTTCTTCATTTTAAAATAACTTGCATGACAAAGGAAACATTGCGATATATCACTCTTTAACGATATTTTAACCCTATTAATTTCCCTGTCAACCCCAAAATACCACTCCAAGCGTCTGGCTTGGCTGTGGTTTCGAGGGACATGAAGGCAAGGAACGGGCAAGGTTCCCGCAGCCGGCTCCTAAATTAAAAAGACGGATTTATATAGGGCCCGGATGCGGGAGAGCGACGCAGCCGACCCGAGCGAAGCCCCGCCACGCTGGGGCGGGGCGAGCGCTCCCGAGAAACCCAGACAAGCCAGACGCGCCACTCGACCCCTTGTAATTCCCCCCAAATAGTGTATACTTTAATTGGAAGGCGGGTAGAATAAAGGTAAGTATGGTTATCCGGCCTTTCACGCAAGAGCTGGGGCTGTATAAATGAAACAGTGAACCCTGACTCTTGTTCTTTTTTGTACAGGCCTTGATGGGGAAAATCACAGACGAGACAAATTTATCTTTAACGCTTTATTTAACCTTAAAACCAGTTATTTTTCTATTTTCATCCGGCAGGTGCATTAATTGACGAATTGCCTCAAAAATATCGCTTATATCTGCGTCGTGCCCTTCGAGCCGGCCTTCCAACTCCTTCAATTTCATTTCAAATCCCTTATGGAGAGATAAGAAATGGCGCAATTTCACAAAAGCACGCATAATCTGGATATTGACTCGGACAGCTGTTTTACTGTGTAGGACGCTAGAAAGCATAGCTACGCCTTCCTGCGTGAAAACATACGGCAGATATTTAATATTCTGGCCCTGTTTCAAGGTCGCAATTTGCGACCTTGAACTTGATATCGCAAATTGCGATATCAAGTTTACCGTTTCTTCTTTTGTTAATTGGAACATAAAATCAGCCGGAAACCTATTTACATTCCTCCTAACTTGCTCATTAAGCCTTTTTGTCTCTACTCCGTATAACTTTGCTAGATCCTTATCCAACATTACCTTCTTCCCCCTAATCTCAAATATCTTACTGGCTATCACTTCTATCGGTATCAATTCTTTCATATTGTCTCCTTTCTTTAATTTAAGAGACGAAAGGAGAAGCTAAATCTAACGAATATCTTAAGCAATCAAACTGGTCGCAATTTGCGACCAGTTCATTTTTTAAGGAGGCAAAATCTAACAAATAAAAAGCCCGCTAACTTAACGGGCAAGGTGTTATGGAGCACCGACCTACTCTCCGTCGCAAGTAACTAACTAAAATGCCTTTGCTCCCCATGGGGAAACCCAATGGTTTCCCCTCTGGCGTCGCTTCGCTCCTGTCACCCCTTCCTTAGCAATCAAAGAACTGAACCTTAAGGGGAAAACAGTCTTTTCCCCTTAATAATCCCCTATCTGTGGGAGAGTAGGTCGAATAGGCTTTAATTTGCTAACCAAATAAAAAGCCCGCTAACTTAGTAAACTAAATTAGCGGGCAAATTAAAGGAGCACCGACCTACTCTCCCGTAGCCTTACGACTAGAGTACCATCGGCCCTGCGGGGCTTAACGGCCGTATTCGGAATGGGAACGGGTGTTTCCCCCGCGGTATGAGCACTCCAAGAAATTAAATGAGCAGACACTTTATGGAGCTTTACTTCGCGACATAAAGTGTAGCGACCGTGATTATCTTCTCGGTCGCGTCTGCGAATTTACTTCTTGCCGCCTAAAAGGCGGCAAGAAGATAAAAACCCATGACAACTTATACAAGTTAGGCAAACCACACTATTCAACCGGAACAGATTTTCCTCCGCTTCCGACTCTTTTGCTAGAAGGAAGCTCGGGTTTAAATTTTTTACTCGCGTAAAAAATTTAAGGCCAAGCCGATTGGCTGATTAGTACGTTTTAGCTGAAATCCTTACGGATCTTACACTTAACGCCTATCAAGGTCGTAGTCTACGACCAGCCTACAGAGTCTTGCGACTCAGGGATACCTAATCTTGGGGGGGGCTTGACACTTAGATGCTTTCAGCGTTTATCCCTTCCGGACATAGCTACCCGGCCTTTGCCCTTGGCAGGACAACCGGAACACCAGAGGTCCGTTTTTCTAGGTCCTCTCGTACTGAAGAAAACTCCCCTTCAAGTATCCTTACGCCCACATCAGATAGAGACCGAACTGTCTCACGACGTTCTGAACCCAGCTCGCGTACCCTTTTAACCGGCGAACAGCCGGACCCTTGGGACCTTATACAGCCCCAGGATAGGATGAGCCGACATCGAGGTGCCAAACCGGGCTGTCGATGTGAACTCTCGAGCCCGATAAGCCTGTTATCCCCAGAGTACCTATTATCCGTTGAGCGATGGCAATTCCACGTTCAACCACCGGATCACTAGCCCCTACTTTCGTATCTGCTTGTCCTGTCGGACTCGCAGTTAAGCTGGCATATGCGCTTGCGCTCCACGGGCGATTGCCGAACGCCCTGAGCCAACCTTGGGGCCCCTTCGTTACACTTTAGAAGGGAACCGCCCCAGTCAAACTGCCCGCCTGTCACTGTCCTCCCGCCGGATAACGGCTAGAAGTTAGAAATTTAGTGCAACAAGGGTGGTATTTCACATTGCGACTCTTCCCGGGCTAGCGCCCAGGCCTCAAAGTCTCCCACCTATACTACACATATTGAACCAAATTCCAATAGCAGGTTACAGTAAAGGTTCTGGGGTCTTTTCGTCTTGATGCGGGTAGACGGCATCTTCACCGCCACTACAATTTCGCCGAGTCTCTCGTCGAGACAGCGATCAGGTTGTTAAACCATTCGTGCGCGTGGGAACTTACCCCACAAGGAATTTCGCTACCTTAGGACCGTTATAGTTACGGCCGCCGTTTACTGGGGCTTCGGTTCTGAGCTTCACAATCTTACGACCGTTGACCCATCCCCTTAACCTTCCAGCACCGGGCAGGTATCACACCCTATACTTCCTCTTACGAGTTTGCAGAGTGATGTGTTTTTGCTAAACAGTCACCCGATCCACTTTACTGTGACCCCGAAGGCCTTGCGACCCCGGGGCACCTCTTATCGCTAACTTACGAGGCTATTTTGCCGAGTTCCTTAACGAGAGTTATCTCGAGCACCTTACCATATTCTGGTGGTCTACCTGTGTCGGATTACGGTACGAGCAGTTAAGCAACTCATTCATCGCGCTTTTCTTGTCAGTGTGGTTGTGTTACACTTCCCCTTCGGAAACCTCAGGGTCCCCTCTTTGCCTTACGGCAGAAAGAACCGAGACATCCAACACTCGGCAATACCAAACCTCCTGCGTCACGCAAGAATTGTATAACGTCACTTAACTGGTATCCGGATATTAACGGATTGTCCATCACTTACGCCATACGGCCTCAGTTTAGGATCGACTAACCCTGGGCGGATTAACCTTCCCCAGGAAACCTTAGACTTTCGGTGTGCCTGTTTCTCGCAGGCATTTTCGCTACTTATTCCGACATAATCCCTTGTCTTGTGTCCACTGCTCCTTACGGTACAGCTTCATCCAACAAGACAATGCTCCCCTACCGCTTCCGCCAAATTGCTTTGGCGGAAACCCGCAGCTTCGGTAATAGACTTGAGCCCCGTTCATCTTAGGCGCGAGGTCGCTCGACCAGTGAGCTGTTACGCACTCTTTAAATGATGGCTGCCTCTAAGCCAACATCCTGGTTGTCCAAGCGAGATCACATCCTTTACCACTTAGTCTATCCTTAGGGACCTTAGCTGACGGTCTGGGCTGATACCCTTTTGACGCCGGAGCTTAGCCCCCAGCGTCTTACTCCCGGGATAAAATGAATAGTATTCGAAGTTTGGTTGGGCTCAGCAACCTGGTAAGGTCCCGTAGCCCATTCAGCACTCTACCCCTATTCATCAATTACCCGAGGCTATCCCTAGAAATATTTCGGGGAGAACCAGCAATTTCTGAGTTTGTTTAGTCTTTCGCTCCGACCCACAGTTCATCCCACAGTTTTTCAACACTGACGGGTTCGCACCTCCACTTTCCTTTCGGAAAGCTTCGCGCTGACCATGGGTAGATCACTCAGCTTCGGGTCTACTATACGGTACTAAACGCCCATTTAGGACTCGCTTTCGCTGCGCATTCTCATGGTACTTGCATACCATGATTAAGCTCGCACCGCACAGTAACTCGTCGGACCATTATGCAAAAGGTACGCGGTCAGGCATTCTCATCGCTTGCGCAATGAGCATAGCCCTCCCACCGCTTGTAGGTCTATGATTTTAGGTTCTATTTCACTCGGCTCACCGCCGTTCTTTTCAACTTTCCCTCACGGTACTTGTGCACTATCGGTTTAGATGTAGTTTTTAGCCTTAGACCGTGGTCGGCCCAGATTCCCACAGGATTCCCCGTGTCCCGTGGTACTTGGGATACCTCTAGGGTGTTTCAGAATTTCATGTACGAGGCTTTCACTCTCTTTGGCGCGCCTTTCCATGCGCTTCTATTATCCCTCAACAATCCCACATCGAGGTCCCAACAACCCCGTTTTTCCTTGCGGAAAAACGGTTTAGGCTCTTCCCTTTTCGCTCGCCGCTACTGGGGGAATCTCATTCGATTTCTTTTCCTCAGGTTACTTAGATGTTTCAATTCGCCTGGTATAGCTTCCCTAAGCCTATTGAATTCAGCAAAGGGATAATACCGTATGAACGGTACTGGGTTTCCCCATTCGGAATTCCCCGGATTAAAGCCTGTTTGCGGCTACCCGAGGCATATCGGTGCTTACCCCGTCCTTCATCGCCTCACCTAACCAAGTCATCCGTGCATAGACCCTTTGTAGCTTGACCAATAAATCTGGTTCTCGGTTAAATATTGTAGTTTTACCCATTTTCCCACTACTTGCATAGCGGAAAATGACAAGATCTTAAAAGACCTTGCTACTTGTATGTCTATTCCTGTCAATCTCATCAATTGCAGAAATAGTCTGCTGCTTACGCAACAGAAGTTGTCAAAGAGCGTAGATTCGCGAAACAAATCGCGAAACGAATTTAATGAACACTTGACTTACGAACGCGAAAGCGTGAGTAAGTCAATGTGTGAATTAACCCGCGGTTTCTGCGGGATTACGCTGCCGAAATTTTTAAGTGGACCTGAGGAGGATCGAACTCCTGACCCCTTGCTTGCAAAGCAAGTGCTCTCCCAGCTGAGCTACAGGCCCTGTTAATAAGGTGGTATGCACTCCGCTCGCTGCTCGGCTTGTCGCCTCGCGACGCTTAATTTGCCAACTATTTCTTATCGGCAAATTACACCGCGTTTTATGCGGTGCTGCTTGAGTGCCCCCAGAATGGTGGGCCCAAGAGGATTCGGACCTCTGACCCCAGTCTTATCAGGGCTGTGCTCTAACCAACTGAGCTATGGGCCCAATTTAAGTGTAGTTATTAGTTTACTGTGTAATGCCCTGATTCATTACACGTTACACAATAAATCGGAAGCCCTCTAGTCCAATCGATCAGATCGGAAGAGCAAGCTTCCAAAAAAAGAATTGAATAACCAAGTGGCTCGCTTTATCGGCGAGAATTTCTAAAAAATTCTTGCGCTAGCAAGATTTTTTAGAAAGGAGGTGATCCAGCCGCACCTTCCGGTACGGCTACCTTGTTACGACTTAGCGCCAGTCACCAGTTTTACCCTAGACCTCAACTAGTGAAGTTTTCAGGTACCCCCAGCTCCCATCGCTTGACGGGCGGTGTGTACAAGGCCCGGGAACGTATTCACGGCGGCGTAGCTGATCCGCCATTACTAGCGATTCCGGCTTCATGGAGTCGAGTTGCAGACTCCAATCTGAACTGAGCCCACTTTTTTGCGATTAGCTCCCCCTCGCGGGTTGGCAACGCTTTGTAGTGGGCATTGTAACACGTGTGTAGCCCAAGGCATAAAGGCCGTACTGACTTGACGTCATCTCCACCTTCCTCC
>JBEKHW010000023.1:0-26955 GCA_050012075.1 Candidatus Omnitrophota bacterium | reverse complement strand
CTTTTCCTGATATTCAGTTTTATTTTTACGCTGGGCAACTCTTCCAACCAGTTCCTGTTGTTGCGTGCCAAAAACCTGGGAAGCCCGCTTCCTTTGATTATCCTTTTCTATCTGGCATACAATATTATATATGGATTAGTAGCGTATCCTGCATCCTGGCTTTCCGACCTATTGGGTAGGAAAAAGGTGCTTGTGTTAGGGTATCTGGCATACGCCGCGGTTTATTTCGGTTTTGCCATAAACAATTCTTTGGGCGGCCTCTGGTTGTTATTCGGCATTTACGGCTTGTACAGCGGATTTACCGAGGGAGTCGAAAAGGCGTTGATTGTTGATGTCGCGCCCCAGCAATTGCGTGCTACCGTTATCGGGTTACACGCGACTTTTGTAGGTATTGGTTTATTCCCGGCTTCTTTATTGGCGGGTTTATTCTGGAAGTTCCTCGGCCCTTCGGCGCCATTTTATTTCGGCTCTGTTATGGGCCTCGTTTCTGCGGCAGGCTTTTGGATAGTCCTCGCAGAGCTTTAGGATTCTTTTGGCTCCATATGCACCACTACATCCGTAATCTGCGGGATTTCCTTTTTTAATTCCTCTTCAATCGCGTAGCTTATCTTATGAGCATCATCTATATGCATGCTGGGGTTTACCTGCACGTGCAGGTCTACATGGATGTCATCCGGTCTTCCGCGCGTTCTTATCTTGTGGCAGTTCTTGACACCCCTAATTTTTAATACAATATTTACTATCTGTCTTACATCCAGCGGTGCGGCGGTATCGCAGAGTATATCAGAACTCTGCTTTGCGATTTCATAGCCGGCATGGACGATAAAAATAGAGATAAAAATAGTGGCAATAGGGTCTACTATGGGGTAGCCGGCCTTTATAAAGAAGAAGGCTATGATAACGCACAGGGAAGTAAGGATATCTGCTTTTGTGTGCAGGGCGTCCGATACAAGGATATCGCTTTTTAAGGCAATCCCCCTTTTCTTTTCATAGTGCATGACCCAGAAATTAACCGCTATAGTTACTAACATTACCACGAAATTGTTCACTCCGATATTCGGCACTACGGGTTTAGAGAATCTGGCAATACTTTCCCTGATGAGGTTAAAGGCCAAAAGAAAAAGAAGAAAGGATATCCCTAATGAGAAAAATGTCTCATATTTTTTGTGCCCGTATGGATGGTCTATGTCTTTTGGCTGACAGGCGAAATATATGCCGATTATTCCGATGATATTGGAGGTGCCGTCAGCAAGGGAATGGAAGCCGTCTGCCGTCATTGATTCGCAGCGGCTTAAGAAACCATAGATAAGCTTGGCCACCGCAACAGCCCAGTTAAGCAGAAGCACTATAATTAATATGCGGTTTACCTCGGAATAATGCTGGCGCGTTGAATTGGTCATACTTATATTATATACGATTCCGGGTAAAATGTAAACACAGCAGTCTTGCGATAAGCAATAGTGATTGAGTTGCGCTGGTTTTATGATAAAATGGAAAACTATGCAAAGAAAATTCACCCAGATTATTCTATTCGTGGTTTTCTTAAACGCCTGTTTATTGTTTAAAACGGCGTTTTCCGCTGAGGAAAACAAGCTTACCCTATTTACGCCGGTAGCAAAAAATGACCGCATCATGATTCTTTCTCCTCATCCCGATGACGAGGCGATAGCCTGCGCAGGAATAATCCAGGAAGCGGTTAGCAAAGGTGCGCAGGTGAGAGTAGTTTATCTTACTAACGGCGACCATAATCAGTTAGCTTTTATCGTTTACGAAAAAAGGCTGACGCTTCGGCAGGGCGAGTTTATTCATATGGGGCGAGTGCGCCAGCAGGAAGCAATTGACGCTATGAAGCTCTTGGGGGTGGGTAAAGAAAATCTCATATTCTTAGGGTATCCCGACTTCGGGACATTCAGCATATTTACTAGATACTGGCAAAGCAAAAAGCCGTTTAGAAGCATGCTTACCCGTATATCGGAGGTGCCGTACAAAGAGAATTTCTCTTTCGGAGCGTCCTATGAACCAGAAAGCATTTTACGCGACCTGGAAGCGATAATCGCGGATTACAAGCCGAACAAAATCTTTGTTTCACATCCTGGGGATACCAATGTCGACCATAAGGCGCTGTATCTTTTTTTACAGATTGCCCTTTTGGACCTGCAGGATAAAATTCCGGCCCCTAAGGTATATCCTTATCTTGTGCATTGTCTTGGCTGGCCCCTGCCGCGCCACTATCATCCTGAATTAAGTTTAGATCCTCCCCGGCAATTCCAGGGCAGCTCGATTAACTGGGTGAAATTTGAGCTTACCCCGGAGCAGCTGGAGAAAAAGAACCGTGCCATACTTTGTTACAGGAGCCAGACCAGCTCAAGCGCTTTTTACCTTTTATCCTTTGCGCGTAAAAATGAATTATTCGGCGACTACCCGGAAGTGGAACTTGAAAAACAGGTATCTTTGAAGGAACGGGCAGTTTCATTTTTCGGTTTCTCCTATCTTTTTAAGGATTTCGGTAGGGATCTCCTGGGGGAGCAGAATGCGCAGGATTTCGGGAATAATAAAGACAGGGTCAGTTATGCCGTCGTGGATAATTCAGTTTTTGTGCGTATTGAGAAGTCCGTGGAATCTAACCGCAGGTTAATGGTTCAGTTGTATTTATTCGGTTACAGTTCTAAGGTCCCTTTCGCCTTAATGCCGAAAATCCGTATTGTTGCCAGGGGCAATAAAATTGACGTATATAACCAGAATACAAAGATTAAATCCGACACCGTGTCTTCCGAGATGACCCCCAAGATATTTACTATAAAAGTCCCCCTGGGTCTGCTCGGTAACCCTGATATCGTCATCACTTCTATAAGGTCCTTTGGCGACGTTTTGTCTATGGATGTCACTGGTTTCCGTAAGTTAGTGATTAAAGAGGGAGGCCGCAATGCCGGATCTTAAACTGGTAAAGGTAAATAAACCAGACGATGTAAATATCATCCTCGGGCAGAGCCATTTTATAAAGACCGTGGAAGACCTTTACGAGGTGCTGGTAAATAATGTCCCCGGAATAAAGTTTGGGTTGGCCTTTGCAGAATCTTCAGGCGCTTGCAAGATACGCAGCGAAGGTAACGACGCGGAATTAAAGACACTGGCCGCCCAGAACTTGCTGGAAATCGGCGCCGGGCACAGTTTCCTTGTGCTGTTAAGAAATGCCTATCCCATAAATGTTTTGAATGCCGTAAAATCAATCCCTGAGGTCTGCAATATATATTGCGCAACTGCAAATCCGCTAAGCATCGTTATAGCGGAAACTCCAGAAGGAAGAGGAATCCTCGGGGTTATAGACGGGACAAGGCCAAAAGGCATAGAGAACGAATCGGATATAAACTGGCGAAAGGATTTCTTACGTAAAACAGGATATAAACTTTGATAATTCAATAGAGGTTTGGTTTGCGTTTTAAATCCCCTCTGCTATAATAAATCGATAAATGGACGCAAAATCTATACGTAAAGGTGTAGGCCGCTTCGCAGGATGGTTTGGTTTTAAGGCTTGTTCCTTGATAATCAGGTATATACCCGAAAGATATATTTATGGTTTTGCGGGGTTTATCGGTAACATGGGTTACAGTCTGGCTAAAAAGCAGCGCAAAATTGCCATTGATAGCCTTTCTATTGCTTTTGGCAAAGAGAAAAGCCGTTCAGAGTTAGAGCAGATTACCCGGGATTGTTTTGCCTTTCTGGCAAAGGCAGGGACTGAGCTCATATTTCTTATGGACAGGCCGGCGCTCCTTAAGCAGCGGGTCACCATGGCCGGGATAGAACACCTGGATGGGGCCTTAAAATACGGCAAGGGAGTTATTTTAGTAAGCGCCCACTTTGGTAATTTCCCTCTTTTAATGGCAAGGCTTGCTCTAGACGATTACAAGATCGGCGGGATTATGCGCGAGATGCGCGATGCGCGCATGGAGAAGATTTTCTTAGAGAAGCGTAACCGCCTGAACATAAAAACCATCTACAGCCAGCCGCGTAGCGTCTGCGTTTCCAATACCATAGAGGCGTTACGTAACAACGAAATAGTTTTTACTCCCATAGACCAGAATTTCGGCACAGGCGGGGTTTTCGTCAACTTTTTCGGCAGAAAAGCGGCGACGGCAACAGGCCCGGTGATTCTTGCGCAACGCACCAAGGCGGCAATAGTCCCTTGTTTTA
The DNA here is from genome assembly GCA_050012075.1 of Candidatus Omnitrophota bacterium. GTDB lineage: Bacteria > Omnitrophota > Gorgyraeia > Gygaellales > Profunditerraquicolaceae > JAMWCI01. The sequence continues at coordinate 22,767 of JBEKHW010000023.1, read as the reverse complement.
TCGTGAGAGAGCCGCAAGATACACATAAGATAATTTTTGAACCGGCATTAAATATTGTAGCTGGCAGTAATCCCGAAGAAACCGTTCTTATAAATATACAGCGCTTAACAGATATAATCGAATCATATATACGCCGGTATCCTGCTGAATGGGGCTGGATTCACCGGCGCTGGAAAAGTCAGCCGGGTTGATCTTGGGTCAGGCGGCGGTAAACTAAAGCTCCGCACATAGTGCGGAGTAAAATAAGCCATATGCGCCAGGGGCATGGTTTATTTTAAGGGGGGAAGCTATGGCAGAAGAAGTTAAGAAAGAAGAGAAGAAAACAGAGGCTATACTACTTAAGGTACTGCTGGGTATGGTGTTCCTTGTGCTTGCTGCATACTTGTTGATAGGCCGCAGCTGGTGGCGCGATACCTGGACGCTTATCAAGGGTTGTGCCGGCCCATTTTTAGCATTGGTAGCTGTAATTACTTTTGCAATCGCGAAGGAATAGCTGGATTTAAAATAGTTGAACCAAAGCGCCGCGCATAGCGCGGCGTAAAATAAGCGATAATCACCGAGCATGGCTCGGTGTGATTTTGGCATATGCACCAAAGGTATGCCAAAATCAACGCCAGTGGCATGGCTTATTTTAAAAGGAGAGAGTAATGGAAGCGATATTACAGAAAGAGGTAATTACAGACAGGGCTATATGTCGGCTTGTAGGCGCGGCAGCATTTGTTTTTTTGACGGCACTGGGTGCTTTTGTGCGCATACCCTTACCGTTTAGTCCGGTGCCGCTTACCCTGCAGACATTCTTTGTCCTGCTATCAGCAGCTTTATTAGGCAGACGCCTGGGCAGCATTAGTCAGTTGATATATATATCGTTAGGCGTTGCGGGAGTGCCTTTATTTACTCTCTCCGGCAGCGGCTTATTTTATCTTGCCGGACCTACGGGAGGGTATTTGGCAGGGTTTGTCCTGGCGGCTTTCTTTACCGGCAGTTTTCTAAAATATGCCGGTAACCGGTTCTTATCCTGTTTTATCTTATTTTGTATTGCAGATGCGCTTCTTCTGGCATGCGGCTTGCTTTGGTTAAAAGTGCTTCTTGGTTATCCTTTTAAGAAACTTATGCTTGTCGGTGCTCTTCCTTTTATACCGGGGGATCTGTTGAAAGCTTTTCTGGTCACAGTAATTTACGTAAGGGCCCTGCCCCGTCTTAAAGAGATATTCTAAGCGGCAGTATAAAATTTTTCCGCATATGCTAGCCAGGGAGAGGTAAAGTACACTAAGATATTGACAATATCGCCAGGTTATGTTAATCTGATACCTTAAATAAGCGGAGGTGCTATATGAAATTAAGAATAAGTTTAATTACGATGGCTTTAATCTTTATAGCCCTGGTGGTTACGGGTATCAGTTTTGCCGAAGATGCGGATATAGTGCACGGCGGCGCTTATCCTCAGGAAAAAAATGAGTCTCAGATGCAATGGGCATGGGGTGAGGTAACCGTTGTAGACCCTGCCTCCGGCACGCTCACCGTTAAATACTTTGACTACGATGCCGGTCAAGACAAGGAACTGAATGTGACAGTCGATGAAAAGACTGCCTATGAAAATATATCCAAGATTGACGACTTAAAGCCAGGCCAGAATGTCAGTGTTGATTATTCTGTTCTTGCGGAAGGCAAAAACATTGCCAGGAATATCAGTTTAGAGAAAGCAGAAGACACGGGAACGCAGACAAAAACAGAGGAAGTAGCTCCTGCAAAGACAGAGGAAACAGCAGCCCCCGCGGTAAAGACGGAAGAACCGGCCTCAATGGAAAATACAGAAACAGGCACAGTTAATCCCGCAGGAATGACTACTGCAACACAGGAGAATACAACTGTTGCGGTACAGACAAGCGCAGCTATAGTGCCAGAGGCGACCGCACAGGTAAATACAACCGCGGCACCAGAGATAAATGCAACTGTAGCTCTACCGGCCAATACAACAGTTAGCTCGCCGTAATAACGCATAGAATAAAAGGCAAACGATTTAAAAGGCAGGGTTGGGTACCCTGCCTTTATTCTTAGCGAATATGGAGAATATTAAACTCATTATTTTTGATCTAGACGGCACCATTGTTGACGCTTATCCGGCTATAATCAGCAGTTTTAATTATGCCATGGAAAAGACAGGTTATCCTCTCCAATCCGGACCAGCCATCCGCAAAGCCGTAGGCTGGGGAGATGAGAATCTCCTGGAACCTTTTGTAGGTAAACGCGACCTGAAAAAAGCCCTTAAAGCATACCGCCTGCATCATAAAAAATCCCTTCTTGTAAAAAGCCGGCTTTTCCCGGGGACAAGGCAGCTGTTGAAGTATTTGCGCGATAGGGGTTATAAGTTAGCGGTTGCAAGCAACCGTCCGACGCGGTTTTCATGGCTTCTTATAAGGCATCTGAAACTTAGGCCGTATTTTTCCTACGTTCTATGCGCCGACAGGGTAAAATATGGCAAGCCGCATCCGGGGCTTCTTAAGAAAATAATACGGAGATTTCGCGTTGCTAGCTCCCGTGTTATTTATGTGGGCGATATGACCATAGATGCCCAGGCCGGCCGAAGGGCGGGGGTAAAGACTGTTATTGTCACCACGGGCTCAAGTAGCAGGCGGGAAGTTAGGAAAGAGAGGCCTTGCTTGATTATTTCCAATATCGTTAAACTAAAAGAGCTTCTTTAGTCGCTTTTGTCTTGACACTAAAAAGGTTTGGTAATATAGTAAAAAAACAAGGAGGCTTTTCATAAAAAGATTAATTTTTCTTGCAGGAATTTCATTATTCCTCATAAATTTTGGCGGCTGCGCTTACTTTAAGCATTCTAAGCAGGCAGATGCCAATGCAATACTGCCCGCCTATTCAGGGCCTAAGGCGCGTATCGCAGTGGCAGAATTACAGATAAAAGCAGCAAAAGCAACTTTAGATGCCGCGCCGGCGTTACGTGAAATGCTGGTAGCTGTTGTAATCAGCACAAACCGTTTCGATGTCGTAAAAGTAGAAACGATGAGTGCGGGAAAGCAGAGCCAGGAATCCGGTTCTGGCGGGACAGAACAGGCAGCCAGCGCCGCGGATAAAGGAAAGGAGAAACCTGCAGACCTGATTATAAGTGTCGCTGTCACTGAATTTGAACCACAGGCTTCCGGTGGAAGTGCCGGGATCGGAGGAGGAGGCGGCATAAGGAGCGGGGTATTGGGCGCTATGTTGGGGGGTTCTTTAAATAAGGCGCATATGTCGCTGGATATAAGTATCATCGATGCCTCTACCTCTAATGTGCTGGCCACCAAAGTTCTTCAGGGTCAAGCCTCAGATATATCGGGTGCGATAATGGACGCTTCCTCGTTTAAATGGCCTTTAAGCGGTGGACTATCGGGATACGCGAATAAGCCGATGGAAAAAGCCATCCGCAGTTGCCTCATAAATACGGTGCGTTATACGGCAGAGAATATCCCGGCAAGTTATTATAAATATTAGACGAGTTGTCCTGCGTCCCGAGCCTTTATTCTGATAAAGGTAAAGGCGCGGGGTCAAATTTCTCTTAAGAAAGCGAGGGTAAATTTAGTGGGCAAAAGAAAAAGAAGAGGCAAGCTTAACTGGCGTTCAAAAAGGGCTAATAAAGGAAGAAAGCCCTGTCTCGGTTAAACCATTCCTTCTATGATATTAGTCTGGATATTGGCAAGCACATTTATTGTCAGTCTTATCTCGCTCATCGGCATCTTCACCCTGGCTATAAAAGATGATATCCTGCATAAGCTTATTTTCTCTTTAATAGGCTTTTCTGCAGGCGCCCTTATAGGAAGTGCCTTCCTGCATATCATTCCCGAAGCGCTGACTAAAACAGACAGCACCACCGTATTTTATATTTTAATATTTGGAATAGTGCTTTTCTTTATGTTGGAGAGGTATCTTTACTGGAGGCATTGTCATGAAAAGGAGTGCAAGGTGCATCCCTTTACCTACCTTAACCTTATCGGAGCCGGTTTCCATAATTTTATAGATGGTATGGCAATTGCAGCCAGCTTCCTTGTTTCAATAAAAATCGGCCTAGTTACTACCCTGGCGATTGTTTTACATGAAATACCGCACGAGCTAGGGGATTTTGGTGTGCTCATCTACGGCGGTTTCACTAAAAAGAAAGCGCTCTTTTATAACTTCATATCTGCGCTTATGGCGATGATAGGGGCTGTGGCAGGTTACCTTATTTCCGATATCACAAGGTATTTCCCTGTATTTATTATGCCATTAACAGCGGGCGGCTTTATCTATGTAGCCGCCTCCGACCTTATACCGCAGATACATAAAGAGAGTAATCTGCGGCGGGCAAATCTTGCCTTCGTAGCTTTTCTCTTCGGTATTATTTTTATGGCCCTGGCAAAACAATTCCTCTCAGAATAATCTTTTCACCCGCCTAACCCCTCTTGTCGGTAGCGAACTTGATTTATTGCTGCTCTTAGGATAGAATATGGCTCTTGAGGCAAGAATAATGGAGAAATTAGCATTAATATGAAAGCAATAGCATTGATTTCAGGGGGGCTGGACAGCAGTTTGGCCGCGAGGATAATTCAGGATTTAGGTATAGAATTATTGGCCTTTAATAACAGGAGCCCGTTTTGCCTGTGTAACCATCGTAGCTCTACGGGCTGCATAAACTCCGCGTTGACAGCGGCTAACCGGCTTAATCTTAAGTTAGTTAGCGTAAATGTCACCGAAGAACTTCTGAAGATTGTCAAAAAGCCGAAATTCGGATACGGCTCAAATATGAATCCCTGTATTGATTGCCGTATCCTCCTTTTTAAAAAGGCAAAAGAATGCATGCAGAAAGAGGGTGCCTCGTTTATCGTTACAGGGGAGGTCCTGGGCCAGCGCCCTATGTCGCAGAGGATATTTACAATAAGACTGATTGAAAAAGAAGCGGGCCTGGATGGTTTAGTGGTTAGGCCGCTTTGCGCAAAACTACTGAAACCTACTATTCCAGAGGAGTCCGGCTGGATAGACAGGAATAAATTGTTGGGAATAAACGGCAGGGGAAGGAAACAGCAAATCTCTATGGCAAGAGAGTTTGGGATTAATGATTACCCCTGCCCTAGCGGCGGCTGCCTACTGACCGACCCTGGATTTAGCAGGCGGTTAAAGGACCTTATGCGTTATGCGCCTGATTTTAGCCCGGATGATATAAACCTGCTTAAAATAGGCAGGCATTTTAGAGTAAGCCAAAACGCAAAGTTGGTCGTAGGAAGAAACGAAATTGAAAACCAGAAGATGATTAATCTGGCTATCCCAGGCGATTATATATTTATGCCGGAAGAAGATGTAGCCGGGCCAACTTGTCTTGGCAGAGGGGAATTTAGCCAGGAGACCATTGAGATGTCCTGTGGAATTGCGTCCAGGTATTGCGATTTAGAGCGTAGCGTTGGCGCAAGGCTTATATATATGCGGTTTCCCGAAAAACAAAAGAAAACAATTGAGCTACCTGCCTTTACAGAAGAAAGGGTTAACCGGTTTCACATATGAAAGAGGCCTTACTTTACGAAAGACTGGAGAATAAACTTGTCCATTGCCATCTTTGCAATCATCACTGCAGGATAGCGGATGATGAGTTTGGTTTCTGCGGGGCAAGGCATAATATCGCAGGTAAGCTCTATACGCACGCTTATGGAAGCGTAATCGCGGCGCACGTCGACCCTATCGAAAAGAAGCCTCTGTATCATTTTCTTCCTGGCCATTTCAGCTTTTCCATCGCTACTATCGGCTGCAATTTCCGTTGCGGCTTCTGCCAGAACTGGAAAATTTCCCAGCAGTCATTTAGAGACGGGAATAGCCCGGGCCAGGAATTTTCTTGCGAACAGATTGTAGAGAGTACACTTGACAATAATTGTAAAAGTATTTCTTATACTTACACCGAGCCAACCATATTTTTCGAATATGCCCTTGAGACCGCAAAATTAGCCAAGGCCCGTGGGCTGTATAATATTTTCGTGACTAATGGTTTTATGACCGAAGAGTGCCTTAAGATGGGCGAACCTTACCTTGATGCGGCAAATGTGGATTTGAAGTTTTTCAGGGATAGCTCTTATAAGAAGGTATGCGGTGCGTCCCTGGAGCCCGTCTTAGCTTCTATTAAAACCATGCATGAATTGGGGGTTTGGGTGGAAGTAACTACGTTGGTAGTCCCGGGAGAAAATGATTCTGATGAAGAATTGAGCGATATCGCAGGGTTCATTGCCGGAGTGGATAAAGGTATGCCATGGCACGTTTCAGCATTCCACCCGGATTATAAATTTACTGATCATGGCCCTACGCCGGAGGCCACACTCAGGAGGGCGCAGGAGCTTGGGTTTAAAGCAGGCCTGGATTTTGTCTATGCGGGCAATGTTTATGGCTGGGGCAGCGATACCAATTGCCCTCATTGCAAGAAATTACTAATTAAAAGAGATGGGTTTATCGTCTCAGAGAATAAGATGCAAGAGAATGGGTGTTCTTTCTGCGGGGAGAAATTATCCGGGGTGTTCGAATGAAGGCTAAAAGAGCGCTTTTAGTTGTGGATATGCAGAATGATTTTTGTCCAAACGGCGCATTAGCTATCCCGGAAGGGGATAAGATCGTACCCGCAATCAATAAATACGTAAGAATCTTTTCCAGGAAGAAGCTGCCGATATTAGCAACGCGCGATTGGCATCCGCCAAGAACAAAACATTTCAGGGATTTTGGCGGGGTCTGGCCCGCGCATTGCATTCAGAATTCTTTTGGCGCCCAGTTCCATCCAGGGTTAAAATTACCAAAGGAGGCGATACTGTTATATAAGGGGATGGACCCGGAGAAAGACAGCTATTCCGCGTTCCACGCCCAGGATATGCGGGGCCTGTCGCTTCTGAAATTATTGGATTTGCATGGAGTAAAGGAATTATATATCGCAGGATTAGCCACAGATTACTGCGTAAAATTTACAACTCTTGATGCAATGAAGCAGGGTTTTAAGGTGAGGATACTAATGGATGCGGTCAAGGGAGTGAATTTAAAGCCCAATGATGTAGAGGGCGCACTTAAGATTATGCTGAAGAAAGGCGCAAAAAAATTGACCTTGAAAGATATGGAGGCGTAGAGATGCCATTGGATGATATTAAGATTTCTCAGGCGATCATAGAAAGTTATAATAAAAAACTTCTCCAGGCCCTTACGGCAGATGTCGCTATTGTAGGCGCAGGGCCTGCGGGGATGACCTGCGCTTACTATCTTTCCAAGGCAGGTAAAAAAGTGGTTATATTCGAACGCAAGCTTTCGGTAGGCGGCGGCATGTGGGGCGGCGGCATCATGTTTAATGAAATAGTCCTGCAGAAGAAGGCAAAAGAGATACTTGATGAATTTGGGGTGCGGCTGCGGCATTATGAGGGCGATTATTATTTAGCGGATTCCATAGAATCTGTATCTTCTATAGCTGCCAAGACCGTACAGGCGGGGGTAAAAATATTCAACCTTTTAAGCGCAGAGGATGTAATGGTGCGCCGCGGCCGTATATGCGGCTTAGTCTTAAATTGGACCGCAGTTGAGATTGCGAATTTGCATGTCGACCCCATAACCATGAAGGCCGCCTTTGTGGTAGATGCTACGGGCCATGCCGCGGAGGTAGTGCGCGTAGCGGAGAGGAAATCAGGATTAAAACTTAAGACAAAAAGCGGAAAGATTATGGGAGAGCGCTCCATGTGGGCAGAGGTGGGGGAGCAGACGATAGTCAGGAATTCAAAAGAGGTCTGCCCGGGTTTATATGTCTGCGGGATGTGCGCAAACGCGGTATTCGGCGCGCCGCGTATGGGCCCGATATTCGGAGGCATGCTCCTTTCGGGAAGGAAAGTAGCCCAGGATTTAATAAAGAGATTGCGTTAGATTAGAACCGGTAAGCTATGCCGGTAAGTATGGAGTAGGTGCCGATTCCGTGATTGGGAGTTTTAATGCCGGCGTTAGAAAGGTGACGGAAGCGGCCCTCTAGGATAAAAGAGGTGTTCTTAGAGAAAAAGCACTGTATGCCGGCACCTCCTTGTTCGGTAAAATTAAACTGCGTGGCTTGTTCACGCATATGCTGCGTCATATAAACCATCCCCACGCCGGCCTTGACATAAGGCTGGAATCTGGAAGTATCAGGCAGGAGTCCCGCTTTTAACATGAAAGAAACCCCTGTTTCTATATTATCATCGGGGCTGGATACAAACGACATAAAAGGCTCCAGCTGGAATAGGACTGCATTCCGGGGGGAAAATTTAAATTTCTGCAGGAAGGGTTTCAGGTCAAAATCAAAATCCACGAGGAAAGGTACGAGATGGTAATCTCCCTGTTTCTTGATGAGTTTACCTTCGCTAAAGCCGGTAAGCACTTCAATCCCGCAAAGGCTTTTATTTTTAGGGGATTCGCCAGAGGCAGCGAGCGTCATTGAAACGGATAGGCATGCGGCTATCGCTAAGAACATTAATTTTTTCATAATAAGGTAATTATTGCAGCGATTATTTTAAAATGCAAGAAAAATCTTGTAGGTACAGCCAGTTTATAAAGCTCAAAGCGACGATAAAAAGACATGCTTTTTACGGGGCGCGCTAAGCAAAAATTTTTCTTGACAAATGATACTATTATAGTATCATTCATTCTGAAAAGTAAACTTTACAGGTTGCTCGTTTATTGCCTTAAATCTAGAAAAAGGAGAACAATGAAATTACTGACGAGGGATACGGATTACGCCATAAGGGCACTATGTCATATCATGAAACAGAAAGAAAGAATGGTTGCGGTTACCGAGTTGGTTAGGGCCTTAAAGATTCCCCGTCCATTTTTAAGAAAAATCCTGCAGCGTTTGCATAAAAAGAAGATTTTAAAGGCCTCTAAGGGGATAGGAGGAGGTTTCTCTTTGGTTGTTTCTCCCGAAAAGATATTCGTCATGGATTTAATGGAAATATTCCAGGGCCATTTTAGCCTGAACGAATGTTTATTTAAAAAAAAGGCCTGCCCCAACATCGGCACCTGTAATTTAAGAAAAAGGATTGCCGTTATTGAAAAGAATCTTATTGCGCAATTAAGGCCTGTTTCTATAGTGTGCCTGTCTGCAGCAAGATGATATGGCAACGAGAGAAAGAAGGAAAACAATTGGAGAAGGATTGAGATGATAAATAAATGTCCGGGACAGGACTCCAGGAATATCCAGGCGCAGGTAATAATCTGTTCCTCATGCGGTTATAAGGTAGAAATCTTTTCAGATGAAATTAAAGCCAGGTGCCCAAACTGCAAGCGGGCAGTTTATAAAGACAGGTTGCCTTCCTGTATCGAATGGTGCCGGGCGGCAAGGGATTGTATCGGAGAAGAAAAGTTTGAACAATTAAGAGGGGATATTTAAGAAATAAAACTTATTTTTCCCTGGAAATAGTTGTATAATTATGTATATAAGTTGAACTAAAGCTCCGCGCATAGCGCGGAGTGTTAATCCCGTCCAGGGGACGGGATAAAATTAAAGCAAAGCGCCAGGGGCAGCGGCAGACTGAATCGCCGCACATAGTGCGGCGTTAAATAAACAATAAGCGCCAGAGGCATTGTTTATTTAAAAGGAGGTGAGATATGAGTTGCGGTAAATGCGGCACAAGGAAAAAAGCCAAGAAGAAGGGCAAGAAAAGAAAGTAGATTTTTTTGGGCAGGTAAGTTACCTGCCTGTATTTATAATTTTCCAATTCATATTGAAATATCCAGGGCTTGCGGTAAAGCTCTAAGAATATAAAGGTAGAATAAGGGAAAACAGAAAAAGGGAGGTGGGCCATGGTAATAGGCAGAATATTCGGGTTATTAATGTTTGTGCCAGCGACCATGTTTCTAGCCGTGAGTTTTTTCATCTTAGTGGTTATCCGCAGAATCGACGAGAAAGGACTGAAGAATTTTGGATACGTAGTAGTAACTTTGCTCTGGATAGGGTCGTGCATTCTTTTTACCCTTGGGGCTTATAAAGTCATTACGGGAAAAAGGCTTTTACATCCTGTCTGGGAGTATAGGATGCATCAGATGATGATGCCTGCGGCTTGCCAGCAGCAAGAAAAACCGATGATGAAACATTAAACCGGAAAGGTTCTTATCTTCATCTTGCGGTATCTGATAAGGAGAGGGAAATGAATAAATATAAGTGTACGGTGTGCGGGTATATATATGACCCGGCCGCGGGGGACTCCACTCAGAATATTAAACCCGGCACGCCTTTCGAGAGCCTTCCGGAGAACTGGACTTGCCCTGAATGCGGAGTGGGCAAGGATATGTTTGAGAAGATAAGTTAGCCGAGAAATGAAAAAGGTAGCGGTTTTAGTAGAGGAACAATACCAGGTCTTAGAGGTATGGTACCCGTATTTACGCCTGCGGGAAGAGGGTATTGAGACGGTCCTTGTGGGTACAGGTAAAAAAGAATATAAGAGTAAAGACGGGTATCAGGCCATAGAAGAGATTTCTATTCAGGAAGCCGATACAGATGATTTTGACGGAGTAGTTATACCCGGAGGCTGGGCCCCGGATTTCTTAAGAAGAAACCCTCGGGTTAATAACTTTGTCAGGCAGATGCATGAAAAAGGAAAGATTGTCGCGGCTATATGCCACGCCGGCTGGGTCCTGGCTTCAGCCGGCGTCTTAAAAGGGAAAAAAGCCACCTGTTTTTCCGCTATCAAAGATGATCTGATTAATGCCGGGGCCGATTATATCGACAAGGAAGTAGTGGTTGACGGAAATTTGATTACTTCGCGTAACCCCTATGATTTGCCTGCCTTCTGCCGGGAGATTATAAAAAAATAAAATAATTATGTCCAATGTTACAGAGGTAAAGATAAAGGAGATAATACAGCGGACTCCCCAGGTGAGGAGTTTCCGTCTTGAGGTAATAAACCGCGGCGATTTCCAGGCGGGCCAGTTTTTAAGGGTCTCGCTTAAGGAGGGCGATGAATTCACTAAATACCTTTCCATTTCCAGTTCCCCCACAGAGAAAGACTATATTGAATTTACCAAGAAACTGACGCAAAGCAGTTTTTCATCCCTGTTAAATCATCTAAAGGTAGGAGACAGCGTAAAGATAAATTATCCTTTTGGGGATTTCATCCTTAGAAAAGATGTCAAAAAGATTGCCTTTCTTTCAGGAGGCATAGGCATTACGCCCATAAGAAGTATCTGTAAATATGTTGTGGATACAAAGCTAGACGTGGATTTAATTCTGCTATACGGGAATCGTTCCTTGGACGATATTGCCTTTAGAGAGGATTTTGATATTATGGAGAAAGAATTCTCCAGGCTCAAGGTAGTCCATGTCCTTTGTGAAAAAAAGCCAGATTTTAAATGCCGGGAAGGCCAGATAGACGGTAATATTATCAAGGAAGAGATCCCTGATTACAGAGAGAGGAAATTTTACCTTTGCGGTCCTCCGGGAATGGTAACGTCAATGCAGGATATCCTGGTTAAGCAGTTAGCCGTAAAGAAAGAAGATATCATCACGGAGAGTTTTAGGGGCTATTAAAGACAGGGGGGGGTTAGATGTCAGTTGTGAAAGTATTAGAAAATATTTATTCAGTGGGGGTCGTGGATTGGAAAGTGCGCGAATTCCACGGGCATACCTATACTACAAAAAGAGGCAGTACCTATAATGCCTACTTAATCGTAGATGATAAGATAGCCCTGGTAGATACCGTTATGGGTTCATTTGCCGAAGAGCTAATCGCGAATATACGCCAAATAGTTAATCCCGAAAAGATAGATTATATAATTGCCAATCACGTTGAGACGGACCATTCCGGTGCGCTTGTGGAGCTGGTTAAGTTATGCCCGCACGCAAAAGTGGTGGGGACTGCCAAGTGTCAAGACGGCCTCTACAGGAATTACTATGCAGATTTGGATTTCCAGGTAGTCAAAACCGGGGATAAGATAAAATTAGGCAAGAGGACGCTTAGTTTTATCGAGGCGCCGATGATTCACTGGCCTGACAGCATGTTCACGTATTGCCCCGAAGAGGCGCTTCTTATGCCTAATGATGCCTTTGGCCAGCATTACGCTACGAGTGAACGTTTTGATGACGAGGTAGACCAGTGCGCGCTGATGGATGAAGCAGCCAAATACTACGCGAATATCCTCTGGCCGTTAGGAGCTGTGATACTAAAGAAAATTGAAGAAGTGCAGAAGGCAGGCATCCCCATAAAAATGATTGCGCCAAGCCACGGGATTATCTGGAGGCATGAACCTGCCAAGATAATCAATGCTTATGCCGGCTGGGCGGCAAACAAGACTCAGAAGAAAGTAGTGGTAGTGTATGAGACGATGTGGGGCGCAACCGAGAAGATGGCGCGTAAAATTGTAGAAGGGATAAGTGCCGCGGGTGTTTCCGTAAAACTTTTTGACATCTCCACAAGCGACCGCACGGAGGTTATCAAAGAGATGCTGGATGCAAAAGGATTTTTGTTCGGCTCTTCTACCCATGATAACGGTATGTTGCCGACGATAGCGGGTTTCCTTCAATTTGTAAAAGGCGTTTTAGCTAAAGACAGGATCGCGGGCGCCTTTGGTTCCTATGGCTGGGCAGGCGGGGCAGTCAAGGAACTGGAAGAGGCGATAAAAGAAGGCGGCATAGAGATAGGCATGCCAGGGTTATCAGTGAAATATTTTCCTGCCAGCGAGGAATTCAAGCGCTGTTTTGATTCCGGTTTTAGTTTCGCCAAAAAAATAGCAGGATAATAGCAGCTGTGAAGAAAATACCCGATAATATCGTAAATTTTTTACATGAACAGGGATATGTAGTAGTCTCTAGTATCGATAAGAATGGTTTCCCTCACAACTCCTGCAAGGGGATTGCGGAGATAAAACGCAGCGGAGAAATCTTTCTTTTTGATCTCTATAAGGCCCAAACATACGAAAACCTGCGGCAGAATCCCAATATGAGCGTAACCGCTATTAACGAACATAAGTTTGCAGGGTATTGCCTTAAGGGTAAGGTTAAGATACTATCGCAGGACCAGCTTAAGGCAGAATTGCTTAAGGCATGGGAGGACAGGATAACCAGCAGGCTTACTCAGAGGCTATTAAGGAATATACGGGATGAAAAAGGCCATCCCCGTCACCCCGAAGCGCTTTTACCTAAGCCGGAATACCTTATCGCTATGGAGGTAGAGGAGATAGTTGACCTTACCCCTCCTCATTTAAAGGAGCCAAGCCATGGTTAATATTCTTTCAGGAAGCCAGATGGTAGAAATCGGCATACAGATTGAGAAAAACGGCCGGGATTTTTACAATACGCTGGCAAGGCAATCAGAGAACCAGAGGGCAAGGAGTATTTTTAAATTCCTGGCAGGAGAAGAAGAAAAACATATTGAAGTGTTTAAAAAGATTTTAGGGACTGTAGAGAATTATGGATCTGCGGAATCTTATCCGGGCGAATACCTTGCTTATATGGCTGATTTGGCCGGGGAATATGTCTTTACGCAGAAAGAAAAGGGAGAAGAGGCTGCCCTGGCGATAAAAAGCGAGAAAGAAGCAGTTGATAAGGGCATTGGTTTTGAGAAGGACTCTATTGTTTTTTATGAAGGAATGAAAAAGGCAGTGCCGGAACAGGCCCTCGGAGTATTGGACGCTTTAATTAAACAGGAAGAGTCCCACTTCAGGCAGCTGGTAGAACTTAAGAAGATGCTATAACAAGGAGAAGAACGATGCCTAAAAACGTAAAAGTTTATAGCACCCCGACATGCCCATGGTGTATCCGCACCAAGCAGTTTCTTAAAGACAGCAATATCATCTTTGAAGATGTCGATGTTGCCTCAAACCAGGAAGCTGCCGAGGAGATGATCCAGAAAACCGGGCAGATGGGTGTCCCGGTGCTGGATATCGAAGGCGAGATTATTATCGGTTTTGATAAAGAGCGGATAAAAGAGGTATTGGGGTTGTAATATGTACGATTTAATTATCATTGGCGCAGGGCCGGCAGGCATCACGGCCGCAATCTATGCGGCGCGTAAAAGGATGAATTTCATGGTCGTCACCAAGGATATAGGGGGGCAAACTGCCTGGAGCGGGGATATAGAGAATTATACGGGCTATCAGTTCATTACCGGCCCCGACCTTACTGTAAAGTTCGAAGAGCATATGCGTAGATACAATATAGAGGTCAGGGAGAATGAGCCCGCGGTAGAAATAAAGAAAATCCAGGATAGGGTGCTGGTAAAAACCGGCAAGGGCGAATATGAGGCATACACCGCTATTATTGCTTCAGGCAAGAAATCTAAGGAATTGGGTGTTCCAGGGGAAATAGAATTTAAGAACAGGGGGCTTACCTATTGCGCTACCTGTGACGGCCCGTTGTTCGCCGGTAAAGACGTAGCTGTTATCGGCGGTGGTAATTCAGCCCTGGATGCGGTCTTACAGCTCATGAATATTGCACGCAGTGTTTATGTAATTAATATCACTCCTTCTTTGGGAGGCGACGCAATCATGCGGGAGAAAGTTTCAAGTAGCAATATCGTCACGGTCATAAATAACGCGCGTGTCAGCGTAATCTCTGGAGATAAAATGGTTTCCGGCCTTAAGATAATGCGGGATGGGAAAGAAGAGGCCCTCTCCGTCCAGGGAGTTTTCGTGGAGGTAGGGCTCATGCCCAATTCAGATTTTGCGCAGACGATAGAAAAGAACGAGCTTGGCGAAATTAAGATAAATAACCGTAATGAAACAAACCTTCCCGGGATTTTCGCTGCCGGAGACGTAACTGACGTTACGGAAAAACAGATTGTTATTGCCGCCGGCGAAGGCTCTAAGGCCGCTTTAGGTGTTTTCAAATATCTTGCCCAGCATAAATTCTAAAGATAAAACACCCCTTCCCTTTTTTGCGTATCAAGGAAGTATAAAAATACTTGACAAACCGTTTACTATATGGCATAATCTACTATCCTGATAGAGATTATAGGGAATGGAGGTAGCGTGAGGATAACTTACCGGGGCGACTACGCCCTCAAGGCAATGCTGGGTCTTACTATCCACTATGGAGAAATAGTTACTATCCATGACCTGGCCAGCGCAGCGGATATCCCCTTGAAATTCCTGGAGCAGGTCCTGCTTGACCTTAAGAGGGCCGGGTTCGTAGAGAGCCGCCGCGGTAAAGTAGGCGGATATATGCTGGCAAGGCATCCTTCCCGGATTAAAATCGGAGAAGTAATAAGATTTGTCGATGGTCCGGTTGAGCCGATAGATTGCCTTTCAAAGAACTACAACGGTTGTAAAGATATATACAGGTGCGCATTCCGCAAAATCTGGCAGGAAGTAGGAAAGGTAACTGCCGGCATAGTTGATAGCGTCACCTTTCAAGACATAGCAAGGGAAACTAAACATAAACGGACACTGGTAAAATAATGTACCCCGCGCTTATCGGTATTGCGCGGGTGTTGCCCCCGTGGGCAAGGAGGTATATATGAAAGATAAAGTAGAGAAGGCATTGGAAAAAATCCGGCCCATGCTTGCGGTAGACGGCGGCAATATAGAATTAGTCGATGTCAGTAAGGACGGCGTGGTAAAACTGAAGCTGACCGGTACCTGCGGCTGTTGTCCCATGTCTCAGATGACGTTAAAGATGGGCGTTGAGAGAATCCTGAAGCAGGAGGTGCCGGAGGTTAAAGAGGTCGTTGCCATATAATTTCGTTTAGTTCGTTAATTTCATCCAAAGAAAATAACGATATTAACGAAACTAACGATAATAACGAAAGCAGGTATAAAATATGCGTACAATAAAAGAGATTAATGAGAAAATAAAAAAAGGCGAGGTAGTTGCCGTGACCGCCGAAGAATTAATCGAACTGGTGAAGAGAAAAGGGGTAAAGAAAGCCGCGCAAGAAGTAGATGTGGTTACGACCGGCACCTTTGGCCCAATGTGTTCTTCCGGCGCATATTTTAATATAGGCCATTCTAAGCCGCGCATTAAGCTGGGGGGCGGGGTAGTTAAAATTAACGATGTGCCATGTTATACGGGTTTTGCGGCAGCAGATATTTATATGGGCGCAACCGCTATTCCTGATGATGACCCCCGCAACAAAGTGTATCCGGGTGAATTCAAATATGGAGGAGCCCACGTTATCGAGGAAATAGTCGGTGGCCGTGATGTACGCCTTGAAGCGACTGCCTACGGCACAGACTGTTATCCCCGCAAAAAACTAAATACCCTACTCAACATTAAAGACCTTAATGAGGCAGTATTATTTAATATCCGTAACTGTTATCAGAACTATAACGTTGCGGTCAACCTTTCGGATAAGATAATATATACCTATATGGGCGTATTAAAGCCTAATATGGGAAATGCCAACTACTGTTCAGCGGGGCAACTTTCTCCGCTCCTTAAAGACCCTTATTATAAAACAATAGGCATGGGTACTAAGATATTCTTAGGCGGAGGGATTGGCTATGTTGCCTGGCATGGCACCCAGCATAACCCGTCAGTAAAACGCAAGGATAACGGAATACCTTGTGTGCCGGGTGGGACACTTGCCGTTATAGGCGACCTGAAGCAGATGAAACCGGAGTGGCTTGTAGGAACAAGTATGCTCGGTTACGGGGCGACCCTGATTGTCGGTATAGGCGTACCTATCCCGGTACTCAGTGAAGATATCCTAAAGTTCGCCGCAGCCAGCGATGGAGAGATATACGCGCAGGTGGTGGATTATAGCCATAATTATCCTCAGATCGTACCCGGCTCAGTAGGCGAAGTAAATTATGCCGAGCTTAAATCCGGTAAAATAAAACTGCAGGGAAAGGAAATCCCTACGGGAAATCTCTCCAGCTATTCCAAGGCGCGCTCAATAGCAGAAGAGTTGAAAGATTGGATTAAAAAAGGAGATTTTCTACTGACTGAGCCGGTCGCACCTTTACCTCAGGCAGATTCCGGTTATTCCTTTAAGTTATTGAACGAACGTCCAATAGAGTAACAAGGAGATAAAAATGGTGCATAAGCGCATAGTGCTACATTTTCCGCATCGCCTGGTCGACCAGCCGATTGTTTATAAACTGGTGAAAGAATATGACCTGCAGTTTAATATCCTGAAGGCCTATGTCACTCCGCAGGAAGAGGGGCTTATGGTCCTGGAACTTTCCGGGAAAAAAGAGAATTTTGACCAGGGGATCGAATACCTGAATTCGGTAGGGGTAAAGATCCAGCCCTTAAGCCAGGATGTGATACGCAATGAAGCCAAATGCACTGACTGCGGCGTATGTGTGCCCATATGCCCAACCGGCGCTTTGGTGGTAGATCCGCTTACTCGTAAAGTCCATTTTTATGATAATAAATGCATTGCCTGCGAACTCTGCGTGAAAGTCTGCCCGCCGCGCGCAATGGAAGTGCGCTTTTAACAATGCAGCCTAACGATAAATTAAAGCGGCTTAAAAAGATAATTTCAGGTTATGGCTCCTGCGCAGTTGCTTTTTCAGGAGGGGTAGACAGCACCCTACTTTTGAAGGTCGCCTCGGGGCTCTTACCTAAAGATAAACTGCTTGCCGTGACGGCAAATTCACCCACCTATCCCGCAGAGGAACTAATCGCCGCCAGGAAAACCGCAAGAATTTTAGGCGTAAGGCACAAGATAATCAAGACCCGCGAACTAAAAAATAAGAGATTCCTTTCCAATCCTGTTGACCGGTGTTATTTCTGCAAAAAAGAGCTTTTTTTGAAAATGCGTTCGCTGGCCAGAAAAAATGGAATTATTTCTGTGCTTGACGCAAGCAATCTTTCGGACTCAGAAGATTTTCGTCCGGGAAACCTTGTCAAAGAGGAACTAGGCGTGCGCTCTCCTTTTGTGGAAGCGGGCTTTACCAAGGAAGATATCCGCAGGACAAGTAAACAATTAAAGCTGCCCACATGGGATAAGCCAAATCTTGCATGCCTTGCCTCGCGCATACCTTATGGCACAAAGATTTCGGTTGATTTACTTAAGCGGGTTCATCGGGCTGAGAGCTATCTTAAAGAGATGGGCTTTAGGCAGGTAAGGGTCAGGCACTACAACGGCCTATGCCGTATTGAAGTTTGCAGGAATGAAATCCCCCGGCTCATTAAAGATAGAGAAGAGGTGGTCGACAAGTTAAAGAAACTGGGGTATAATTATATTACGGTAGATTTAAATGGATATCGTACGGGAAGCTTAAATGAGGTGATAGGGAGATGAAAAAGATTTATCTTGATTACGCGGCTACCGCGCCTTGCGACCCCGAGGTCTTAAAGGCGATGGAGCCGTATTTCTTTGAGAAACCAGGAAACCCTTCCAGTATACATGCCTTTGGCCAGGAGACAAAGAAGGCCGTGGAAGACAGCAGGGAAACCCTAGCTTCATTTTTAGGCGCAAAGCCCGAGGAAATAGTTTTTACCTCCGGAGGAACAGAAGCAGATAATCACGCCATAAAGGGCGCTGCGGCTGTATTGGTAAAAAAGGGCAATCACATTATCACGAGCGTAATTGAACATCACGCGGTGCTAGAGCCATGCGCATTTCTGGAGAAAAACGGCTTTAAAATCACCCGCGTAGGGGTTGATAAATATGGCCTGGTTTCCGTCGCCGATATAAAAAAGGCAATCACCGACAAAACCATCCTTATTTCGGTAATGCATGCCAATAATGAAATAGGCACTATTGAACCTGTAGCAGAGATAGGAAAAATCGCCAAAGAGAAAGGTATTTATTTTCATATTGACGCGGTGCAGACCGTAGGCCACATACCGGTAGATGTGAATGAATTAAATGCTGACCTCCTGTCGCTGTCGGCGCATAAGTTTTACGGGCCTAAAGGAGTGGGCGCGCTTTACATCCGTAAGGGGACCCGTATTGAGCCGCTTTTACAAGGCGGAGACCAGGAGAAAAACAGGAGGGCATCCACCCTTAATACGCCTGGAATAGTCGGGCTGGGCAAGGCCGTAGAACTTTGCCGGGAGAAAATGAAGGCCGAGGCAGATTTTCAGGCCAGGCTCAGGGATAAATTGATAAAGGAGATACCAAAGAATATCCCCGAAGTTATCCTTAACGGCCATCCGGAAAAAAGGCTGCCGAACAATGTCAATTTTTCAATAAAGTATATTGAAGGTGAATCCATTATGTTAAGCCTTGATATGATGGGGATTGCGGTCTCTACGGGTTCTGCCTGTACCTCTAGTTCCTTAGAACCGTCCCACGTGCTGCTTGCTACGGGGTTATCCGCTGAAGTAGCCCATGGTTCCATAAGAATAACCATGGGCAGATGGACGAAGGAAGAAGAAATTGACAGCTTAATTGTATCTTTCTCCAAGGTAGTCGAGAAACTGAGAGCAATGTCTCCTCTCTATGAAAAGAAGTAAGTGTGCGCGAAAAAATCCTTGATTTACTGAAGCGTAAGACCGACTATATCTCCGGTGATCTGCTGGCGTCACGGCTAGGTATCAGCCGCCAGGGTCTCTGGAAACATATCCAGGAGCTAAAAGAAGTTGGCTACGATATCGTAGCAGTCCCGCATTTAGGTTATCGCCTGCAAGCCAGTCCCGATAAACTGCTCGCTTACGAAATCTCCCACAGCCTGAATACCCGTTTTCTGGGTAGAAAAATATATTATTTTGAAGGAGTGCCATCTACCATGGATACGGCAATGAACCTCGGGATAAAAGGCGCTGCCGAAGGTACTGTAGTTATTGCGGAATCGCAAACCAAGGGTAGGGGCAGGCTTGGCAGAAACTGGTTTTCCCCCAAATATAAAGGAATTTATTTTTCGGTGATACTACGGCCCAAACTACTGCCCTCCAAAGTTTCTATCCTGACACTCCTTGCCGCAGTAAGTGTTTCCGAAGCAATAAAGAAGGTAACCGGAGTGGATATCCAGATAAAATGGCCCAATGATATCCTGTTTGAAAATAAGAAGCTGGGAGGTATCCTTACGGAATTAAATGCCGAGATGGATAAGGTTAATTTTGTGGTAATAGGTATAGGGCTTAATGTCAATAATGATAAAAAATCCCTCATAAGCGGGGCAACTTCTTTAAGGGAAAAGTTGGCCCAAAATACAAACCGTATTGAACTACTGCAGGAGGTCTTGCGTAGGATTGAAGCAAACTACTCTTTGCTGCAGCATAAGGGCTCAAAAGCAATTGCCGAGAAGTGGCGCGAGCTTGCCACGACATTGCACAAGAGGGTTAAGGTGTATTCTCAGAATGAGCATGTGGAGGGGGAGGCGGTAGATATCGATTCAGACGGGGCATTGCTCATAAGGAATGATTCTGGCCTCACGCAGAAAGTTACCGCCGGAGATGTAGTGCATTGCAGATAAGTGAGTGCATAAGTTATCCGCATATTAACGTAAACCATAGATTTATTTTAGGTTGACAGATAAATCAGGATTGTTATAATAGCCGCATGCGCGACTTTAAGGCATGCGGTTTTTTATTGATATTAGCCCTTGCGCCCCAATTTCATTTTCCGGCCTTCGCGGAAGAAAACTCCACCCTTAATTTAGACCCTATTACCGTTACTAAAAGCAAAACCCCTTTACAGAATTACTATGTGATGAGTTCCGGAGAGTTGCAAGATTTGCCGTCAGATTCTCCTGTGGAGGCATTGCAATACGCCCCGCTAGATTTACAAAGCCGCTTGCCCAAGTCAGGTGTGCAGTCCGATTTTACATTGCGCGGCTCTACATTCCAGCAGGTATTGGTTCTTTTAAACGGCAAGCGTATCAATGACCCTCAAACCGCTCACCACAATGCCGATATACCGCTGACCAAGGAAGATGTTGAAAGAATTGATGTCATTCCCGGGCCAGCTTCTGCCATTTTTGGTCCGGATGGCATAGGTGGAGCGGTCAATTTTACGGTAAAGAAGCCGCAGGAAAATAAGATGGTTGTAGAGGCAAAAGGTGGACAGTATAAGACTTGGTCAGGATTAATGAGCGCAACTACCAGCCGGGATAATTTCGCGGCAAGGTTATCTGTTGAGAATGAAGGCTCAAGCGGCTTCCATGAGGATACGGATTACAAAAAGTTTACGACTGCTTTCTCTTCTTTCTTTGAAGCCGCCAACGGAGAGGTACAGGCTGATTTCGGTTACCAGCAGAAGGAATTTGGCGCCTTTGACTTTTATACTCCGGGCCTGGGTTTTCTTTCCAAAGAATGGACAAGGACACTTTTATTTAATACTCAAGGCAGCTGGGATATGGCCGGCTTTACAATAAAGCCGGGTTTTCTCTGGCGCAGGCATTTTGATAAATTCGCCCTGGATAAAACATTTACGCGCAGCACCTATCTTAACCATCATCGCACAGATATGTTTACCCCGGTTTTTTATATACAGAAGGATATGGCCGGTCTCGGTAAGGCAGGTAGCGGAGTTGAGTTTGGAGATGAGCGTATTGATTCCACTAATCTAGGGAAGCATATCCGTAACCACAAAAGCATTTTTGGTGATTATTGCCTGGATTTGACGGATAATCTATCTTCTGCCGTGACGGCGCGTATCGATGACTACGATACATTCGGCGAGGAGTATTCCGGCTCCCTTAACTTTAAATATCAGCTTTCCAAAGAGCAGTCCCTGCGTCTTGGTATTGACCGTGCTATCCGCGTCCCATCTTTCACAGAGCTCTATTACAGCGACCCTACCACGATGGGTAATGACAATCTTTCCGCGGAAAAGGCAATAAATCTACAGACAGGATATGATTTTAAGGATAGGAAACTATCAGGCGGCCTTACATTGTTTTACCGCCGGGAAAGGGATTCTATTGATTGGGTTAAGCATTCCCTGGCCCAGGGAAAATGGCAGGTGGAGAATATCACGCGGGCCGATGTAGTGGGAGAGGAATGTTATTTTAACGTCAAGATTTATAAGTGGGTAGAGCTGGATTCAACTTATACTTATACCGATAAAAGGGTCGATGAACAGGGGTTGAGCTATAAATACGGCCTGAATTATTCCCGCCACCTTACGAATACGCTTTTGATATTTCATTTGCCAATTGGTGCGCAAAGCATCGGTCTGACCTACAAAAAGAAGCCGGGCAGGGACGGCTGGTTTTTACTCAACAGCCGCCTCTCTTACAATATTTCCCGCTCCTCCCAGATATTTTTAGAAGCAACAAATATATTGAGTGTAGGCTTTGAAGAGATAGAGGGGATTCCTTCACCGGGAAGGTGGGTTGAAGGGGGCCTACGTTTTGAATGGTGACAAAATCATTTGCATTTATATTTTTCTGTGTATAATAGAAGAATGTTTATACATTCCGCCTTATTCGAAATAGATACCAGAGAAGTAAAGGCTTACCGCAAGGACAGTCTTATGTGGGCAAGATATGCCAGGAAGGCCAAGGGCTTTGTGGCATATCACACTATGCAGCGCCTAGGCAAGAAAAACCAGTTTGCCTCGGTCTATGAGTGGAAGAATAAGGCCTGCCACGACCGGTTTATGAACAAGTACCACAACTGGCTGGTGAGTAAGTCCAAGGCCAAGGTCCGAGTCCTTGATTATTATAACCTCAAAGCGATAGACAAGCTAAAGTAATCGCCTTAAGAAATATCGAGGGTATTCTCTAATGGGGATACCCTTTTTGTCAATTATGGTATAATTAAAAGCATGAAAGAACGGGTAGTCGTAGCCATGAGCGGTGGCGTAGATTCATCTGTTGCTGCGGCGATCTTACTGGAAAAAGGTTATGAAGTCGTGGGTATGACCATGTGCTTCAATCTAGCTGATATTACAACTAGGAAGCCGGCCTGCTGCGGCGTGCAGGGTATAGAGGATGCCA
>JBEKHW010000022.1:0-28043 GCA_050012075.1 Candidatus Omnitrophota bacterium | reverse complement strand
CTGAGCCCACTTTTTTGCGATTAGCTCCCCCTCGCGGGTTGGCAACGCTTTGTAGTGGGCATTGTAACACGTGTGTAGCCCAAGGCATAAAGGCCGTACTGACTTGACGTCATCTCCACCTTCCTCCTGCTTATCGCAGGCAGTCTCCTTAGAGTGCCTCTCTAGGCCTTTCGGCTTTGAAAGTAGCAACTAAGGATGATGGTTGCGCTCGTTGCGGGACTTAACCCAACATCTCACGACACGAGCTGACGACAGCCATGCAACACCTGTGCAGGCTCCTGATTTGACAGGTCGTTCCCCTTTCGGTTCACTACTTCCTACATGTCAAGCCTTGGTGAGGTTCTTCGCGTAGCGTCGAATTGAACCACATGTTCCACCGCTTGTGCGGGCCCCCGTCAATTCCTTTGAGTTTTAACCTTGCGGTCGTAGTCCCCAGGTGGAGCACTTAACGAGTTATCTTACGGCGCTGAAGGTAACCCCCCAACACCTAGTGCTCATCGTTTACGGCTTGGACTACCAGGGTATCTAATCCTGTTTGCTCCCCAAGCTTTCGCAGCTCAGCGTCAGGGCTGGGCCAGAGAACCGCTTTCGCCACAGGTGTTCCTCCCGATATCTACAGATTTCACCCTTACACCGGGAATTCCGTTCTCCTCTTCCAGCCTCAAGTCATGCAGTTTTGAAGGCAGTTCTGCGGTTAAGCCGCAGGATTTCACCTCCAACTTACATGACAGCCTACCTGCCCTTTACACCCAATAAATCCGAGTAACGCTCGCCACCTCTGTATTACCGCGGCTGCTGGCACAGAGTTGGCCGTGGCTTCTTCTCTGGGTACCGTCAAGCTGCACGATTAATGCAGTTATTCTTCCCCATCGAAAGAGGTTTACAATCCGAAGACCTTCATCCCTCACGCGGCGTCACATAGTCAGGCTTTCGCCCATTGCTAAATATCCTCGACTGCAGCCTCCCGTAGGAGTCGGGGCAGTGTCTCAGTCCCCGTGTGGCTGACCACCCTCTCAGGCCAGCTACCCGTCAAAAGCCTTGGTAGGCCATTACCCTACCAACTAGCTGATAGGACGCGAGCTCAGCTCTAAACACCAATCCTTACGGACCGGCTTTACTTACACAAACTTATGTCTGCGTAAACACATCGGGTATTACCCTCGCTTTCGCAAGGCTATCCCCGACTTAGAGATAGATTACTCACGTGTTCCTCACCAGTCTGCCGCTATATCCCCCGCTATCCGCACATCTGCCTTGCGGCTTCAATGCTTCAAACAGGGGTATCGCTCGACTTGCATGCCTAATCTACGCCGCCAGCGTTCACTCTGAGCCAGGATCAAACTCTCCGAAAAATTCGAATAAGTTTAAATAATGGCTCTAATGATTTATTCTTCTTTCTTACCTCAATTTGACCGTACGTATTTATATATACGTACTGGGCCAATATCCATACGCACCATATAATGATGCGCATGTCGCACTTGGCTATTCAATTATCAAAAGAGCAAATTGTCAACCTGCGGCAATGCCGCAAGAATCTATGTTTTGCCTCTTGCTTGGCTCTGGATTGCTTTACTCCTACCTGAAAGAGCGAATTGTTGCACCGCTGCGGCGGTGTCATTTTACGACAATAAAGCGCCGGAAAAATGAAAAAGCGTCCCGACACACAATCGGGACGCCTTGAAATTTATCTACCGGCGCCTTTGCGTCGAGCCTATGCCCTAATAAAAATTATCAATACCGCTGATTAGTCTTTTCACTAATATTTTTCCCCCGTTCCCAGGAGGGAATCTAATAATACAACATTTTCCTGCTTTGTCAAGGATTTTTTAAGAAATATTTTAGTGCTAGGGAGAATTTACGTAACTACTAAAGTAGCGACGTAACTTATTAATCTGCCTAAGGTTTGCTATCTGCGCGAACTAATCCTCCGCAGGCGACTGGCTCCATTTAATGCGAAATCAGCCTGCTTATCTGGAATATAGGCAGGAACAGGGAAATAACTATGCCTCCTATGACTACGCCCAGGAAAGCAATTACCAACGGCTCAATCAGGCTCGTTAACGCGGAAGTAGCCGCATCCACCTGTTCATCGTAGAAGTCCGCAATCTTCGAAAGCATCTTCTCTAGCTGGCCTGTCTGCTCTCCAACGGCGATCATCCTGCAGACCATAGGCGGGAATACCCCGCTTTTAGACAAAGGAAGGGCGATTGGTTCTCCCTCCCGCACTGAAGTTGTGCATTCGCTTACCGCTTTCTCTACTACCTTATTTCCCGCGGTCTTACTGACTATATCCAGGGCATTAAGGATAGATACGCCGCTTTTGACGAGCGTAGAAAATGTGCGGGTAAACCTTGCTACGGAAATCTTTTTGAAAAGCTCACCTAAAACAGGTACTTTTAATTTATAGGTATCAAACATGAACCTGCCTTTTTCTGTCCTTATATACCTGCTGAAAATGAAACCAAGCAGGAATAATCCTCCTACCATAAAAAGAAAATAGTGCCTCATTAAGTCGCTGGTGAAAATGAGAATCCGCGTAGGCAGGGGCAATTCTCCTCCCAGCGCTTCAAATATACTCTTAAAAGTGGGCACGACTTTAAGCATCAGGACCCCTGTAATAATAGTGGCCATACTTACCACGACTATCGGATAAACCAAGCTTGAGCGGATCTTACGCGAAAGAGCGGCTGTCTTTTCAAGATAGCTGGCCAACCTCTCCAGGACCTCATGCAGCATACCCGCGCTTTCACCGGCCTTGGCCATATTGACAAAAAGCTCGGAGAAAACATGCGGATGCTTGGCCAGAGCAGCATAAAAACTCATCCCTTCCTCCAGGTCCTTACGCACAGTAATTACGATATTCTTCAATGCCTTGTTTTCAACCTGCTCTCCCAGGATGCCCAGGGCATGCACAAGAGGTATACCTGAATCTATCATCGTGGCCAGCTGCCGCGAGAAAATAACTATATCATCCGCTTTTACCTTCCCTTCCTTGAAAGCCGACTTTTTTGCCAAATCCATAGTTTTGGCCGGCTCAACTGAAAGGACGATAAACTCTTTTTTATGCAGGATATCTACAACTTCGGCCTCAGAGTTTCCTTCAAGCATACCTCTTACGGTCTGCCCTGCTGTATCTTTTGCCATATATTTATATGTATTCATTCCCTACTCCCCGCGCTTAAGTACAGCGCGCTATTGCTCCGTAGTGATCCTGATTGCCTCATCCAGCGTCGTTAATTCTTGTTTTACCTTAAGGAACGCGTCATCTCTTAGCGTGCGCATACCGCGTTTTTCCACAGCATACTTCTTAATTTCGTCTATAGATGTTTTCTTGATGATCATCTCACGCATAGTGTCATCAATCAGCACCGCCTCCAGGATCGCGATTCTTCCATAATAGCCGGTATTATTGCAATATTTACACCCCTTTGCGGAATAAAAATTTGTCTTTTCCTTAAAACCTATCTTATCAAGGGAATCCTTGGGTATTTGTGTGGGCTGACGGCATTTCAAACACAGCTTACGGCAGAGCCTCTGGGCGCTTAGCATAACCAGGCTCGATGATACCAGGAACGGCTCGACACCCATATCCATAAGGCGCGTAATACTTGATATCGCATCATTCGTATGCAAGGTAGAAAGGACGATCTGGCCGGTCAATGCGGCCTTAATGGCAATATCAGCAGTTTCCGAATCGCGGATTTCTCCGACCATAATAACATCCGGGCTTTGCCTTAAAAGGGAACGCAGCCCCGACGCAAAATCCAATCCCACATCAGGCCTGACTTGAATCTGGGTAACCCCTTCAATCTGATATTCCACCGGGTCTTCTATGGTAATAATATTCCTCTCCGGGGTATTTAGCTGGTTTAATACCGAATAAAGGGTAGTGGATTTGCCTGAGCCGGTCGGCCCGGTAACCAAAAGCATGCCAAAGGGCTTGCTAATCGCCTCTTTGAATGTCGCCATCGGCTGTTGTGTAAATCCTAACTTATCCAGGCCTATGGAAAGATTGGCTTTATCCAATAAGCGCAATACGAATTTCTGGCCAAAGGTAATAGGAAGGCTTGAGACGCGGAAATCTACTTCTTTACCCTCAAACCTTACCTTGAAACGGCCGTCCTGGGGAATACGGCTCTCCGTTATATCCAGGCTAGAAACGATTTTGAGCCTCGCCAGTATTGCGTTCTGGTTAATCTTGGGAATTCTGAGTATATCGTATAATGCCCCGTCGATGCGGTATCTTACCCGCAGGAAATTGATTTCCGGCTCCACGTGGATATCGGAAGCCCTCTTCTTTAACGCCTGGGCTAATATTAAATCCACCAGCTTTACGATAGGAGGCCTCTCGCTTTCCTTAATGGCAGTACCCAGCTCAATTTCATCATCCCTGGATACCTCCAGGTTCCCCTCTTCTCCGGTCTCCATAAGGCCATGGGTATCGTCGATTATCTGCTGTATACCTTTTTCCGCGCCGCCACCATACTGAGCAGTTATCGCGGTCATAATTTCATCTTCCGGGCTCAAAACGGTATCTATCTGGCAGCCGGTAAGAGTTCTTAAATCATCGAGGGCAAAAATATTAAGCGGATCAGCTATGGCAACCGTAAGGGTGTTACCCATGCGCGAAAGTGGAATAACATTGTATTCCTTGGCCATATGCTCAGGTACTATGGCTATTATTGAACGGTCAAACTTATATTTCCCCAGATGCAGGGTAGGAATAAAAAGGCGTTCGGATATAAGGGAAAGTAATGCTTCTTCAGAAATAAGCCTTTCCCCTATAAGGACGTTCCTGAAAGGGATATTTTTTCTCTTCTGTGTCTGTATGGCCATATCCAGCTGTTCCTGGCTTAACAGATTACTCTTCAATAAAATCTCTATTATATTTTCCTTAAGTGTAGGCACGGTTTAGTTAATAGTTAATGGTTAATGGTTCTTGGTTTATAGTTATTATTCGTCCGGCGCTGTAACGCGTACAATTTCTTCAATCGTAGTGAGACCCTTCAGTACAGAATCAATGCCTTCTTCCCGTAACGTCCTCATCCCTTCCTGGCGCGCCCGTTTTTTAATAATATGCTCCTGCTCACGATTCAGAATAAGCTCGCGGATATTAGCGCTAAGGAAAAGAACCTCGGCGATACCTGTTCTTCCCATATATCCCATATTAAAACAATTCTGGCAGCCCTTTCCCCTGAAAAACTCCACTTTTTCCTTCCTGGAAATATCCAGTTTCAGGCTCTGGGCAATTTCTGGCTTAACGACATAGGCCTCTTTGCAATACGTGCAGATCCTGCGCACGAGCCTCTGCGCGACCACGCATACAAGAGATGAATTAATCATAAACGGCTCTACCCCCATATTAAGCAGGCGGGAAATCGAACCTGATGCGGTTGTAGTATGTAACGTCGAGAGTACGAGATGGCCGGTAAGAGCGCTCTTAATCGCGATATCCACAGTTTCGTAATCGCGAATTTCGCCTACCATGATGATATTCGGGTCCTGCCTTAAGATAGAACGTAGGGCCGATGCAAAACTGAGGCCTATCTCGGGGCGCGCAGTCACCTGGTTTATTCCCTCTAGCTGAAACTCCACAGGATCCTCAACGGTAACAATATTTCTATCTGGCCGGTCAACAAACTTCAGTATGGAATACAGGGTAGTGGTTTTTCCGCTTCCGGTCGGCCCGCATACAAGGACCATTCCGTGCGGCGTTCCTGCCGCCTCCTTCAATTTTACAACTACCTCCTCGCTAAAACCTAATTTATCTATATCCAGCTTCGCCTGGTTTTTGTCCAGGATACGTATGGCAACTTTTTCCCCGAAACTCGAAGGCAGGATGGATACGCGGAAATCCACCTCTCTGCTGGATAATTTTATTTTAAAACGGCCGTCCTGGGGAAGGCGATGCTCGGCGATATTTAAATCCGACATTACTTTTACCCTTGAGACGATGGACGTGTGCATTGTCTTGGGCGGCGCCTTCTGCTCCTGCAGGACCCCGTCAACGCGAAAACGCACCCTCAAAATCTTATCGAACGGCTCAATAAGGATATCTGAGCTTTTCATTCTTACTGCGTCGCTCAAAATCATGTTGGTGACTTGGATTACCGGAGCTTCCCTGCTTATCCGGTCAAGCTCACGCTCGCTAAGCTGGACTTCCCCCTCCTCCCTGATCAGTTCCAAAGAAGAAACAGCCATCTCTTTCATCAGGTCGTCGATTATGCCTTTTGTGGTATCCGGATACGCCAGCTCAATAGCCTGCAGGATATCCTGCTGCGAAGAGATGATGGGATTTATTTTGTAGCCGGTAAGCGAAGATACGTAGTCAATGGCAAAGATATTCAGGGGGTCAACCATCGCCAGTGTAACCGTATCCCCCATCTTTGAAAGAGGGATGATCTGATAATGCCTGGCAATATCAGGAGAGATTATCTTAGCGATCTCTCCGTCTATCTTAAACCTCTTCAAATCAATGACGGGACAACCCAGCCCCTCGCTTAATATCGAGGCAAGTTCGTTTTCCTTCAGGAATTTTAAATCTACGATTATGCCGCTTAAGCGGCCGCCCTTTTGCTTCTGGACCTCCAGCGCCTCTTGCAGCTGTTCTTCCGTAAGAAGCTTATTGTTTATTAATATGTCTTTTAATCGTTCTTTGAGAGAGACCATATATTTAGTTCATGGTTAATGGTTCATGGTTCATGGTTCATAGTAAAGGCTGTTAACAATGAACTATCAACTATGAACTATGAACTAATCTATTCCTTGCCCTTATAATACTTTTCAATCGCTGCCTTGATATCCGAAGAGGTAGAAACGAATGTCTGGACGCTGCATCCGGAGATAAGCTCTATATCTTCAATCGCCTGGATGTTCAGGGGATTAGACATCGCAATCGTCAGATTAGTGCCGATTTTATCTATGGGGATAAGCGCGTATTGCCGGGCAACACGGCCGGGAATAATGCTGATTACCTCCGAATTGATATCGTAATTACTTAAGGGAAGATAAGGAAAACCATATTGCGCGGTAAGTGCCTGCGCGATATCTTCTTCCTTGGCATAGCCCAGCGCAACTAATATTTCTCCGATTAATCCGCCCTTCTCCTGCTGAAAGACAAGCGCCTTTTCCAGGTGCTCCTGGGTAATTATACCGCGCTCAATCAGTAAATCGCCTAAATGTTTGTTTAGAATTTTTCTTAGTGGCACTGCGGTTCTCCCTTTATGCCTACAACACGGTTTCTCCCCATCTCTTTTGCCGTTCGCAGAAGCTCCGTTGCCTTTGAGATTAATTCATCCGCCTCTACGCCATCGAGGGGGTTTTCGCTTACTCCGCCGCTTAAGGTAAGCTTCTTGTCAGGGTCTGCCTCTTCGCTGTAGGTATATTCCACTTTCTTGCGTATATCCTCCGCTATCTCCTGCGCCTGGCGCTTATTTTTTTCCGGTAGAATAATCCCGAATTCATCGTCGCCTATCCTGCCTACACGGTCAACCTCGCTTATGGAATCGCGCAGTATTACCGCTATCTTCTTAAGCTGTGTCTCTGTTTCAAGATAGCCGAACTTATCGTGGAATTTCTTGATACAATCCACATCCATCACGACAAAGGCACAGGGCCTTTGGTAGATAATCGCGCGCTTAATCTCTTCGTGCAATCTAGAATTTATAAAAGCCCTGTTGTACAGTCCGGTAAGGGCGTCCTTTATTTCGAGCTTGCCGATCTTACTCATCAATAAATCATTCTCAATGGTGATCGCTATCTGCTTTGCGAAAATATCCAGGAATTCTATCTCATCTCTCTGATATACAAATGACTCCCGCGTATTTCCAATGCCCAGCATCGCCATTACCCTGCCCCTTAAGAAAATAGGCAATACCAGAGTGTTCCTTAGCTTGAACTTCGCGTAAAACAACTGCCTTAATTTTTCTGACAAATCCTTGCTTTTATCCACGATGAGCGGTCTATTATTCATGATGGTCTTTGCGAATACCTCATCGGATGCGTCCACTCTTACACTCAATAAATAATCCGAGCTTACTCCGTCGGTAAGCGTCGCAACAAAGGTATCCCTATCCTTTTCGCGCTGTAATAGATACGCCACGTCGGAGCTGGCCAAGAGCCTTGTTTTCTCTACGACTATCCTCAATATATCATCGATTTTTGCTCCCTGCGTGATAAGTGAGCTTACCTGCAGGAGGCTTGAAAGGACCAGCACCCTCTTCTGTATCTCGATGTTTATCTGTGTAGTCTTATCACTGTAGTTCTTCAACTCATCCATATTATTGCGGATACGCAGGGTGAGATTATTAAGCGCCCCGCTTAAATCTGCGATTTCATCGCCTTCTGCTACGGGAACGGTCCTGCTTATGTCTCCTGCGGCAATAAGTTTTGCCGTGGTGGTTACGGAAACGATACGGTCAAAAACCTCTTTAAGCAGGAAAAAGCCGATTAAAGCTATTACAATACTTATTACCGTAGCCAATACGACATCCGCTTTAAAACCGAAACGGGGAAGGATATAACTGGATACAAGGTAAATGGAAACAAGCATGGGCAGGATAGACATAAGATAAAACGCTATCTTAAGCTTGTATTTTATATTCTGGGAAGCCAAAGATACGCTACGGGTATTTTTTTTAAACATCCTGACCTCCGTTCTATATAATTATAAATTAACGTCCCTATTTCCTAGATTTACTTAATGCATTAAATTAAAATTATACCGCGCAACTCAAGCATTTGCAACAAGTTTAAATTCCCGCAGGAACAAATCTTTACTTATCCCGACGTCAATAAAATCCCAGGGTAAGACCGCATCCGTGTCTTTTTGTTTTAAATAAGAATACGGGTCTATCTTGTTTTCCCTAAAGGCTTCAAGCCACCTTTCGAGAGAAAAATAGGTACTCCAGGCATCAAATTTGGCGCCCTTCTGGAAAGCCGAATATATGACCCCGGCTAACCTCCTGTCGCCTCTGGAGAAGATACCTTCCAAAAAAGCCATATTGTAATCATGGAAACTCAAATATAAATGCCTGTTTTTTCTTGCATTGCCTTTAATATAATCCTGCTTGCCCTTAATGGACTCGGCGTCTGCCATCCCCAGCCACTGAAAAGCTGTGTGCGGCTTTGGTATCATGGTGTTTATGCTGACATTTATCCTCGCGGGGCCTTTATTTATTTTTTTCCTAAGCTGCGAGGCGCGGGAAGAGAACTCCACGATACCATTCAGTTCCTCTGTCCTTTCACCGGGTAAGCCCACCATAAAATACAGTTTTATGTGCTGGTAACCGGAGCGATAAATTTCCTCAAGGGCGCTTAAAAAATCTGTTTCCTCGAAATCCTTGCCCAACAGGTCACGCAGCCGCTGGCTGCCTGCCTCAGGGGCAAAAGTTAATCCGGTTTTTTTCACGCTGGCAATGAGGCATGAAAGTTTCCCGACTAACTCCCTGGCTTTTATTGAGGGTAGAGATACGCTGACCCCTTTTTCCTTAAACCTTTCAATTAAAGAAGCGGTTAATTCACCAATGTGGGAATAGTCGCTGACAGAAAGGCCTGCGAGGGATATCTCTTCGTAACCTGTAAGGCCGTATGCCTCCTCTGCCAGGCGTAAAATATTCTCGAGCTTACGCTCCCTGAGAGGAGAATAACAGGAGCGCGCCTGGCAAAAGCGGCAACGCCCGGGACAGCCGCGCATTATTTCGATGCTTAAACGGTCATGTATAATCTGTATATACGGGACAAGCCACTTAACCGGAAAATACGCGGAATCAAAATTTCCTATGATGCGCTTTTTTATTTTTGGGGGTATGCCTGTGGTATTGGTTTTAAATTCCCGTAACGACCCTGCGTCATCATAGCTTACATCATAAAAAGAAGGCACGTATACGCCGGGAATTTGCGCAAGCGCATATAAAAGCTCTTTCCTGCTCATCGCGTGATTAGCGTATTTTTCTTTATGCTGGCTGTATACGCCAATGACCTCCTGGATTGCCTCCTCTGCTTCCCCGATGACAAAAAGGTCGAAAAAGAGAGCTACGGGTTCCGGGTTAAGCGTGCATGGTCCGCCGGCGATAACTAAAGGTGAAGAATCGCTGCGTTCGCTTGCCTTTAAAGGGATTTTTCCCAGTGATAAGGTTCTTAATACATTCGTGTAATTTAATTCTGAACCCAGGGAGAAACCTATTATATCAAACTCGGAAAGCTTCCGGCGGGATTCCAGAGAAAGGATTTCCTGGTTATTGCTGCGCGTGACTTCTTCCATATCCGCATCGTAACTGAAGAACCGCTCGCATACCGTATCAGGCAGACCGTTTAAAATACCATAGAGTATCCTGATACCCAGGTTACTCATACCCACTTCATACAGGTCAGGAAAACAGAGCGCGAACTTTACGCTACAGGAATCAAAATCATTTTTCGAGACATTCCATTCCCTGCCGATGTATCTCGCGGGTTTGCGAACTTGCAATAGTAAATCGTTAGATAGAATATTGTTATCCATAATTAAGCTTTAGTGAGCTCCCTGAGAAGATTTTGCGGGTTTGCGGAGCGTGCATTAGAAATTTTTTGGCACAGTGTTTACTTGGCGTGCACAAGGGATTACGGCGAGCGGTGTGCGATTGTTATTCTCGTAAGACGACACAAGAGCGAGTCGTAAACCGTAGTGCACGGCAAAAAATTTCAGCACGCGGAGCGAAACCGCAAAATCAAGGAAACAACAGACTCATTACTAATCTAGAACACGGCCCTCTTCTGGTCGATATTTACAAGGATTCCGAGGGCAATAAAAGTCGTCACTATAGATGAGCCGCCGTAGCTCATAAGCGGCAAGGGTAGCCCCACCACGGGCGCCAGGCCCATGTTCATGGCGATATTAACCAATATCTGTAATCCCAGCATCAGCGTTATCCCATAAGCAAGCAGCTTTCCAAACGTATCCTGGGTGCGGCGCGCTATAATAAAACCCTGGCGGATTAATAAAAAATACAGCAGCAATAACGCGGTGCTGCCCAGAAATCCCCATTCTTCGGTAAAAGTGGCAAATATAAAATCTGTGTGCGACTCAGGTAGAAAATGCAACTGGCTCTGCGTGCCTCCGAGCCACCCCTTGCCGAATAGTCCACCCGAGCCGATAGCAATCCTGGATTGAATTACGGTATAACCTGCGCCAAGCGGATCTATATTTGGATTAAGAAAGACCATCAATCTCTGCTTCTGGTAATCTTTCAGGATATGCCACAATAAAGGAGCCGGCAGAAGTATTATAATCAAGAAGATAACCATATATTTCAGCCGCATATCCGTAAGATACAAGAGCGCCATAAAAATACAGAAAATCATTACTGCGCTTCCCAGGTCAGGCTGCTCCATTACTAAAAGTATGGGAACAGCTACAAAGGCAAACGGCAGGAGTATTCCGCGTAAGATCCCGAACCTTCTGGAAGATAGCGTTATATCATAGGGAGACTTCCTGCTAAAATAGCGGGCAAGGAATATCACAATCGCCAATTTTGCGAATTCCGAGGGCTGAAAGTTAAACCAGGCGATTTTAAGCCAGCGCTGCGCGCCTAAGTGGACCGCCCCCAGCAGGAAAACAAGGAATAATAAAAACAGGACAATGGCATACATAGGATATGTCAGGTCCCAGAAGCTACGATAATTCATACTGGAGACGAAAACAAAAATAAGTACCCCCAACAGCACCCATAGCGCCTGCCTCTTGTATATATCCTCCCAGGGCTTTCCTGTCTTCTGGTATGTGCTGCTATAAATAGAAAGAATACCCAGCGCCGCGATAAGTAAGGCGATTATAAAAATATTGAACTTTCTGCTTCTCAAATCAAGCCTCCTGCTACCATACCTTCAATTATCTGTTTTGCTACAACGCAAGAATAATAACCCGGCCCTCCGTGTTCAAGAAAAACACACATGACAAATTTAGGATTTTGATAAGGGAAAAAACCGACAAACCATGCATGCGCCATCCCGGGAGGGGCCTGCGCTGTCCCGGTTTTTCCGGCTACAGCTACGGGTAGCCCACCAAGGACATTACCAGTTCCTCCCTCGTCGGTAATTACTTTTCTTAACCCATCCCTGATATATCCTATAGTTGTATCTTTTAGATTAAGATGAGTTGATTTGCGCTGGGAAAAAGAAATATCCTTGTTGCCTATTGCTTTCACGATATAAGGCCGCACAACGTTGCCTGCATTGGCAAAGACTGCCATCATACGCGTAATCTGCAGCGGCGTAACCGAAACATAGCCCTGCCCGATGCTCAGGTTTGCGGTATCGCCGTCATACCACTTCCTGAATTTATTTAACTTATACCATAACGGAGAAGGGATGAAGCCGCCTGCCTCGTTGGGCAGTTCAAAACCCGTTGGCTTTGAGAAGCCCAACCTTATGGCGTAATCGTGTATTGCCTGGGCGCCGGCCAATAGGCCTGTCCTGTAAAAAAACACATTGCAGGAATGCGCTATCGCCATGGGCAAATTCTGTAACCCGTGTGTATTCCAGCAAAGAAACTCTTTTCTTCCTACCATGAGCTTACCTTGGCATAAAAACGTCGTGGAAGAATTGATTTTTTTTGTTTCCAGGGCCGCTGTCGCAACTATTAACTTAAAAACCGAACCCGCAGGATACGCGCCGCTTATGGCACGGTTTATAAGCGGGGCGTCAGGATTATTTAGAATACCGGACAAAGAACCGCCCGAACGCTCCAGGAAGACAGAGGGATTAAAATCAGGGTTACTCGTCATAGCTATAATCTCGCCCGTGTTAGGTTCCATGATTATAACGCAACCCTTATGCCCTCCGAGAGCTTCCTCTGCAATCTTTTGAATTTCCAGGTCAATAGTCAGTTGTATATCTACGCCGTTAGTAGGCGGCTCGAACCCGAGGACTCTTTTAAACCTGCCGCGATGGTCTACCTCCATAGAAAGGCCGCCCTCGTCCTGGCGTAAATAATAATCATAGACTTCTTCTACTCCGCCAAATCCTACCATATCCTTTGTCTTATAACCGTAATCCGCCATTTTTGTCAGGCGCCAGCGGTCAATCTCTCCAAGGTAGCCGAATACGTGGCAGGCCAGTTTTCCGTAAGGATAATTGCGGACCGGATTTGACTGGATGATTACCGCCGGTAACTCCGGCTTCAGCTCTTCCAGCATTATTGCTTTTTTTATGTCTATATTCCTTGCTACCGTCACAGGCACCGAAGAAGCAAAATACCCTTTCCGGTATGTTTGCGCCATGGTTTCGGTATTTACACCCAGGATTCCTGCTACCTTATTCAGGGACTGTTCAGCGTCGGTATTGTTTTGCGGCAGGATCATTACATCATAGGAAAGTTTATTGCCGACCATGATGCGGCCCTTGCGGTCAATGATGTTCCCCCGCGCACCCTGCTGCGGCAAGAGCCGAATACAATTCTTTTTGCTTAGCTCCCTGAATTTGGCCCCCTGCAGCACTTCCAGGTTAAAAAGAGCCAGCCACAGCGATAAAAACAGGAGGAGTAAGAAAAAAATAAGGAGCTTTACCCTAATCATTCTGCGCCGCCTCTTTGTCAAACGGAAAAACCATTGATATTAGCCCAAAAATAACCGTGGTGTAAAATGACCCCAGGATAATAATACGCAAAAATACCCCTGCCGGCACTGACTTTCCCGGATAAACAACAGCGGCACCCAGGGCTATATTGTTTAAGATGCTTATAACAAACATTGTCCCTATGCGGACATAATTATTGTCGATAGTCAATTGGCGGGATAATCTTGATATGACCAACCCCCATACGCAAAAAAGCACGGTATTTATGCCTAGTATCCCGGAGGCAAAGATATCTTTGAATAAACCGCAAAATAAACAAAAGAAAAGGGCCTGCCTTTCCTGCATGGAAAATACGCCGGAGACCGCGACTATTAAAAGCAGGTCCGGCTTAACATTGAATATCCGCAAGTAATTGAATACCGTTGTTTGTAATAAAGCAGCCAGAAGAAGCGCCACCCCAAAAATAATTTTTTTCATTGCGCTACGATAAATAATTCCTCAAGATTAGCGAGATTGACTGCGGGGCGAATGACCGCGTAACGGCTAAGCCCGGAGAATTCCTGCCCGATAGAAACAACTGTTCCTATAAGCAGGCCTTTCGGGTAGATAGCGTTTAAGCCGGAAGTAATGACGTTATCCTTCACTTTAATATCCGCGTCCTCCGGCAGGTATTTCATGATAAGGTAATTTCCGAGCGTGCCGCTTACCAGGCCTTCCTGGCGGCTGCGTTGAATAAGCGCAGAAACACCTAGAGCAGGGTCATTAATCAAAAGTATTTTACTTATGAATTGGCCTGCCTCAACTACTCTGCCTGCAAGCCCTACGTAAGTAATCGCCGGCATCCCCTGTTTTATGCCGTCATACCTGCCCTTATCAATTATGACAGTAGACGACCAGCTGTCCGGAGAGCGGCCGATAACACGGACAGGAATAACTCTAAAATTACTCTTTTTCTTGAAATTCAGCAGCTGCTTAAGGCGCTCATTTTCTAACGCCGCTTCTTCCTGCACGAGGAGCTTACTCTTTAAGTAACCGGCCTCCTTCTCCAGCAGCTCATTTTGCAGATAATTACGGTGGTAGAAAACTAAGCCGCCTATTTCACGCTTGATGGAGACAAAAATACCGAGGGGCTGTTTAAGTAAAACTAAGAGCGATGTTTTTATGGCAGGCGTTAAAACGGAGAGAATAGCGATAGAGGCGCCGAATAATGCTATAGGTATTAGTTGTCGCTTTTTAAATCCAAACACATCTTACCGTAATTTAGGCGCGCATCTCTGATTTTATGGGGACTGTTACTCTCTTTAAGTAATGCAGTTCGTTTAAAACCTTGCCTGTGCCGTTTGCTACCGCAGTCAAGGGATCCTCCGCAATATGCACGGGAAGGCCTGTCTCTTCGGCAATCAATTTATCAAGATTCTTGAGAAGTGAACCTCCTCCGGCCATAACAATACCATGATCTATCAAATCTGCCGCCAACTCCGGAGGTGTCCTTTCCAGCGAAATCTTGGTTATTTCTAAGATTGCGCGTAACGGCTCCTGAAGAGCCTCCCTGACTTCTTCTGAAGTTATTGTGACCATCTTAGGTAGCCCGGAAACCAGATCCCTTCCTTTTACTTCCATGCTTAGTTCTTCTTCCAGAGGATAGCCGGAACCAATCTTTATTTTTATCTCCTCAGCAGTGCGCTCTCCGACCATAAGATTATAGGTCTTCTTTAAATATTCGATTACCGCTTCATCCATTTCGTCTCCGCCTATGCGGATAGACTTGGAAAAAACAGTGCCTGCCAGCGAAATTACAGCTATCTCGGTAGTACCACCGCCTATATCTAAAATCATATTTCCTATGGGTTCTTGTATAGGCAGCCCCACGCCGATAGCCGCGGCAATCGGCTCTTCAATCAAATAAACCTCCCTTGCACCTGCGCGTTCGGCGGACTCCTTCACTGCCCTGCGCTCAACTTCCGTTATGCCGGAAGGAATAGCAATTACGATCCTTGGCCTTATCTGAAAACGGCGATGCCGGACTTTCCTGATAAAGTGCCGCAGCATTGCCTCGGTAATTTCAAAATCGGTGATTACGCCGTCGCGCATGGGCCGGATAGCCACAATATTACCCGGTGTACGGCCAAGCATCCGCTTTGCCTCTTCTCCTACTGCCAGGACATGCGAAGTCCCGCGCTGAACTGCCACAACAGAAGGCTCACAAAGAACAACCCCTTCTCCTTTAACATAAACCAGGGTAGTGGCGGTTCCCAGGTCTATACCTATGTCATTGGAAAGCAAATCAAAGATATAATCCTTGATTCTTCTGATTATTTCTTTAATCTTAACCATCTTTTTCTCCCTGGCTGCCTTGCGGCAGGCCTTTAAAATTAGTGTAGAAGGATTCTACCAGAGATTAAACTCTATGTCAAATAAAAAGTTAGAAAGATTTAATGCTTTAAACTATTGAGTTTGGCGATAAAATCCGGGAAGGATTTGTTTATGCAGGATATATCGTCAATTTTGGTAGAACCATGCGCTGCTAAACCGGCTACTATCATACTCATGGCAGTACGGTGGTCTCCGAAACTGCTTACTCCTACTGCCTTAAGGGGTTTTGTTCCTGTTATTACCACTTTTTCCGCATTGCCTCTCTTCACAAGTGAAATGCGCGCTCCCATTTTCCGCAGGTTTAAAGACATAGAGCGGATACGGTCTGTCTCTTTAACCCGTAGCTCCTCTGCCCCCTCAAAGACTGTCTTACCTTTGGCAAAAGAAGCTGCCACCATCAATACGGGTAATTCATCAATTAAAGAAGGGATCTCCTTCTTACGCACTACAGTGCCTCTTAAAGAACTGCTTTTTACCAAAAGGTCTCCTATTGGTTCTGCACTTGTGACTTTGTGACTTTGTGACTTTGTGACTTTTATATGCGCTCCCATTCTCTTTAGAACCCTTATTACTCCCGTGCGCAAAGGATTCAAACTTACCTTTTTAATAGTTATCCTTGCTCCCGGGATAAGAGATGCCAGAACCATAAAGAAAGCTGCCGAAGATATATCCCCGGGAAGAAAGATTTCTCCGGGAGAAGATAACTTTACTCTTCTTTTTATAACTATCTTATTTCCAATGACTTTTACACCTGCTTTAAATAATCTAAGCATCCGTTCAGTATGGTCACGCGTCCTAACCGGCTCAATTATTATGGTTTTGCCATCCGCGTAAAGCCCGGCCAGAAGGAGCGCTGACTTTACCTGCGCAGAAGCCACAGGCATTTTATAGATAATGGATTTGAGGCCTCCCCCACTGATACGGACAGGCGGATATTCCTCTCGTTTTGCGCCTTGCGTTTTGCGTCTTGCGCTTATGGCCGCCCCCATTAATCTTAAAGGTGCAGTAACGCGTAACATTGGTCTACTAGAAAGAGAAGGGGCTGCCTTAAGATAAGCTGAAAAGTTTTGGCCGGCAAGTAATCCTAAAAGTAACCTTAATGTGGTGCCGGATTCAGAACAAAAAAGAGGTTTCCTGGGTTTACGTAACCCATAAAGCCCCCTGCCTTCTATATTAACAGTTAGAGAAAGCTTCTTAGGCGACTGGATGTTTTTAGTTATAGGAACGCCTAACTCCTGTAATATCTTTAATGTCGCCAGGCAATCGTCATTGGCGGGGAAATTCTTAATTATTGTTTTTCCGCAGGATACGGCTCCGAGAATTAAGGCGCGGTGGGCTATGGACTTATCGCCTAAAAGTGAAATTTCTCCTTCTAGGCCCAAGAGGGGTTTAACTACAAAAGGCCTCATTTAACCTTTTGCGCTACTTTGTCGCCTTCGCTGATTTTATTTTTCAAATCCGTAGTGAGGAATCCTGCTGCGGCCATATTATCGTGCAGCTTTTCTACTTTGATATCGCCCAGATACTTGTTGCCAGCAGCAAAAACGGCGAATTCATCGCCTATCTGCAGGCCGTCCTGAGCGCCCTTACTGATCACCACAAAATCATATTCCATATTTACTACCAGGACCTTGCCCTCCATGCCACCCGTAGCAGGTATTACGGCTGCCTTTTCGGTCTTTGCGGGTTTGGCCGGTTTTGCCTTCACGGGCTTGGCCTTCTTTTCTTTTGCGGCGGGTAGCTTGGCTGGTTGTTCGCTACTTACCACGATATTACCCAGTTCAATATTCTGGGTCTTGGTTTCCAGATCCGCTACTTTTTTCTCAAGAACACTCTTCTGGGTCTGGAGCAGTTGTAACTGCGCCTGGGATTTCCTGGCGTCTTCCTGGGTACTGGCTAGATTCTTTTCCAGCCCCTCTCTTAAGGTTTTCTGTTCCTGCAGCTGCGTATCTAAAAGTTCAATTTTTGCCAATGCCTCCTGCCGCATTGATTTTTCCTGCTGCAGTTCAGAACTAAGCCCGTCGATATTGCGGGTGGCGTCACTGAGTTTGCTCTGCAAATCAGCAATCTTTTTCTTGGAATCCTCAAGCATGGAGTCCGTTAAACGCAGC
The DNA here is from genome assembly GCA_050012075.1 of Candidatus Omnitrophota bacterium. GTDB lineage: Bacteria > Omnitrophota > Gorgyraeia > Gygaellales > Profunditerraquicolaceae > JAMWCI01. The sequence continues at coordinate 10,005 of JBEKHW010000022.1, read as the reverse complement.
TTTGTACTGATCTCATCCAGTTTAGCCGATAACTCCAGGTTCTTTGCGTGCTCTTTCTGAAAGAAATAAAGCCCCACGCCCCCCAGTCCTAAAGCGACGATAATTAATCCGATTAACAATACTATAAGCGCACTAGCCTTCTGTGTCATTTGGCCTCCTTAAATAAATAATGCCTCTGGCGTTTATTATTTATTTACTCCGCGCTATGCGCGGAGTTTTAATTTACCCGCTATAACTAATCAGCAAATTATTATTTTTATTATATCGCGAGCTACTCAAAAATCAAGTTATATTTTTAATGAGCAGACAACTTACGGAGCGAAGCGACGTAAGTTGTAGCGTCTGTAAGCTTACTTGTCTATTAGCGTCTGCGAATTAACACACCCAGAAAACCATAGCTATGTAAGTTTGTTGGCTGGGTGTGGGATAAATTCAGGCTATAACTTATATCCGGCGTCTGCGAATTAACACACCCAGAAAACCATAGCTATGTAAGTTTGTTGGCTGGGTGTGGGATAAATTCAGGCTATAACTTATATCCGGCGTCTGCGAATTAACCCACGCACCTTTTATCCATCCATATATTTAACTAAAGTACTTGAATAAGAAAAAGGTGTGGGGGGAAACCCGGGTAATCCTCTACTTCCCCTTTAGAAACTCCTGAAAATACTCCGGCAGAGAAGAAGAAAAATCTATAAATTTCCCGGTAGAAGGATGGACGAAACCGATATATTTAGCATGCAAAAACATATGCTCCGGTTCACTGCCCTTGCCGTATTTACTGTCACCGAGTATGGGGTGGCCTATAAATGCAAGGTGCACACGCAACTGATGGGTCCTGCCGGTAAAAGGCGTAAGTTCCAGGACGCTAAAATCAGTTGAGCGCCTTAAGGTCCGGTAATGTGTCTTTGCGTATTTTGCGTTTTCCGTAAAGCTTACCGACATATTCTTTCGTTTAAGTGGATGGCGGCCGATGGGGACCTCTATTACGTTCTCGTCAAATTCTACGCGGCCCTTGACAACAGCGACGTATTTACGTTTTATAGAGTGCTTAGCGAACTGTTTTGCCAGTGAAAAATGCGCTTCATTATTCCTGGCAATTACCAGTAGCCCGGATGTCTCCTTATCAAGCCTATGCACAATACCGGGCCTTTGCGGATTAACGTTGGAGAGATCCTTGAAACGGGCAATGAGGGCGTTGGCCAGCGTATGTTCCTGATTTCCTGCCCCGGGATGCACAACCAGGCCCGCTGGTTTATTAATGACTGCCAAATCCGTATCTTCATAAACTACTTCCAGAGGAATATCTTCTGCCTTAAGCTGCCCCTCTTGCCGCGGGTATTCCAGGATAAAAGTTAGCTGCTCTCCTTCTTTTATTTTATAATTAGGCCTGACGAGATCCAGCCCTTTTATCTTTACCTTTTCTTTACATATCGCCTTCTGAATCCTGGTCCGGGAGAAGCCTAATTTTTGCTCCTGGCAAAATTTCGCCAGGAATTGGTCAAGGCGCATTCCCGCGGATTCTGCGGAAACTATTAATGTGTACTCTTTCATTATCTAAGGTCTTTCCTATGAACCATGAACAATGAACTATGAACTAAGCTTTATCACGATAAGTTTAGCCAGGGCGACACAGAATAATATGAGGCTTATTATCTGAAATAATGTCAGGTGCATAAATACCTGCGGATTATCCGCACGCCAGAATTCTATAAAGAACCTGTTTAGCGAATATAGCAAGAGGTAGGTAAAAACAATCTCTCCCTCGCGGCGAGGCTTTTCCTGTAAGTATCTTAAGAAAATGAATATCGCAAGCAGTAACAGTGCGGAATACAGTTGCGTAGGAATGAGGATCCTATTGTGGACAGGAAAATAAATCCCGAAACTAGATTCTTTCCCGTAACAGCACCCATTCAATAAACATCCTATCCTGCCGATAGCCTGGGCAAGCGCGATAAAAGGCGCAAGGAGGTCTAGTACCTTATACGCCCCTAATTTATTTTTTTTCGCATACAGGAACGCAAAAAGAGCTCCAAGCGCCAGCCCCCCGAACCAAGAGAGCCCGCCGTGCTGTAATTTTATGATTTCCGCGGGATTCTTTGCATAGTAACCAAGGTTCTCGACAACATAAAAGATTCTTGCCCCGACAACGCCCGATAGGAAAGAAAAAAACGCCAGGTTAAAAATCTTATCGGGATTGATATTAAGGCTTGCGGCTTTTTTACAGGCCAAAGATACGCTTACCAGGAAAGCTATGACCAGCATAATGCCGTAAGAATAAATGGTAAATGGGCCGATTGTGCAGATTTCAGGATACATAGGTTTATAGTTAATGGTTCATAGTGGATAGTTCATAGTAAAATATTTTACCATGAACAATGAACTATGAACTATGAACTGCATTTTTTGGTCTCAATATGCACCAGGCTAACATTACTGTCCCGATACTGATAGCGCTATCGGCGATATTAAATACGGGCCAGATACGGAAATCCAGGAAGTCTATCACATGGCCGAAGATTACGCGGTCTATCATGTTTCCGACGGCACCGCCCAAAATCAAAGCCAGGGATACCTTGTAAAGCCTGCCGTATTTTTCTTCTTTAAGGTTAAAACAAACCAGGATTATGGCAAGAAACGAAGTCAATATGAAAAGCGGCACCTGGTTTTTTAATATGCCGAATGCAGCGCCCCGGTTAAAAACTAAAGTCAGATGGAAAACATTCTTTACTACAGCTACGGAATGCTGCGGCGATATGTACCTGGTGGATAAAAATTTGGTGAGTTGGTCTAAAGAAAGGACTGCTAAAACGATGATCGGGATCATCGGACCGGAGAAAAAATTACTTCTTCTCCCTTTTCTCCTGACATTTTACGCACAGCCTTGCCTGGGGGATGGCCCTTAGCCTGGTCTTGGATATAAGGGACTTGCAATCTTCACAAAGGCCGAATGTCCCTTCATCTATTCTCTTCATGGCATCATCCAGTTCGTATAAAAACTGCCGCTCGGAAGAAGCAATCCCCAAAGAAAACTCCCGGTCATAGTTATCCGTGGCAACATCGGCCATATGATAAGTATACCCGGAGATATCCCCTGAGGCATCCTTCTGGGACTTCTTAAGAGTGTCGTCTGAGATGTGCTTTATCTCATCAGAAATCTCTTCTTTTTTCTTTATTACCAGTTTCTTAAACTCTAATAATGTTTTCTTGTCGAATTTGTTTTTCAATTTATTTCTCCTCTCCTATTGCCTTCAGGCAGTTTTCACAAAGCGAGGGATGCGTTTTTGATTTACCGACTTCTGTGCTGTAATTCCAGCAGCGCACACATTTGTTCCCTTCGGCCTTAAGGACCTCGATACCGACATCGGGATAAACACTGCTTATGAATAAATCCTTACCTAAGATATTAACCTTGCTTATTTCAACTTGTGAAACTTTGAAAATCTCACAAAGTTCGCTTTTTAAGCTTGTTAAGAATGTATACCGGTCTTGGTTGTTTGTCAATAAGATTATTTTGGCGTCAAAGGAGCTGCCGATTTCGCCTTTACCGCGCTTTTCTTCCAATGCCTTAGCTACATCCGGGATTAAACTAATTATCTCGCTTAATCCTTCATCGCGGTAATGTAAACGGTTATCCGGCCAAGCCGCGAGATGGATGCTATTTACGGCTATGTCTCCTGTTGTCTTCGGCATAGCCTGCCAGATTTCTTCGACCGTGAATGCAAAAATCGGCCCCATTAATCTGACTAAAATATTTAAGATTCCATAAATAGCGGTTTGGGCAGCGCGCCGCTCTAGCGAAGCAGGCGCATATGTATATAGCCTACCCTTGACCATATCAAGATAATACATTGAGAGAGTTTCATTACAAAAATCATATATAGATTTATAGGCCCGGTAAAAATAAAAACTCTCGTATGCTGCCTGCACGTCAAACAGGAGGCTTTCGGTTTTATTCAAGACCCATTTATCGAGTATTTTTAAATTGCAAGTTTCTACCGTATCGGTATCCGGACTAAAATCGTACAAATTACTCAAGCTAAACTTTGCGGTATTACGTATCTTGCGGTACGCCTCTGATAACCTAGTAAGGATTTCTTTTGAAATGCGTATATCTTCATTGTAATCGCTTGAGGCAACCCACATTCTTAAGATATCCGCTCCATAATCCTTGATAATATCAAAAGGAGAAATTACATTACCTAAGGATTTTGACATCTTCCTACCTTGGCCATCTACGACAAAACCATGGGTAAGGACGCTTTTAAATGGCGGGATGCCGTCTATTGCCACAGCCGGTATAAGCGAGGACTGAAACCAGCCGCGGTGCTGGTCAGAGCCCTCCAGGTATAATGCCGCAGGATATGAAAGCTCATCTCTTTTCTTCAATACCGCCTGCGAGCTTACCCCGGAATCAAACCAGACATCAAGGATATCCGAACCCTTGGTAAAGGATTTTCCTTTCCCGCATTCAGGGCAAACCAAACCTTGAGGTAAAAAATCTTTTATATCATGGCTAAACCAGCTGTCAGTGCCTTCCTTGGCGGTAAATTCCGCGAAATTCGCGATTACTTTCTCGTTAAAAAATTCTTCCTTGCATTCATCGCAGACCAAAGCCGGGATAGGAACACCCCAATACCTCTGGCGCGAAAGGCACCAATCCGGGCGGAGTTTCACCATAGCGGAGATCCTCTCCTTACCCGCGGTTGGAATCCACTCCACTTCTTTTTCTATTGCAATAATAAGTTTATCTCTTAAAGCGTTTTTATCAATAGACAAAAACCACTGCTTTGTCGCCCTGAAGATTATCGGATTCTTACAGCGCCAGCAATGAGGGTACGAATGTGAAACCTTTGACTCAAAAAGCAGGGCATTTATCTTCTGCAGTTTTTCGATGATCGCCTTATTCGCGTCATAAACGTGCATTCCTGCGAATTCTCCGACGCTGGAATCAAACTTCCCTTTTGCATCAACAGGCATGACTATCTCAAGGCCATACTTTAGCCCCGTCTGGTAATCTTCAGCCCCGTGCCCGGGGGCGGTATGGACCAAACCAGACCCCTCATCTAGAGAAACATAATCGGCTAAAACAACTTTCCCGGTTCTTAAGCCAAAAGGATGATCATAAATTAAACCTTCTAACTCTTTGCCTTTTATTTCTCTTATTACCTTATAATCATTGATGAGCGCGCCTTCTAGGGCCGCTAGCCGCACATTGGCGATAATGAGACTGCCCTTATCTGTCTTAATATAGGAATAGATGAAATCCGGATGCACTGCTACGGCAACATTGGCAATGAGCGTCCAGGGAGTTGTTGTCCATATTACAAGGTGAGAATCCGCGTCAAAGCCGGGCGCGCTTTTTAGTTTAAATTTTACGAATATCGAGGGAGAATTATGGTCTTCGTATTCAACCTCCGCCTCGGCAAGCGCTGTCTCGCATTTATAACACCAGTTAACCGGTTTAAGCCCCCTGTAAATATACCCCTTCTTATATAACTCGTTGAATGAAACAACTATCGCCTCTTCATATTCATGGCTTAATGTGAGATACGGATTTTCCCAGTCGCCGAAAATTCCGAGCCGCTTAAACTGTTCCTTCTGGTTACCCACATACTTCATGGCGTATCCGTAGGCCTTTTTTCTGAATTCTATCTGGGGAATCTCCTGCTTTGTGATTTTCAGCTCTTTAAAGAGCTGGTGCTCTATGGGTAAGCCATGACAGTCCCAACCAGGCACATACGCAGAATCAAAACCACACATCGTCTTATATTTCACGATGATGTCTTTAAGCGTCTTATTCAGTGCATGGCCTATATGGATATCTCCGTTTGCGTAAGGCGGGCCGTCGTGAAGGACATATTTCGGCTTACCCTTTGACTTTTTACGGATAAGGCCATATATACCCTCCTTCTCCCATTCCGCAAGAAACCCTGGCTCCCTTTTCGGAAGATCTGCCTTCATGGGGAATTTAGTCTGGGGTAGATTTAAGGTTTTCTTATAATCCATATCGCTTTGGCGTCACCAGGTCACAAAGTCACATGTGACATTGTGACTTTGTGTACTTTGTGACTATTTGATATACTTACCTATAATAATATCCAGGTCCTTCTTCACTTTTGCGGTAATCAGTTTCGGGTCGGTTATAATAGAATTTTTCAGCGCGTCCTTACAGCCGCAGCTCCTTTTATGGGGAAGTTTTTTTATCAGGGCGTGCAATATCTTTTTCGCATTATCTATATTCTTCTGCAAATTATTGATGACCATCCCAACGGTTATTTTTTCGTAATCCGGGTGCCAGCAATCATAGTCAGTCACGCATGCTAATGTAGAATAACAAATTTCCGCCTCGCGGGCAAGCCTTGCCTCCCCCATATTGGTCATGCCGATAATATCCATACCCCAACTGCGGTAAAGATTTGATTCCGCCAGAGTGGAAAATGCCGGGCCCTCCATATTGATATAGGTGCCGCCTTTGTGCATTTTTATCCGTAATTCCTTGGAGGCCTCATAACCGGCATCATATAACAAATCATTCATTTCGGGGCAGGCAGGATGCGCAAATGAAATATGGGCAACTATGCCATCCTCAAAAAAGGTCATCTTTCGTGCCTGGTTTGTGCGGTCCACATACTGGTCTACTACCACAAAATCCAGGGGCTTTAAATTATCGCGCAGGCTGCCGCAGGCAGAAACAGAAATGATTCTTTCTACTCCCAGCTTTTTCATGGCATAGATATTTGCCCGGTAATTAATCTCGGTGGGAGAAATACGGTGGCCTAATCCATGGCGCGGCAGGAATACCACTTCCTGTCCTTCTAATTCACCGAGGATCAGTTTATCCGAGGGCTCGCCAAACGGCGTATCGATTTCCTGCTCTTTTATTTTTCTGATACCTTCCATCTTATACAACCCGCTTCCGCCGATAATGCCGATCCTAGCCATTTCCTTATCCTTTCGATAATTCTTCTGCGCGCTTCTTTGCCGCTTTTACAGCTGCATCTAAATTATTAATATCGTGCTTCAATTCTTTTAAGCCAGCTTCCGTGGTCCCCTTCTTTGACGTAACCTGCTTTTTAAGTTCTTCGGGAGAAACATGCATAACTTTAATGATGCTGATTGTACCTGCACTGGTTGAGCTCGCCAATATCGCAGATTGGCTAGCAGTAAAGCCAAGACTGTTAGCAGAAGCAGTTAGAGTAGGCACAAAGACCTTTTCTGCAAATCTTTCCATTTCCTCTGAGGTTTTACCGTCCACCAAATCACACAAAAAACCTGGCCCACTTCCAGAAACAGCAGTTGCCGCTGACATCATTGACTCGTCGATTTCCATAATCTCTCCCATATATTCAAAGATGTCATCTGCGAACTCGAAGTCTTGAAGAGAGGCAAATTTTCCCTTTGCTAAACAGGTAACCCCTTGACCAATCTTTGCAGGCAAATTAGGCATTGCTCGCACTACCCGCACAACCCCCAATACCTTTTCAATATGAGCAGTAGTTATGCCTGCGGCTATTGAGATAAACAATTTATCACCAAGATGAGGACAGGACTTAATTTCAGCTAAACATGCGTCAAAATCCTGGGGCTTGACCGCTAATATCAGCACATCTGATTTTTCAACCAAATCCACAACAGTAGCTGAAAAAATAATACCTTTCCCTGGCTTCTTACTTTTATCTTTATCAAAAACTAAAACGTTGTACTCTGTTTTAATCCGTTCGGCGATAGCTGAGCCCATATTCCCGTAGCCAATTATTCCTATTTTCTTCATATATTTTGTTTTACTATGAACTATAAACTAAGAACTATGAACTAACATCAAATATCGCCCTACCGATCCTGACCATATTCGCACCCTCTTCTATTGCCACTTCAAAATCATCGGTCATGCCCATCGATAAAATATTTAGTTCATAGTTCATGGTTCTTAGTTCATGGTTAACCCTATCTTTTAATTCACGGAGCGTCTTAAAATATGGCCGCGCTTTTTCCGGATTATCTACTAGAGGCGCGATAGTCATAAGCCCTCTTAAAGAAATATTCTTCAGCGCGCAAATTTCTTTTACGAGCCCGGGTGTTTGGCTAGGTGTAGCGCCAAATTTCGTTGCCTCGCCAGAGGTCTTTACTTCAATCAGTATATCCTGAATTTTATTAATTTTTGCCGCCTGTTTATTTATCTCACGCGCCAGCCGTAAACTGTCTACGGAATGAATCAGGTCAAATATCTTTACCGCTTCCCTTACCTTATTTGTCTGTAGATGTCCGACCATGTGCCATTTAATAGTTAATGGTTCATGGTTCATAGTTAATAGCTCTTTATATTTAAGCAGGGCTTCCTGGACCCTGTTTTCTCCGATATCGCTCATGCCCGCCCTAATCGCCTCTACAATCTGCGTAACGGTCCTGCCCTTACTGACGGCAACTATAGTTACCGAGGAGAGGTCACACTTTGCTTTTATGCATGCAGAACGAATCCTCTCCTGTATCTTTAATATATTTTCTCTTACCATAGATATTCTAAGCTTTATTATTATACCCCAGAAAAACAGCTGGTCAATGGAAAACAAGGTTTAGCGGGTGTCTTGTCTGTGTTTCTCGGGAGCGCTCGGCGCGCCCCAGCGTGTCGCGCCTTCGCTCGGGTCGGCTGCGTCGCTCTCCCGCAGCCGGACCCTATATAAAGCCGTTTTTTTAATTTAGGAGCCGGCTTGCGGGAACCCTGCCCGCTCCTTGCCTCCACGTCCCTCGAAATCACAGTCAATCCACCCGCTAAAGTTAGACATATTCACCGTGACAAGATTTCCGGCTTTTGCCGGAGCGTGCATTAGTCCGCCACAAATTTTGGCGGACAGCACGCGAGGCAAAAGACGGAAAGCTAAACAGTTTTAATAAATGCGGGTGGGCTAAAAATATTCTTCGTAGACTTCCTTGAACCTGGTGAGCGTCTTGGTTAGGGGATTACGGCTGGCTTGTTTTTCGGAAATAACGCTGCCTCTTTTTTCCTGCAGCACCTGGCAAATCATGCCTAAACTCGTAAGGTACATTAAATACTTATGCGCCGCTAAATCCGGATTCTCTTTTACGGAAATGGGGATTTCCGGATTGTCCGCGCGCGCCAGCTTCACCGATACGGAAAGCGTATTTTCCAACGCCTCTATGAAGCCGTCTAACAAAAGGGTCCTGCCCGCGGCAACAAAATTTTTGATTTCATGGCGAGGAGCCTTCTTATCAAGCACCTCTTTTATCTGCCTGCACAGTTCCTTTGCCGAAAGATTAATAATTTCGGCTACCATTTTCTGTTTTATCGGTTTGTAGAAATTGTCCTTTTTGACAAGTATCTCTTTCTCATCCTTAATCTGAGAAGGGTCGCTGACCATCCCGTAAGAACGTTTTATATCTTCGGCGAGAATAAACGGGACCCTTAAGGCGTCCTGCAATTTCCTGGTAATATCATCTCCGCCGACAGATAATATCTCTATGTCCTTGAGGAGGCCGTCGCGAAAAACAAGGATTTCGGTATTGTCGCTACCTATGTCGCAGAAAAAATTAACCCCTTCCCTGCTATCGCGGGTAAGTGCCGCTCTAGCCGTAGCTATCCCTGAGAATAAAATCCCCCTCATTTCATAGCCGGCCTGGTTTATAACACGGGATAACGCCTGGACCGAAGAAAGACGGGCGCAGATCAAATAAAGATCGGCCTCGAGCTTATGGCTGTATAATCCGAGGGGATTGATAATATTATCCTTGGAATCTATGCCGTAACCGGAAGGGACAATATTTATTATTTCTTCTTCGAGGCTTGAGCCGAGGATACGCGCCTGTTCGTTTACCCTCTCGATATCAAAATGGGTGATAACCTTATTGCCGCGCTCGGCAAGCGGGATAATGGCGTGGCTGTGTTTGGTAACTATATCCTGCCCGGAAATATTGGCGTATAAATATTTTATCTTAAGGCCGGACCTTGCGCGTATCTGCTTCATGAGCTTGGTGACGGAATCAACCAGC
>JBEKHW010000021.1:0-31362 GCA_050012075.1 Candidatus Omnitrophota bacterium | reverse complement strand
ACTAATAAAGAGGGCTGGGGCAGGATGGTCGACATTAGCCCTGGTGGCGGCGGGATGCTTGTGACCGAGGTTGTCCTGGAGCCCGGCAATGGCCTGGAGATGTGGGTGAACATCCCCGATAACCAGGACCCCCTTAATGTCCGGGGAAAAGTGGTATGGTACAAAGAGGTAGAGCGGAACCTCTACCGCGTAGGAGTAAAATTCGATAGCGTCGATTTCTTAAGCATATCCCGCGTTTTACGAGTGCTTAATGAAAAAAATAAAGGCATCTCCGACGATGTTTGATGCCGGGAAAGCCGCAGCCTTATTTACTGCGGCTATTTTTGTTTCAAGCCGCGCCACCCATAAAATCCATCTGTGCAAAGATTATTTCGCACCCGATTAAAAAGCTTCCCGCATAATCCCGGAGTCCATTACCGATAGAAAGATTCAGGCATCTTCATGAATAGAATAAAAATTGATGCGTATAGCTTACTAGGGAAGGTCAGGAGCAATAAACCTGTTGTGCACCACCTGACGAACTGGGTTACTATTTATGATTGCGCAAATATCGTAAAGGCACTGGGCGGCTCTCCCGTTATGGCCCACGCAAAAGAGGAAGTTGCCCAAATGGCAGAAATTGCCTCGAGCCTCGTCTTAAATATAGGGACCTTAACCGGGGAATTAGTGGAAGCGATGAAAGTTGCCGCAAGAAGCGCCAATAAGAAAGGTGTGCCGGTTATCCTTGATGTTTGCGGTGCGGGAGCTACGCAATTACGCGATAAGAAATCTTTTGAGCTGCTCGACGAAACAAAAATAAACATTATCAAAGGCAATGCCTCAGAAATTGCCAGGATTAGCGGAGAGGCGGTAAGAACAAAAGGCGTTGACGCCGGGGCCGTTAACAGCAATATGGTAGATTTAGCTAGAGATCTTTCCCGCAGGCGCAAATGCATCGTAGTTGTAACCGGGAAGGAAGATATTGTTACCGATGGTAAACGGCTATACCTTATAAAAAATGGCCACCCGATGATGACGCATCTTGTTGGTACAGGCTGCATGGCTACCTCCGCCATAGGGACATTTGCTGCAGTGGAAAATGATTTAGCCAGAGCCGCAACTTGCGCGCTTCTCTGTTTTGAGATCGCCGCAGAATGCGCTGCAAAATCAGCTAATGGCCCGGGCACATTCAGGGTAAAACTTTTTGACTGTATTTATAACCTGGATAAGAAAACAATTGAGAAGATGCAAAGAGTGGAATGCTAAGGGAGTTTTAAAGGAGGCAATATGAGGAATATCTTTTCCTGCTGCGTGTTATTTTTGGCATTATGCTCAATTGCGTATTGCGCGGTGATAAGCAGGATAGAATTGACCGACGGCAGCGTCATTGAAGCGGAGGTCATCTCTTTTGAGAAAGGTACCTATACAGTAAGGGCAAGTAGCCTTGGCGAAATCAAGATTGGCGCGTCAAAAATCCGTACTATCACGACAAGGAATACAACCCCTGTTGCCCAAGCGAATATGCCTCAGGGGCCGGGAAATGCGCAGGTGCTACCTTCAGGCGATATGATAAAGTCGCAAACAGAAAAATTAAAAGAAAGAATGATGAACGACCCGGAAGCCATGAAAAGCGTGACCGCCCTTCTTCTTGACCCGCAATTTCAGGGTCTATTGAATGACCCGGAGATCTCCGGTGCGGTAAAATCACAGGATATTAAGGCCCTGATGCAAAACGAAAAATTCCTAAGCATTCTGAATAATCAGAAATTCCAGGAAATGCAGAATAAGCTTAAAGGTCAGAATGAGTAAAACGCAATTCTCTTATGCTGAATAAAAAGATAAGGATACTGGATTTTGACGGCAGCATTACAAAACAAAAACAGCTTCTTAAGAGATATGAAAGCGATATTCTGGACCTAAAAGGGCTGGGCCCGGCCGCAAGATACTGGGTAAATAACAGGGATAGGAAGATTATTGAAGAGCGGATTACTGACTCGGCAAAGGAAGCTATTACTTTCCTGGGATCGGGAGACTTTCATCATATAAGCGAGGTTTTAATAAATAGCTTTAGCCAGCAGATGAGCCTGATCCTTTTTGATCTTCACCCGGAGTGGGACATATATTCTTTCTTCCTTGGGTGCGGCTCGTGGCTTAACTCCATCTTAAAAAGAAAGAATATCTTAAAGGTAATCCTCGTCGGGACATCTTCGGAAGATATATCGACTTTCAATATTAATTCAGGAAACCTTAAATCGTTAAAGGAAGGACTGGTAGAGATATATCCTTATACCCATAGGCCCTCAAAGGTTTTTTTAAAAAGAGTCCCGGAGAATATATCCGTAAAGGTAGAAAGAGGACCGTTCTCTAGCACAATTTACTGGCATGAGCTTGTTAGTGAGGAGCTGGGGCCATTCTTCAAGGGGCTTATTGGGCGACTGCCTTCAAAGAATGTTTATGTGTCGATAGACAAGGATTGCCTTAATTATGATTCTGCCCTGACTAACTGGGAAGAAGGCGGATTTTCCCTGGGGCAGCTCCTTTTAATGTTAAAATTGATAAAAGAAAACTTAAGAATAGTCGGGCTGGATATTACCGGCGACTATTCCAATATAGAGGTAAGCGGGTCGCTTAAAAGAATCCTTTCTTATTTGGACCACCCCAGAAATATAAAACCACTCAAGATGCCGGAAGAATCCGTTACTTCTATAAATGAAAGAACAAACCTGGAGATCCTAGGGCTTTTGACTGAAAGCGAATAATGGCCATTCCCGGAATAAAAAGAAAAAAAGAATATTTAGGTAAATATTTTAACGGATTCTGCATTGCCCTGGTTATTGCAGCCCTGTTTTTTACCGGTGCATATGCAGGCGATAAGCGCCCCATAATAATTGTAGGCGATAGCCAGCGCGGCCACGATGCGCATCGCGAGGTCATTTCGGCGATTATCAAAAAAGAGCCGGTTGCGGTATTTCAATTAGGCGACCTGGTTGATGACGGCAGGAGCAAGAAAGAGTGGGAAATATTTAATGAAATCACCGCTCCCTTGCGCTCCAGGACAGAATATTACCCGCTGTTGGGTAATCATGAGTTTAATTCCGGGCTGTATTACGATAATTTTCAGCTACCCAACAATGAAGAGTGGTATTACGTAGACAAAAACCATATCCGGTTTATTGTGCTGGACAGTAATGCCCAGCTTTCCTGCGGTTCAGAACAATATATATGGTTTGAGAATGCGCTGCGAAGTGGCGGGGGTATTGATTTTCTAATCGTGCTTCTCCACCATCCTTTCTTTACGACCGCCGCCCGCCATATCCCGGATGAACGGGGGTTGCTGCCTGTTATTATGCCTTTATTGGAGAAATATCGCGTTGACGCTGTGTTCAGCGGCCATAACCATGATTACGAGAGAAGCTTCTATAACGGCATTTATTTTATTGTTTCAGGCGGAGGCGGCGCGCCCCTTGATGACCAAGTCCGGCAGTCCCCTTATAGCCAGAAGTTTGTCAAGCAGTACCATTTTTGCGAGCTCATGGTTCAAGGAACAAAATTATTAGTTTCCGTAAGTGACAAAAGCGGCGCATTGATAGATAGTTTTTCTATAGAATCCAAGCGCGGCCAAGCGAGCCCCTTGGCGGTTAGCTCAAAGCCGGATCTTTCCAATACCACGGCCGCGGTAGGCGTAAAGTAGAAATAAGTCAGGGAAAAGTGGAGCTTGCCTATGTTCTATTCCCCGTTTTTATTGTATAATAAAAATTTATAAAAATGCCATGAACGAAATCTCTATACTTATAGGAGGTAAAGCCGGCTTTGGAATCGATAAATCAAGCATGGTTATCGGGCGCCTGCTTGCTGGAATCGGCTACCGTATCTACATCTACCGGGATTATCCCTCACTTATAAGAGGCGGCCACACCTTCTCTATTATCCGCGCATCCAAAGATAGGATATATACCCATCGCGATAAAGTCGACCTGGTAATAGCATTAAATCAGGAAACCCTGGACTTACATAAAAAGAGGCTGAATAAAGATTGCCTGTTTATCTTTGATTCCGAACAGGTAAAAATCGCATCTAATCCTGCCTGCGGAATAGGCCTTCCATTAGGCAAAATTCTTAAGGAAGAAAACGCGCCTGAAATAATGCGTAATACCTGTATTATCGGCGCAATGGCAAAGGCCCTTGGTATAAATTTAGATATCCTGGAAAACGTTTTAAGGAAAGAGTTCCCCAGGGAAACAGAGCTGAACCTGAAAGTGGCCCAGCGCGGTTTTAATGAGTCAAGGCAGATATCAAAGATTACCCCGCTTGCTAAGCCAAGCCTGCCTTTGGTTTCCGGAAATGAGGCCATGGGGCTTGGGCTTATTAAGGGCGGCCTCAATACTTATATTGCCTATCCTATGACCCCCAGTTCTCCGATATTGCATTTTCTTGCCGGCGCCGCAGATAATTTTTCTTTAGATGTTATTCATCCGGAGAGTGAAATCAGCGTGATATTAATGGCCCTGGGTTATTCCTATGCCGGGAAAAAAGTTGCAGTTGGTACTTCCGGCGGCGGCTTTTGCCTGATGACCGAAGCCTTGAGTTTTGCCGGGATGAGCGAGTTGCCTGTGGTTATAGTCTTGGGTCAGCGTCCCGGACCTTCAACGGGCCTGCCCACTTATTCGGGACAAACCGAACTGCATTTTGCGCTTAGCGCCGGGCAAGGAGAATTTTTGCGTTTTATAGTGGCACCAGGCGATGCGGAAGAGGCGTATTACTGGTCGGCAGTAGCCATGAATATAAGCTGGAAATATCAAGTTCCTAGCATTATCCTGTCGGATAAAAACATGGGGGAGGGCATATCTAATTTTGATATCACTCTAGTGCCGGATATAAAAGAGGAATCACCTCTTTTATGGGGCAATCGCCCTCCCTATAAAAGGTATTTATTTACGGAAAATGGGGTCTCGCCATTGGCTTCTCCTGGCCAGAAGGATGCAATAATCAAGGTAAATAGCTATGAGCATGATGAGTCTGGCATAACTACAGAGGATCCCGAACTGACAAAACTTATGCAGGAAAAAAGACTGCGTAAAGAAAAATTTATCATAAAAGAAATGGAGAAACTGGAAACCGTAAAGACAAGCGGCAAAAAGAATTCAAGTAAGGCGATTCTTTGCTGGGGCTCTAATAAAGGGCCTTGCGTTGAGGTGGCGCAAAAGTTAGGGTTAAAAGTGATTCAGCCTGTCCTCCTCAATCCGTTTCCCGTAAACAAATTTAAAAAAGCGCTTTCCGGAGTGAAAAAACTTATCTGTGTGGAGAATAGCTCTACCGGCCAACTGCCGCGGCTAGTTAAGAATTACGGGTTTGGCGTAGACAAGACAATATTAAAATATGACGGGAGGCCTTTTTCTCTTGAAGAATTAGAGGCCAAAGTAAAAGGAGCCATAAAATGAACCAGATAAACCTGGATACCCGTGCCCAGAATACCTGGTGTCCCGGTTGCGGAAACTTCGCCATCATGAACGCGATAAAATCCGTTTTAACGGAGTTATCCTCGGAAGGCCTACCTTTAGAAAATGTAGTTTTGGTTTCCGGGATAGGCTGTCATGCCAAGATAGCAGATTATATTAATATTAACAGTTTTTATTCCATACACGGCAGGGTCGTGCCGGCAGCAGAAGGAATAAAACTGGCAAATCCCGCATTAAAAGTAATCGGTTTTGCCGGAGACGGTGATACCTATGGAGAAGGGATCGAGCACCTTATATTTGCTGCCAAGCGTAATATCGATATTACCATGATTATCCATAATAACCGCGTATACGGTCTTACCACAGGCCAATACACGCCGACTTCCCCATTAGGATTTAAGGGCCGTTCTACCCCTCACGGCACACAAGAGCAGCCTTTAAATCCCCTTGAGGTGATGCTCTCATGCGGCGCTACGTATTTGGCGCGAGGCACATCCCACGGCATCGAAATGCTAAAGAGGATTTTTAAGGAAGCGATTTTACATAAAGGTTTTTCGCTTGTAGATGTGCTTCAGGTGTGCGTAACTTATTACAATATGTACCAGTATTATGATAAGCGCGTTTATGAATTAAAAGACCATAATCACCAGGATTATGCCCAGGCTTTAAATAAGATAATGGAGTGGGACTATAGTAAAGACGCTCCCATTGCGCTGGGGACATTCTATAAAAAAGAAACCGCTACTTTTGAAGATAAATTCCTGGCAGGCAGGAAACAGGAGAGCGTAGATAAAGATACAAAAATAAGGGAACTGTTGAAACTCCGCACATAGTGCGGAGTAAACAAGCCATAGGCGCCATAGGCATCGCTTATTTTAAAGGGAGACAATATGGATAGGATCGTTACTTTTAAGGGCAGTCCTCTAACTTTAGTGGGAAGGGTTCTAAAGACAGGAAACCCGGCGCCTGATTTTAAAGTGACTTCTCAGGAGCTTAAAGAAGTAACCCTTGCCGACTTTAAAGGCAAGATAAAGATTGTCAATTCTTTTCCATCGCTGGATACCCCTGTCTGCGATTTACAGGTAAAAGAGTTTAATAAGAGGGCAACAGGGCTATCTCAAGAAGTAGTGATTGTAGGAATAAGCAAAGACCTGCCTTTTGCGCAGAGGAGGTTTTGCGATACATTTGAGATTAAGAACGTAACTATTGTTTCCGACTACAAAAGCTCCTCTTTCGGGATTAACTACGGCCTCTTGATTAAGGAATTAAACCTTTTAGCCAGGGCAGCGCTCATTATTGATAAGAATAATATTATCCGCTATATCCAGATAGCGCCGGAGTTAACCGGGCACTTAAATTACGAAGATGTTTTGAGGAATTTAGAAGAGGTAATAAAAAAACCGGTTCCTCAACTTAAAGAAGAGTTGCCCTCTAGATGCAAACCCTGCGAAGAAGGCATTCTACCTTTGCCCAAAGAAACCATAGAGAAATTATTGGCAAAATACCGCGGCTGGGGATTGGTCGAAGGTAAAAAACTGGTCAAGGAATTTAAGTTTAAGGATTTCCTGGAGTGTAAATATTTCCTGGATTTAGTTTCCGTTATTGCCGAAGAAGAGGGGCACCACCCTAACATGACCATTATCTACAATAAACTGAAAATCGCCCTCACCACGCACGCAGCAGGCGGCCTTACGGATAATGATTTTATAATGGCTAAGATTATTGATGAATTGGAAGTAGCGCCGTAAAACTTCTCCCTCCAGTAAAACTAAAAGGATGTCAGGCAGGACAAGGAGTCCTGGACAAAAATGTGCACCTTGTTTATAATCTAAGTAAACCCCGTTACACCTAGAAAGCCCCGCTTTGAAAGGCGGGGTGTAACGGGGTAAACTATTATCCATTAGTAAGGAGGGCCGCTATGCCCAATATATTCGAAGACATAACCAAGACAGTCGGCAACACCCCGCTTGTGAAAATAAATAATCTTACCGAAGGGCTTGGGGCGATTATCCTGGCGAAGCTGGAATTTTTTAATCCGCTCTCAAGCGTAAAAGACAGGATAGGCGTAGCTATGATTGAGGCCGCAGAAAAAGGCGGACTGCTCAAAAAGGGTTCGGTGATTATTGAGCCCACAAGCGGTAATACCGGTATTGCTCTGGCGTTTGTGGCAGCGGCCAAGGGCTATAAATTAATCCTTACCATGCCGGACACCATGAGCATTGAGCGCAGGCAGCTGTTAAAAATCTTCGGTGCCGAA
Organism: Candidatus Omnitrophota bacterium; assembly: GCA_050012075.1. Taxonomy (GTDB): domain Bacteria; phylum Omnitrophota; class Gorgyraeia; order Gygaellales; family Profunditerraquicolaceae; genus JAMWCI01. The sequence goes on along the minus strand of JBEKHW010000021.1, from coordinate 23,670 downwards.
GTCGTGTTAACCGAAGGGGCAAAGGGTATGCGCGGCGCAATAGAGAAGGCAGAGGAACTATTGAAGAAAACCCCGAATAGTTTTATGCCGCAGCAGTTTAATAATCCGGCAAACCCTGAAATCCATCGCCGCACTACGGCAGAAGAAATATGGCGCGATACAGAAGGCAGTATCGATATATTTATAGCCGGTATTGGGACAGGTGGAACCATTACCGGCGTAGGAGAGGTTTTGAAAAAAAAGAAGCCTTCAGTGAAAATCATAGGCCTTGAACCCAAAGATTCTTCTGTTCTTTCCGGCGGTAAGCCAGGTTCGCATAAGATACAGGGGATAGGCGCTGGGTTTATCCCGCAGATTTTAAATACCAAAGTCATTGATGAGATTATGGCGGTTACACATGAGGATGCCGGAGAGATAGCCCGTCTGCTTGCCAGGAAAGAAGGTATTTTTACAGGTATTTCGGGAGGGGCGGCAATGTGGGCGTCGTTGGAAGTGGCTAAACGTAAGGATTCGCAAGGTAAAACCATTGTTGCGGTCCTGCCTGATACAGGAGAGAGGTATTTATCCACCTGGTTATTCCAGGAATACCGCGAATAAAGACAGAGCCAGCGCAGCTTAAAGCGTGGTTTCCGCGAGAAAGGCAATAAAAACATATGCAGCTGCTTAATTGTTTATGGACATTTCCGGCAATCGTTTTAGCTGCCATGCTTATTACCTGGGCAGCTGAATGCGGACAGTTCTTTGTTTCCCAGGGCCTGGCATTGGCTGTGCTTGCCTGGGTACAGACCCTGCCTGAATTTGCAGTTGAGGCTGTTATTGCGCTGGATGCGGCCAAGGATCCATCAAAAGTCCATCTTATCACCGCAAATTATACAGGTTCCTTAAGGTTATTTGTCGGTTTAGGCTGGCCGATGGTTTATTTCGTAGCCCTGTTTTTTGGAAAGATAAGGGGAAAGAAAAAATATTCCTGGACCATAAAGATGGATGATGAGCATTCCATCGCTGTCGTTTCCCTCTTGCCCGCGCTTCTTTATTTTTTAGTGATTTATTTCAAAGGCACGCTAAACATCCTGGATGGCCTTGTATTAGGCGCTATTTATTTCGTTTATCTTTATCTTTTATCAAAAATGCCTCCCCATGAGGAAGAGGAGGTTGAAGATTTAGGAAGAATCCCGAAATATGTAATGCGTTTTAGGCCCCCGTTTAATAGAGTAGGGATTGCGTTGCTTTTTGTAGCAGGCGCAGTAATCCTTTATTTTTCAGCGCATCCTTTTCTTAACTCTATGCTTGCATTGGCTATTTCCCTGGGCGTATCGCAGTTTGTTTTCGTGCAGTGGGTAGCGCCCTTCTTAAGTGAATTTCCTGAAAAGCTCTCGGCTTTTTACTGGGCAAGAAAAGTCAACAGGGCATCTATGGCCCTTGTCAACTTCGTTTCTTCTTCCATTAACCAGTGGACAATTTTGGTCGCGACAATACCATTCGTTTACTCTTTTGGGATGGGCAAGATCGCCTATGTAGTCTTTGACCCGCATCAAAAAGTGGAGATACTTTTGACCATCGTACAGTCGTATCTGGGGTTTCTTTTTCTGGCGAGCATGGATTTCGCTTTCTTTGAAGCGGTTGCCTTGTTTATATTATGGCTTGCTCAATTCCTGATCCCCGGCATACGGGAAGAGATCATCTGGGTTTATGGGGCCTGGGCTCTAGTTGAGACCATACGGATGATAAAAAACTTCAAGGAAAGGAACGCATTCCAGGTTTTCTTAAAGCTCGCTAGGGACCATATTAAAAGCAAGGAGGTGTAAAATGGCAAGAAACAATATCCGCTGGCTCCTTCGGCCGGTGGCCCATTGTAAAGAGGGCTGCTGTATTGTGTCCTGGGCACGACACTAAAAGGCCTGCTTCATATTTTAAATTAACATTCCAAGCGAGGTGTGATTATGGGGTTAATATCACTTCTGTTCAGCAACCCGCGCGTATTCATTATGCTCTCGGTGTTGTTGCTTTATTCTGTCATCATCCACGAAGTCAGTCACGGCTGGATAGCCCATTTATTCGGAGACGATACGGCAAAACACTACGGGAGGCTTACACTTAATCCGGTAAGCCACCTTGATCCCATAGGCACCCTCATGCTTTTTCTGGCCGGTTTTGGCTGGGCAAGGCCGGTTCCGGTCAATTACAACAGTTTAAGCAGGTCGCGTTTCGGCCTGGTCGCAGTAGCGCTTGCCGGTTGCCTGGCAAATATCCTTATAGCAGCGATCGCGATATTTTTATTACAATTCGATAAGATTAACACAAACGAGGTTTTTGCCACCCTGCTTTCTGTCCTGGCAAGAATAAATATTATGCTCGGTGCCTTTAATTTAATCCCCATCCCGCCCCTTGATGGCTCCAAAATCCTTATGGGTTTTCTTCCCTATGAGGCGCAGGAGAATTTAGCCCGGCTTGAGCCATACGGGTTTTATATACTGATCCTGCTCCTTTTCACAGGGCTTCTTAACCCCGTAATCTCGTTCATGCAGAGTGTTATTTATGCGCTAATCGCTTTTATATTCAAATTAGTATAACTAACTCAATATTGATAAAAGATAAACGAATAGCTGCTATAATAAATGAAGAGAAAAACCGCCATCGCAATTTCAATAATATTTTTTATCTCTCTGGTTAATCTTATACAGGCAAAAGGAGAAGAGAATATGAAAATAAAAAGCCCCGAGTTTGAAAACGGGCAAAACATACCGAGTAAATTTACCTGCGAGGGAGAAGATGTCAATCCTGCATTAACCATTGAGGATATCCCGGAGGGGACAAAAAGCTTAAGCCTGATTGTCGATGATCCGGATGCGCCTGTAGGGCTGTGGGTGCATTGGGTGGTTTTCGATATACCGCCTGCCTCAAGGATGGAAGAGAACAACATACCGGGGAAACAGGGTATTAATAGCGCCAGAGGGATGAATTACCATGGCCCTTGCCCTCCCTCGGGGACGCACCGTTATTTTTTCAAGATATACGCGTTGGATGCGGTATTGAACCTCAAAGAAGGAATCAGTAAGGCGCAGTTAGAAAATGCCATGCAGGGCCATATCCTGGACAAGGCAGAGCTGGTGGGTTTGTATAAAAGAAAAAGATAAAAGCAAAGACGGCCAAAAATCCGGAAGGAGAATTTTAAATGCAGGCATTATTACTTAAGTGGCTTATAAATTCCTTTGCGATTTTTATAGTCGCGCATATTGTAAAAGGCATTGAAATCACCAGCCCCCTAACCGTTTTGGCAGTTGCCCTGGTAATCGGCATCATTAACGCGTTTTTACGGCCCCTCATCATTTTGATTACGCTGCCGCTAAATATCCTGACCCTGGGAGCGTTTACCTTTTTTATTAACGGGTTCCTTTTTTATCTGGTTTCTAAGATTGTTAAAGGGTTTATTATTACCGGCTTTTGGCCGGCATTCTGGGGCTACATACTCTTTAGCACGATTAGTTTTTTGTTGAGCCTTTTAACATTGGAAATGGAATTATTGCGGTAGAGCATAGCCCTGCTGTAAAAACCCCGCGGTTTTAGGCGTTTTATGCCCCTATCCTTACCTAAGAAAATCTTGCCAATCATCAAAGCTGTTGTATAATAGGTGATTAAATAAGAACCCTAAAAGGGAAAAAGACAGATGAAGCACAAAAGGCCATTTTCCGTCCATTTAATCGCTGATTTTGAGTCGCCGAAATTCATAGAAGACCCCAGGAAAATCAGAAAGATCCTTTGGGAAACGGCCCTGGCAGCAAAAAATACCCCCCTTAAGACCTCCATACATAAGTTTCCTTTACAGGGGATTACCGGAATCGTCCTTCTGGCGGAGTCCCATATCGCAATACACACCTGGCCTGAGTTAAAATATATGGCAGTGGATATTTTTACCTGCGGGAATAAATCCATGCCCTATAAAGCCCTGGAATATTTGAAACGAACGTTTGCGCCACGCAAGGTTAAGTCCATGCTTATTAAAAGAGGATATTTTTTATGAGGAACTATATTTATTTCGGTAAAGAAAAATGGTTTCTGGAAACTTCTTTTCCCGGTGTGCGCCGGGCTAAAAAAGACGCCTTTAGAATAGACAAAGAGATTTTTAAAGGAAAAAGCAAATTTCAGGATGTCTATATCTTTGAAAGCCCCGGATTCGGGAAAACCCTGGTGTTAGACGGTATAATCCAGTTATCGCAAAGCGATGAATTCATCTATCATGAGACCATCGCCCATACACCCCTTCTTTCGCACAAGAGCCCGAAGCGGCTGCTCGTAATCGGCGGCGGAGACGGAGGGGCCCTGCGCGAAGCCACAAAACATCCCCTGAAGGAGATTTATTTCGTGGAGATTGACCGTAAAATCGTAGAGGTGGCAAAGAAATACCTGCCATTTATCTCATCCGGCGCATTCAACGCGCGCCGGGTAAAAATATTCTTTGAGGACGGAATAAAGTTTATCAAAAGATATAAAGATTTCTTTGACGTGGTTATCGTGGATTCTACCGACCCGGTAGGGCCGGGAAAAGTGCTTTTTGAGGCCGGTTTTTACCGCCTGGTATTCGATTCGCTTAAGAAAGACGGTATAGCTGTTTTTCAATTGGGGCCATTCCTGGATTTCGATCTTATTATCAGGCCCACCGCCAGGAAATTACAGAAACTTTTTAAATTTGTCCGGTCGATACGCCTGCCCATGCCTTCTTATAGCTGCGGATGCGAATATTGTTTTATGATCGCTTCAAAATATATAGACCCCGCCGCAATAAACCCCGCCAAAATTAAAGAACGCCTTAAGGCGCGGCTTGGCCAAAAAGCCGCGAAGCTCAAATATTACTCTGCCGCCATGCACAGGGCCAGCATGGTTATGCCAAGAATCTGGCAAGTATAATATGAAAGAAAAAAGGGGTATAGCTATCATCGGGGCTGGCCGCGTCGGCCGGGCAGTCGCGCACTATCTTAAAAAATTTAGTGTTGGAAAAGCCGACTTTCCGGATAAAGAGAAAGAAATTAAAAATTACGGGCTTCTTATAGGCGCTTTGCCCGGAGAAACAGGAGAGCGGTGTTTGGAGCTGGCTTTAAAATATAAGAAGGACCTTATAGACGTCTCCGACGTAGACCCTCCGGCATACTTAAAGAAGAAAAAGGAGATTACACAAAGCAGGATAACCGTAATTCCCGGATGCGGTTTTTGCCCGGGCCTGGTTAATTTTATCACGGCAAGAGAACTCGACGGAGTTGATAACGCCAAGAGTATTGAAATCAAGGCCGGCTCATTGTCCAGGAAGAGATTCTTCTATCCTTTCTTATGGTGCTTTGAGGATATCGTTCTAGGGCACAGGCTTAGTTCGCACCAGGTCATTTCAGGAAAGGAAAAAATATTTCCTCCCTTTTCTGGCTATAAAAGGGAGAGCTTTTTCGGGATAGATGCCGAAAGCTACTATTGTGCCAGCGGTTTCGAGAATATGTTTAAAAAATATAAGGTGAGGGATTTTACTTATCGCGTTATCAGGCCTCACGGGTTTATGAACTTCTTTATGTACCTGGAAAACCAGGGATTCTTTGAGAAGCAAGACTTGGTCTGGACTAAAAAGATTCTGGAGTCGCAAAAAATGGATAACCTGACATTGGCAGAAATCAGGATTATCGCTAGAGGCAAACATATTACCTGGAAGATGCAGAGCTCCTCACGGAGGCAAGAATCGCTTAACTCCATGCAGAAGATAACTGCTTCTGTGCCTGCCGCGGTTGCCCGGCTGCTCATTGAGGGAAAGATTAAAGATAGCGGGCTATTGTTTATGGAGGAGTTAGGCAGGCAAAGGCAGTTATTTACGCAGCTACTTCAAGAAATAAACAGAGAGGTCAGGGTTATCCGCCAATGATTTTGCATTCTTATTTATCAGGAAAAGTAGAGGTGCGTAAATCCGGGATAAACAAGCGAGGTATTTTTGCGGTTAAGCCGCTAAAGAAGGCAGAGGTCATTGCCGTATGGGGCGGGTTTATCATAACCCAGAAAGAATTCAATACCCTTGCCAGGAAAGATTTCAGAAAGATAGATGATTACGCGACCAAGGTTAGCGACGGGTTTTATCTTGTATCAAGCAAGAAAGGAAAGCTTGAAGATGACGATTTCTTTAACCATAGCTGTAACCCCAACGCAGGTATAAAAGGGCATATCCTTACCGTGGCGATGAGGGATATCCGGCCAGGCGAAGAGATAACCTATGATTACTGCATGACTGATGCCGATTACAATTATTCATTTAAATGCAGATGCGGCGCCAGAAACTGCCGTAAAGTTGTTACAACCAGGGACTGGCGGAACCCGGGCTTGCAGAGAAGATATAAGGGCTATTTTTCCTGGTATGTCCAGGAAAAAATAAATCTCATGAAGCAGAAAAAGGCAGCGAAGATCTGATCCCGCCAATAATACTTGATGTTTGCATTTCCCATTGTATAATAAGTGGCAACGCGCGGGTGGTGGAATGGCAGACACGCTACTTTGAGGGGGTAGTGGGGCGACCTGTGAGGGTTCAACTCCCTCCCCGCGCACCACGATAAAAGAGAACATACCAGAGAAAGAGTTCTCTGGTATTTATTTTTCTAAATAGGAAAGGAGTGCTGTAAGAATGTTTGCTTTGCATAATGTAAGTTTATTTGAAATTATTTCTATCTGGGGGGTCATGTTAATAGCATTTTTGGGGTTAGGGTATGCGTTGCTGCTAAGGGCCCAGGTTTTACGCCATGACAAAGGTACTCCTGCTATGCAGGAGGTCTGGAACGCGATCCGTAGCGGCGCGAATGCGTATTTGACGCGGCAGCTAAAAAGTATCCTGCCGCTTATTTTTATTCTAACGGGTGTTTTATTCTTTTCGGTATATATTATCCCTCCTAGCGATGAGGCAATACAACGTTTCAGCTCCTTTAGCCCGGATATGGTGCGGCTCATCGTTGGTTTTGGCCGCGCTATTGCTTTTGTGATGGGGGCTTCTTTTTCGCTTATGGTCGGGCAGTTCGGCATGCGCATGGCAGTGGAAGGCAATATCCGTGTGGCCAGCGCCAGCCGCAGGAGTTTCGCCGAGGCATTAAAAATTGCCTATCGCTCCGGGACTATCACCGGTATGCTTACCGACGGGCTTGGCTTGTTGGGTGGCTCGGTTATCTTTATGATTTTTGGTATCGCTTCTCCAGATGTACTTCTGGGGTTTGGTTTTGGCGGCACGCTCTTAGCGCTTTTTATGCGCGTAGGCGGCGGGATTTATACAAAAGCCGCTGATGTGGGAGCCGACTTAGTTGGGAAAGTAGAAAGGAATATTCCTGAGGATGACCCAAGAAATGCCGCAGTAATCGCAGACCTCGTAGGTGACAATGTCGGTGACTGCGCTGGTATGGCTGCCGATATTTTTGAGTCATACGAAGTTACCATTGTTTCCGGCCTTATTCTGGGACTTGCCCTGGTTGCCCTTACCGGGCAACTAAAGTGGATTATTTTTCCGTTATTGGTCCGCGGTATTGGCGTCCTTTCCTCTATTATTGGGACGTATCTTGTAAAAGGCGGTAAAGAAGGACAACATCAGGATGCACTGCACAGTATTAACCGCGGATTTTATTCCTCTGCGGCAATCTCTATCGTTGCCTTCTTCTTTTTAGCGCATTTCTATATGCATGAATGGCGGGCGTTTCTCTCCGTGGGCGTAGGTATAGCACTGGCAATATTAATCGATGAAATCACCAAATATTTTACTCATACGCAACACGCCCCGGTAAAAGAAATAGCCGCTGCTTCCAAAACCGGCTCGGCAACTTTACTTTTACGAGGGATTTCCGTGGGCCTGGAATCTTCCGCATGGCAATTTATCGTGATCGCCCTGACTATCCTGGCGGCAGTAATGATCTACTGGGGTCAGCCGGTTGTATACGCGCTGTATGGGGTTGCCATGACAGGTATCGGGATGCTGACGCTTACCGGCAATAATGTTGCCATGGATTCTTTCGGGCCCATTGCTGATAATGCTAACGGCATCGGAGAAATGGCGCATCTTGAACCAAAAGCGCGTCAGATCATGGCAGACCTTGATGCAGTGGGTAATACCACCAAAGCCATCACTAAAGGTGTTGCTATTGGCTCGGCGGTTATTGCCGCAGTATCGCTTTTCGGTTCTTTCTTGACCGATGTCACCAAGGTCCAGGCACAGATGGGCGTTGCCGAAAACTTACGGCTTTTTGTTACAGGCATACGCGTTTCAGAACCGATAGTGTTCATTGGCTTACTTATCGGAGCAGCAATACCCTGTTTATTTTCCTCATTGATTATTAATTCAGTTACCCGGGCCGCATCTTTAATCGTAGAAGAGGTGCGCCGGCAGTTTCATATCCCCGGTTTAATGGAAGGAAAAGTAAAGCCGGATTACAAAAAAGCAGTTGATATCTGCACTATTGCCGCGCAAAAAGAACTTATCGGCCTTGCCCTTATCGCAGTGGTTAGCCCCATTTTAATCGGTATGCTCTTAAACGTGGAGGCATTGGGCGGGTTCCTTGCAGGCGTGATTATTGCCGGGCAATTACTGGCGGTATTTATGTCAACTGCAGGAGGCGCCTGGGATAACGCCAAGAAAACTATTGAAGATGGGCTTTTTGGCGGAAAGGGTTCTGAGGCGCATAGGGCATCGGTTGTCGGCGACACGGTAGGTGACCCCCTTAAAGATACTGCAGGCCCGGCGCTAAACCCGATGATTAAAGTGATTAACCTGGTTTCTCTGCTTTCGGCACCGATCCTTATCCATTACCACCGTACCGATGTAGGGGTAATCATCTCTATCATTCTTGCGGTTTTGGTGATTTTCGGAGCCATTCTTTATTCCAAACACGGCAGCCTTACATTCAGGAGAAGGCCAGCAGTTTAGCAGATTCCGTCGGCAGAGAGCTTAATAAGGAACACTCCTATCTTGACAAAAAGATTTTTTGTGGTATATATATTTTAAATACGCTTAATTCTTTTTAAGCTTGTATGCAAACCTAAAAAGATAGCGGGGAACCCAGGCAGCAGATCAGTAAAATGATCTTGGGGCGAAAATCTAGATAACATAGATTAGGGTTGCTCGACCCGAGCCCGACAGCTAACTCCGTAAGCCCAATTGCCGCAGAGGCGGCACGTCAGCCAATCAGATATGGCTCAGGCGCTAGAGAGAACATACCAGAGAAGGCGTTCTCTGGTTTTTTATTGCGCAGAAAGCAGCACCCCGCCTTAAAGGATAGGCGGGTACGCCCTTGCTGGGCGGCACACCAAGCAATCCGTTATGGTTGGGTGTATTTGGCCTCAAATATGAAAGAAAAAGTTTATTGGAGCGGAGTTATTGTTTGCGCTATGCTAATGCTATATCTTTTTATCGGTCTTTACACGATTCGCCGTTAAGAATGTTATGCATACTAACAAAAGAGTGAGGTAATAATGGACATTTTAATAATAGCTATAATACTTATTGTTACGCTAGTTTCTTTTGTTTTTATTGCCCTTTGCTCTAAGGTTTAACACCCGATCTTAGCGGATAGATCGGTGTCCATAATCTATGGAAGGAGGGGTCTTATGACAATTATTTATTGGGTTGGAGGGATTGTTGCTATCTTTTTATTTGCTTATCTATTGGTAGCTCTGCTTAAACCGGAGATATTCTCATGAACTGGAATAATTTTATCCAAGCAATAATCTATCTGACGGCATTAGTGTTATTGGTTAAGCCGTTAGGAATCTATATGGCGCGAATTTACGAAGGCAAACCGGCAGGTTTAAATGTTTGGTTTGGTTGGTTAGAAAAGTTAATTTACCGTATCTGTGGAACTAATCCCGAACAGGGAATGTCTTGGAAAGCTTATGCCGTTAGCATGATGTTATTTAATATTATAGGTATAGTTATTGTATATGCCTTTCAGCGTTTTCAAGCGCATCTCCCTTTAAACCCGATGTCTATGCCGGCAGTAAGCGCAGACCTTTCATTCAATACAGCTGTAAGTTTTGCAACTAATACAAATTGGCAAAGTTATGGGGGCGAGACAACCCTAAGTTATCTTACCCAGATGCTGGGATTAACCGTGCAGAACTTTGTTTCCGCGGCAACTGGTATGGCCATACTTGTAGCTGCAATCAGGGGATTCGTTCAAAAGCAAGTCGAAACCATCGGTAATTTCTGGGTAGATTTAGTCAGGTCAACGCTCTATATTTTAATGCCGCTTGCAATAATCCTATCCTTGGTGTTGGTATCACAAGGAGTTGTTCAGACCTTTAAGCAGAGTGCGAAAGTTACCTTGCTTGAGACTTCAAAAGATACGGGTGGAAAGACTGTTTCAGAACAGGTAATTGCCTTAGGCCCTGCGGCATCGCAGGTTGCCATTAAACAACTAGGCACTAATGGTGGGGGGTTTTTTAATGTCAATTCTGCTCATCCCCTGGAGAACCCCACGCCTCTGTCAAATTTACTGGAAGTTTTGGCCATACTTTTAATAGCTGCCGCATTATGCTATACCTTCGGATATATGGTTAGAGACCGCCGGCAAGGTTGGGCGTTGCTAATTGCGATGTTGATTATATTTATTCCTTGCCTCTGGACATGTATTCACTTTGAACAAAAAGGCAATCCTTTGCTTAACAGTCTTGGTATCGATCAAAATTATTCAACATCCCAGGCAGGTGGCAACATGGAGGGAAAAGAAACACGTTTTGGAATAGTAAATTCTGCTATTTGGGCAACGGCTACTACCGCTGCATCCAACGGCTCGGTAAATTCCATGCATGATTCCTATATGCCTCTTGGCGGAATGATCCCGATGTGGCTTATGCAGTTAGGAGAAGTAATCCTTGGTGGAGTTGGTTCCGGCCTTTATGGTATGCTTGCTTTTGTCATTGTCGCTGTTTTTATTTCCGGGCTTATGATCGGCAGGACTCCCGAATATTTAGGTAAGAAAATCGAAAGCTACGAAATGAAAATGGCTTCGCTTATGATTCTAATACCTCCTATACTGGTTCTTGTAGGTACTGCAATTTCAGTTATTGTGCCCGCAGGGAAAAGCTCAGTTTTAAACCCCGGGCCTCACGGGTTTAGTGAAATATTATATGCTTTTTCATCGGCAAGTAATAACAATGGGAGCGCGTTTGCCGGATTAACCACGAATACCCATTTCTATAATATTGCCCAAGGATTAGCCATGTTTTTTGCCAGATACTGGCTTGCTATCCCTATGCTTGCTATAGCAGGTTCGCTTTCTAAGAAAAAGATTGTACCAGCAAGCCCAGGTACGCTGCCTACGCATACGCCGCTTTTTATTATATTTTTAGTGATGGTTGTTTTAATCGTGGGGGCTCTTACATTTTTCCCTGCGCTTGCTTTGGGCCCTATTGTAGAACATTTAATGATACAGCATATTTAACACCCCGCGCTTATCGGATTTGCGCGGGTGTGCCCTTGTGGGCAAAAGAGGTGTCTATGAATAGGTCACATAAATCAAAATCCTTGTTTGAACTGTCCATCATTGGGCCAGCAATAATTGATTCGCTAAAGAAATTAGATCTCAGGCACCAAATTAAGAATCCGGTGATGTTTGTAGTTTTGGTAGTAAGCGTATTGACCACCGGATTATGGTTTCAGGCAATCTTTAGCAAAGGGGAGGCGCCAGCCAGCTTTATTCTGGCCATAACCCTGTGGCTATGGTTTACACTGATATTCGCTAATTTTTCCGAAGCTATGGCAGAGGGTCGCGGAAAAGCCCAAGCTGCAAGTTTAAGAAAAGCCAGAAAAGACACTCCGGCAAAAAAACTTTCCAAACCTAAATATGGCTCTGTTTACGAGACAGTATCTGCATCAACGCTTCATAAAGAAGACATTGTTTTAGTTGAAGCAGGCGATATGATTCCTATGGATGGTGATGTTATTGAAGGTGTAGCAAGCGTTGATGAAAGCGCTATCACTGGAGAAAGCGCTCCTGTTATACGTGAAAGCGGCGGAGATCGCAGCGCTGTTACCGGAGGTACACGCGTACTTTCAGATTGGTTAATAGTGCGGATCAGCTCAAATCCCGGAGAGACATTCCTGGATCATATGATAGCGATGGTTGAAGGTGCCAAAAGACAAAAAACACCCAATGAAATCGCTCTTAATATTCTTCTGGCAGTATTCACCACCATCTTTCTCCTAGCCACAGTAACACTTTTACCATTTTCAATTTACAGCGTAGTATCAGCTGGCCACGGTATACCAATTACAGTAACAGTTTTAGTTGCATTACTTGTCTGTCTTATTCCAACTACTATAGGAGGATTGCTGCCTGCTATCGGCATAGCTGGTATGGACAGAATGATTCAGGCTAATGTAATTGCCACCTCTGGTAGGGCAGTAGAGGCAGCGGGAGACGTAGATGTTTTGTTGTTAGATAAGACGGGGACGATAACGCTGGGCAATAGGCAGGCCGTAGCTTTTTTACCGGCTGAAGGGATCAGTATTGAATCATTGGCAGATGTAGCGCAACTTGCTTCATTATCTGATGAAACTCCGGAAGGAAGAAGCATAGTGGTATTGGCTAAAGAAAAATACGGCATAAGAGAACGTCATATTCATGAACTGGAAGCTAAATTTATTCCATTTACGGCGCAGACGCGGATGAGTGGAGTAGATTTGGGAGACGGAAGACAGATTAGAAAAGGTGCAGCCGATGCTATTGAGGATTATGTAAAACAACTGGGTGGTCTTTTTCCCGAAGAGCTGAAGTTAAATATACAATCAATATCTAAAGGCGGCGGTACGCCTTTAGTTGTGGCGGAGCATAAAAGGGTGTTAGGTGTTATTCAGCTAAAAGATATCGTAAAGGGTGGAATTAAGGAACGTTTTGCGGAACTGCGGCGCATGGGAATTAAAACCATTATGATTACAGGGGATAATCCTCTTACCGCAGCTGCGATTTCAGCAGAAGCCGGTATGGATGATTTTTTAGCTCAGGCCACCCCTGAAACCAAGCTTAAGCTTATCCGCAAAATGCAATCTGGTGGTAGGCTTGTAGCTATGACCGGAGACGGGACGAATGATGCTCCTGCCCTTGCGCAGGCAGATGTTGCAGTTGCTATGAATACGGGAACACAGGCGGCGAAAGAAGCAGGAAACCTGATTGACCTTGATTCCAACCCCACAAAACTTATTGAAATTGTCCAAATAGGAAAACAACTTCTTATGACCAGAGGTTCACTAACCACATTTAGCATTGCTAATGATGTATCGAAGTACTTCGCGATTATCCCGGCCGCATTCGTAGGGACTTATCCTGCGCTTGGGGCACTCAACATTATGCATCTTGCCACGCCTGCAAGCGCTGTTTTGTCTGCAGTTATTTTTAATGCACTTATTATTATAGCCTTAATTCCACTTGCCTTGCGCGGCATACCTTATAAGCCGATGCCGGCAAGTAAACTATTAAGGGACAATCTGTGGATTTATGGAGTAGGCGGCATTGTAGCTCCATTTATAGGTATTAAACTGATCGATATGATACTAGTGGCTTTGCACTTAGTGCGATAGGTAGAAAGCCCCTTGCATATGCACACTAAAAATTTCTGCTAAATTTTTAGTGTATGCTGCGGGGTAATTTACTGATTTGAAAGTGAGGGTAAATTAATGTTCAGAGAATATATTAAACCGGCGCTTATTTCTTTTTTTATCCTGACGATTATTACGGGAGTTATCTATCCGCTCTTTATTACAGGAATCGCGCAAGCGTTATTGCCTAACCAGGCCAATGGCAGCCTGATATATAGAAACAGTAAGCCGGTTGGTTCGGTTCTTATAGGTCAGGAGTTTAATGATCCCAAGTATTTTTGGGGCCGTATTTCAGCGACCTCACCCCAATATAACGCATCAAGTTCTTCAGGCTCTAATATAGGGCCAACTAACCCCGCTTTGATCGATGAGGTAAAAGGGCGAATTAAAGCCTTACAGGTAGCTGATCCGGAAAATAAAGTTCCTATACCGGTCGATCTTGTCACTTCTTCGGCAAGCGGACTCGATCCGCATATTAGTTTAGCGGCAGCATATTACCAGGTTTCGCGTATTGCGCGAACAAGGGGATTATCACAAGATACAATTAAGATCCTTATCGCCAAGCATACTTCTGAACGTTTATTTGGGCTTATAGGGGAGCCGGTTGTAAATGTGCTAGAGCTTAATTTAGCGTTAGACACATATAAGAAATGAATAACATAGACATATTTTGTGATGTATAATTAAACTTATGGAAAGACCGGATCCTGATGCAATCTTAGCAAAGGTTACAGCCGAAGAGAGCCGCCGCGGTAAACTTAAGATTTTTTTTGGGGCAGTGGCAGGTGTGGGTAAAACCTACACCATGCTTGAAGCCGCCAGGGCCTGCAAAAAAGAAGGCATTGATGTTGTGGTCGGATACGTAGAAACCCATAAACGCGCTGAGACCGAAGCGCTTTTGGAAGGCCTCGAAATACTCCCCCCTAAAATCATCTCTTATAAAAATGTTCAGTTGCGCGAATTTGATATTGACGCGAGCCTGAAAAGAAACCCCAAACTTATTTTAGTTGACGAATTAGCGCATACCAATGCTCCCGGCTCTCGTCATCCAAAGCGCTGGCAGGACATCCAGGAGCTTCTTGGCCAAGGCATTGATGTATATACCACCTTAAATGTCCAGCATTGCGAGAGCGCAAATGATATCGTTGCTCAGGTAACTGGCGTTATCGTGCGCGAAACAGTGTCTGATACATTTATCGAACAGGCAGATGAAATAGAATTAGTGGATCTTCCTACCGAAGAGCTTCTCAAGCGGTTAAAAGAAGGAAAGGTATATCTCGGTGAGCAAGCTCAAGCAGCGACAGAGCATTTTTTCCAGCCGGGTAATTTGATTGCTTTGCGTCAGTTGGCTCTGCGCTACACAGAGCGCAATGTCGATAGTAAATTGATGTCATATAAAAAAGAACACGCTGTTTCAAAAGTTTGGAATGTGAGGGATAGATTTTTGGTATGCATAAGTCCGAGTCCCTCTGCGATGGGATTAATTAGAGCCGGTAAGCGTATCGCGTTAGATTTGGGAGTAGAGTGGATCGTGGCATATGTTGAACCTCTTGCCGAGTTGCGTCCGGAAGATAAGGGCAGGGTATCCGAGATGCTTAATTTTGCGGAAAAATTGGGCGCTGAAATTGTAACGCTTAGCGGCCAGGATATAGCGGAGACATTAATTTCATACGCCCGTTCAAAAAATGTAACAAAGATAATTATTGGAAAGCCCGGAAAACCAAGGCTACAGGAATTGATTTTTGGATCAATATTTGACAAGTTAGCCCGTAAATGCCAGGATATCGATCTGTATTTGTTGAGTGGGGATACCCGGGAACAACCGGTTAAATTTAAGTCGCCTCCTTTAAGCCCTTTTTCTTGGGAAAATCTTGGATTTGCAATAGGTATCGTTATTCTTTGTACTTTATTTAATTGGATTCTATCTTCCCGCTTTTCTTCAGTAAATTTAATAATGATTTATCTTGTCGGCGTTACCTGGATTGCCTTTCGTTATGGCCGTCGATTGTCTTTGATAGCTTCATTTTTAAGTGTTTTATTTTTTGACTTTTTCTTTGTACCTCCTTATTACAGTTTTAAGGTAACAGATGTTGAGTACGCTTTTACATTTATAGTGATGTTTGGTGTCGGTTTTATGATAGCGCATTTAACCGGCCAACTTAAGCGTCAAACTATCTCCATGAGGGTGCGCGAAAATAGGACTAAAACGCTCTATGCTTTAAGCCGTGAGCTTTCGAAAAGTTCTTATCCGGATGAATTGTTTAAGATCGCGCTTGCGCATATCGAAGATTTCTTTAAATGCAGGGCAGTTATTCTTATTCCAGATAAAAACAAGAGGCTGGTAGTTAAGTTTGGCGAAGCTGTGCAATTAGCGCTAGATTCAAATGAGATTGCTGTTGCACAATGGGTATTTGAGCATAAGAAATCCGCAGGTAAGGGCACAGATACTCTACCCGGGTCAAACGGCATGTACTTGCCTTTTACAGGCGCAGAAAAAACAGTTGGAGTTTTGGGGATCTTTCCAACTCAGGAGAAACAATTTGTTGACCTGGAGCAGTTACATATATTGGAGATGTTCGTTAATCAAACTGCTTTGGCTGTTGAAGGTGCTCAGCTTGCCGCAGCAGCTCTGGATGCAGAATCTAAGATTGAAAATGAACGGTTGAGGAATTTAATTCTAACGACTTTCTCTTCGGGGCTTACTGAGCCTCTTACGTCTATTTCTCAAACTGCCTCCGAATTGCTTAATTCGGGAAGTATGAAAGATGACTCAAGGCGCACTGCGTTGATAGGAAAAATGCGGCAGGAAGTAGAACGTTTAAACACTCTCATAGCTGAATTACCTCAAATACTTGAGGCGAAAGAATAGGTCCGGATATTCTTTCTTGAGGAATTTAGGAAGGCTGCTTTTTCAAATAAATACAAGTAAATCCGCCTCATGCGTTAATCTCCCTCTTTTCTCTTATCTTTAACGTAGTTACTTTTCCCTTCGCGCTTCGCAAAAGTCTTAAGTTCGGCGCCAATCTCGCTTATCTGGGCCACGTGTTCTATCTTGCGGTGCTCGTTGGTAACTACCCCTATAGAGATAGAGAGAAGGTTTGTTTTTTGTTCTTTGCCTTGGCGGTCCTCCGCCACTATATAGCCGCGTTTCCTGTCTACTTCGTTATAGAAACCGGGCACGGCTTTATCAAACTGGGAGATTATCTCCTGGCAGAGGCGTTCTGAGGCGGCAATAGAAGTGATAACCACAAAGTCGTCTCCGCCGATATGGCCTATAAAATCGTCGGGGTTACCGCATTGCTGGGCGGAACGGATTAAAATCCTGGCGGTTTCGCGGATTACCGCATCCCCGTGTTCAAAACCGTATTTGTCGTTGTATGATTTGAATTTATCCAGGTCAATATAGCAGACTGCAAACATACTTTTATTTTCCAGGCGCTTAGAAAGTTCATTAAGGATAGAGACATTTCCCGGCAGCCGCGTCAGGGGATTCGCTTCCAGGTCGCGTGCTGTGCGCCTAATAATCATGCGGATGCGCGCCAGTAGCTCTTTTGGTTCGAAAGGCTTCACTATATAGTCATCGGCCCCGGCGTCAATACCATCAACCCTGTCGCTGATATCGCCCTTACCCGTAACCATGATTATCGGCAGGTGCCTTAATAGCAGGTCTTTTTTCACCAGGCGGCATACCTGCCTGCCGTCGAGCTTCGGAATTTTATAGTCTAAGAGGACGAGGTCCGGGGATTTTGAATTAATGGCCCTTAACGCTTCTTCCCCGTCAGCCGCCTCGATTACATCATAGTCTTCTTCGGAAAGGGTAAGTTTTAAGATGTCCCTGATATCAGGATCATCATCTACTATCAAAATCTTGGTCCCCATTTTCTTTTATCCTTCCCTTTTTGGAATAGTAAAACTAAAAGTTGAACCAGACCCCAGGCTGCTTTTTACCCAGATTTTTCCCCCATGCGCCTCTACGATATATTTTACCAGAGAAAGGCCTAATCCGGTACCTTTTACTATCTGGTTAATAGGGTTGTCTACGCGATAAAACTCTTCAAATATTGCTTCCTGCGCTTCCTGGGGAATTCCGTAGCCAGTGTCTGCCACATTTATTTGAATAGCGCCATCAAGACTGCGGGCGCTGACAGAAATTTTTCCGTTTTCAGGAGTAAATTTTATAGCGTTGCCGATAAGGTTAATAAAAACACGCTGTATCTGGCTGCGGTCGGCAAAGATGTTTTTAGTATCTTCAGGGATATCGGAGGAAAAATTAATTTTTCCTGCCTTTAACTGCACTCCCAGCAGATCCTCAATCTCTCCTGTGATATACTTAAGGTCCAGCACTTCTTTCTTCATCATTACCTTCCCGGATTCTATGCGCGCTATATCCAGCAGGTCATTTACCATATGAACCAACTCATCGCTATGACGGTTGACTTTTGCCAGGCGCTCTTTTACCTCGACCGGCAGTTGCCCCAATTTTTCACTAAGCAGGATTGCCGCATACCCCTTGATAGAGGTAAGGGGGGTCCTTAGTTCATGCGAGACGCTGGAGATAAAATCGCTTTTTCTTTTGCTGACCGCCTTAACTTCATTTAACGCCTTCATTAATTCGCGCGTCCTCTCCGTTACCTTCTTCTCTAATTCCTGTTGCGCGTTCCAGGTTTTTTCGAAGAGGCGGGCGTTTTCCAGGGCCTGGCTGATCTGGTTTGCCAGTATGATAATCAATTCTTCATCTCCCTCATTTATGGGCGTATCGGTATGTTCTGTCCCCACGAAGATGAGCCCTTTCTTTCCTTCTTTCGGCAGGATAGGGCAGATTACGAAATCTTCTGCGCGGAAAACCTGCTTTATTTCTGCCTTTAGTGGTGCATATTCAAGGGGGGCGGTCGTTATTGAAGAAATGTTCTTTTCATTTCTAATTAACTCCAGATAACGGTCTTTATTCGTCTCGATATATGCATTAACCTGTTCTGCCTCTTCAGGCAGGTAACCTATGTCTATCTGCGACTTGAATTTCTTTTCTTTTTCGTTCCAGAGAAACCCCCATGCCTTTTCAAACCCCAGGTCTTTTAAATATTCCGGTTCCATCAGTTCGAATATCATGTCTTCTTGCAGGGTGGTGCTGATTGCCCGCGATATGCGCTGGAGGGCATAAAGGCCGGTGATTTTTTTATCCAGCTCTTCCTGGGTCTTATTTAGTTCCATATCGGTGCGCACAATCAATTTTGCCTGCTCATCCATTTCATCAAGCGACCGTTTTAACCTGCTTGCTTCCATGCGCAGTTCTTTTACCTGCGTACCCTTGGCTGTCAGCACCATTACCAAAAGGATCAATGTAAATATTGTGCCTAGTCCTAAAATGGTGGTAAATAATTCAAGCATTTAATTGCCTATCCCTAAGATAGTGATGCTTTGATTATGGAAATAAGGAGTGCCATGGTAGCCGACAGCCTGCAAAGGCGCCTGTTCGCCGTAGGTGTATATGCCTAGCAATGGCACGTTTTCCCCCAGCACCTCTTTTATGATTCTTGATTCTTCACCTATCCGCCTGCCTAATAAGGTATATCGCGAAGTTGACTCAAAAACAAGCAGAAAATCGCATACCTTGCCATGCAGCATCTTTTGCACATCTTCCGCTGCTTTGCGGGCGGCAGCAAGACAGGATTCTTTCGTTCCGATCATGAGCCGCACTGTGCTTCCCGCAGGGATATTTCCCTGGCAGATCAATCCCTCTGTGTCGTCGATAGCGATGATGTTTCTTAAGAGGTATTCTTCTTCTCCCGATAGATAAATGCCTATGGGATATAACGCAGAAATACGCTTAAGCTCTTTCCGTAAGGCCGGCAGGTCCGCCGAAAGGTATTCTTTATATAGCGAAGCAGCGGGCAGGCCGTCTATTGTGTGGATAGTGTTTCCAGCCGAGGATGTTATATAATGCGGTTTTCCTAAAGGTTTCCAGCCGTGCCTTATGCCAAAGCCAAAATGTAATTTCCCTGCCCACATGACACCGCAGGCCCCGTCGCTAAAAATCTCTTCGTTCATATACAGGTAGGTCTTTGCAAATTTAAGGTCGTCGGAGGCGCAGGCCCCGATGATAGGAAAACTTTTCCCCAGTTTTTCCTGTAGCCCCGAGAGAAAGGCGGAGTTTTCCTGGAGCATCCCGTCAGAAAATATAATGCCGAAATCCCGCGGGATGTTTTGCAGGCCGTGCATTAATTTATACCCGAATTCGTCTCCTGCGCCAACGGCCGATTTACTGCTTATCTCCTGCACGTAATTGGTATTTATATATATGCCTTGCGCCAGCTTTATAAGCAATACTGCCACAGCATGTTTATGGACCTGTCCTTCAGCGATAATGCCTAAGCTGCTGCATCCGATTAGTGGCGTGTCAGGGAATATTTTTTTGATTGTTTTTAGCGTGGCTTGTTGCGCAAGGCTTACGGAGGTGAAGACTAAGCAGAGGTCTATCTTGTCCGTATCAAGCTTGTACTTTGCCTGCATCGCCGCTTCATAGGGAGCGCGCAATACATCTTTATTCGTGCTGATACCCAAGTATACATTTGCGGCCATAATAAAATGATAGCATATTATATATGGCGGTCAATAATTTTATATGTTCGTCTCAACAATGCCGCGCCATTTGTAAGGCGCACCAGGCCTGGCTCCTGGCGCCGGTTCCAAAGAGGCAGCGGCTTTTTAGAGAAATTGATTGACCGGCCAGGGAAAAACGTGCTATTATTTTAATTTAATCAGCGGCCCCATCGTCTAGCCCGGTCTAGGACATCAGCTTCTCAAGCTGAGTACACGGGTTCAAATCCCGTTGGGGCTACCAATTTCGGTTCCCCGCCGGAGGCGGGTCCGCCTACGGCGGAAAATCCGGTTGGGGCTATTTACCTAGTTTCCAAGCGGCCCTGCGAAGCTCGTCAAAGCTATTGCCGGTATATTAAAGAGCCAAGCACGGGCATGGTTGGGGCTAAATTTCCTATTATAGAATAGCCAAAAATTTATGCCATCTCTATCGGTAATCGTCCCCACCTATAATAGCAGCCGTACAATAGAAAAGTGCCTGAAAGCGATAAAGCAGTCAGGTTTTCTGGATTATGAGCTTATCGTTGTTGATTGCGCAAGCCAGGATGTAACGGCCTCGATTAGCAAAAAATATGCCAATAAGACTATAGAACTCCATGAAAATACGGGCAGGAGGCGCGCGCGCAAGATTGGCATCGACGCTTCAAGCGGCTCAATAATCGTTAATGTAGATTCAGATGTTCTGATAAAAGCGGACACCCTTGCCATGATTGCCGCCTATTTTTCCCGGCATAGGCAAATTGATGCCCTTACAGGGCTTCTTTCGAAAGAACACCCTAATCCCGGCTTCTTCAGCCAGTATAAAAATCTTTATATGCACTATATCTTTAAAAAACTTCCTGAAAGGGTGAGCTTCTTATACGGTTCAATTTATGCGTTAAGGAGAAGCGCCATAGAGGCACCCGGCACAGATATCAAGATTGCGGATGATACCGCGCTGGGGCAAAAATTAGCGTTAAGCGGCAAGCAGATTGCTTTTTTAAATGATCTTGAAGTAATCCATCTCAAAAAATATGATTTAGCCGCTTTTATAAAAAACGACTTTCAAATTCCTTTTGAATGGGCGAGGATATTCCTTACCTATAAGGGTTGGAAACAACTAGGAAGACAAGGGACCGGATACGCACATTCCCCAAAAGGACAAATCGCAAGTGTGCTGCTGGCCCCCGTAATATCTCTGTTACTTGTCGGCTCGCTCTTCGGATATAACCTTATCCCGTCAGCCATTGCCTTAACATTAATCTGGTCACTTCTTAATTTCCGCTTCCTCGCATTCCTTACAAAAGAAAGAGGCTTATTTTTCGGCGTTCTTTCATTTTTTGTAACTTTCTTGGATAACATATTAATGGCGATAGCTATTCTCTGCGGTTTCGTTGCGTATCCCATAATAACGTTTAGCAAATAAATGATGAGACCCTTTAATGCGAAAATTGGGCTCAAAAAGATTTCATTTTGGTTAATTTTACTGATTCTTGCTTTTGCGATACTAGAATTAACATGCTATGCAGCTTTCAAGTCTCTTAAAAAAAGATTCTACCCTTTCGATTTTAATAATTATCTTGCTAACGAAATAGATATTAAGCAAGCTAGCATGTCCCTGAACCAAAATAAATTGATATTATTATCACATAAAAACAAATTAAATAATGCGACTATTCGAGTTCAATAATTTAAAGAACAAGAAGGGCTTCTTCTTGCTTTCATTGATACTTCTCGTCGGATTTATGCTAAGGATTTATCACTTAGGCAGCACAAGCCTGTGGTTCGATGAAATTGATAGTGCGGGTAGAATTAATTACCCAATTACCCAGATGATAAAAAATCTTTCCGATTCTCCGTTCCCGCCGCTATATTATATTTTGATGAATTTCTGGATAGGGATATTCGGCATTAGCGAATTCTCCCTGCGTTTTCCTTCCCTAGTCTTCTCAGTGCTTTCCATTATCTTGATTTTTAAGTTAGCCAAAGAACTTTTCAATCAAAGGGTTGGACTATTCGCCGCCCTGTTGTTGTCTGTTTCATTATACAGCATTGATTATGCCCGAGAGGCTAAGATGTACGCGATGCTTTGGTTTTTTGGCCTACTATCTTTTTACTTCTTTTATAAATTTACAAAGGATAACAAAAATCGCGATTTATCCCTCTATATTGCCTCTACAGTAATAAGCATATATACCCTATACGCAGGTTTTTTGTTTATCATTATTCCAAATGTGGCATTCTTCCTATTCTTTTTCAACGCAAAGCAACTGAAGAAATGGCTCGTAGCACAGATGCTCATCGTCCTGCTTTATCTGCCCTGGGTAGGCTTCTTTATACATGCTGTGGTGAATAGAACAGAAATAGAATGGATACCCAAAGAGGCCGATTGGTATTTACAATTCTTCCTTATCCTATTAACGTCAATAGCGAGCGCTCCATTCAAGGTACAGCAAGTAAACCTCCACATAAAATGTATATATGTAATTTATTCTTATTTATTTCTATGTGTATATGCATTCTTATTTTTTTCTGCCTTTGTCAGACCTAATAGAAAAGAGGAGAAGTCCACTATTTCCTTCATGAAAAAGGAGTATTTTCTGCTTGCCTGGGCCGTTATCCCGATCATCAGCCTTTACCTGATCCATATTTTTATTTTCCCGATACTCATGGTAAGATATATAGGCTTTATCAATATCCCCTTGATAATTCTATTCAGCAGGGGGTTGGATAGGTATAGCGCAAAAATTAAGTACCCCTTCTTAATCTTTTTATTGTGTCTGGTATCCACCTGCCAGTTATATCCGTATTATAAATCTAATTTGAAATCATATATCACTTATCCCCAAGACTGGAGAGGTTTATTCAGGAAGATTAACCAAGAAAAAGGCGATAATGCATTTATGACTATGTCCCCAGATGCACTTACTAAAACTAAACATATATATTTCTCTAAAGCTATAAAATATTATAATAACAACCAAGAAATACCACCACTTACTCGTGAAGAGATGGATAAATCTATCCATGATAATAAGTATGATTCAATCTTCGTCATTTATTATCTTGCTCCCGAAATAGATGGCGAGATTCAGGGTTATCGTCTAGAAAAAAAAGTCGAAGAGGGCACCATAGGTTATTTTTGGTTTAAAAAACTGTAGAACGCCAGGTAATAAAGATATATAATTGAAAAGGCATGCATAAGCCCGTTGATGTTTATATAGGCATTACAATACGTTGTAATATACGTTGCCGCCACTGTAATCTATGGAGGACGGTATCGTGGAAGCCGGGCCCTTCTTCCTTCTTTTTAAGAATGTGCAATGGTTTAGCGCAGATGGTTTTATCCCCGGTATCGCTAAAACCGCATAAAGAGGAGCTTCCATACAAAGAATGGATACGTATCCTTTCCGACCTGAAGGATTGGTTAGGGCCGTATCGCCTTAGTATTACGGGAGGGGAGCCTTTTATAAGGGAAGACCTGGTAGATATCATTCATTTCTGTCATGAGAATC
>JBEKHW010000020.1:0-32162 GCA_050012075.1 Candidatus Omnitrophota bacterium | reverse complement strand
AAGGATATGCATATTGAAATTAATGGTAAAGAAATTAAAAATTTGAATCAGCATTTAATTATTGGAGACGAGATTTTGGTTATTCCGAAAATAGAACATCCTATCCTTTTTATTATTGCTGCAGCTAAATGGTTTATGGCCTTATCTGTTTTAGCAAAAATTGGAGTAATTCTCACAACAGTTTCTATGGGTTATTCAGTTTATCAGGCCATTGCTGTTCAACGAGTAAAAACTCCTTCTTTTGATACCTCAGGAGATGGACTTGATGCTGATTCTCCTTCTTCCTCTTGGGATGGTGTGCGTACAACCGCAAATGTCGGTACTCCTATACCTGTTATTTGCGGCACGGTTCTTACCGGGGGGAATGTCCTTAATGAATACGTTTCTACAGACGGGGATAAAAATTATTTGCATACTCTTTTGGGGATCTGCCATGGTGAAGTAGATAGTATTACCTTGATTCGCATTAACCGCAACCCTGCAGCCAACTATTCCGGTTATACCCTTGAAAGCCGCCTTGGCACCAATACTCAAACAGTCATTTCAGATTTTCATGATAATCACAACCTAAAATCCATCGCCATCCAGATTACTAAAGATGATGCCTATACCTACACTACTGAAGATGACGATGTAGAAGCCTTTGAAGTACATTTCCAGTTGCCTTCTGGACTCTATCAGACAGACGCAAACGGCAATATATTATCTAATGATGTAACCTACAAAATCGAGTATAAACTCCATTCTTCTGAAACCTGGATAGATCTTGGCTCAACCACTATCAGCGCCAAATCTCGTAGCAGTCTGAAACGCATCTTCCGTCAGTCCGGACTTACAACCGGTCAGTACGATATCCGCGTCACCAAGACTTCAGATGATAGTGATTTTACACATACCAGTGATCTTTATATCGAACGTATAGATGAGATCAGCTGTGAAGATGAGCAGGAATTCCCCAATATCGCCGTAGCCGGCGTCAAATCCCTGGCCATGGACCAATTGTCCGGATCCTTCCCGGATTATGAATTCCTTGCGCGCGGAAAGTTTATGATCCCCAAAGTCATGAATGGAGAAAATATTGTAAGTTGGGATGATTATTATTGGGATCCCACTGCAACCTGCTATAAACTCCTTTCCGATGGGATCATTCTTACATGGGATGGCGTAACTTTCATTACAGCCTATTCCGCAAACCCTATCTGGTTCCTTTATCACCTAATGATCAATAAACGTTTCGGTCTTGGCCATTTTATCACCTCTAGCGATCATAACCTGGATTACCTGGTAGAAATGTCCCAATATTGCGAAGAACGCGTCCCTGATGGCCTGGGAGGCTGGGAAAAGCGCTTCCGCCTCGATATCTGCATAGATAGCCCCCAAAAGGCCTTGGATCTAATATTACAACTCTGCTCAGTTTTCCGTGGACTTCCGTTTTATTCCGATAGAGGCCAAATCAAGATCGCCATCGAGAAACCAGAGATCCCGGTTCAGCTCATTCACATGGGCAATATTGTAAAAGATAGTTTTTCCGAGACTTGGGATTCTATCCGTGATGTCCCCAATATCGTTAATGTTCAATTTAATGACCAGGATAATAACTATGAAACAAGTACTATCCAAGCTGCCATAGATGATGAGGCCCTGGCTGCCGGCAAGCCTGTAAATATTAAAACTATCCGATATTATGGCACAAAACTTTCCTACGCCATCCGTTATGGTCGCGATTACCTTAAAATCTGCAAATATATCTCTAATACCATAAAACTCTCAGCCGGCATAGGCGCTCTCGTGCGCCAATGCGGTGAACTCATCGATATAGCCCATGACGTGCCACAATGGGGTTTTTCCGGCCTTGTAAAGGCGGATTTTGATTATAAAGGCACCTATGACGCAGATACCCTTTATGCCATAAATGACGCAGTCGCCTATGAAGAAAATGAATATAAAGCTATTCAACCAGCCTTAGGCAATCTTCCCACAGATACCGATTACTGGCAGATAATCTCAAGGACTAAAGTCAAACTAGACCGCAACGTCATCATCGAATCCGGCAAAAGTTACGCCATTCGGGTAGATTTCGCCAAAGGCGCGTACGAGGAAAGAATAATAACAGATCCTACAGGTACCTATACCGAAGTAACTGTCAGCTCACCATTCAGCAAGATTCCCATGGAACACGATGGTTATTCCTTTGGCGAGGTAGATAAAGTTGTCAAACCGGCCAGGATCGTATCTCTTAAACGCAAACGTAACTGCGAGTTGGAAATCGAAGCCGTTGAATATGATGAGCGCATTTATGATGACAGCACGGTGATCTTGCCCCAAAGGAAATACTCCTCTTTAAGCATGGATATCCCCGATGTCACAGGCCTCAAACTTACCGAGCGCATGATCGTGGCCAATGATGGCACCATAGAAGATGCCATCGACGTCTGGTTCGATAAGCCAAACATGACAAATTATTCTGTAAATAACTTCACCAAGGCCAAGATCTACTTATCAGACAACGCCGGCCTCAGTTGGAGTTTCGCAGGGGAAACAACCGGTATCCATTTCGCCATCACAGGTAACCTCAAAGACCTCCAAGCCTATAGGATCGCCGTTGTTTCCGTAGGCGTTACCGGTGAAAAATCCATCTTAACCAGCCCCCAGGAAAATATCACCCTAGTAGGCAAATCCGCCCCGCCCCAAGATGTCGCCAATTTCATCGTCAACCAGTCCAGGGACAGGATCGTCTTCAGCTGGTCACACGTCACAGACGTCGACCGCGCCGGCTACGAGATCAGGATGGGCGAGTCCTGGGAAAGCGGCTATCCCATATTAAACGAAGACAAAAAGAATACCGCTGAGCTCCCCATTTTTAAGACAGGCGAAAACCAGAAGTTCTATATCAAAGCCAAGGACACCTCAGGCAACTATTCCCAAAACGCAACCGAAGCGATCATTACCATAGATAATATTCCCTTCCAAAACATCATAAAGAGCTATTCCGAGCAATCAGTCTGGTCCGGCACCTTGGAGAACCTCGAAGTCGTAGATGGGGTCCTCAAGATAACAGAAGGCAACCTTACCGGGAAATATATCACACCAGTCAGGGATGTCGGATACGTCGCCCCTTTCAAGATAGGCATCGACAGCATCGTCACGGCCACAGGGGATACAAAATGGTCCGATTTCGCAGAAACCCTTAAATGGAGTGACTTACCTGATAATCTAAGATTCTCTGGGGAGGAACTCGCAGGCGCGGCCTCTTTTAGGATAAAGACATCTGAAGACAACATTAACTGGAGCGACTGGCTACTATGGCAGCCAGGGGACTACAATTGCCGATTCTTCCAGGTAGAAATGACCCTGATAAGAAACTCTACGGCGCAGGACCTGCAATGTTCCCAGATGAATTACTTTGCAGACCTCCCGGACGTAGACGACAAGTTCGAAGATGAAATAACAGACGCCGCAGCGGGTAAGGACGTCGTCTTTAACAAGACTTTCCATGAGATTCCTTACGGTGTAGATGTGATTCCTTTAACCGGCAATGGAGTCTATCGTAAAATAACCAATCTTGACACGACAGGTGGCAACATAAAACTTTATGACCTTGTCGGCGCTCCTGCGACCGGCCAGATCAAGGTCCACGTACACGGGATATAATATGAAAAAACTTATAATCATCTTAATCAGCATTTTCCTCCTGGCCATAACCTGTTCTTACGCGGATATGACCATCCAACCCCTGAAGATTTATGTCGATGAGGAAACCGAAAAGAATATAGCCTGGGCCAATGGCACAATAGTCTATGTAACGAATACAAGCAAAACTTACCAGCTCCAGAACGGTTCTTTTGTGGAATACTATCCAAGTGGCAAATATTGGAAAGACGATGGTACCCTAGGCGACCCTTCCGGCGGCACTGCCGATATAGATGGAGGATCTGCCGATACTGACTATAACCAGGTTCCAGACATAGATGGAGGAGGGGCATAATGAAAAGACTTATTTTATCTATTCTAATTTCTTTGTGTTTTATCTCATCAGGATTAGCCGCGCAAAAAATACAGTTCAGGCGGGATGTCGCTGCCACATGGACTTCCGTCAACCCCACCCTCGCATCCGGGGAAATAGGTCTTGAAACAGACACGGGAAAATTCAAGATGGGCGATGGCACTACTGCCTGGACTTCTCTCGCTTATTTTAGCGCAGGTGCAATAGCGAGTTATCCAGGAGCAGGTATAGCAGTATCTACTGGTTCGGGATGGAATTCATCAATAACCGACAATCATTCCAATTGGGATACCGCCTACGGCTGGGGCAACCATTCACAAGCTGGATATTCAAAATATGAATTTGGGGCAAATGATTTTAATGGTACGGGAGATTTTACTACAACATCTAATGTCAGTGCAGCTGAATACTATGGGAATGGTTCACATCTGGAAGGAGTGATTGCGGAAGAAGTAGAATGGAGTAAAATTACTGGGAATATCTCCAATCAGACGGATTTACAAGAGGAGTTCAATAGCAAGGTATCGAATACCACCACAGTCAATGGTCATGCCCTTTCTGCCAATATAACAGTTAATAAAACTGATATCGGCCTGGGGAATGTCAGCGATATCGATACCACCAATCCCGCAAACATAACCCAAGATAGCGATCATCGTTTTGTCAATGATACCGAGAAATCTGACTGGAATGCTAAAGCGGACTATGAGTTTGGCGCGCATAATTTTAATGGCACAGGAAATTTTACTACTCCAGGGAATATTAGCGCAGGTAATCTTTCAGGAACTATAAATCCCGCCAATGTAACCCAAGATACAACTCACCGTTTTGTGAGTGATGCTAATATAAGCAACTGGAATGCTAAGCCGACCACTTCCTCTACGGATACCTTTACCAATAAGCGTAACCAGAAAAGAATTGATTCCCAAACGACTACAAACACTATTACCCCTGAAATCTCAACTTACGACATCTTTGTAAGAAGCGCGCAGGCGCACGACCTAGTAATCAATAATCATTCAACTAGCACTCCTGCCGATGGAGAAACGATGGAATTTATCATCCTTTCTGACGCCACACCTAGGGCAATTACTTATGGGGATAAATATGTAGCTAAGTCAGGGATTGCATTACCTACGACTACCGTGGCTTCGAAATGCACGAAGATGCTATTCCAGTGGCGGGCCAGTATAAGCCAATGGGATTTAATAGCATCAACGCAAGAGGCTTAATATGAAAAAGTTTTTTTATAAAAGGTGGTCTTTCAGAGAGCGCAAGTGTGGGAACATAGTTCAAGGTTTGCCTTTACTATGCCACAGCCACCTTAAAAAACTTCTCCTTACTCTTGGTTTATTATTTTTACCCTTACAGATATTTGCTGCAACTTCTTCAGTTACTCAGACCGCCGCAGGAAATTATACCTGGCTCTGTCCTCCTGGCGTTACCACTTTACAAGTTGAACTTCGGGGTGGCGGAGGTTCAGGCGGCGGTTCAACGACTAATCCCGGCGGCGGAGGTGGTGCGGCAGGCGGTCAGTATTCTATTAACAGCAGTTTAGCGGTTACCGCAGGTACTACTTATAACTATACGGTTGCGGCGGCGCAAACGACAGTAGGCACAGGAAATGGTTCTGATGGACACGATAGTACCTTTAATACCAATAGTGTAGTTGCCAAAGGCGGGCAGCATGGAACTTCATACCAGGGTGGCGCAACCCATGGCACAGGTTCAACAACTGGCGGCGTAGGCACAGTTACCGCAGGAGTAAGTGGCGAGGACGGAACGACCACTTATGGAGGAGCAGGCGGTGCAGGGGGAAATAGTGGAGGAGCAGGCGGTGCAAGAAAATCTTCCGACGGGAATGGCAACAATGGAACTGCTCCTGGCGGCGGAGGGTCAGGCGGTTTCAAGAATACAACATCAAGCAGAAATGGTGGCACAGGCGCAGCCGGGAAGTCTATTCTTACTTATACCACTCCTTTAGTCTCTGCACTTACAGATAATTTCAATGATAATTCTTTAGATGCGAAGTGGACTACTTATATAGATACTGGTGCTGGTTCTATTGCGGAAGCTAATCAAGAAATTGAGATAACTACTAATATTAATGTTTCAGGATATACAGAATTATATTCTGTAAATGATTACGATTTAACAGGTTCATCTATGACAATAAAAGTCATAGATAGGGGGAGTATAACTAATACTAACCTTTATTTTTATCCTCTTTTTGCGATAATTTGGAGCGGGAATTATGACCTTATAGGATGGGATATATTTACTCTTGACGGTATAAATATGCGCATTTGCCCAGTTAAAAGAATTAATTATTCTTTTACTTTAATAGGGACAGATGTCGCTTATAACGCTAATACCTACCGTTACTTAAAAATCAGGGAACTTTCAGGAACTACTTATTTTGACTACTCCGCTGATGGGTTAAATTGGAATAATTTTAATTCTGTTGCCAATCCTATTACTATTACAGCTATCCGAGGGAGTAGTTCTGTATACACTACCTCTGCAACTGTTTCTGCCACTACAGCTAAAGTAGATGACTTTAATATATTGCCGAGCGGAACAAACCACAACGGAGATTTTTTTCAATTCTTTAATTAAAGGAGCATAGATATGAAGCAAATCATTCCTCATAAGCTCATTATATCTCTTAACCAGGACGGAACCTTTAAGAGCGGAATCCTGCAGTACAAACTTAAAATAGACGAGATAGAAGAAAGGCAGTTTCGTACTTTGGGGATTACGCAGGGTATCAATCAGGAAGAAATCAATAAGGTCTTAGAGGACGCCAAATCGCACGCAGAACAAGGAGAAGGAATATGAAAAGAAGATTATTGATAACAGCGTTAATTTTTTTACTGGCCGGCAGCAATGCATTCAGTGCGTGGGATCCTACCAAGCCAGGCAATGACGATATAGTGAAATATGGTCCTGCAGTAATCAGGGCGAATTTTGAAGCTATAGCCATAGGCACAGATTCTGCCCTGCTTATTACTAACGCAAAAATATCTCCTACGGCCGGCATTGTGGATACAAAGCTTGCACAGATAATCACGGCCAATAAAGTAAGTGCAACCGCATTATGCAACTTTTCAAGTGCGCCTACTGGAGCAGGAGTATGGCCCCTGGCAAATCTTCCCGGGATAAATGATTTTCTACCTTCCCAAACCGCCAATTCCGGGAAATCGCTTATAACTAACGGCGGTGCCGCCTCCTGGGGATTCCCCACAGGACTTAATATCACCAGCCAGGCACAAGGGGATATCCTATTTTATAACGGCAGCGCCTGGGTAAGATTTGCCCCAGGGACAAGCGGATATGTGCTGAAAACATTGGGAGCAGGACAGACACCAACCTGGACAGATACCGCGCCGAAAGCTGCTGACCTTACAATCACTTCCCAGGCTGCAGGGGATATTTTATATTTTGATGGTTCTAACTGGGTACGTTTGGCCAAAGACATAGGCAAATATTTGAAATCAGGGGATAATGTCGTGAGTTGGCAGCCAGTAATAGGATTTTCCGAAGTCGCAGGAGATACTTTAGTTACTTCCGCAGATACTGAAAGATCAGGAACAAATAATTATCCATCCTCATATACGAAAGTTAAAGAATTTACAGTAGACCAACCTGGGATATATAGAATAAGTTTTGATTTGAAAACTTGGGGAGATGGGTCTGCTTATGCCTATGGTCAGATATTTAAGAATGGTAATCCAATTGGAACAGAACGTTCAACAAATAGTCATAGCAATATAGAAGGTCAAGGATACGTTACTTATTCGGAAGATATATCGGGGTGGGTGGCAGGGGATAAAATACAATTATATATTAAAACCAATGATGGTTATTATCCTATGACAAGGTATTTTAGGATTTATAAAAGTAATGGGGGATATATAAGTTATGACGCAAATCCATAGATATTTAAAAATCGACATCGTAAGTTAAGGATTCAATATGTTAAAAATCAGAAATATATTATTAATCTTTTTATTCATACCCTCACTTCTATTTGCCTATGAGCCCAAGGCTTCACAGATCCAAAATATCCCTGCCGGTAACCTCACTTCTACCAATATCCAGGAAGTTGTAAATGAATTAGATCAAAAGAAACAGCCGACCGGTAATTATTTCAATAAGACATCCGATACTTCCGACAATATTACCGAAGGCTCGACCCACAAGTTTGCTAATGTCACGAAAGAAGATAACGGCCAATCTGCTTATGGATGGGGAGATCACGCAGGTCTGTATTCTTTAGTAAATCATAACCACGATGCGTTATATCTCGGTATTCTTGCCAAGGCTACTGATTCGGATAAATTAGACGGACAGCACGGGTCGTATTATTATCCGGCATCTAACCCAAATGGATTTATTTCATCTTATACAGAATCAGATCCTAATGCCTGGAACAAGACTGCCGTGCAGACAGGATTAACAGGCAATAAGGCAGGGTCATTCAATATGACTACGACTGGCGTAATAGTAACAGGAAATCATACCACGGCGTCAACCGCGCAGGTGGTCAATGTATGCTATGGCACAGGCGACCCCCCTACGGCCAGCACAACGCCAGAGGGAACGATTTATATTAAATATAGCCCCTAAATGAATAAGAAAGATTTTCTTATATATTTATTTGCTACTATAGCTGTAATAGTAGCGATTATAGGATCAGTGCCCGTAGATTATAATAAAAGTCGCGCCGAGATTTACACGAATATAAACGGAAGCTGGAAAAATGTAACAGATGTAAAAGAGAATATTAATGGGACATGGATACAAGGTCCTTATGGAAAATATTGGGCGGAAATAAATAAAGATGGGAGCTGGAAAAGTATTAAATAAGGAGGTAGTTATGCCAGAGACATTTGAAATTTTAAA
Organism: Candidatus Omnitrophota bacterium; assembly: GCA_050012075.1. Lineage (GTDB taxonomy): Bacteria > Omnitrophota > Gorgyraeia > Gygaellales > Profunditerraquicolaceae > JAMWCI01. The sequence goes on along the minus strand of JBEKHW010000020.1, from coordinate 23,251 downwards.
AGAAGGAACGCCGGAAGAAGGACAGCCACAAAAGTATAAAATTATAATCTATAAAAATTGCCTAAATAGACAGGCCATTATGCAGGAAATATTTGATAGAGAAGAAATCATAACCCTGGAACAGCTACAAACAGAAAAAATGAGGTGCCAGGGTTTGGTTGATATAGTAGATCAAAAAATACAAGCAGCTCAGGCATTATAAAAAAGGAGAAATCATGGACATCACCGAAGGAATGGTAGCGATATCGGTAGTAAGTATGTCAGTCGCAGTGCTTAAGCAAAGTTGGGATATGAAAAAAAGCGGCGGGAAAAATAATGGCCATCTTACTCTAATTGAGGCGGATAAAAGATATACTGAAATAAAACTCTGCCAGCAGATCCATAAAAATACGGATGAAAAATTAACATGTATCCCAGAAATTAAAGATACGGTCGCAAGATTAGAAACCAAAGTAGATATTTTAATAAGTCAAAAATGAACGATAACTGTCCCATCTGCAATCGAGTTTTAGACCTGGTGCATACCGTCCGGACTGTCTTAGTCGGTTATTGCTCGCAATACAAACAGGAATTCTATAAGAAGCCTGATGGCACCTGGATAGACAGAAAGACATGGAAGGAAACCTGTGCTGAATTCCATTAATGAACATAGACAAAGTAAACGAGCGCATCTGGTGCCATGTCTGTTATGCCTGGATATGCGCCCTGGCCGGCGTCTTATTGATAGATATAGAAGGACAGGATAGAAAAAATGTCTTCTGCGACAGACACGAATCCTGGATCCACCTCGGTTACGATACCGACTGGCCAGAACTCTACCGGCAAGGAGCAGAAGATCAGACTTGAGATAATCCCCCATGAATATAAATTTATGGCAAATAGGTTCCAGTTATTCAAGAAAACTATAGGTGAGCTGAAGATAGGCAATATTATCAAAGATGATTTGGTCCGGGATATAAATATTATAACTAGCATTTTAAGCAAATCTGAAGTTCATTAGGAAGGAGGAAGCATGATTAAGATAGGAAAAGCTTTGGTAATTTTGGGAATTATAAGCCTAAAGATAAAAAGCATTATTGCCTGGGGCTTAGACAAATGGAAGAAGATCTCTCCTACTATCCAGCCAATAATCGAAGAGGTAGAGAAATCTGCTGCGGACAAAATAATTACCCGGGATGAGCGAAAACAGATTGCCATGGTAGCACTTGCTAATATGGAAAAGTCAGGAGCACTTAAATTAAACTGGCTTACCAGGAAATTACTCGGGGTAATAGTTAACAAGGTGGCCGAAAAATTGCCGGATATCGATGTCAGCATACAGGCGCCCCAGCTGGTGGCGGATGCGATAAAACAGGTGAAGGGATGAGAAAATATCTGGTAACCCTTAGTCTCGTATTTATGGTATTGCTAAGCGGTTGTTCAGCTATTGAGTGGATGAGATATGGTGATGGTGGTAACCCTGAAAATTCCTCTTTACGCTGTCCAGTATGCAATAGTCCTTCGATAACGATTACAGATCCGTATTGTAAGAATTATAAGGGTGAACCTTGCGCTCCTGGTCTGGGAGTTCTAGAGGGTGGTCATCCTTGGCGCTATGAATGCCATAAGTGCGGACACGTTTGGGAAAAATAAAATGCAAGGCAAGCGAATAGCGGATGGTGAATGGCCAGAGAATCAGGGAGAATATTCAAAGCATAAAACTGATCAAGGTATTATTTGGTTCTGCAGGCCTCCCCACCCGGGCATCTCAATTGGCAGTCTTTCTGCTCATACGGTAGTTGAGCATGAAGATGGAACCATAACAGTATCGCCATCCATATTTTTTAACATGGATCACCCGGACCATCCACGATGGCATGGTTACCTTGAACATGGTATTTGGAGGGAATGTTAGGATGAACTGGTTAAGCACCTGGTGGAAGAATATCAAAGCAAAGGGTTTTTTCTTTAGTATAACAAGGCCCTGGCCAGGTGATGGAAAACTACCGGACTGGAATTGCTGGCCTAAAAAAGTGACAAAGGAAGGCGTAGAAAAAGAGATAAGAGATTCACTAACCAAGAAGGAGGGTAAAGATGGGAATATTGGGGAACATTAAGTATTTTGTTTTGGGATTATTTAACAAGCTAGGAGCATTTATAAAAAAAATGTGGGATTTAGCCAGTCCGTTCTTAAAAGAAGCGTTGAGCGAAAGCGCTCAAGAATTGCTGGCAACAGGAAAACAGCTCTTAAATGACGCTGTTCAGCATGTCGAGGATAAAGGACTGCCGACAACCAAAGAAAAGCAAGATGAATTCTATAGCTATATGGCTACCCAGGCAGGTAGTCGTTGGACAAATTTAGCTGAATTTGAAACGGATACTTTAAGGCAGATGGCACTGGGCATATTCAAGGCCGCTGCCAAGAAAGCGTTGGGTCAATAAATTCAGTTTCGATAACCAGGAGTGAGTAGGCCTTATCCACCTGCGATGACCTCCTGGTTATTCTTTAAACCTTGAAGAAATTAAGACAAAATTTGCTTGACAACAAAAATAGAAAGGGCTAAACTGACTTATTCCCAATATAGATAAATACCTTCAAACCAGAAACATTCTTTTCGGCCGCATAGGATATAAAATCAGAAGCAGGGAGGGTTACAATGTCAAAAATAATTACTTTCAGTGAATCAGCAAAAGCAGAAATTTTAGATTCATTCAATATGGCGGTTAATCATGAAACCGGCTATATCGTTGAAAAGAATAATTCACAGAAAATTATTTTATCCCCAGAAGGAGATCCTTTAGAATTCAAGAGTTTTGCCGGCATCAAGAAGGGATCTTTAGTCTTTGTGAAATCAGATATCACTTCCCTTATCAACCTTTCCGACGTCCTCCAGCAGTAAATGGTTTGGCATGCTATATTAGGTAAACTTCTCGCCAAAATATCCCCCAAAGTTAGTATAGATATTAATAATCCCATAATTATTAATAATCTTAATGTCCATATAACTAACGTCGATAATAATCAAGATGTTAGTTATGATCCAGAAACAAAAACATGTAATCTCAATTTAAAAAATCTGGGGCAAGATTCAAAGAAGGAAATTCTTTCTTTGGATTTATTAGATGAAGGAAGAATTCTACTTCAGGATGCATGTAAAAATACAATTGAAGAATTCAGGTCTCAAGAAAAATCTTCCGAAACGCAGGAAAGATTAAAATTTTTGGACAAAAAAATTCCACCAGAAGATTTAAATATTTGGAGAGCTGCCTTATATCTTAAATATTGCTACAATACAAAAGAATTAAATCATAAAGTATCCATTATAAAATATCAAATAATACAGAAATATGGAGACAAAGGTAAGAATATAGCTAACTTATGTACTGCGGGATACCTGGAAGAATGGTTGATCCCTTCGTATGATAAATTGAAAGAAACATTAACAGATGAAGATTTAGCAAAGATAGAATTTGGTAAGATATATTCTAATTTTGTTAACCAGCTTCCTTTTACTATTTTTGTGAGTCATGTGATGACCAGGGATGAATTAAGGAAAGAAATATTAAGAAGAAAAGAATTTGGTATAGCCTTTGTTAATATTCATGCCATAGGGGATGTTAATGTATTAAAAGTTAAGGCAGTGGTAGTCGATATAGAAAAGGAAAGAGAACATTGCGATGAAGTAAAGAAACATCATATCTTTGTTCGGATTTATTTTAAAGATACTGCCGCAGCAAAAAAACCAGCCGATTCTTAAAATAACCTGTTAGATTCTTTTGCCTCCCGCGTCTATTTGAGTAGGAGGTAGAGAAATGCTAAAAATCCCCAAGAAATTACTGCAGGAAACCCGCACCATAATAAAACTGCAACTTTTTTTAACCCACGAAGTCGGCCTAAAGAAAGCGTTTTCCGTCGAAGAATTAAAATATATATTGGGAGCCTTAAAAACGAAAAAGAAGAGAACCTTGACAAATAGGGCTTTTAGAGTATACTCTGGAGTGCCTCTGAAAAAAATCTCTAAAAAGGAGGGAAATATGGCAAGAGAGAAAATCTATACAAAGAGGAAAACAACATATCTATCCAAGGAACAGTATAAAAAATTCGTTGCGACCTGCACGCGTATAAAAATAGGGGAATCGGTTTATATAAGAAAGGCTGTTGTTTATTGCTTAAAGAACAATATAATCAAGCGTTTAAATGGTGGATAAGGGTCAGGGTATTCTATATCACATGGAGGAGAAAGGAAGAGGATAGGTGAAGGAAACCCAATTAGATTTCTTAGAGGTTTCAATAAGGATATCCGAATTCGAAGATTTTTTAAGGTATGAAAGGAAACTGGTAGAGGAGACGATAGCCCACTATACCCGAAGTATAAGGGAGTTCAAAAAATTTGTAAATAAAGACTTCCTTACGGTATCTAAAGAGGATATACGGGCTTTTTTAATGTCCTTAAGCCAGCGGGGATTAAGCAATGCGGGGATAGCCAATTATATTACTGCCTTACGGGCCTATTTTATCTGGTTTACCTATATAAATAAGAATGCCGGCAGGGAAGAGATAAACTTCTTTCTCTCTAAGATCATCAAGACCAAGAGAGAAATGAAGATTCCCATTGATATGCCTACCATAGAGGAAATAATGAAGTTAAGGAAAACGATGGAGGCATATAAAAAAGCTATTTCTTTTGCTCCTCAATCCAAAATCTATAAGTTAACCTTGCGCGAAATCGCCGCCATTGAGATCCTTATTACTACCGGGATGCGGAATAAAGAATTGCGTTCAATAAAGTTTATCGATGTAGATCTGGAGGATAATGTTGTAGTTATTAAAAAAGGTAAAGGCAGTTTTCAGCGTATCAGCCTTTTTGGCGAGACTGCCCGCGTAGCATTGGAAGAATACTTTGCCAACAATAATTTTAACGCCGATGATTCGATATTCCCATACAGGCATGGAAATATACTGAATTATATCATTAGGAAATGGGTCAGGCGCGCAGGAATAAATGAAAAACTACACGCTCATTCTTTCCGTCATTTCTATGTTACCGAGACATTATCCCGAGGAGGAGATCTGCAAATCGTAGCTGACCAGGTGGGGCATCAGAACCTGAATACTACCCGGATCTATACCCATTTCAATATCGCTACCCGAAAGAAACGCTTAAGTCCAATTGAAATTTAAGAGATTTTACTTGACAAATAAGGGTTTTGTTTTATAATGACATTCACTTCTGCAACTTTTTTCACAGAAACAACTGCTTCTTAACACCCTCCTTTCTTTTCTTTATTGAATTATCACAATAAAATGTTATGATAAAGCCATGAGTTACGATATGGCGATAGTAAAAGCATGGGAAGAGCTTTTAAAGCTTGCCCCGGCAGAAACCTTCGCGGTCAAATTCTTATCCGACGAATACATAGTCGAGACCGTAAACAGGCGTATCGACTCATTATCCTGTAATGTGCCTGCCAAGGATTTTTTCGCCATATTGATCCTGCATTACATTATCCGTAAGGTTTCCGGCCTTCCGGCAGCAAGCGGTGAGTGGCTTACTTTCCGCGAGCTTTCCGGAGTAGAGGGGTATGCCGCGGCGTTCCGCAAGCGCGCAATCGAGCCACTGATAAGAAAATACGGCAGTAATCCACAAGGGTTATTTCAGGCGCAAGGCCGCTTATCGGCAAAGAAATTGGAAGAAGGGGATGCCGCGATCTTCTTTGAGGCGTTTGAAGGAGTGCCGGTCCTGGTAAAGATCTGGAAAGGCGATGAAGAGTTCGGCGCCGATGCGAATATATTTTTTGACAGGAGTATCACCAGTGTATTCTGCACCGAAGATATCGTGGTGTTAGCGGGCCTGGTAGCGGCAAATTTATAACGATAGAAAATGCAAAGCCTTAAATTAAAAAGCCTATTCATAATCCTTATCCTATCGGCTTGTTTTTTAGTGATGGGCTGGATTTTTTCTTCAGGCGCAAAAAAATATTCCAGCTCAAACTACAGCGATGTTTTAGTGGAGAGGGCTGTTGACGGCGATACTCTTAAACTTGCGGGTGGAGAGAGGGTGCGGCTCATCGGCATTGATACTCCGGAGATGCATGAATCCAGTAAGCTCTACCGGGATGCCAGGCGCTCATCGCTGGATGTCGAAACAATCAAACGCTTAGGCAGGCGCGCTTATGAATTTACCAGGGGTTTTGTTGAAGGCAAACGCGTGCGCCTTGAGTTTGATGTAGAGAAACGCGATAAGTACGACCGGCTTCTGGCATACGTGTACCTTAAAGAAGACGGCAGTTTCTTAAATGCCAGGATTGTTGAAGAAGGATTCGCGTCTTTAATGACTATTCCGCCTAATGTAAAATATGCCGATTTATTTTTGCGGCTCTATCAAGAGGCGCGTAGAAACCAGCGCGGGTTGTGGAAATAATAGTTCATAGTTAATAGTTGATGGTTCATAGTAAAATATGCTACCATGAACTATGAACAATGAACCATGAACTAAAACCGGAGGATATAATGTTAAGATATTTGACTGCAGGTGAATCGCACGGTAAAGGAATAATTGCCATTTTAGAGGGAATGCCCGCAGGGATAAAACTTGAGCCGGGGATAATTAACCAGGAATTAAAGCGCAGGCAATCCGGTTTTGGCCGCGGTAAGCGCATGCAGATAGAAAAAGATACCGCCGAGATAATCTCAGGGGTAAAGAACAATAAGACCCTGGCCAGCCCCATAGCGCTCTTGATACGCAATAAAGATTTCAGTATTGAAAAACTACATAAGGTAATCTCTGCAAGGCCCGGGCACGCGGACCTGGCGGGTTTTCTTAAATACGGTTTTAGCGACGTAAGAGAGGTCCTTGAGCGCGCCTCTGCGCGAGCTACTGCGGCCACAGTGGCGATAGGAGCGGTATGTAAAATATTCCTGAATGAATTTGGAATCAAGATATTTAGCCGGGTGCTTTCCGTGGGCGGAGAAGTGACGAATCCCGGCGTAGTCAACAAGATTAATGAGGCAATAAGTAATCGAGATACCGTGGGAGGGATATTTGAAGTAAGGGCGAAGGCCGTGGTAGCGGGATTAGGTAGTTACGTGCATCCTGACAGGCGCCTTGACGGCCGTCTTAGCGGCGCAATAATGTCCATACCGGGAATAAAAGCAGTAGAGATGGGCCTGGGTTTAGGATATGCAGTGAGTTTTGGTTCGGAAGTGCATGACGCGATTTATTATAAAAAAGGTAAAGGTTATTTTCGCCAGACGAATAATGCCGGAGGGATTGAAGGCGGGGTTTCTAATGGTGAAGATATAATTATACGGGGTTGCATGAAGCCCATCGCGACGCTTATGAAGCCGTTAGATTCGGTTAATTTGTTGACTCGTAATGCTGCCAAGGCAGCAGTAGAGCGTTCCGATACTTGCGTGGTTGAGGCAGCAGGTGTTATTGCCGAATCAGTAGCAGCATATGTCTTGGCAGATGCGTTTTTAGAGAAGTTTGGCAGCGATAACTTAAAAGATATAAAATTAAGCTATAAGAATTACCTGAAAAGAATCGGTTAGAAAATATCGCCTCCTTCGTCTGTTAAAGATGGAGGAGGTGATGGTAATGGAAGATAATATCAAGGTTGTGCGGCTCTACCGTTTTAACGGCGATTCAAAAACCAGGGCCTTTGTGGATATCTCTATCGGGGATTTCATCATCAAGGGCTTGCGGATTGTCCAGGGGCAAAAGGGGCCATTTTTAGCCATGCCCCAGGAAAAGTCAAAAGACGGGAAGTGGTATAACTCTTTCTATGCTGCAACTAAAGAAGCGAAACAGGATTTAAGCCAGGTTGTTTTGGCTGCATATGAGCAGGAGTAAAAGTAAAGCCCCGCTTGAAAAAGCGGGGCTTATTTAAGGCGCGGGCAGGGAGAACGGATTGAAATGGCTAATATTTATTTGGTAGGGTTCATGGGGTGCTGGCGCGACGAATAAGGAGCGCCGTTTAGCACGCCCGCCGAGATGTGAGGCGAGCAGGGAGAACGGATTGAAATGGCTAATATTTATTTGGTAGGGTTCATGGGTACAGGAAAAACTTCTGTAGGATGCGAACTGGCGAGAAAAAAGAAATGGCAGTTTCTGGATTTAGACGATTTAATTGAGTTGCGCGAGAAAAGGACAGTTGCAGATATTTTTTCCAAAAGCGGAGAGCCATATTTCCGCCGGTTAGAAAAAGAGATTCTAAAAGAGGCCTCGAAAGAAAATAACTTTGTAGTCGCCTGCGGCGGCGGAATTGTGATTAACCACGATAATATAAAGATCATGAAAGAAACAGGCACAATCATCTGCCTTGTAGCTTCAGCGGATAGGATATTAAAAAGGACTTCGGGTTATGCTCACAGGCCGCTTCTAAATGTCAAAGACCCCAAAAAACAAATCGAGCATCTACTGAAACTTCGCAGCACCTATTATGCCAAGGCAGATAAGACGATTGATACTTCAAAGTTATCTGTGACGCAGGTAGCAGAGAAGATAGTAAAAGTCACCACGTCACCAAGTCACAAGGTCACAAGTAGAAAGGTAAAAGCGCAGGGTAAAAGGAGAAAGAGCAGGAATTCCGGTTTTATCGCTCTTCTGGGTCTTCTGTTAACTGCGGCAATCATTTGTATTATGGCATATATAGCTTTGAATTATTATTTTAAAAGGCCGGCATTACCGGAAAATATCGATAACTCTTTATCGATGTCAGGGCAAGGTATCAATACCTCCACTTATAAATCGGTTATAGATACGACCAAAAAGAAAGTGCAGGAGATTGAGAAACAGGAACGCGAACACGCGCAGCAACTGGAAGGTCTTTAAATAAAGATGACGCAGTTGGAAGCATTGGTTAGTTTAAATATGGTCGGCGAGATCGGCAGTATCCGTCTTGAAAGACTCCTGGATTATTTTGGCAAGCCGGAGAATATTTTTGCCGCGGCACCGGAAAAATTGATGGCAATTTCCGGGATCAGCGAGAATATCGCCAATAGAATCCATACTTTCAAAGAGAAAGTTTTAGAGAGAGAACTAGCGTTAGCGCAGAAATTAAATTTAAGGATTATTACATTAGAAGACGTGGATTACCCGGAGAACCTGAAGGGTATTCCAAGTCCCCCGATTGTGCTTTATGTAAAAGGTGACCTGGAAGAAGAGGATAAGCTTGCCGTAGGTATTGTAGGCAGCCGCCGCGCCTCTTTTTACGGATTAAGTTCCAGCGAAAGATTTTCCGCTGATTTAGCCGGCTGCGGATTGACCATTGTTTCCGGGATGGCGCGCGGAATAGATACTGCCGCCCATCTTGGGGCATTAAAGGCAGGCGGACGCACCATTGCGGTAATAGGCAGCGGCTTCAGGAATATTTATCCGCAGGAAAATATGGAATTGGCTGACAGGATTGCCCGTAGCGGCGCGGTAATTTCCGAGTTTCCGCTCGATGCAAAGCCGTTAAAAGAAAATTTCCCCCGCAGGAACCGCGTAATCAGCGGATTAAGTTTAGGCGTATTAGTAGTTGAGGCAGCCAGAAACAGCGGCGCGCTCATAACCGCAGATTTCGCGTTAGAGCAGGGCAGGGATGTGTTCGCCCTTCCCGGTAAGGTTGATTCAGATAATTCTTTTGGCACAAATGAACTAATTAAGCAAGGCGCAAAATTAGTTTCTTCCAAGGAGGATATCCTGGAAGAAATCCTGGTCCCTTGCAGAAACCGGATGGAAAGATTTGAGCCGGGAATTATTAATTCTATCCCCGGCTTAAATGATGAAGAAAATTCCGTGTATAATCTGATAGAAGGGCGGTCTACACAGTTGGATGAACTGGTAGAAAAAGCGCATTTGAAGGTGGATGCGCTTTCAGGGATACTTCTTAAGCTACAGATGAGGAAACTAGTGCGGGAATTTCCGGGAAAACAATTCGCGAGGGCAAATAATGAAAAGTAAAAAGCTGGTCATAGTGGAATCTCCGACAAAAGCAAAAACAATAAGTAAAATCCTGGGAGATGATTTTACGGTTGTCTCTTCCATGGGCCATATCATTGACCTTCCCGCAAAAGAGCTGGGCGTGGATGTTGAAAACGGTTTTGTGCCTACATACACGGTCATTGCCGGCAGGAAAAAGACGCTGGATACAATAAAGAAGGAGTCAGCCGGTAAGGATAAAATATATGTTGCTACTGACCCTGACCGGGAAGGAGAGGCAATCGGCTGGCAGATTAAAGACAGGGTCTTAAAGGGTAAAGATGTATTGCGGGTAACTTTTCACGAGATAACCCCAACGGCCGTAGCAGAGGCCTTTAAAAACCCCAGGTCATTTGATTCCAAGATGCTCGAGGCACAGGTAGGCCGCAGGGTACTAGACAGGATTGTGGGTTATTTCTTAAGCCCTTTACTTTGGAGAAAGATTGCCCGCGGTTTAAGCGCAGGAAGGGTGCAGTCAGTGGCCCTGCGGCTCGTCGTAGACAGGGAAAGGCAGATTCAGAAGTTTATCCCCCAGGAGTATTGGGAGGTGGAAGCAGAGTTAAAGAAAGAAGGTAGCGAGCCCTTTCTGGCTAAACTGGGAAGAATAGGTGAAGAAAAAGTAAAGATAGTGAATAAAGAAGAGGCGGATAAAATCGCAAGCGATATCAACGGCAAAGAATTCAAGGTAGTCTCGGTTAAGCAATCGGAGAAAAAACGTTATGCCGACCCTCCTTTTATTACGAGCACCATGCAGCAGGAGTCATTTAATAAATTAAGGTTTAGTGCCACTAAAACCATGATTATAGCGCAGCAGCTTTATGAGGGCGTTGATGTCGGAAAAGATGCCCCGATAGGCCTTATCACCTACATGCGCACGGATTCGCCTCATGTTGCTCCTGAAGCAATAAAAGAAGTGAGGAGCCACATATCGCAGTATTACGGCAAAGAATATTTACCTGAGAAACCAAACGTCTATAAAGTGAAGAAACTGGCACAGGAGGCGCATGAGGCAATCAGGCCCTCTTTGATTTCCAGGCCCCCTGAAAGCCTGCAGGATTTTCTGAATAAGGACCAGTATAAACTTTACGAATTAATCTATAACCGGTTCCTTGCGAGCCAAATGTCGCCTGCCCGTTATTTTGCAACCAGCGTAGATATCCAGGCGGATAAATACCTTTTTTCCGCTTCCGGGAGCAAACTGATTTTCAAGGGATTCTTAAGCGTATATAACAAGAATGCGGAGGATGAGAACGGGAAAAACATTATCCCCACACTCAAGGAAAACGAAATCCTGGAGTTAGTAAAATTGCTGCCTTCACAGCATTTTACCAAGCCCCCGGCGCGCTATTCTGACAGTTCTCTGATTAAGGCGCTGGAAGAGGAGGGCATCGGCAGGCCTTCTACTTACGCGCCGATTATTTATACGCTTATTATGCGCGATTATATGCGTAGGCTCAAAGGATATTTCTTTCCGACGGAACTCGGATTTAAGGTCTGCGATATGTTGATAGAATACTTCCCCAAGATAATGGACTTAAAATTCACGGCGTTTATGGAGGAGGAGCTTGATGAGATAGAAGAGGGGCGTCTTGACCGCGTAAAGGTTTTAGGGGATTTCTACCAGCCCTTTAAGGAAAGCCTTGATTTTGCCCAGGCCAACATCAAAAAAGAGATCATCACTTCCGATGAAATATGCGATAAGTGCGGCAAGCCCATGATTGTTAAATGGGGAAAGCGCGGAAAATTCCTAAGCTGCTCTGGGTTTCCGAAATGCAAGAACTCAAAATCCATTACGAGCGGAGTAAAATGCCCTGAGCCCGGCTGCGGAGGAGAGTTGCTAGAAAGGCGTTCAATGCGCGGTTTCTTCTACGGCTGCACGAATTTCCCGAAGTGCCACTTTACTTCGCGGACATTGCCACAGGATAAAGAAGCCGCTGCCAAAGAAGATAAGACAGAGGTTGAAGAAACTTAATAGATGTAGTTGTTACTTTCTTTGTTCATTGAAACTTTTGGGTGCATAGTATGAAGTGGGCGGGTCCTGCCGAGGCGCGTTCTCGCAGGAACGCACGATTTTCCCCAGCGTGGAAAATCGCGCTCGGCTCCTCGGCCTCACTCGTCCCATACAAGATTAATGCGGGGGACACCGTGCCCGTTCGGCCTGCGGACGTCCTGCTCGAATCGCGCCTCGTCACCCGCCCCGACAAATTACTGAGAATTTTCTAATGTAGCAAATAGTGGAACGGTTTTATTTTAGCAGGTGGATTGGCTTGATTTCGAGTAGGATTCGTAGATAAGGTTTCCGGCTTTTGCCGGAGCGTGCATTAGAAATTTTTTGGCACCTCGTTTTGCTTGTAGTGTACAAGGAATTACGGCGAGCGGTGTGCGATTGTTATTCTCGTAAGACTACACAAGAGCGAGCCGTAAGCCGCAGTACACGGCAAAAAATTTCAGCACGCGGAGGCAAAAGACGGAAAGCCATAAGACATAATATAACATGGAAAAATATATTGAGAAGTTCCTGCGCTACCTGGAAATAGAAAAGAATTATTCTGTGAATACCCTTGTAAATTATAAGCTGGATTTAAGCGGTTTTTCTAAATTCTTAGGCGCCGCGGAGCTCGAAAAGGTAGATTACCTGGCTTTACGTAAGTACTTGGCTGTCCTTAAAGAGAAGAATTTCAGCAGCCGCACAGTAGGGCGTAAGCTTTCATCGTTGCGCAGTTTCTTTAAATTTCTTGTGCGCGAAGGGTATCTCAAGACCAATCCCATCCTCATGCTTTCAAGCCCGCGGATGGAAAAACATCTTCCTTCTTTTATGACCGAAGAAGAAGTAGCCCATCTCATCGAATCGGCGTTTGCAAAAAACGAAAAGGACGAACGGGGCCTGAGGGATAGGGCGATATTGGAGACCTTCTATTCCACGGGATTGCGTATTTCTGAGTTGGTGAGCCTAGACATCGATGACGCGGATTTTATCGGCGGTATCGTTAAAGTTATGGGCAAAGGTAAGAAAGAAAGGGTGGTTCCAATCGGGGATACGGCAATCGGCGCTTTACGCAGATACCTTGATAAGCGAAAGAAAACATCCGAAGTCCTTTTTTTAAATAAGAACGGTAAGCGCATTACTTCCCGGGGAGTGCGTGATATTGTGGAGAAATATATAAAGCTTGCCGGCATAAAAGAGGGGGTTTCCGCCCATACCTTCAGGCATACCTTTGCCACCCATCTTTTAGACCGGGGCGCAGACCTGCGCACTGTGCAGGAGCTATTGGGCCATGCGAATCTTTCCACGACGCAGATCTATACACACCTTACCACGGAACGGCTTAAGAACGTATATGACAAAGCACACCCGCGCGCGTAAATAACATGTTTATACTTTACGACCTCATATTTTTGTTAGTGGCTTTATTTTATCTGCCCGTATATATTCTCAGGAAGAAATTCCATCCCGGTTTTATTATGCGCCTGGGCTTCCTGCCTAAGGGATTGTCCCTGCACAGGCCTATATGGATACACGCGGTCAGTGTCGGCGAGGTCATGGCGGTAAAAGGTTTAATTGAAGGGCTGCGCAGTAGCTATCCCGAAAAGCGGATAGTGATCTCCACGGTTACCTCTACCGGCAATAAAATAGCAAGGAGTATTGCCAAAGAAGGCGATTTTGTAACCTATCTTCCGTTTGACATAAGTTTTATCGTCAGAAAGGTTATCAGGCGCCTGAATCCCGCTTTATTTATCATCGCAGAGACAGAGCTATGGCCTAATTTAATCTCCTGCCTTGATAGAAACGGGATTCCCGCTATAACCGTAAACGGAAGAATATCCGATTCTTCATTCGCAGGATACCTGAGCGTAAAGTTCTTTATCCGGCCCATCTTTAGAAAGATTAAGCTCTTCTGCGTGCAGAGTCAGCGCGACAAGGAGCGGCTGCTACTGCTTGGCGCATTAGCAGGGCAGGTCCGCGTAACGGGGAATATGAAATTTGATGGCACGCCTTACACGGGCAAAATCCCGGATTACACGGATTTAAAAGCGAATCTGGGTTTGGCTTTAGGCGGGAAATTACTGGTAGCCGGCAGTACTCACCCCGGAGAAGAAGAAATTATCCTAAGCGCGTATAAGTATTTGTTGGCCAGTTTTCCTGATTTAAGGCTTTTAATCGCCCCCCGCCACCCGGAGTGGGCAAAAGAAACAGCTAAAATTGTTTCCCGGTTTAACCTTAGACCAGTTTACATTTCCGGATTGGGAGCTAAATGTGAAACCTGTATTACTACTCCCGTGTTTATCCTTGATACGATCGGGAAATTAATGGATTTCTACGCGCTTGCGGATATTGTTTTTGTAGGAGGCAGCCTCGTGCGCAAGGGCGGGCATAATATCATTGAGCCCGCAGGGCTTGGAAAAGCGGTTTTATTCGGCCCCTATATGTTTAACTTCCGGGATATAGCGGAACTTTTCTTGAAAGATAATGCTGCTGTAATGGTAAGTTCCGGAAGGCAGCTGTATGAACAGGTAAAGTTATTACTTTCTAATCCGCAGCAGATATCGGCAGCCGCCGCGGCCGGACAGAAGGTTGTTTTGGAAAACCGCGGGGCAACATCGCGTAATCTTGGGTGCCTGAAGGAATTCTTAGGATAATAGATTTGCGTAAAGTAGTTTTTATGATAATATTAGCGGGAAGGAAACCCCGAAATCAATATCACCATAGGATAAGTAGTAAATGGATATCAGGGCAAGACAGTTTAACAATATTATAATCTTGGATTTGGCGGGGAGGGTTGACGTCAATGCCGCTAATTTTATCGAAGCGGTAGGCCAGTGCCTGCGTGACGGTTATAACGATATACTCTGTAATTTCGAAGAAGTGGATTTCATCGATTACATGGGCGTCTCGGTGATTGTCATCGCCTATAAGGAAATGCTTAATAATCACGGCAGGATGAAATTTGTTAATGTGGCTAGCCACCTGAAGAATATATTCTCTATTGCCGGTATAGACAGGGTTATTGAGATGTATCCCTCCGAGGAAGTAGCACTCGCCAGCTTCCAGGAGGATAAGGTGATAGAGAATATCAAGAAGATGCAGTTACGCCGCAGGTTTAAGCGCCTTCCCATTGACATTAAAATAGAATTGAAGTCCAAGCTTGGGCATCCTCCCGCGTGCTATAACGTTGAAATGCTGAACTTAAGCGCGATAGGCGCTTTTATATTTGGGTGCGAGAAATTTCAGCTGGGAGATGATGTGATCATTAAGTTAAAACTTCCGCCTTCAAGTGAAGAGATAGAGCTGGAAGCAAAAGTGGTCTGGCTTCCCGATAAACAGGTACAACCCCATTCTTACCCCGGCATGGGGGTAGAGTTTTCCAATCTCTCGGCTCCCCTCCAGCAGAGGATTATCGAGTTTATCGAAAGAAACATATCTTCCCTCTCTAGCGATTAACAGGATCCGCCGTATCTTTCCTATCCTTTTGGCATACATAGGGTTTTCTGCCTTAAAAAATGTTGCTTGACGGTATGAAGTATGATAATATATAAACTTTAGTCAAGCATTTTCCTGCAATTTCTGCGTCAGCCGGAATAGTTTGCAAGTCGCTCATTATAAGTAAGAATGCCTAAGGCAATAATCTTAATATTATGATAAGAAGATACCTTTTTTCCCTGGCTCTTGACCGGCGGAATGGCTTTATCCCCGCCCTCTTAAAGGGGGTTTTATTTTTGGTCTCCCTTATTTACGGGGCCTTGGTAATATCTTTAATCTTTCTTTCGCGCATTTTGAGGCGGCCGCTTGGTTGTAAAGTAATAAGCGTGGGGAACGTGACAATGGGCGGGACGGGTAAGACCGCGCTTGTTTCTTATATCGCAGAATTACTCAAGAGAGAGGGGCATACGGTCGCGATAATAAGCAGGGGCTATAAGAGAAAGGTCACAAGGTCACAAGGTCACAAGGTCACCAGTGCTGAAATAATGGGGGATGAGCCTTTTATGTTAAAAGAAAGGCTTAAGGATATCCCTGTAATTGTAGACGCCAACAGATTCCGCGCAGGAGAGCGGGCAGCGCGCGAGTATAAAGCGGATACAGTCATTCTTGATGACGGCCTGCAGCAGTGGGGATTAAAGAAGGACCTTGAGATAGTGACTATCGATGCCACCTGCCCCTTTGGTAATCGGAATCTTCTGCCGCGCGGGATATTACGGCAGCCGCTTTTTTCTTTGAAATGCGCGGATATTTTTCTTCTTACTAAAACTAATTTAAGCCGCGATGTGGCAAAGATAAAAGATACGCTCTCCAAGATTAATCCGGATGCCCCTATCTTTGAGTCATTTCACAGGCCGATTGGATTCTACAATATTAAGGATCCTTCGCGAGTGCTTCCGGTAGATGGCCTCAAGGGGAGAACCGCGACCATATTTTCCGGTATAGGCGAGCCGGTTTCTTTTAAAGAAACAGCGAGGGGTCTCGGCATTACAGTCGGGTTGTCTTTTGAGTTTCCGGACCACCATAATTATACGCAGAAAGAGATAGATGAAATAATCAATAGTTCCACAGAGAAAAAGATAGATACAATTATTACTACGGAAAAGGATTCCGCCCGCCTGGGGCATTCAGGTATAAGTTACGGAGAGCGCGAAATCCTGGTTATGCGAATAGAGATAGTGATAAATGAAGAAGAAAAATTCCAGAGTCGATTACGCGGCATATACGCTGTTTAAGGTAACCGGCGTATTGCTACGTTGTCTTCCTATCGGGTTTAGTTTTTTTATAGGCAGGAGATTGGGAGAGTTTTTTTATTTTCTAGACCCCAGGCACCGGTCTCTGGTCTACGCTAACCTGAAACTGGCCCTTGGTAAAGGATGCTGTCCGGCGTCATTACGGCGTATGACCCTGGATTTTTATCGCACCTTTGTCCAGAATCTTATCGAAGTATTTCTAGTACCACTTATAGACAGGGAATATCTTAAGCGATACGTTATTGTTGAGGGGCTGGAACATATTGCGCAGGCTTTTAAAGAAGGTAAGGGGGTAATATTTGCGGCTGTGCACGCCGGAGGATGGGAGGTCTCAAACGTAGTTTGCGCAAATCTTGGGTTTAGTTTCAATATGTTTGTGCGCGACCAGCCCAAATATCCTCTACTAGACGGACTCTTAAATTCCTACCGCGCTCAAAAAGGATGTAAGCTTATCCAGCGCCAATACAGGACCCGCCGACTCGTTGAAGTGATTAAAAATAACGAGGCAATCGGTATGACCATTGACCAGGGGGGTAGGGATGGGGTTATTGTGAAATTTTTCGGCAGGAACGCTTCTATGAGTTCCGGCCCAATTCGCCTGGCGCTAAAATACGAGACCGTAATATTGCCTGCTTTATTCGTAAGAAGGAAGGGCCCCTACGTGAAAATAGTCATCGGGGAGCCATTTAAAATAAAGCGTACAGGAGATGATGAAAAAGACCTGCGCGATAATCTGCAGAGGCTTGTTTCTATCCAGGAAGAGCATATACGTAGGAACCCGGCAGAATACCTCTGGACTTATAAGGTGTGGAAGTATGGCGATGAGAGGAACATCCTGATTTTAAGTGACGCAAAAGCAGGCCATCTGCGCCAGGCAGAGGCAGCAGCAAAAATAAGCCGCGAGATACTGATAAAAAAAGGTTTTAAGGTAAATATTGAAACCGTTGACGTGCGCTTTAAAAGTAATCTTGCCAAGTCGCTACATATGCTAGCCGTTTTTTTCTCCGGTAAATATGCCTGCCAGGGATGTCTTTTTTGCCTAAGGAGCCTACTTGAGCCGGCATCTTACGGAGCCCTTTGTCAAGCAAAGCCTGACCTTGTGATTTCCTGTGGTTCTTCGCTTGCCGGGATAAACTATTTAATCTGCTGCGAGAACCGCGCGCGCTCCGTAGTTATTTTACGACCATCATTCTTAGGGCTAAAGAGGTTCAACCTCGTTGTCATGCCCGGTCATGACCGGCCGCCAAGGAAGAAAAATATAATAAAAATTGAAGGCGCGTTAAACCTAGTGGATAGCAGTTATCTTAAAAGAGAAACCGAAGGGCTCATCCAAAGAGGGCTGTTTAAAAAAGAAACGCTTAGGCCCGCTATCGGTTTGTTGCTTGGCGGAGACACGAGGATTTTCCATCTGGAGAATAAAATTGTCTTAGAGGTAATAAAACAGGTAAAGTTCATTGCGCAAACAGAGGCCAAAGATATTTTGGTTACTACTTCGCGCAGGACTCCTAAGGAAATAGAACTTCTGGTGAAGAGAGAATTTAAAGATTACCCCGCAGCTAAACTCCTGATCATTGCCAATGATAATAATATACCCGAGGCCGTGGGCGGGATATTGGGATTAAGCGAGGTCGTTGTTGTTTCACCGGAGAGCATTTCTATGATTTGCGAAGCAGTTAGCAGCGCAAGGCATGTCCTGGTATTTAATAGTCCAGGATTGGACCCCAAACACAAACTGTTCCTGAATAATTTCTCTGGTAATAATTATATCCGTCTTGTTGAGGCAAGAAACCTGGGGCAGAATATCGAGGAGATTCTATCGCACAAACCTCTCGTTAAGGCACTACAGGATAATCTAAAGGTGGCAGAAAGTTTGGAAAAGATACTATGAACATCTTACAGATAGTTCCGGAATTGAACGTCGGCGGTGTTGAGACCGGCACGGTAGACCTGGCAAAATACCTTGTGCAATTGGGCCATAAGGCAGTAGTAGTTTCCGCAGGCGGAGAGCTGACAGGAGTGCTCCAGGGCTACGGGGCAAAGCATTACGTGCTACCTGTGCATAAGAAATCCATTTTTAGCATGATGAGAACAGTGCCTTTGCTTGTCGACATTATCAGGAAGGAAGAAATAGATATAGTGCACGCGCGTTCCCGTGTTCCTGCATGGGTGGCGTTTTTTGCCTGTCGCCTGACGCGCAGGGTATTTATCACTACCTGCCACGGTTACTACAGCAGGCACGCTTTCAGTTTCGTAATGGGTTGGGCTAAGCGCGTCATTGTTTTAAGTAATATAATCGGCCGGCATATGATAGATGATTTCGGCGTGCCAGCTGAAAGGGTGAGATTGGTGCCGCGTAGCGTGGACCTCGAAAAATTTAAATTTACTTATCCGGATGAAAAAAGGCAGTCAGATTTCAATGTGGGCATTATCGGCAGGATCACGCCTTTAAAGGGGCACTCTTATTTTATCAAAGCAATGGCGCATGTAGCCAGGGCCGTGCCCGGCCTTAAGATCTGGATAATAGGAGATGCCCCTGCCTCGCGCCAGGCGTACAAAGAACAAGTCCAGGTCTTGGTCAAGAGGCTGGGCCTGGGTAATTGCACGCAATTCCTGGGGACGCAGAGGGATATCCCGGAAATTCTCTCGCATCTAGACGCCGTAGTTCTTTCTACGGTTACCCACGAAGCATTTGGCCGCGTGATCGTAGAGGCGCAGGCTGCAGGTGTACCGGTAGTAGCTACATCGGTAGGAGGCGTCGTAGATATTATCGATGACGGTAAAACCGGACTATTGGTGCCGCCGGCAGAGCCCCAAGCCATGGCTGAAGCAGTGATGAAGATATTTAAAGACCCGGCTCTTGCGCGAGAGCTAGCCGAGTGTGCTTATAAAAAAGTGAAAGAGAAATATAGCGTCGAGCTTATGGTAAAGAATACCCTTGAAGTTTACAAAGATGCCCTGACTAACTTCAAGATTTTAATTATAAAATTCAGTTCCCTCGGAGATATTATTCTTTCTACTGCGGCGCTACGGTCCATACGCAATAAATTTAAAGAGCATCATAAGATAAGTTTCCTGGTTAGAGAGGAATATAAGGACGCGCTCATGCGTTCTCCTTACATAGACGAACTGTTGGTGGCTGACTTTAAGAGCAAGGATAAAGGAATGCGCGGACTTTTAGGTGTAGCAAGCGTGTTAAGAAAAAAGAATTTTGATATCGTAGTTGACCTGCAGAATAACAGGAAGAGCCATCTCTTAAGTTTCCTTACTATGTCGCCTGAGCGTTACGGTTACGACAATAAAAAACTGGGGTTTCTGCTTAACCACAGGATAAAAGAGGATAAGGCCCCCATTGGCCCTACCGCGCACCAGTTTAGAATCTTAAAGATGCTCGGTATAGACCTGGATGATCCGCGGCTTGAACTTTGGCCAGGCACGCAGGACGAGGAATATATAGAAGAGCTGTTGAATTCCCAGTGGTTAAGCGCGGCCCAGCGGCTTATCGGCATCAATATCAGCGCCAGTGTCCGTTGGCAGACAAAAAGCTGGCCCCTTAGCCGTTTAGTAAAGTTATGCGAGGAACTGGAGTTCAGGGATTTGCGCGTGGTTATTACGGGTATCGAACAGGATGCGCCCTATGCCGAGAGCCTTATTAACCAGGTTAAGAATGCCAAGATTATCAATGCCTGCGGCAAGACTACGCTTAACCAGCTCGCCTGCCTTATAAGAAGATGCGCGGTATATATTTCCGCGGATTCATCGCCTTTACATGTAGCCAATGCAATGGGTACGCCATTTATTGCGTTATTCGGCCCTACCGACGCGGCAAGGCATCTTGCCCCGGCAGCCAAATTCGTGCTTCTGGCGGAGGATTTAAAATGCAGCCCCTGTTACAGGACAAAATGCAGGCACAAAAAGTGCATGTATGCTATTACAGTGGATGAAGTGTTGGGCGCGATAGAACAATTATTGAGATAATGAAGATACTTTATCTTGCCAACCATCTTAATACCGGAGGGATTACCAGTTACCTTCTTACTTTAACGGTCGGACTTAAAGAGCGCGGGCATACTGTTTATATTGCCTCTGGCGGCGGAGAGGCCCTTCCCAGATTCTTAAAGGAAGGGATAATACATATTGATGTCCCCCTAAAGACAAAGAAGGAGATTGGGCTCCAAGTTGCTTACAGTATATTAAAACTTAAAAGTCAAATCAGGGAAAATGGGATTGAAATTATCCACGCGCATAGCCGTACCACCCAGGTTGCAGGTTGCATCCTTTCTCGGGCTACCGGAGCGCATTACCTTTCCACCTGCCACGGATTTTTTAAGCCGCGGCTGTTAAGAAAGATTTTTCCCTGCTGGGGAGAGCGCGTGATTGCCATAAGCCAACAGGTGAAAGACCACCTTACGAGTGATTTTAAGATTAACGAAGAAATTATTACGGTTATCCATAACGGGATAGATATCGCAGGTTTTGCGGATTACGCCGCCGGGGCTAAAGAAGAATTGAAGGCGAGATTCGGGCTGACCGGCAGCCCAATTGTAGGCATTATCGCCCGTTTATCCGATGTCAAGGGGCATGCTTATCTTATTCAGGCTATGAAAGCGGTTTTAGGAAGATATCCAGATGCCGAGCTGTTTATTGTGGGTGAAGGTAAAGAAAAGGAAAGATTGATAAAATTGGTAAAGGCGCTTAAAATAGAAGGAAGCGTTATTTTTGTGCCTAGTGTAGCAGACACCAGGGACGCGTTGTCGGTAATTGACATTTTTGTGATGCCTTCTTTAAAAGAGGGATTGGGCCTAGCGCTGATGGAGGCGATGGCCAGCGGCCTTGCCGTGATAGGTTCGAATATCGGAGGTATAAGGACTCTTATAGAAGATAATGTCAACGGGCTACTGGTCCTGCCACAAGATGTAGACGGTTTAGCCGGCGCCATATCTGGACTTATAGCCAACCCTTCTAAAAGAGCTTCCCTGGGTAGGGCAGCACAGGTATTCATAAGCAGGAATTTTTCTCAAGAAAAAATGGTTTCAGAAACAGAAAGGGTGTATCTGGAATGTTTAAGCGCAAAACATTAATTGTAATTGCGGTAATATTAATTATTCTTTCCGGCGGCGTCTTTCTTCTTGGTAAAGCATACGTCGTACCAATTCTTATGTACCATTCGATAAATCCGGTCTCAAGCATCACCATGAAAGCATTAATAGTTTCTCCACAGACATTTGACCGGCAGATGCATTTTTTAAAAAGCCACCATTATAACGTCGTGCCTTTAGAATATCTCGCTACTTTGATAAGGTACAAAAAGAATATTCCTCCCAAGACAATCGCGATAACTTTCGATGACGGCTATAAGGATAATTATGTCTACGCCTTTCCCATATTAAAAAAATATAACCTTCCCGCAACGATATTCCTTATCGTCAATGAAATCGGAAGGCCGCAGCAGGACAGGCTCAATTGGGAGGAGATAAAGATTATGCAGGATTCGGGGCTAATCACCTTCGGCAGCCATACGTTAACACATCCTTATTTGCCGGAGCTTAATTCCGAGCCAGAATTAAAAAGAGAAATATCCGATTCCAAAAAAATATTAGAGGGAAGATTAGGAAAAAATGTAGATTCCTTCTGTTATCCTTCCGGCAGCTTTAATGATAAGGTAAGAAATCTAGTTATTCGCTCCGGTTATAAAACGGCGGTAGTTTCTAACCCCGGCAAGAGGTTTCCTAACGACGATGTTTTTATCCTGAAGAGGTTAAGGATTTCGGAAAATTCACGCAATATGTTTATTTTTGCTGAAGAAAGCTCCGGATTCTATACTTTCATAAAGGACCTCAAAAAGGAATGGAAGGAAATCAGGAGAAGCGGCAGGATAAGAAATAATGAAAACTAACATAGCTAAGCGCATTTTGATTTTTAATGTCAACTGGCTGGGGGATGTCTTGTTTTCTACCGCCGCAATACGCAATATCCGGAGTAATTTCCCGGATAGTTTCATCGCCTGCGTGATACCAAGCCGCTGTTATCCCGTATTGAAGGGTAATCCCTACCTTGACGAAATAATCATCTTTGATGAAAAAGACAGGCACGTGGGTATTATGGCAAAATTAAATTTTATACGTTTATTAAAAAGCAAGGGATTTAATATTGTGTATCTCTTGCATCGTTCCTTCAGCCGCGCGCTTATTTGCCGGCTTGCCGGTATCCCTCATCGTATCGGTTATTATACCCGCAAACGCGCGTTCCTCCTGACCAGGAGTATCGCGCCTCCGGCAAAAGATACCCTGCATCGCATAGACTATTATCTTAACCTGCTTGAGAAAGCCGGCCTTAAAGTAGAGGACCGTTATACTGATTTTGTTGTTTCGCCAGAGGATGAAAAATTCGTCCGGGATTTCCTGGGAAAACAAGGTGTCGCGCCGGATGATTTCAAGGTCGTGATAAATCCCGGGGGTAACTGGCTGCCTAAGCGCTGGCCCAAGGATTACTGGGTGGAGTTGGCAGATAAACTCATGGAGAAGGCAGGGATAAAAGTCATAATTACCGGCAGCCACCATGATTTACCGCTGGCGGCACAC
>JBEKHW010000019.1:0-37608 GCA_050012075.1 Candidatus Omnitrophota bacterium | reverse complement strand
GAGAAACACTCCGTGACAAACCGTATTCCTGCTTAAACAGGGAATCTATAACCTGCCCCTTGAAGCTATATGGCACGACGACTATGCCGTTATAAATATCTACCGGGTGACTAAGGCGCTCTGCTTGGCCGTCGACAAGAACCAGCTTATCCCCTGCCCACATATTTATGCGATGTGTATCTTTTTTCAGGGTAACGGTCTGGGTGAATATATCGTATTGCCAATCAATCCCTCTTGAGCTACAAAGCTGGGCTAAAGACAGATATGCCGTGCCGTTAATGTCATAAGTAGAATATGACGGGCCTGTGGGAACAGTAGCGCAGCCGGCAATTAAGAAAATCAATACAATCGTAAATAAAGTTTCTTTTTTAATCATAGGATGGAAAATTGAATATGCACTCCGCTTAATTCACCCGCTATTCGTTGTAAGTGAATTACACCGCGTTTTATGCGGTGCTGCTTGAGTTAAAATAAAAGCTGCCCCTGGCGTATTGCTTTTATTTTACCCCGAGCTCTGCGAAGGAAAACATTATAGTATGCACTACGCTCGCTGCCTCGCTTGGCGCTCGGCTACGCTCGCTTTAGTGCCACTTGATTTTTAGTTATCAGAGAAGCTTGGTGTTAGCGCCGCACTCGCTGCTCGGCTTGTCGCCTCGCTACGCTCGTTGCGGCATCCCCCAAAATTTCCCTTGTCGGGAAATTTTGGTGGAGGTGGGCGGAATTGCACCGCCGTCCTTAAATAATCAGATAAGAGCCGCTACATGCTTAGTTTATCTTTTGCGCTTATTCTTCGGCACTCCGCTAAACAAGATTACCGAAGCCGCAGCCTTTTTAACGTCTTATCCGGATACCAAAGGCGGACATCCAGACCAGCCTAAATTAACCGCTCAATTCCAACCCTTAGGCAGGCCAGATTGAGGCTCATCCCTTTATTAAGGAACGAGGCTGAACGCCATAGCAGGCATAGTAATTGGCTTTACAGCCGCATATCTGTCCGCTATGAGTGAACTGATGTTCTCTCTTGCGTTTATATTGTGCAAGGATTGTTAACGCGGCCCACCCTGCGTCCGCGGCATGCTGCTTTTACCCGGCTTACCTAAGTCGAGCCTATTTCACCCCCGTATTTAGTTCATAGTTCATAGTTGATGGTTCATAGTAGAATATTTTACCATGAACTATGAACAATGAACCATGAACTATTTCTATTTCCTTCTTGACTTCATTGCGCGCCTGACCGCTAAATCAGATTCCCGGCGCTTAATATCTTCCCTGCGGTCGTAAAGTTTTTTACCCCTGCAAAGAGCAAGCTCTATTTTCGCAAATCCCCTGTCGTTAAAGTATACCTTTAAAGGAACAAGAGTCAGTCCCTTTTGGGCAAGGCCAGCCGATAGTTTACGGATCTGATTCCTGCGTAAAAGCAGCCGGCGTTTACGGACTGGCTCAACATTAAGGTAACTTGCTTGTTCGTAAGGACTTATATGCGCGTTATATAAAAAAACTTCACTTCCTTCTATACGCGCGAAGCTATCATTGATATTGATATTGCCGTCCCGTATGGACTTTACTTCGCTGCCCTTTAATTCTATGCCGCATTCAATGGCTTCAAGGACACTGTAATCCTTTAATGCCTTACGGTTGTTAATGATAGATTGACTCATTTTACCACACTCAGCGTAAAATATAAACTCAAAAATAAAGGTATAGTCAATAAGCTCAGGATATGGCCGAAAAATACGCCCTGGCTTATAAGATAGTCCTCTTTGCGGTAATGCCTGATTATAACCGACAAAGATGTAGCCGGAGGCATGGCTAATTGCATAAGTACCAATAGCCCCATGGGTTCCGGCAGCCTGAATTTAAGCAGGAATACGAGCCCCAATAGCGGCAGGATTACAAGCTTTGCCAGAGACATAAGAAACATCGCTTTCTTATCAATATACCCCAGGTGGATAGACGCGATATTTCCTCCGACGATAAACATAGCCAGGGGCAATGTGCAGTTACCTATCATACCGACGGGATTAAGGATAACCTCTGGGATAAATTTATTCAACCCGAAGAATATCAAAGCCAGGCTTACAAGGTCTGCAATCACCGGTGGGCTAAATAGGCTGAATAACTCAAATTTCTTTTTACCTGCGTGCGCCAGGAGATAAACCCCCCAGGACCACATAATAAGGTCAAAGCCCAGGAGAAATAAAAAGATATATATAAACATCGTCCCTGCCGTTACTTTCGCTAACATCGCAGCAACGAGGGCCAGGGGCAGATACCCGGAATTCTGAAAAGCTACCAGGCTTAAGAATTGAATCCTGATTTTCCCATCTTTGATAAACCAGAGGAAAAACCCGCCTATAGCTAAACCCGCAAGCGTGATAGCGGCGCTGGTAAGCGGAAAAATCCACCACTTAGGATATAGGGTAAAACTGAAATTCTTTAACAGCTGCGATACAATGAGGCAGGGGAAAACCACCTCTATAACAAGACGGCTTAAAGACCTTAGCCCCTCTTCTCCAAGTATATTCCTGCGCACGAGAATAAAACCTATGGCAGCCAGGATGAAGATCTGGCTTACTGCAAGACCCGTGACTTTAAAGGATTCGGCGAACATTAATGCCTCCTGAAGGATAGTATTATAACAATAAAGAAATTGACCCGCAATTCTTATTTAGTTTAGGGACGGTTCTCAATCCAATCGGAAAACTGTCCCTAAGGGGGACAGATTTAGCTTTGATTTGAGAACCGTCCCTAAGTTGGAAGGTTAAGATTGACAGGGTAGGAAGCTTACGTTATACTTAGCATTACGCAGCGCCCGGCCTTATTGGATCGGCCGGCATCCGCCTTCTGCGGAAGTGGTGGAATGGCAGACAGAATTTAGCTTGGATAAAATGAATGATAAAAGTAATATAAGGTGGTCTAAAAATATCGCATATGCTAGCGGTTTAATAACGACTGATGGAAACCTATCTTCTGATGGAAGACATTTCACCTTCGTTTCGAAAGATATGGGTCAGATTAAAACATTAAAGCGCTGTTTAGGAATAAAAAATAAGATAGTTCCTAAGAAAAGCGGTTATTCAAATAGAAGTTATTACAAAGTACAATTTGGTAATGTAAGATTACATAGATGGTTGTCTAATATTGGTTTGAGATCTAACAAGAAATATGTCGCAAAACTCAATATTCCTGATAAATACTTGGCTGATTTTCTACGAGGGCATATTGACGGCGATGGATGTCTTCGCTGTTTCCGTGACCCTGTGTATCATAACAGCATAAGGATCTATACCGTCTTTCACTCTACAAACTTAAGGCATCTAAAATGGCTACGAGCTAGGATAAAGAAAGGATTAAAGATTGACGGTTGGATTGAATCAACAGCACGCTTGCCTAGGTTGACTTACGCAAAAGCAGAATCTGAGATACTCTTACGATATATCTACTACGGAAGAGATATCCCTCGTCTTAAACGGAAATATAATTTAGTTAAAAAATTTCTTAACAATTGATTGCGGGGGTGGCGGAATGGCAGACGCGTCGGTTTCAGAAGCCGATGTCGCAAGACATGAGGGTTCAACTCCCTCCTCCCGCACCATTTCTTACGATTAACCCAAAAAAGTAAGCCCGCCTTATAGAACTGATTTTACACTCTCAGAGAACCTGCCTGTTCCTGTAATTGAGCCTGAAAGAATTCCCTGTATTCATTACTTTTTTCCATCAACTCACGGTGGGTGCCTTCTTCTACTCTGCCGGTACCGGTTAAAAAGAAAATCCTGTCTGCATCGGCAATGGAGAAAAGCCTGTGCGAGATTACAATTGTACTTTTTACGGCTCTTTCCCTCCTCAAGGAACGAAAGATTCCCTCTTCACTCTGTGAATCTATGGATGAAGTGGCCTCATCGAGTAGAAGCAGTTCTGGATTTCTTACAATAGCCCGGGCAAGCGCAATCCGCTGTTTATATCCCTGGGATAAGATTGCCGCATTCTCTCCGATATTGGTATGAATACCTTGCGCCAGGGTTTTTACGAATCCGCCTGCCCGCACAACTTCAAGCGCCTGATAAAGCCCTTCATCGCTTAAAAAAGATAAGCCGTAAGCTATATTCTCTCTTATGGAAAGATCGAATAAGAGCGGCTCTTGCGTGGCAATAGCGACTTTTTCTCTCAGTGAGTCCATCTTTATATTGCGAATATCATATCCGCCGATAAGAATTCTACCCGCTTGCGGCTCATAAAGCCGCAGGATTAGATTAAGCAAAGTTGTCTTGCCGCAGCCGGAAGGTCCGGCAATCCCTACCCATTTCCCCAGCGGTATCCGCAGGTTCAGATTCCTAAATACCGGCCTATCAGCGCTATATCCGAATGTAACCGAATCAAAGACAATATCCCGACTCAAAGAAGGGATTACGACTGCGTCAACTGAATCCTTTATGCCCGGTGTCGTCTCCACAATCTCCAGGAACTTCTCTACGGCAACTGTCTTTTGCATAAAATATTCAAAACGGGAAGCAAATCCTTCCAATAAAATACCTATCTGCCCGATATAGAGCATTGCGGCAGTATAGGTACCCAGTGAAAGGCTGCCTTTAATAATCAGCCATCCTCCATAAAGCGCTATCATCCCGTAGGCCAATCGGGAAAAAATATTGGTTGCCAGCGACTTAAAGGTAGACCAGCGAAATATCTTCAGGGATAAACGGATATTCTCAATTAAAAAACGCATATACGCATACCGCTGCAGGCGTTCCAGGCTAAAAGCCTTGATAACCAGGATCCGCGATAATCCTTCCTGAAGGCGCTTGGAAAGTTTTATCTGCGATTTCCAGAGTTCTTCATATAAAGAGCGCAATTTCTTACGTATCTTAAAGCTTTGCAGGAAGAAAAAAGGGCTTAATATGACCATTGCCGCGGCAAGCCGGTAATCCAAGAAGAGAGAAATGGAAAAGATCGCTGTTAGTTTAAATAAATCTGCTACAAGCGCCGGGATATCCTCGGCAATAAAATGCGATATAGTATCTATATCCGAAATACGGTAAAAGTTTTCGCCAATTGAATGGGATTGGAAAAAACTAAGGTCCAGGGAAAAAAGATGCTTTATGAATTTACCGGCCAGGTTTATTTTTATCCGGGAGGATGATTTCTTCTTTATTATATCGCGGGTAAGCGTAGCCACGGAGCTTACCAGGAATACGGCGGCGCCGAAAATGGTAATCTTTAAAAAGGCGGCCATATTCTTATTCAGGAATGCCTTATCAATGTAGAATTTGGAAAAATACGGTCCGGCAAGTAAAAATGCGGCAGAAAGAATTTCCAGGCCGATTAGCAGAATAATCCGCCTGCGGTAAGGAAGGAAAAAACGCAGGGATTGAAAGAACTTAGGGTAATTATTTTTGGGAAGCGCGGCCTTATTACTTTGGATCATAAGCTTTAATAGCTTCGGGTATCTTCCATTGTAAAGAACATTTTTACGTATTGAAGCTTAGCTTTTTTGGAAAAATCTCAACCATAATCATACAGCTTTACATATCTACTGTCAAAGTAAAAATGAGGCGCATAGTTTTTGACATTTCCTTATAATAATGTTAAGATTTTTAGATGAGTATCAAACATCAGGAATATAGAGAATTTTCCAATCGCATCCGCTCGTTACGCAACCGCAAACCGTCTGCTTGTCAGATTGAACTAACTTACCTCTGCCCTTTACATTGCAGGCATTGTTATGCCGGCTGTTACAATAAGAAAACTTCAGCTAAAAAACAACTCTCTACAGAACAAGTAAAAGAGATTCTCAGGAAGTGCAAAAAAGCAGGCATAGTCTGGCTTGGTTTTACCGGAGGAGATCCGTTATTAAGGCAAGATTTTGCACAAATTTATAGCTACGCATTAGAACTTGGATTTATAACTACTATATTTAGCTCGCTTGCAACTTTAAACAAAGAAACTCTTGAGGTCCTTAAAAAATCCCCTCCTTTTGTAGTCGAGACAACGCTTAATGCTGCCGACGCAATAAAATACAAAGAGGTCACCGCTACAAACCTTTTTAATCGGCATCTAAGAAATATCAAGAAACTCATAAAGTTTAATATCGGAATAAAAGTTAAAACGCAAATCACTAAACAAAATATTCACGATACTGGAAAGATTAAGGAATTAATTGAATCCATGGGCCTTGAATTCCGGCCTTCTACACTGCTTCACGCTCAGCTAAATCATAATACCTCTCCTTGCGTCTTGAGAGTCGCGCCGAAAGATTCGTTGATAATAATGGGAAAACACGGTCAGTTTAGCGAAAAAACAAACCACCATCTGGAAGCAAAAATAAACATTAAGGATAAAATCAATGGACCAAAAGACAGCCG
Source organism: Candidatus Omnitrophota bacterium (assembly GCA_050012075.1). Taxonomy (GTDB): domain Bacteria; phylum Omnitrophota; class Gorgyraeia; order Gygaellales; family Profunditerraquicolaceae; genus JAMWCI01. The sequence continues at coordinate 31,249 of JBEKHW010000019.1, read as the reverse complement.
GCTATTTACCTGCGGTGCCGGAAACGACTCATTTTGGGTTGATACTGAAGGAAAAATGATTATATGCGGAAATTTAAGGACGTTTACTTATGACCTTTTAAAAAGGGGAAATTCTGTAGAGAAGGGATTTTTCCGGTTGAGCAAGAAAGTACACGAATTAAGATTTAAGACGAACAGTAAATGCCGCGCTTGCTACTATAGATCCAACTGCCAATGGTGCCCTGCCCGGGCATACCTTGAAACAGGAAGCTTTGAAAAACCAAACGAATATTTCTGCGATCTTGCCTACGAAACCCTTAAAAGCGAAAACCCCCATTTTTTTCAACGTAGATCCCTTATATAAGAAATTACTTTATAGTTATTTTTAAAACAGAATGCGTAAGTCGGCACCTTAGAAAATACCTCCAGTAGTAAATCAAAGGTAAAGTCCAAACACTCTTTGTCCCAGAAAGGCAAAAAAAGAGTCGGATAAAAAAGATGAAATCCCTTAAGCGCACCAACCCGGTCAGCAAAATTGGTCTTCCCGTGCGTGATATAGAACAATTTCCTTAGGCGTGACCTGCCCGGCATGTCTTTAAAATACTCCGTAGAACATTGATGCCACGGGGTCGGATAGATATAATAGGCGCCTTTATCTTTCCTGACGACCACCCTATCGTCGCTAAGCACTCTGACCGAATCCAGTTTCCCCCAAATCCTTGAGATTGTAGATTTTCCTGCTCCAGAACGCCCGGCAAAGATATATCCATTCCCGTTGTCATCTAAAGCGCAGGAATGGACCATCAGACCTACTTTATACTTGCTTAGGTAATAAATGATCAAAATATTCAAGAACCAACCATTAATAATGCAGTTGAGGTCCCATTGGTTATTGGAATTAATAATATAAACTTTACCTTTATTTAACTGCTTATTGACAAGCAACTGATAACCTACTAACGTATTGCCCTCAATAAGAATTCCCTCCTCCATCTTTGCGATACGCCAAACAAGGCCAGGGCCAAGATAACCTTCTGCTTCTTTGTAATTCAATATGGCGATTTCCGCAGGGTCTCTGCGTGTTTCAAAAAAAAGTTGCTGTTTGAACTTATAATAACGCGGCTTGACCTCTAAATCCAGTTCTATGTCCACTCTTCTGGGTTTTTCCTTAAGCACAAAATGCTCATCCGCGACCAGGGACCCTTCTCCTTCTTTCGGGGCTTGATGGCTTTTTATCTTGACCGTTATCCCGGCTATACGAATAAAGGTTTCTCGCATTCGGTCTCTCTAAATGATTTTAGTAGATGGCTTTAATGGATTTCAGGTCTTTAACCAAACAGCTAAGCTGCCGCTCAATGGTTTTTTCGCTGACATCAAACTTATTCAAAAGCTCTTCTTTAATCTTAGCCAAATCATTTTTTCCATCAATCATCTCCCAGGCAGCCGCGGCGCTTTCATTTAGAGTGTAAATACAGTTAAGCTCCTTGGATGACTTATGCAGGGGCATAATGATTATCTGGCCTTCAATATCCCGGCTGACGATATCCTCGTTCCTTCTTAACACCATCTTTAAATTCATTTTACCCCCCCTTTTTTTGATTAACCGCCTGACCGGCTCTCTGTTAACTATGCACTCTGGCTTTCTTCTCTATTTTAGCATAACGCTCGTTCATAACATTAACTCTAAGAAACAGGTACAACTTCCTGCCATCTTCCTCTTTAATTAATTCTGCCCCGCGCCTCTCAAGAAATTTCGGAGCGAATTTATCATCATTATCGGCGAGAAAATAAAGCTCATTTACATCAAGAAAAGCCAAAATTCTGAAGCAATAATCCAAAAAGATCCCCTCGAGTTTAGTGCCTGAAAACAAGCCCTTTATCTGGAAAGAAATCACCGTCCATTGGTTAGTGCCATCTAATCTTGCAACTTCAAGCTCGGCGATCTTTATCTTTCTGAGTTGCGCGCCGATTCCAAAAGAACCGATATCTTTTAAGGGAAGAAAGAAATCTTTATCTTTTTGCAATATACCTCCAAGCGGAAGGTCGATGAATCTGACTAAGGAGAAAAGTTCTCTTTTCCGGGGAAGCCTGAATGAGTAATTTATCCAATGACTGCAAAAATTAAAAACAACCTCTTTGCAGATAGATTTAATTTTCAAACAATCCAGAATTCTACATATGCCTCTCTTTAGTGCTTGGGAAATTATGCCTTGTGTCGATTTGCGTTTATCCCGTAAGACATTAACTACTTTACCTACGATAAACTTCGGCTCTACCTCGATTTTGTCAGGTTGATTGCGAGAATCGCCTTGAGTTATAAGAAAACGCTCACCGTTCTCCCTTGTTTTTATTTCTTTTATCCTGTGGCAAATAAACTGCGTGCCATAGGTAAAAACAATGATATCGCCAACAGTAAGATTATCTTTCTGACAGCTGTCAATGACAATCTCATCTCCTGAAATGATAGTCGGCTGCATTGAGCCGCCAAAGAATTTGGTCTTGATGATCCTATCTTGGCTGCTAAGGATATTCTCCGCTAACTTATACAAATCATCAATCTTAGAAATTATCACGCTATTAATATTTACAGAAGATATATACGGCCCCGGATAAAAATAGAAAATGGCTGCGCATTAGCTTATAAACAAAAAAAATAAATATCACTTATTATATATTATAAAACTTTCCTGAAAACGGTCCTTATTGCAGGGGATTTGAGGGAATTTAACCCGTAATGCTCTCGACGGAAGGATACCCTACCGCATTGCAATCACCTAGTACAGTCTGCTCGGGGCTTAGCTGGACTCGTGTAATTTCCATATCTATCCAGGGAAGCTTCCTTTTTATTTTTTTCTTCTTAGCCATTGCTTTGTCTCCTTTTCAGAAAAAATTATACTACCAAACAGAAAGAAAATCAAGAAGTAACCCTGATCATCCCTTTTTTAAGCAACCACATAATATGATGGCGGCTTATAGCGGTTGATAAGGACCTGCCGATAAACCCCGAGGCATAACGTTCCACTTCCGAAATACGGCCATAATCATTGCGGCAGAAGTAGGAAAGCACGGCAAAGATAATACGTATATAAATAACTCCCGTTAATTGCCCCTCTATATCGCAAGGGAGTTTCTTGGAATTAAGAAAACTTAAACCCTTTTCGGTTATCCCTATTCTTGTCTTGCCATCCAATATACGGCTGGGATAATGTTTAAAAGCATAGAAATAATCCGGCATAAAAACGGGCTCTCTTTGCCTGCCGGTCTTATACCTCTTGCTAAGCCCGTAGAGTTTAAGCCATAACTTTTCATACTGCGGGATTACCTTCTTCCAATCAAACTCCGCTAAAACGCGCCTGCGGCCCTCCCCTCCCATCTTCTTGCGTAACGCGGGATTATTAATAAGCCTAAGCAGATAGTCCTTAAATTTATCGGTATCTAAAGCTACGGATTGAGCAAAATAAAGGTGTTCTTTCTGCCACCGGCCCAAGATGCCATTCAAAAACATCAAATCCGAATTAAGCTTTGTCCAATAAGTAGGAACAAGGAATCCGGTTTTATTATGCACAACCAGGTCTTTATATCCATTCCACTGCGAAGCCACTACCGGCAAACCTGCCGCCATTGCCTCTATGATTGTCATCCCGAATGTTTCTTGTATATTATCCGTGGGAGAAACGAAAATATCGCTTGCGGCATAAATTAAATGTTTTTCTTTCAGGCAGTTGCGGAAAATAAACTTTACTTTCCGTGTTATCCCCATTTCTCTGGCAATATTTTTAAGCTTTAAGCCGTATCCCTGCTCAGTCTCTACGCCCGCCACCAATAAGCTTACATTATTCTTTTTCAACGCTATCTCTTTGAAGGCCGCCAGAAGAAGGCATAAGTCCGCTTTATCAAACGAAGAGAGGCGGCCAAAATAAAGTATGATTATCTGATTTCTCTCCAGCCCCAGAGATTTCCGTGCATTATTCCTATCTATATTGCTGAACTCTCCGGCATCTACACCCAACGGCAAACGGTCAAATCTTCCGTTATAAGCAAGCTTCCAACCTCTGTTTTTCTTAAAGCTGCGGCTTACCAGCCTGCTTAAGTTTTGCGCGGCTGTAAATACCGCTCGGGAAGGACAAATAATAGAATCAAAAGGATAAACCTCGGCAACCATATTAGCAAAAAAGACACTCCGCAGCATAAATACATAGCTTATGGCATGGGTAAGGCCGCAGATAGGGAATAATCTCTTGGAAAATCTTAAGCGCAGATGCGCTAACTCAGAGAGGTTCGGAGAAGAAGTAAAAAAAAGTGTGTATTGTATATCCCGCAAGTAACGCCGCATATCATCTAAAACTATAATCTTTACCCTATCGAGTCCGACATTTAACTGCAATAAATTTGTTTTAAGCTGGACGATGCCTTCCGGTTCCGTAAAAAAGTGGTATTCGTTAAATGTGCCGTGTTGTAATAGCGCCCGGTAAAAATCTTTGGTAGCTACCCAGGCGCCATAAATCTTCTCTTGTCCGGAAGCGCTTTTTGGAGAGAGAAGCAATTTAGATGGCATAAGCGAAGCAAATATCTTCATATTTTGTCCCTGCATCCTATTATACCCTTTTCTATAAGTTATATTCTAACTCAAAATACTTAATTTGTTGATAGATAGCGTTATAAGGGCCTGGATAGGTAAGCTATAAAAATACTCCCTTCCCTATCTTACGCTCGACATTAAAGGACCTCAATGTATGCGCCAAGCAACCCCCGCTACATTGCTTGCGAAGTAAATATTTGCAGCTAAGACATTTTTCGGTAGCTCCAACTTTCCGGAAACCCTTGAATTTATTCTCATAAAATCGCAGTATCTCATCCATATCTTTAAAATCAGTCAGTTTCCTATTCCACAATGTTGAAGTAACAAAACATTGCCACACCGTTAGGTCAGGGGCTACATCAATAACAGGTTTGCAGTGAGTTACTAAGTGGGCGTTAAAATAATGCAATTTCCCGCACTCTGATCTCGTGAAACTACACAGGGTAAACCCGCAATCAAAATAGCAAGCTATATCCGCTTCATCACACCTGCCGGCAAATTCAACTATTTTTTTTGCGATTATTCGATGTTTATCAAGCGGGACATACTGGTTATCGTAACCTAAAATAGGAGAGGCGATACCTAACCTGATTTCTCTCTTCAGGTTATACTTCTTTACCAGCTCAATTAAAAAATATGTCTCAAGTTCTTCTTGGTAGATGTTAAACCCAAGCGAAATTTTCTTATGCAACATTTGCAATGTCTCTTTTACTCTGGCATATCCCCCCCCCTTATATGAGTCTGGGGCATTGATATTAATTATTATATTGCATTTCTTATCTTCTATATCCCTTAGAAATAATATATCCTTCTTATTTCTTATTATTCCATTTGAGAATATCGTAAAACGCAATCCTTCACTCGCTATCATTTTGATTGCTTTAGAAAAATCTGGATGCAATGTAGGTTCGCCACCTAATATTCCCACATGGTTCACATTGCTTTTTTTGCAAAAATTTATAATCTTCCTCAGATTTTTTGTACTAATATAGGATTTTACCGTTGGTTGGCTTAACTTCAATTTATATGCCGCAAAACAATATGAGCACTTCTGATTACAATAATTAGTAAATAAAATGTTCATAGCTCCTTTTGCATTATACTGCGTTCAATAAACTCATTTTTCTTATTTTTAAGAAAAATATCTTTATATACGGATATCTCTTTAAAACCCATATTCTCAAAAATCTTTCTGTCTAAATGCGCGTTTTTAAATACGCTGACTAAAACCCCTTTTGCACCGGACTCTTTCAATAAACTGCATGCCTCCTCTAATAGGCGCTCTTCTAAATTCGTTCCCCTATACCTGACTCTTAACTTCGCCTCATAAAGCCACCAACCGTTAAAAGGACAATTTATGGGCTTAAAGAAAAATGACAGGAATCCTGCCGGCTTAGAATCTATATTTAACGCAATCGTCCACCTGGAAATAGGCGATTCTCCCTTTAGTGACTCCGAAATCTCCTTTGCGGAAATTTCCTTGGAAAACCTGTTGTTTACTCTAGGATTGATTGGTACCTGCAGGGAAAATTCAATTCTTTTAGTCGATTTTTCCATAAGGCGGGCAAGTTTTCGATAGGCCTTATACTGCTGTAGCCAGCTGATAAAATAAATTATCTTATCCCACAGGTGTTGTTTAAGGCGATAATATTGAAGATAAACATTTAAGAAAAGCTGTTCTACTAAGGGGTAATCTTTTCTTGCAGTATCGAAAGTTCTCTCTTTTCTTTCGATCCGGGTTACTATCCCTAAAATATCCTGATTAAAACCAGGCCCGTCATTTCCGAATTTAGCAGTATCTGATCTGGTAATGATATAATCTCTCCCGTTATCATTACCTTTAGCAATAGTACGGTGGGCAAATAAACGGTTATAACGCCGGTAGACCGCGATATCCCCTACCTTAACTTCACCTATGCTCCTGGGCTCGATATACAAAGTATCCCGCGGCCGAATACAGGGGTACATGCAGATCCCCTCGGAACGGAATTTGACCAATTTCCTTTCCGCAAGTAATTTTCCCAGTTCAAAGACCTGTAATACTGATCCGGTTTCATGCGGGTTATTCAAATTTTCCTTATTTATCTCTTCGCAAACAGGAGCATATTTATAAGACTGACTACAGAATTCCTGATAATCAGGGTTTTTACAGGTCATATGCCTGACCTCTTTAAATTTACTTCGTATTTAATCTCTTCTGGCCTCGGCGAGCCGGCAGTAATATTCTACAGGAGATTCAGCTTCTCCTGTTTCCAGCAATGACCTTGCAGGACACTTATGGCAATGCTCTTTACTCCTGCAGCCAATGCATTTACTATCCGTCTTATATTTAAGTTTCAATATTTCCGCAAATCTATCAAACCCGTCCTTAAATGCCTCTTTCCTTAAATCCGTAGAACATTCCTTGGTAAGATAGCAGAACTGCAGGATTCCCTGCGGATTGATGAAGTAATGATCAAACCACGAATTACAATGATATAGCCCTTCGGGATTAAACCAGATTTGCCGGTGCCTAAACTCTTCCTGCCTCTGAGCTCTCATATCGCTATCGCTGCTCTCTATCTTTATAATATCCTCCGGCTCTAACCGGTGCCGTTTTGGCTCCTCTGCGCCGTTTAATCCCGGGAAAATAAATGAATCAAACTTGAATTTCCCTTTGCCCAAGAGTTTTTCAGTAAAGCGCTTTATATTTATAATCTCATCCTTATTTTCCTTTAAGCCATTACATTTCAGGACAAGGGGAAGAGAGCGCCTCTTTATCTCGTGGATATTGCGTATTACGGTATCAAAAGAATTTTCCCTACGCGTTATCCTTTCATAATTATCCTTGTTTAGGCTGTTTAATGTTATTTCTATATTTAAAGGTGGATTTTTTTCCAGGCACTCAAGGACCTCTTCATTGATATTGAAACCGGAAGTGAATATATTTACCAGAAATCCCTTTTCCCTGGCGTAGCGGTAAACCTCTAAAAAACCCTGGTATAAAAGGGGATCTCCTCCTGTAAATGTAATCTCTATTCCGCCTAAACCGCGGACTTGGTCAATTATCTCTTTCCAGAAAAGGGGCTTGAGCTCTTCTTTTGGCTGGCCGGCACAGTAACAGTGGATACAATTGAAGTGGCACTTATAGGTAAGGTTTATCTGTCCGTATAAAGGGGCCCTTTTATCAGAAACGCCGAAAGCGTTTCTAAAGTCGTCGTAGCTTATTTCCTTCATTTCAGGTTTCTTATATAACTGACCACCCTCTTGTCGTTCTTAAAGCCGAATTTGTAGCAGGGTTTTTTAGACAGTATATCCAGAAGAAAGTCAAAGGCGAAACTGACGCACTCCTTGTCCCAAAAAGAAAGGAAGAGTGTCTTGAAAAAATGATTGAACCCTTCTATATAATTTACCCTTTCGGCGAGGTTAGCTTCCCTGTGGTATATATAAAAAAGCTTTGATAACCTTGTTTTCCCGTTACTGCCCTCTGCTAGATAATACGGATAACTCCTATGCCAAGGCGTCGGATACATATAAAAATCGTTCTTATCTTTTTTTATTATGCCCCTTTCATCGTTTAAAATTTTAATACCAGGAATCTTTCCCCATATCCTGCTCATAGTAGTTTTACCCGCTTGGCTAAGGCCCGCAAAAAGATAGCCATTTTTGCCTTCTTTTACCCCAGCGGAGTGGAATAATATTCCGATCCGCCTCTTTGCCATATAATAGATTATAAAAACCTGCAGAAACCCATAGATGATTTCCTTCAATTTCCACTCATTGTTGGCGTTTATTATAAATAATTCACCGTCAGTCAGATCTTCGTTTATCAACAGTTGATACCGCCCGGCACTACCTCCTTCTATCAATATCTTCCTGCCGGACTTTCCGATCCGCCAATTAAGACCGCTTCCAAAATACCGTTCTTCCGCTTTGTCCAAATTCCTGCGGCCAGGCCCAGGCAATCTAGCCAGCTCCAAGCGGTAACGCTTCTGGAGATCGCTTTCAGTTTTAAAAAACTCCTCGCGCTTGAATATCCTGTGCCTTGGTATCACCTTGAGTGTAATATTTATGTCGGTTTTAGGCGTACTGTTTTCTAGAATAAAGTTACTGTAGCGAAAATGGCTGGTAGTTTCTTTTTCCGGGGCAAATTCACTCTTTATTACGATAATTGTATCGGCTATATTTAAGAAGGTTTCCGTCACGTTGATTTTAACTAATCGCCTTGATAGAGCGCAGATCTTTTATAAGTGCACCAAGTTCTTTATCAAGCTTTGCCTCGTTCACTTCATACCTGTCCATCAGGCGGTCTTTTATATCCGACAAAGCCGTCTTGCCGTCCATAAGAGACCATGCGTAGGCCGCTGTCTCATTAAGGGTATAGAGACAATTAAGATCTTTTGATGAACTATAAAGCGGCATAAGAATAACCTCACCCTCAATTTCCCTTGTTACAACGTTATCACTTTTTCTGAACATTTTCTTTCCATCCATCTTCACACCTTACTTTCCCGCGTTTGTATAGCACGTTTTTTAAAGACTAAAACTAGAAGATGCTTTATATAACCTGCATATAAAACGTCTTAGTCCGTTCCGGACCAAATTCCAAGTCCGCAAATCTGTAAATTACCAAAAAATGGCTAGGATGAGTTAGAATCCAATGGAGCATACTCCCCACAAAAAGGATAAGTCGAGTCGTTGGTAGGCGCTACACAACACGATAATACGGCCTGTTCAGGGTTGAGTTTTACCTTGTAATCACCATACGTTGCCACGGTAATTTCTTCTTCTTTCTGAGCCCTTTTCTCATGGCCTTCTCCTATATATCAACTTGATTCTCCCCTCTTTGCAGGCCTACCAACCTAAATATAAATAAGAAGCTAAGTCCCTTAACAAGCCTTTTCAATCCACTGAATCTGCGAATTTCAAAGAAAAAACTAACTAGATGCACCACCGGACGAAGGCTCGGAATAGCCACCAGGACCCCACTGGGCACAAACACCTCCCGTCCAATATCCACCGGAAGTGCAACACGATAATACGGCCTGTTCAGGGTTGAGTTTTACCCTTGTAATCCCCATACGTTGCCACGGTAATTTCTTCTTCTTTCTGAGTCCTTTTCTCATGGCCTTCTCCTATATATTCCGATTAGTTTTACCCTTGTGTGCCTAACTCAGTCGCATATACTACAAATAAAATCTTACCATCGCAAACCAAGATTGTCAATTATGTTTTTGATAAGGGAAAAATCAGTATTAGTTTGCGGTTTTACTGATAGGTGATATAATTTATCATATAAAGAAGAAATATGGTTTCTAATATAAATGGCCATAAAGATACGGGAATATACAGATTTTTCATGGGATCTGCATGTTAAGGGCGAACACAAGCCGATTGTAGCGCAGATAGAACTTACCTACAAATGCCCTCTCCACTGCGAACACTGTTGTACTGATTGTTATAATAACAGGGCTTGTGCAGCCAAAGAGCTGTCAACGCGCCAGGTGAAGAAAATAATGGATAAATGTAAATCCGCCGGCGTTGTATGGTTTTGTTTTACAGGCGGAGATCCCCTGACGCGTAAGGATTTCGCTGAGCTTTATCTTTACGCCAAAAAAATTGGTTTCATAACGACCATATTCTCATCTCTTGTTTCAATGAATAAAACGGTCCTTGAAATTTTTAAATCCTCACCTCCGTTCGCCATTGAGACCACTTTAAATGCCGGAACATGCGAAAAATATAAAGAGATAACGGGGATGGATCTATTCAAAGAACACGTCAATAACATAAAGAAATTATTGAAAAACGGTATCCCGGTCAAGGTAAAAACCCAAGTTACAAAACAAAATATCTCACAGATAGGAAAAATAAAAAAGCTGGTTGAATCTCTCGGCCTTGGCTTTAGGCCGTCTACCATGATCCATGCCCGTCTTAATGGCGACACCCACCCTTGCAGGCTGCGCCTTGACCCGAAGGAAGCGACATTCGTTAATAAGCAATATGGTTATTTTGACGACGAAGAAGCAAGGCAACCCAGAGAAAAAATAAACGCACGCAAACTCGCCAAAAAGCCAGGAAATAATAAGCTGCTTGCGTGCGCATCCGGAAGCTCTGCCTTTTGGATCACAGCCCAAGGCAAGATGATCCTCTGCTCAACTCTACGGACATTCAATTATGACTTATTGCGAAATAATCATACGGTTAAAGCCGGCTTTTACAAACTCAATAAAAAAGCCCACGGCTTAACTTTTAAAACCGAAAGCAAGTGTGCATTATGCGAACATAGGATGACCTGCAAATGGTGCCCGGGAAGGGCGATGCTGGAAAAGGGTTCTTTGGAAGAGCCGATCAATTATTTCTGTAATTTGACTAAAGAGACATTAAGGCATCCCGCGATTAAATCCTGCCTCTGCAAGCGCCATTTTCCTTGACTCCTCATCGCAGGTAAAAAAATCTTTCTTCAAAGCCCAAGCTTTCGCCGGGCACCAATGGCAGAAAGAAGCTAAGCCACAGGCATTGCACTGATATTTTCTCGGTATTTCAATCTTGGAAACCAGCTTTTTAAGCTTCTTCCAACAGCCATTAAAAGAGCTTTTTAGAATATTATATTCGGGGTAATGAATCTGTGGGCAGAAATTCATTTCTCCGTACGGGTTTATCGTAACCTCAAACTGTCCGGCCCCGCAACGAAACAATTCCCTGCGTCCTGCCGCCTTCGGTTTCAACTCCAAAAAGGCCTCTTTGTTAGCGGCGTCCCTATCGCCTGTAAGCAACCCCTTTATCCTGCATATTTCATCTGGTTCTACCTGATATCGCAAAGGAGCCCTGTTCCCGTCAGCTTTACGGGTCAGGGATGGTCCATATCTAAAAAAACATCCCTGTCTTTCGGCCAGTTTTTTAATATCCATAAGTTCATTCTTATTTAATGAAAGAAGAGTGGTTTTAATCTGGGCATCCACACCTTCTTTTTTAAGCGATTTTACGGCCTTCATGACGCATTCAAAGCTTCCCGTTCTCCCTGTTATTCTTTCAAATGTCTTCTTTGTTGCGCCTAAAACTGATATATCTACACGGTTTAAGCTTGTCCCAAGAGAAGCTATTCTTTTAGCGGCACCCTTATTTATGAGAGTGCCGTTGGTAAGAATGCTTATTCTAAACCCGCAATTTTTGGCATAATCAAGGATATCAAAAATATCTTCTCGCAAGAACGGCTCTCCTCCTGTGAAACCTATATGAAAAGATCCGGCTGTTTTTAGCTGGTTAAGTATTGAAACTACCTGCGCCGTAGTAAGTTCCTTCTTCCGCCTGTCAGGGGCTACATAGCAGTGGATACAGCGAAAATTACACTTATAGGTAAGTTCAAACATCACGCTGCCGGGAAATTTATGCTTCCTTGCTAGGGTATTTATACCAGCATAAAAATTGTCTGAGCTTTCTTTTCTAATAGCCATATTCTATGATATAAAGAATCTTCCTTTTAGTTAAAGCCGCTCTCTTATTTTCCATGCGGCTGGTCCTCTATATTTATGTAATCCTTAAAATTCATCCCCTCGCCCAACTCCTGTTTGACAATGCGTATCCTATCCGGAACATAGGGATGGGTTTTTAAATATGACCTGGGCCGTAGCGGCATGCGCCGGTTTACCTCCTGTAATTTCTTAAGAAAAGTTATCATTGCGCGCGGGTCATAACCCGCGAGCTTGGCGTAACGGCTGCCGAGCTGGTCAGCCAACAGTTCATCTTCCCGGGAGTAACCCAGGAATATTTCTGCAAATGCCGTATCTGCGGCAGCTCCTACCTGGCCTGGTGTAGGCGCGACAGAGATAAGTATCCGCAATATGGAATAACCCTGCATTGCCTGCAGTTTCTTGATACTGTGCCGGGCGACGATATGGACTACCTCATGCGCCAGGACGCAGGCAAGCTCGCTGTCATTGGCTACTTTATCTACAAGCCCTTTATTCACGTAAACAAAGCCGCCTGGCAGTGAAAACGCGTTTACTTCATCATCATCCAATACCTCAAATGTGTAACCTATCTCTTTTCTGTCGCAAACAGCGGCGATCTTCTTACCGATATCCCTGACCCTTTTCTGAATCAAGGGATCATCCACAGGCTTATACTCCTTATCCACCTGTTTGGCTATGGCCTTACCCATTGTCACTTCTTGATCTGTGCTGTAATAATAAAGTTCCTGTTCTCCGGTAACAATGTTATATTCGCTGGAGCAGCCGCTTAAAGTGGCCAATAGCAAAGGGCAAATAGCAAATGGCAAAAGAACAAAAACCTTAATATGCAACTTCTTGAGCATAAGATATAATTTTCTTAACGGCAAGCCGACGACATTATAGAAACATCCCTCAATACGGCGAATAAAGAATGCGCCTTTGCCCTGAATATCAAAGCTGCCTGCCTTATTCAGGGGATTAACCTTAGAGAAATAATCCCTTATTTCTTTATCGGTCATATCATCCATATACACCCTGGTTTTTTCGCAAGCAGTTAATTTTATCCTTCTATCCTTGTCAATCACGGCAAGGCCGGTATAAACATCCTGGGGCCTTGCGGAAAGCCGCTTAAGCATCTTCCTGGCGTCTTGAAGATCAACTGGTTTACCGAATATCTTTTTATCCTGCACTGTTATCGTATCTGCGGCAATTACGACCCCGCTTTTTATCTTCTTAGCTACAGCCATGGCTTTCTCTAAAGCATTTCTTTTTACGAGCCCGGAGTAAGTCAGATTTCCCTTGCTTCTTCTCTCCTTTATCTTTGCAGGCAGAACCTTGAATTTCAACCCGAACATCTTAAATATTTTCCTGCGGGCTGCTGATTCCGTTGCCAGGTATATCTTTCTTTTCATGTCGCTGCGCTTTCTCCGGCAAGATAGCCGGTCGAGAATGCCGCCTGCAGATTAAATCCTCCGGTATCCGCAGCCACATCTATCATCTCACCGCAAAAATACAGGCCTTTTATAAGGCGTGACTCCATGGTGCGGGGATTTATATCCTTCAAGGATACGCCGCCCTGGGTCACCATTGCTTCCTCAAGGCTTGCGCTACGCAGTATATCGAAGCGTAATCCCTTAAGAGGCCCGGCCAATCGTTGTCGCTCAAGCCGTGTAATATAACTTGCCTTTTCCCCAGGGTCAATCTTTGCCAGAGAGATAAAAACATCGACCAGCCTTAATGGAAGAAAATCCTTCATGATATTGCGCAAACTCTTCTTTGGATTTTCAGCCAGTTGGCGATTAAGACGATCAGAAAGCTGCTGCGTGGATAAAGCGGGCTTAAGATCTATCTCGGCAAAAACCCGCTTTCCTTCCTCAAACCACTGCGTAACGTTACCACTTAATGTAAGGACAAGCGGCCCTGAAATACCGCAAGAGGTAAATAACAACTCGCCTATCTCTGAAATTATTTCTTTCCTGCCGTCGCTGAATTTAAGCCGTATATTTTTTAAGGTCAAGCCTTCGAGGGGATACTTCTGGACGGTTTCAAGCGGCACAAGGCCTGGCCTTAAAGCGACGATATGATGCCCGAGCTTTCCGGCTATACTTATGCCCAAGCCGTCTGAACCGGTAAAGCTATAAGAGGCCCCACCCGTAGCAAGGATAAGCCTGTCGCAGTTCAAAGTCTTTCCGTCTCTAAGTATTACGCCATTAACCGTATTCTCTTCTACAAGTATACCCTTGAGGCTTTTCTGAAAGAGGGTTTTTACTCTCTTTTCTTGCAGTTCTTTCTTTAAAACCTCTACTACGCTTGCGGAATTATCACTTGCGGGAAATACCCTTTCCTGCCTCTCTGTTTTTAACGCAAGCCCCCGCTCTTCAAAAAAAGCTATGAGCTCCGTATTAAAGAATTTTTTAAAGGCATCCCTGAGGAACTGTCCGCCGGAATAAAATCTTTTTAGGAATGCGTCCAATTCGCAGGCATTGGTGATATTGCAACGACCTTTGCCGCTTAAGAGCAGTTTTCTGCCCAGGACGGTATTCTTCTCAATAAGTATAACCTCCTGGCCTAGGCCTGCTGCCCGTATGGCAGCCATTATGCCGGCTGGACCTGCGCCTACAACTATGATTTTATTCTTCGACACCGATATTTATATATGCGGCATTACTTTATAAATAAATAATTTGGCAGAATCTTTCTTGGGAGTATATACAATAAATTTGGATAAAAAAGAAATGAATTTATCTCCAGAAACAGAACTTTTTATAACTTTGGCGAAATTTGAAAAACCGGCTTTTGGGAAAATACCCGATTCGCCTAAAACCGATTTTGAATTAAACTTAGCTAAGATTTCTTGCAGCTGCTGCTGCGCATCTTTAGGCCAGTTTACCGTTTCGAATATAACAATATAAACCGGCAAATTACCCTGTTGAAACTCAAGGATCATTTCCGATAAAGGCTTACGGGATACAGGTGAACAATTTGAATCAAGATCTGAGCAATTAGAAAAATACGCCACTTTCCTGCCTGAGAAAAAATCTTGCATAAAAGGATATAAATTGGTGATTATTACCTCACTTTTATCGGTGTTCTTTTCTACCCATTGATTTACAGCTGCAACAAAGTACCAATCAATCTTCTTTAACTGCGTGGCCAACATATCTTTATTTGTAACTTTTGTAGAGGCCAGCTGGCACTCTTTACATTTTTCATCTCCGATTTGAAAAACCTGAAAAGAAAATTTATGAGTTTTATATATAATATTAAATTTATGCACAATGTCATATAAGTCCAAAGGCGTATCAACCCACTGGCCATGGTTTTCCAGTATCAAATAAACCGGCCTTCCGGAGTTCTTGTATCTGTTTATTTTTTCGATGATTGACCTGCCGATTGGCTCAGGGAATTCAAACCTCTGCCTGTGAAACAGGGGTATTATGATCCTGTCTGCGTAGAATCCGGCAAGAGTGGGATTTATGTTTGTAACCAAAACCGCGTCTTTTTCCGTATTTTTGTTTGCCCAAGAAACTCCATTCTCCCATTTTCGCCTTTCTACAAGAACTAGTGCCCCGAAGGACCGCAAATAGTAACAAGCCGAAAAAAACAGGATCCAGAAGATAACAATAAAAATGAATAGACGGCCTAAGTATATTTTTACAATACCAGCGTTTAGCCGGCTTCCCTTCTTAACGTGTATTAATTCCGATAAACTATTAACGCCCCCGGACAGGATAGTTGAAGCAGGCAAAATAAGAATTGCGGCATACGGTATAAAAAACCTGGCATCTTGATAAAAGTAAAAAAGCTGAAAAATAAAAGCTAAAAAAGGGATTAAGAAAAACATCAGGGCTTCTGTTTTCTTGCCCCTGCGATACCAAATTAGCAACCCTAATAGATACATAAAAAAGATTACGAATGAAACTGAAAGCATCTGGGTTGGCTCCATAAAAAGGCTCTTGATATTAATTTTTGGGAAATATTGGGTGGAGAGAAAGGGTGAAACAATATAGTGGCTATAGAATAAAAGGTTCGGCAAAAGATGTTTTAAGGCGAAAACCGAATGCGTTCCGAAGGGGACCGCCTGCACATTCTTCATATAAGCGAAATAATACCTTATATACCAGAAATAATAAATAACTGGTATGATAGAGATTATTGCGCTAGAAATTATATTCGCATAAAACGGCTTTTTATTATTATATTCCAAGATATCCTTCTTATTTAAAATCAAATAAAGGGCCGATGAGGGAAGAATAAATAAGGCCAGATACGGACGGAGTAAGAATAAAATAGAAGCAAAAACCGCGGCAGGAATAAGGAAATTTATATTTCTTACGCTTTTTAACACACCGAACAAAGTCAAAGTTACAAAAAGCATAGCGGGGATTTCCGACATAACTACGCGTGCACCATAAAAAATAAGGCAAGGCAGAAAAGCCGTAAGAATAGAGGCGATGATTCTCGCTTTGGATTCCAATAAGAGCGTGCCTAAATAATAGACGGCTGGAATCGTAAGCGTGCCTATTACTACCATGGTCATTATTGCGGCATCGCCGCTTACTCCGAATATCTTGAAAGGCAGTAATAAAAGCAGGGACATCCCGATTGGATAAAAGGCAGGAAAAGATAGGTCTCCGATACGTATCAGGTATTTTCCTGAAAGGCACAGTTCCCTGGCGCCTATCGCGTATTCGTAAGAGTCAGGTATATAGCCAAGTAAAGTACCACGTAAAAAATACCTGACTAAGAAACCGCCGATTATTATCAGTATAAGCAGGTCTCTTTCTTTTAACTTTTGAGTTATCAATTCGGTTAACCTTACGCGCAGTTAGTTGTTTACAGCCCGAAATCGGCTATGGTAAATATGGATTCAAGCTTAAGACCGGCGCTACTTAGATTATCCCGCGCTCCTTCGTTCCTGTCTACGATGACAATCGTCGAATCAACGGTAACGCCAAGCTTATCCAAGACGCCCTTGGCTTCAATCAATGCTTTACCTGTAGTGGCTACGTCATCGACCAGGAGTACACGGCTTCCCTTTTTTAACTGCGGACCTTCTATTTGCTGCCTGGTGCCGTGCTCTTTCGGGCTTTTCCTGACAATGAACGTAGTGAGGGGGATTTTATTGATATGGCTAAGAGCGGCAATGGCGCCTGTAATGGGGTCTGCGCCGAGGGTGGGGCCGCCGATAGCAGCGATATTCCTACCTCTTATCATCTCCAGGATTATGCTGGCAGTAAGGTATGCGCCTTCGGGGGTTAAAGTAATGATGCGGCCGTCTAAATAATAATTGCTCTCTTTACCAGAGGAAAGAATGAATTTTCCTCTTTTTAACGCTTCTTTTTCAAGAAGCCCGAACAATTGCCTTTTTAAGCTGTTTAATTTCTGTTCTTCCATAACGTCTTTATTTTACTATCCTAACCGCAAACTGTCAACACCCGATATAGGCTCTTTCCATTCAATTATTTTTGACAAACGCGTATTTGCCTGTTATCATATCCGTATGTTAGGGCGCTTCTTTAAGGTCCTCAAAGATATAGTTTATCCCGAAATATGCCTTAGTTGTAAAGAGAGGACCGATAAAGGCGCTATTGACAATTTGATCTGCTCAAGGTGTTGGCTGGAGATAAAACGGAATACCCCTCCTTTCTGCCTTGCCTGCGGAAGGACGCTTAAAGGAAATCGCCTTAAGAAAAATATTTGTGTAAATTGCATGAGGCAACCGCACTATTTTGACCGCGCTTTCAGTCCCTGCGTTTATACGGGCGCGATTCAGGAATTGATACGCCAGTTCAAATACAACGGTAAGGACCGCCTTGGCCTTCCTTTAAGCAGGCTGATGATTGAATTTATCCGGGAATACGATATCCCTATAGAATATATGGATTATATCGTGCCTGTCCCCTTACACGGTGTCCGTCGGCGCCAGCGCGAATTTAACCAGGCAGAGCTGCTCGGCCGTTATATCTCCGAGGAATTCAGGAAACCGTTGTCCGCAGATTTATTAGTGCGCCACCACCCTACGAGGACCCAAACGGGACTGAAAACAGAGAAACGCATCTCCAACGTAAAAGGGTGTTTTGCGGTAAAAAACAGGGATCTTGTAAACGGTAAAAAGATACTCCTTGTTGACGACGTATTGACCACCGGTGCTACTTCCTCAGAAGCGGCGTTCACCCTTAAAGATGCGGGGGCCAACATAGTTTTTGTGATGACTCTAGCCAGCTAATAATATGAAAATACTCAGGAACTATTTCCTCAGGGAATTCTTTACCCCCTTCTTCTTATCGCTTGTGGTATTCAGTTTTGTAATGGTAGTCGTGGGCGCGATCAAGGATGTCGCAGACCAGGTAATTAACCGCGGCGTCGACTTATACAGTATCGTAAAGCTCTTTCTGCTTATGACCCCTTACATTTTCACCTATACCATCCCCATTGCCGTGCTCATCGCGGTACTTCTATCCTTGGGCCGGTTATCCAGCGATAACGAGATAACCGCTATCAGGGCAAGCGGGATTAATCTTCTCCAGTTGATAACCCCCCTGCTTGTCAGTGCCATGATCGTAAGCCTTGGGTTGGTAATCTTCAATGACCGCGCTGCCTCATACGCGCATTTCGCCTACCGGAAAACCCTTATGGATATAGGTATAAAGAACCCCACTGCTGCCTTTGAAGAAGGAGTATTCATTAATTCTTTCGAGCGCTACATCCTGTTTATCTACCATATCGACCATAAGACTAACCGGATGAGCAATGTGCGCATATACGAACCGCAGGGAGAGGGTAAACCCACCCGTACTATCGTGGCAAAGGCAGGGGAATTTATCGCTATCCCCGAGAAAAATCTGGTAAAGTTAAAATTGATAGACGGGACATCAGATGAGCCAGATCCCCAGAACCCGGCAAATTTCTACAAGTTAAATTTCAGGACCTATTTTATGAACCTGAACCTGGCGGCTGCGCAGAAAAAATCCTCAATTGAGAGAAAACCCAAAGAGATGACTATTAAAGAATTAAACGCCCAGATAAATAAACTGAGGCGCGAAAAGATAGATGCCGCGCCGTTGGTCGTAGAGCTGCAGCAGAAATTAGTCCTGGCCTTCTCCTGCTTTGTCTTTATGCTGTTGGGCGCATCTTTAGCCCTGGTTACCCGCAGGCGCGAAAAATCAATAAATATAGGTATCGCGGTCCTCATTATCGTCGCATATTACCCTTTGCTTATCGGCTGCGAGGCATTAGGCATGCAAGGCACTCTAAACCCCGTCCTTGCCACATGGCTGCCCAATATAATATTTGGAACAATAGGGGCATTACTTACATATAAGCTATGCGCATCCTAGACCGCTATATATTATCCTCTATCATAGGTATATTCCTCTCCTGTGTTTTCGTCTTTCTTTTTATTTACGTCATTATCGATATCCTCTCGCAGCTGGAGGACCTGCTTAAGTACAGCGTATCCATAGCCCTATTAGTGCAATACTACCTCACCAATATCCCTGTGATGCTGGTACGGGTAGTGCCCTTTGCCTGTCTTTTGAGTACCCTTTATGTCTTCAGTAAATTAAACCACACCAACGAGATTATCGCCATGCGCACCGCAGGGCTAAGCGTACCGCAAATAAGCAGGAACGTAATTGTCCTGTCTGTTATCACGAGCCTCTTTATATTTTGGGTAAATGACCGCGTAAGCCCCGTAGCCCTGGCTATTAACCAGAAGATAAGAACCCGGATGGAGGAAAGCAAAAAACAAGCAAAAACCAAAAAAGAAGAAACAATAAATTACCTAGCAATGTACGGCTTAAGAAACAGGCTCTTTTTTATCGATAAATTCAATATCAATACAAAAACCATGGAAGGAATAACAATCCTTGAGCATGATGAGAACCAGAACCTGGTAAAAAAGATAGTGGCGAATAAAGGCGCATACGAGGATAACCTGTGGAAATTCTACCATTCAATTACCTATAGCTTCGACCTTAACGGACAGGTAATCGGCGAGCCGCTCTATATGGAAGAGGAAATCATGAGTATTCCGGAAACTCCCCAGGATTTCATAACTCAACGGCAGAAGCCGGAACTAATGACCAGTGAGGAGCTGGAGAATTATATCTGGAAGCTCTCTAAGAGCGGCGCTACAAACGTTATCCGTAACTTCAAAGTCGATCTTTACCAGCGTTTCACTTCTCCTTTTATGTGCATAATTATGACGCTAGTGGGAATAACTTTTGCGCTACGCATGCGCGGGCGCGCGACGGGATTATCTTCAATAGGGTTATCTCTTATGGTAGGATTTCTTTATTATATACTAGACGCTGTAGGCGTAGCTTTAGGCAGAGGTGGCATCCTTACGCCGCTTCTGGCAACTTCAGTCAGTCATATAGTCATGCTTCTCTTCAGCCTCTATATGATAGAGGCCATGCCTTAAGGGGTATACACGCGCGGGATCCTGCTTCCTAAACCGCAGACAATTTCATAAGGTATAGTACCGGAAAGTTCAGCTAACTCCTCTGCAACAATCTTTTTACGGCCTTGGCTGCCGATAAGAACCGCTTCATCTCCGATTTTTACATCCAAATCTCCCACATCCACCATTATCTGGTCCATACATATCCTGCCGCAAATCTTAAAACGCTTTCCCCCTATTAATACCGGGCCTTTATTGGAGAGGTTGCGCGGATATCCGTCTCCGTATCCTATTGGGATGGTGACGATCTTGGTCGGCCTTTTTGTAAAATAGGCGTGGCCGTAACTTATGCCGCAGCCGGCAGGCACCTTTTTAATAAATACCACTTTTGTCTTTAAGCTTAAAACCGGTTTTAAATCTATCTTTAAACCCTCTTTGGGATAAAGGCCGTAAATCACAAGGCCAGGTCTCACCAGGTTAAAATGGCTGTTTTTATAATCAATAATACCCATACTGTTTGCCGAATGCATAAGCGGTATGCCTATGCCTTTCTTTCTTAAGCGCTCAATCAGCTTGTTGAAAATATCTATCTGATAAGAAGTGAAATCCTTATTTGTATCCGCAAAGGCAAAATGGGTAAATATCCCATCCATCTTAACAAAAGGCAGGTTGTTTATTCTCTCGACCAGCTTTTCTGCGTCATGCGGCATGACTCCGATCCTGCCCATTCCGGTATCTACCTTCACGTGCACATTTACCTTCTTTTTCTTTTTACGCGCGAAGACGTTTAATGCCTGTGCAAGTTCTCTATCGCATACTGTAAGTGCCAAATTATACCTGAATGCCGGGGTAACATCTTTTTTCAAAATAGCCCCCAACACAAGCACTGGGATTCTTATCCCTGCCTCCCTGATTTTTATCCCTTCGTCGATGGAGGCTACGCCAAGAAAATCCGCTCCGCAGGAAACTATCTTTTTTGAAACAGGGATTAAGCCATGGCCATATGCGTCTGCCTTTACGGTAACCATAACTTTAGTAGCGCAAGAAACCAGCTTTTTTACCTGGCGGAAATTATGCGCCAGGTTACTTAAATTGACCTCAGCCCAGGTTGGCCTATAGAAACGCACCTTTTAGCTCCTTTTGCCGGCTACTGACTTAATCTGGCATTCCTTTGGATAAAGATATACCGGCTTAACTTCAAAAGAATTGCTTATCTTTGCTTTACGGATACGCTCTAAAGCAAGCGTAATTATATTGCGCGGCCGCGGATACCAGCAATCAGCTCCCATAAAAAATACGCCTTTTGAATTCCGCGAAAAGTTTTCCTTATATAACTTCAAAGCGTCTCCGAGCAGGATACTCCCGGGTTTTATTTTCTTTAACAACTCTTTTTCCCCTAAGAGCATATAAGGGCTTATCTTGCGCAGCTGTCCGTTATTATTTTTAAAGATGCCGCTATAAATGAGGTTACGCTTGGCGTCAATAACCGGCATTACGTAACCATGGGTATCCGCATTTAACGCAAGGATATCCAGGGTAGATATCCCTATAACGGGCTTCTTTTTTGACCAGGCCAATGCTTTTATCGTTGCCAGCCCTATCCGCGTGCCGGTAAAAGAACCGGGGCCGAGGCCACAGGCAAAGTAATCGATCTCTTCAAGGCCTATTCCTGCTGCCTCCAAAGCCCTCTTTATCATAACCATAATGAATACGGAAAGCTTCCTGCCTACTTCTACCCTGTATTCGTATATTTTATTATCCTTATAAAGTACAAGGCAGAAAAAATCTGTAGTCGTATCAATCCCTAATATTGTCATCTAACTCCTTCAATAGTTTCTTGTAACGGCCACCAAAAGCGCTAAATTCCATTCCCCTCTTCACTCTTCCCAAGTGCTTGAAATATATTTTTAAAAATTCCGGCGGTGTTATATTTTTGAGTTTATCCGCCCATTCGATTACTGTTACACCTCTACCATAAAGATAGGCCTCATAACCTAAATTAAAGATATCCTGTTCTCGCTTCAGGCGGTAAAGGTCAAAATGATACAAAGGAATCCTCTTACCGCGGTAATCCCTGATTAACACAAAAGAAGGGCTGATAATCTTACTCCTGGCAATACCCAGCCCCTCGGCAATACCTTTGGTAAAAACCGTCTTTCCACTGCCCAGTTCCCCAGATAAACAGATAATATCTCCGGGCTCCAGTTTAGTTGCCAGGAGCCTACCGATATGTAACGTCTCTTTTACGGAACTAGAAGTAAACCGCATTTAAAAATGCCGGTAACCCCGGGGGTTGATTTTTATATTCTTGTTATTTTTATCGATCAGGCTTAAACCTGAACTGCCAGGGTTAATCTCTCCGATAGGGAAGAATTTATAGCGTTTAGCAGCATATATTTTTCCCGCCTCTTTCCGGCTGGCAGTAAAAAGCAACTCAAAATCTTCTCCGCTATACAGCGCATCAGATAAACCCCTGGACTGCCTGCTTAAGGGGACAAGAGATTCATAAAGGGCAGCGCTTACTTTACTTTGCTCTAGTATATGCCATAAATCCTGGGCGAGGCCGTCGGAAATATCAATCATAGAGTTTATCTTGAAATGTTCGACCAGGAACCTTGCCTCTTTAAGCCGGGGGATAAATTTAAGGTGTTTTCCTTTAATGGAGCCGCCAAGTGGGCCGGTTACGAATATTACATCTCCGTGCTTCGCCGTGCTTCGTAAGCATAAGTTTTTCTTCTCTACAAGCCCCAACATGCTGACATCTATGGTCAGGCGGAGAGCCCCACTGATATCGCCTCCCACTATATTGATGCCGTATTTCCTGGCCAAATCAAAGATGCCGTCAGCAATCTTATCCACTTTCTTTACGGTTAAATTCCGCGGCAGGCCCAGAGAAACAACTGCGTGTTTTGGCCTTCCGGCACAAGCAGCTATATCGCTTATTGAAATTGCCAGCGCCTTTCTGCCGACAAGATACTGGTCATCGCGAGAAGTAAAATCAACACCCTCTACTATCATATCGCAGGTAAAAAGCTGATACATCCTACTGTTAAATCTTAAGACCGCGCAATCATCCCCTGAACCCACGATTACGCTGGAATCCGTCTTGAGCTTCTCCCTGAACCTTTTAATCAAACCAAATTCCCCTATCCGGCTAATAAACATTTTTAATTAGTAATTAGGGACGGTTCTCAATCCAATCGGAAAAGTGTCCCTAAATGGGGACAGTTTTAGCTTTGATTTGAGAACCGTCCCTAAGAATTTTCAAAATATTGTTGCGCGACGGCTTTCTAATGATACCTTTATCGGTGATGAATGCGATGATTAATTCTGCCGGCGTTACATCAAAGGCAGGGTTAAAAACCTTGATAGCTTTCCCGGCAATTGGTTTCTTAAAAAAAAGACTCTTTAGCTCATCCGCAGGCCGCTCTTCAATACGGATATCCCTTCCGCGCTTAATTCTTAAATCAAAGGTGGAACCAGGTGCTGCTACATAAAAAGGGACTTTATGGTATTTCGCCAATACCGCAAGATTATAGGTGCCGATTTTATTGGCAGTATCGCCGTTTGCGGCGATCCTGTCTGCTCCGGTAATAACCTTATCAATTTTCTTCATACGCATCAAAGTTGCCGCCATACTATCTGTAATAAGAGTGACACCTATGCCGCTCCTGTTTAATTCCCAGGTAGTAAGCCGCGCGCCCTGCAGCATCGGCCTTGTCTCGCAGGCAAAAACATCTATTTTTCTACCCTTATTTTTAGCGCTGTAAATAACACCCAACGCTGTTCCGTAATCAATGGTCGCCAGTATCCCGGTATTGCAGATGGTCAGGATTGTATCGCTGTTTTTGATGAGTTGCACTCCGAAAGAGCCGATAAGACGGCAGGAGCGCCTGTCCTCTTCGATGATATTCCTCGCTTCTTTAAAAAGTATCTCTTTTATCTTAGTAACCGGCTCGCCTCTATGCCGCAGGGCTTGCCCGCGCATCCTCTCCAATGCCCAAAACAGATTCCTGGCAGTGGGCCGCGAGGAAGCAATATACGAAATAATCTTATCGAGCGCCTTTGAAAACTGATTAAAATTCCCGGATCTCTTATTCCTGATACCCAGATAAACCCCCAAGGCCGCTGCAGCGCCAAGCGCAGGCGCGCCACGTATCTGCATAATCTTTATCGCCTTCCAGAGGGCCTTCAGGTCCTTGATATAAATATATTCCAGCCGCCCAGGCAACTTTGTCTGGTCGATAATTTTAATGCTATTGTTCTTCCACTCTATTGTGCGAATACCCATAATCTCCTTAGCCCTTTTAGCGAATCTGGTCTAGCTTTCCGTCTTTTGCCTCCGCGTGCTGAAATTTTTTGCCGTGCACTGCGGTTTACTCCTCGCTCTTGTGTCGTCTTACGAGAATAACAATCGCACACCGCTCGTCGTAATCCCTTGTGCACGCCAATCTAAAACGCTGTGCCAAAAAATTTCTAATACACGCTCCGGCAAAAGCCGGAAATCTTATGTCTACCACCCGCTAAAAATCCCTTATGTTTCAAAAACTTTTGTTACTTCTAGGGGCGGGTGACGAGGCGCAATTCACCTATCCCCCCTCCTATGCACCAAGATAATGCTGGCGATTTCTAAAGCGAATACGTTGGTTGTGGGTGACTTGGCCGGTTTCGAGCGCGGCCTCAAAAACCCCGAGCGGCCACGGTGTCCCCGCTCTTAGATGTCGGGACGAGCGAGGAGTTTTTGCGGAGCGCAGCAACGCCACGGTGGGGCGGTGCAAGCGTCCGCGCGAGAAACTGGACAAGGCAGGCCGCCCTACAACTATGTCTATGAGCGAAAAAACGACAGATTCCTCTATATTATAATCCAACTATCTTGGCAAATATACTTTTCTTGACCTTTATTGCCGCGTTAGGGCAGATCTCCTGACAGCAGAAACAGGCGATGCATTTGGGATAATCAAAAACAATCCCCTTCGGCTTCATAGTGATTACTTTCTTGGGGCACATCTTGATACAGGCAGCGCATTTTACGCACTGGTCGCGCTCAACGCACGGATAATAACGTATAAGTTTCTTTGCCAGATTAATTACCGGCTGGGGCAGCTTTCTATGCTTTGAAGTGACAGGCATACGAAAGGGTTTTATATTTAACTCCTTAAGCTGCTCGCCCAAGATCTCAATTTCTTTAATCTCAGCCGTGCCTAACCCGCGGGAAACTGCTTCTTTTGTGGAAGGCACATCCAAAGGATTAATCCCCATAATCATACTTAACACGCTGTCAATGCTCACGCAATCATTCCCCGCTACTACTATTTTGGGATGACACAGCGTACCGCTGGTTGCCGGGCCGTCCCCTTCCATTGCCAGAATCCCGTCAACAACAGTAAGGGCGGGCCTGGTCTCTTCATATACATCCACCAGTATCTTCGCAAAATCCTCTATATGAAAATAATTTTTATGCAGCTCTACCTTGAATGTGCCCCAGACAAGCCCGAATAGATTCTTTACGGCGCCGGTTAAAACAGTCAACTCATGCGTCTTAAGCTTCGGGATATTGACGAGGTAGTCGCAATGATCAAGCCAGCTAGCCAAGGGATATTTTTCACGCATGCGCTTCTTATCGAAATGGACTAACCTGACACCCTCTTCTTCGCAAACCCGAGTCATGCCGGTGCGGCGGTAGACCTCGTCGACATTTCCTATCTGGTTATCCCAGACACTCGGCCCGTCACCGACGACAACGATGCAGCCGATATCCTTTAAAATCCTGGCTACTGCCCGCACTACCTCAGGATGCGTGGTAATGCCGTATTCCGGCTCCTTGGCAAGTAAAAGGTTTGGCTTCACTAAAACCCTGCTTTTGGGCCGGATAAAATTCGTGACACCTCCCAGAAGCTCGATCGACCTAGTTAGCGCATCCTGCACCAAATGCGGTTCATAACTTGCGCAATTAACCAGCGATAGGCGTGATTTCATTTTAAATCAAAAAATCCCTTCGCGTTAACAGTAGTCACCTCTGCCACCATATCAATAGTTTCCTGTTTGATATTGGCTACCTCCTGCGCTACATATTTAACATTTAAAGGATCATTTCTTTTCCCCCGCAGGCCTTCAGGAGGAAGATACGGGGCATCTGTTTCAAGAAACATCCTTTCTAACGGAGCAAGCTTTACGATATCCCGCAAACCCTGCGCTTTTTTATACGTGATATTGCAGGTAAATGAGATATAGAAACCCAGCGCCAGGCACTCTTTCAGGAAACTTTCGTCACCGGAGAAACAATGCACTACTGTTTTTGCCGGCATCACCTCTCTTAGAATGCGTAGCGTATCGGCTTCTGCCTGCCGGTTATGAATCACAAGCGGCAAATTAAATTCTTTGGCTAAGACCACTAATTCTTTGAAAAGAAGCAGTTGATTATCCTTGCGGGAATAGTTTTTATAATAATCCAGGCCAATTTCACCTATCGCCACCACTTTCCGCTCCCCCGCCATTTTCCTTATTGAATCAAGCCACTCGTGCTTAAAATTATCCGCTTCATGCGGATGAATCCCTATTGTAGCGTAGATGAAATCATGCGACTTGGCGAGCAGAAGCGATGCTTCGGAGTTACTTACACTTGAACCGATATTGATAATATAATCGATGCCGTTTTTCTTACAACGCCCGATAACTTCTTCCCTGTCGCTATCAAACTCGGGAAAATCAAGGTGGCAGTGGGTATCAATAAACATAGGTGACAGGTGTTAGGCAACAGGCTTACTATTATCGATACGGGGGAATAAAGGATTGCCTTTGTTAATTTTTTCTCCGCCGATCTGCTTAATGATTGAATCTGAAGTATCGGGCATAAAAGGATAGATGTGTTTGGCGACTTCTCTTATTGCTTCCACTAAAAGCCTGATAAACCTTTTTAGCTCATCGGAATTATTTGCCTTTGCCAGGTTCCATGGCTTAGTTTCTTCGACATATTTATTTGCCAGATTAATCGTTTCCCAAATTTTCTCAAGAGATAAGCTAAAATCTAAACTAAAACTTAAGGGGGTATAAACTGCTTGATCCAAAGTAGCTATATGGTGTTTGAGTTTCTCTCCACTTTCATCGTATTTAGTATTATTAATTTCTAATTCCGGTATAGCGCCCTGGTAATATTTCTCAACCATAGTAAGCGTGCGGTAAACCAAATTCCCGAGGTCATTGGCTAAATCACCGTTAAACCTTTTGATAATCGCTTCTTCAGAGAAATTACCGTCTAGCCCGAAAGGCACATCCCGCAAAAGAAAATACCTGTAGGTATCTATGCCGTATTTATCTGCCATCTCCAGCGGGCTTACCACATTACCGCGGGACTTTGACATTTTATCATCGCCAAGCATCCACCAACCATGCGCAAATATGGTATCGGGCAGCCTGATATCCAGAGCCATCAGTATAATCGGCCAGTAGATTGCATGCTGACGCAAGATGTCCTTACCTATCAAATGCACGACTTCTGTATCTTTATCCCACCAATCAGAATGATACTTGCCTTTATCGTCGAACTCTCCGACAGCGCTAAGGTAATTGATAAGCGCGTCGAACCAGACATAGGTGACATGCCCCGGGCTAAAAGGCAAAGGAATCCCCCAGCTTAAACGCTCTTTGGGACGAGAAATGCACAGCCCGCTTAAAGTATTTAGCTCCAGGAATCTTAAAACCTCATTTTCTCTTATCAAGGGCTCTATGAATTTTACATTTTTACTATCTTTAATATAATTAATCAGCTTATCTTGATATTTCTGAAGATTGAAAAAATAGTTTTTCTCTTTTATCTTTTCTACGGGCCTGCCGCAATCAGGGCAAAGCTGCCCGGCGGCTAATTGCGCTTCAGTCCAGAATGTTTCGCAGGGAGTGCAATACCACCCTTCATAAGTATCTTCGTAGATATCGCCCTTCTCTTTCAATATCATAAGCGCGCGTTGGACGGTTTTTATATGCCTTTCTTCGGTGGTACGGATAAAGTCATTATAGGATATGTTTAATTTATCCCAGAGGCCCTTAAATTGCACTACTACCCTATCAACGAACTGCTGGGGGCTCAAATTCTCTCCATCCGCTGCCTTTTGTATTTTCTGGCCATGCTCATCTGTGCCGGTTAAAAACCAGACATTCTTCTCACCTAAGAGCTTGCGGTTATAACGTGCCAAGGTATCTGCGGCAATAGTGGTATATGAATGCCCGATATGCGGAGAGGCATTCACATAATATATAGGTGTAGTGACGTAAAACTTATTTTTCACGCTCTTTCTCCTTGTAACTTAGCTCTGTTATGCCACCTTCATCAAGCTGCACGCTTACCGAGCGCTTAAATACATTTACGCCTATAACCTTACCTTTACCCTGTGGGGTATTCACGTGTTCTCCTTCGTGCGGGAGCCCTTTACAAAGAATTTTATAGGTTTCATATTCAAAATAAAGGCAGCACATAAGCCGTCCGCATAAACCGGATATCTTGGGTGGATTAAGGGGAAGCCCTTCTTCTTTTGCCATCTTGATAGTCACGGGCTCAAAGTCTTTAAGGAACCTGGCGCAGCATAATTCCCTTCCGCATGAGCCGAAACCTCCGAAAAGCCTTGCTTCATCGCGCACCCCTATCTGCCTTAACTCAATCCTGGCCTTAAAAATCTTGGCCAGGTCTTTTACCAACTCCCTGAAATCCACCCTGCCGTTTGCCGTAAAATAAAAAATAATCTTGGAGCGGTCAAAGGAATATTCCGCTTGAACCAGTTTCATCTCCAGCTTATGCTCTGTTATCTTATTGACACAGGTACCAAATGCCTCTTTTGCCTTACTCCTATTCTCTTCAATCTGGCGCATGTCAGTTTCTTTGGCGATACGGATTATTTTCTTGGCCGGCTCCTTTGTCTCTTTTTTCTCTCCTGCTTCACCAGCAGGAACGACCTTTCCGTAGTCTGTCCCCCGGTCATGCTCGACAATTACATAATCACCCTCTTTTAACTGTATATTATTGGGATGGTAGAAAAATACCTGCCCCGAATCCCTTAGCCGCACCGGAATCAAGCCTTCCATAGTAGCGCCTCCAGATTATGCAACAAAAGCCGCATATTAATATTCTGCTCCAGATACAGGAATCCTGAAGAGATAAAATCAAATATCTCGTTTAAGTCGTTATATGTGAAACGCGGCATCACTTTAAGTAAATCTTCTTTTCGGTCGAGGTTTACAAGTTGTGCGTGGGGCATACCGATCTTAAGCAGGTAAATATCCCGGAACCACGAAGAAAGCACGTTCATGAAATCACGCGCTTCCTCCTTATTCTGCAGCAGGAATCCATCTAATCTTGGCCTGCGCAATAAACCCCAGCGGTCAATAATGCTGTTTTTCTCTTTCAGAATCTGGCTGTCTTTAAGGCCAAGCGCGCTTCCCAATCTTCCCTCGCAGAAATACGCCAGGAAATGCGCCTCGAGAGCACTAACGGCGTGCTCCTCCTTTAGGATTATCTCCAGCTCATCGCGTGGCAGGAGAGAAAACTTTACCTGCTTACAGCGGGAAATTATGGTCTTAAATATCCGGTTCTGTTTATGGGTAATCAGAATAAGCAGGGTATCTCTCGGCGGCTCTTCCAGTATTTTAAGAAAAGCATTGGCAGCTTCGGCAGTCAGATTATGCGCGCCGTCAATGATAAAGACTTTTTTGCGGCCTTCGTATGGCCGTAGAGATGCGGCATGCTGAATTGAACGGATATGCCCGATTCTTATGGCATTAGAATCTGCCTGCTCTCTACCCACATTCTCCGTAATCGGCTTATTAAAATCAACTATGGATACATCCGGATGCTGGGCCTTATCTATTTTAAGGCAGGATGGGCAATGGTCGCATGAATCTAAAGATAAACTTTCGCAGTTAACTGCTTTGGCCAGAGTCGTAGCGATGAACTTTTTGCCTACTCCTTGCGGCCCGGAAAAAAGATAGCCACCCGTAAGCCTTGCCTCTCCAATGTAACCCTGGAGTATCCCGATTACTTTATCCTGCCCCCTTATTTGGCTAAAAGACATAACGTTGGGCCAATTCCCTTATTCTTTCCTGGGTTTTATTTTTATCTTTGTCTACCTTTACTATCTTTATCCGAAGGGGATCTCTAGCAGCAAGCGCCAGATACCCCTTCCTTACGCGGTTATGATACGAAAGGGAACGTTTCTCTATGCGGTCTTCTTTGAGTTTACGGTGTCTTAGCCCGTCTTTCAAGGGAAGGTCCAGGAAAATAGTCAGGTTAGGTTGAATGTTTTCTGTTGCGAGCTTTCCGATATATTTAAGGGGCCCAATATCCATTCCCAGGCCATAACCCTGGTAAGCAATCGTAGAATCAAGAAACCTGTCGCAGACAACGATAATACCTTTTTTTAACATGGGCTTAATAACCTCGCTTACCAGTTGCGCGCGCGCAGCCATGTAAAGCAGCATCTCGCATTCACTTGAAATAACGGTATTTCCGTTATCCAGGAGGATGTCCCTGATTTTCTCTCCTACTTCGGTTCCACCCGGCTCACGCAGATAAATCGCCTTTAGGTTATTCTTCTTTAAATATTCATAAAGCAGGCGCGACTGCGTGCTCTTACCGCACCCCTCAGAACCTTCAAATGTAATAAATTTGCCTTTCATAATTTTCTTTTGCTATTTAGCGTGTGTCTTACCGCGGGAAGCGGTACACCGGCCTATCCGATAAGGCCGGGTGTTGTCTGGGTTTCTCGGGAACGCTCGGCGCGCCCCAGCGTGTCGCGCCTTCGCTCGGGTCGGCTGCGTCGCTCTCCCGCAGCCGGGCCCTATATAAAGCCGTTTTTTTAATTTAGGAGCCGG
>JBEKHW010000018.1:0-37656 GCA_050012075.1 Candidatus Omnitrophota bacterium | reverse complement strand
TGATTTATCGCTGGCGGCACACATAAAGCAAAGAACCAGGGAAAAACCAATTATCGCCTGCGGCGCTTTTAATATCAAACAACTCGGTGCCCTCGCAAGGATGGTAGACCTGGTTATTACCGCTGATACCGGGCCTTTGCATATAGCTACGAGCGTAGGCGCAAAAAAAATAATCGCCATTTTCGGCCCCACCTCTCCGGAAATAACCGGGCCCTATCCTGCCACAAACGCGATTATACTCAGGAAGGATGTCGGCTGTAAAATACCATGCTACGAAGTCAATTGCAAGGATAGCCGCTGTATGAAAGCGGTCACGCCCGACGATGTTTTCAGTGAAATCCAGAATATAAGAGCCCAGTATAAGAAATGAAACAGATAGAGAAAATTCTTTTTATTACCTTAAGTAATATGGGCGATGTTATTCTAACTTTGCCGGTATTAGATGCTTTAAAGCTAAATTTTCCAGAAGCCAAAATTTGGGTTATGGTAGGGCCACGGCCAAAAGAGATTTTTGAAAATAATCCCTATATAGATAAACTTATTATCTATGATAAATACGCGGCTTTGCGAGAAAAGATGAATTTATTTTTTGCGCTTAAGAAAGAGCGCTTTGATATAGTAATCGATTTACGTAATACCTTATTTGGCGCATTACTTCCTAGCCGCTTTAGAACTTCGCCATTTTTATATATTCCCTCTCATATTAAACACATGAAAGAGCGTAATCTGTATAGATTGTATAAGGCCTTAAAAATGCAAGAAAAATTTATAGGTGGGCCGATAATAAAAAAATCATTGTTTATAGGTGAGCAAGATAAAGATTACGTAAACTGTCTTTTAGAAAAAAATAATATTCATCCGAATGACAAGATCGTTATTATTGCTCCGGTGGCGAGGGGCGCTAATCGCCGCTGGGAGAAAGAAAAGTTTGCTTGTATTTCTAGAAGCTTAAGCCAGGATTATAAAGTGATTTTGGTGGGAGAGGACTCTGATAAAGCAGTCACCCAATATATCTCTAATAATTGCCAAAGCAAAATCTTTGATTTTGCAGGCTTAACTAATCTAAAAGGCCTAGCTTATTTAATTCAGAAGGCATCTTTAGTGATTGTTTGTGATACCGGGATTTTACATTTAGCAAGTTACATGGCCGTTCCGGTCTTGGGATTGTTTGGTGCAAGTGATGAGGTAAAATATGGGCCTTGGTCAGAGAAAAGTATTGTAATAAAGAAAGAGATATTTTGCCGCCCATGCCAAGAGGCGCAATGCCGCTTCGGCACGATAAAATGTATGCGGCTTATAAAGGCGGAAGATGTGTTGAACGCAGTTAAAGATATGTTAGTCACAAAGTCACAAAGTCACAAAGTCACAAAGACCTTCTCGGATTTTAAGCGCATCTTGATTGTGCGTACTGATAGAATAGGCGATGTGCTCTTGTCTACCCCGGTGATTAAGGCGCTGCGCAGCTATTATCCGGACGCATATATCAGTATGATGGTTTCTTCTTACGCAAAGGATATAGTCGAGGGTAATCCTTACCTGGATGAGGTTATCGTCTATGATAAAGACAAAGAGCATAAAAGCTGGTGGCGCTCTTTCGGGTTTACGCAAGAATTAAAGATTAAAAAGTTTGACCTGGCACTTATGCTTCATCCGACAAACCGCGTTCACCTGGTTACGTTTTTTGCCGGGATTAAAAAAAGGGTTGGCTATAACCGGAAACTGGGATTCCTTCTTACAGACAGGTTAGAACATAGTAAACAGCGCGGAGAGAAGCATGAAGCAGAGTATAATTTTGACCTATTGCGTTACCTCGGCATAGAAGCGCAGGAGAAGGAACTGTTTATGCCGCTTAGAAAAGAATCTGAAGAAAAGGTTAATGACTTATTTAAACAGATGCAAATAAAAGATACTGATACGCTCCTGGCTATACATCCGGGCGCAAGCTGTCCCTCCAAGATTTGGCCTTGCGAGCGTTTTGCCGAAGTAGCGGATAAACTTGTAGAAAAATACGGTTTTAAGGTCCTGGTAGTAGCCGGACCAAAAGATATTCGCCTGGCTGAAAGCGTAATTAAAAATATGCATCATCCATCCATTAACCTGGCAGGTAAAAGTTCAGTTAGCCAGTTAGCGAGCATCTTAAAAAGATGTAGGTTATTTATTTCTAATGATTCTGGCCCTGTGCATATAGCAACAGCTGTGGGTACACCTGTAATCGCTATTTTCGGAAGAAGCCAGGCAGGATTAAGCCCAAAACGCTGGGGGCCGCTGGGAATAAAAGATAAAATTCTTCATAAGCAGGTTGGCTGCATCGAATGCCTGGCGCATAATTGCATTAAAGAATTCGCCTGCCTGAAGGCAATTAGCGTAGATGATGTGGTATCTGCGGCTGACGAGATTTTGAAATAGGCAGTTTTGCGGGGCCTGCCGAGGCGCGTTCTCGCAGGGCCGCACGATTTTCCCCAGCGTGGAAAATCGCGCTCGGCTACTCGGCCTCACTCTCACTGACTTTATTTTAGCGGGTGAACCGTGCCCGTTCGGCCTGCGTTACGCCCTGCTCGAATCGCGCCTCGTCACCCGCCGCCGAAAAGTGGCAGAAATTTTTCACTCTGGTTCATTTTAAGATGAAAAAGCTTGAGTATAAACTATCTATAATGGTATAGATTTACATAAAAAATGATTTGTAAGCTCACTTTAAAAGAGGGAGTAGGAGTAAAAGCACATGTTATTCCAGAGTGCTTTTATCGGATAGACAGCAAAAATAAGCAACCTCTTAAGATATTAAGTAGTAATGAAGGAATTTATCCTCAAAGAAGCCAGACAGGTATTTATGACCCGAACATAGTTATTCAAGAAGGGGAAAATATTTTGCAATCCCTTGATAACTATGCGTCCGATTTACTAATAAAGAATTTTTTAGCTGCTCAAACCGCTTTCGATGGTGAAATCTTACAAATTGATAATTATGATTATAATAAGTTAAAACTATTTTTTCTTTCCGTCCTATGGCGCGCAAGTGTTTCTCAACAGCAATTTTTTAAAGTAGTTGATTTGGGAGAGCACGAAGAAAATATTCGCAAAGCTTTATTAGAAAATAATGCTGGGGACTCCGATTTTTATTCAGTTATATTGTCGGTATTCTCCGGAGTCCAAAATGGCGTGGGCACCCTGAATCCGCAAAAAACAAAGATCGATAGCATTAATTACTATAAACTATACTTAGGTAATTTCTTAGCATGGATTAAAGTTGATAGAAGACGATCAGAAGAGCCATTGAGGTCTTTTTCCATGGAGAATGGTCGGCCATTATATATTCTTAAGAAGAATCTCCATAGTAGTAAAGAATTCCCGTTGATGAAGAGCATAGCCCAAAGATTCCAAAACAGTAAAAAATAGAGATTACCATTTTCGCTATAAAGGGGAATAGGGGATGGTTCTATTTTAGCGGGTGGATTGGATGGAGTTTCGAGGGACGTGGAGGCAAGGAGCGGGCAGGGTTCCCGCAAGCCGGCTCCTAAATTAAAAAGACGGATTTATATAGGGCCCGGCTGCGGGAGAGCGACGCAGCCGACCCGAGCGAAGGCGCGACACGCTGGGGCGCGCCGAGCGCTCCAGAGAAACCCAGACAAGACACCCGCTAAACACCATATACCTGGCGCTAATCGGTATTGCGCCAGTATGCCCTCGTGGGCAAATTTAAGGTTGATTTAAGCGGGATTTGTGCTAAAATTATAAGCTCTATGATAACTTTAAATAAGATAAAAAGATATTCGGTGAAGAAACGCGTAAGCAAGGTAAAAGCAGGCGATTTTGCCAAACCCCCGGCTGCCAGGAAGAGTTTCCTGCGCTTTTACGACTCACTGCCTAACATCTTAAAAGCTAAGGAGATGCGCGCGACAGCCGATGCCATTGTAAGAGCGCATAGGAGCGGCAAGGCAGTCATTTTTATGGCAGGGGCGCACGTGATTAAATGCGGCCTTAACCCGGTCGTGAACGAATTGATTAAAAAGAAGATTATCAGCTGCATCTGTTTAAATGGCGCAGGGATGATTCATGATTTTGAAGTTGCCTTTCAGGCGCAAACTTCCGAAGATGTGGGAGCGAATTTAAAGGATGGTAGATTCGGGATGGGCAGGGAAACCGCGGATTTTATAAACGAAGCGGTAAGTAATGGGGTAGGAGAAGGGTTTGGCCTCGGAGAGTCACTGGCCAAGAAAATAAGCGAATCAAAGTTACGCCATAAAGAGTTAAGCCTTTTATATACTGCCTATAAATATAAGATTCCCGTGTGCGTATTCGTCGGCATAGGCACGGATATCATACACCAGCATCCATCTTTTAACGCTGCCCTTACCGCGGAAGGAAGCCTGCGGGATTTTTATTCACTGGTAGATAATGTTTGTCGCCTGCACAAAGGAGGCGTAGTTTTAAATTTCGGCTCGGCGGTAATACTGCCGGAGGTATTCCTTAAGGCTTTAAACCTTGCGCGTAACCTGGGAAACAAGGTTACGGATTTTACTGCTGTAACCTTTGATATGATGTACCTTTACCGGCCTGCGCAGAATATCTGCAGCCGTCCGGTTGCCTCCGGAGGCAAGGGTTACTATATAATCGGACATCATGAAATCATGTTGCCGCTCCTCGCCCAGGCAGTGATTGAGAAAATATGAAAGAGCTTAAGAAGATAATCAGTAATTTTACAAATGCCAAAATTTTAGTTGTCGGAGACCTCATACTCGATGAATATGTCTGGGGCAGCGTAGAGAGGATTTCTCCGGAAGCGCCTGTGCCGGTTGTCTTAGGAGAAAACCGGAAATATGTGCCGGGAGGCGCTGCTAACGTCGCTAATAATATCGCTGCTTTAGGCGCTAAGGTAAGTCTCTGCGGGGTGCTGGGTGATAAAGAACCCGGGCCTAGAGAAATATTTTTAAAGCAGGTTAAAGAGCGCGGGATTGAAACAAAAGGTATATTCCTTGAAAAAGGAAGGTATACAAGCCTTAAAACAAGGATCATCGCGGGCCATCAGCAGGTAGTAAGAGTCGATTGGGAGCATCTGCATAATATAGCGGGCAGTATAAAAAACAAGCTGCTTCAATATATATACGACAATATAAAGAATTTTGACGCAATTATCATCGAGGATTACGGAAAGGGGCTTCTTGACCGCGGATTGACAGAAGATATTATAAGGCAGGCAAATAGTTTTAGGAAAATCGTAACTGTCGATCCCAAAGAGGATAATTTTGACTGTTATTTTAAGGCCACCTGTATTACTCCTAATCGTAGAGAGGCCCAGAATGCCGTAAGATACCTTAGGATGAAAGATGCCCATAATAAGTTCAAGATTTATAAAGAGGAATTGCTTAGCGATAATGATATTATAAAAGCAGGTAACGCGATCCTGGAGCATTTACAGTTGGAGAGCCTCTTGATTACGCTCGGCGAGCATGGAATGCGCCTTTTTGAGAAAGGCAAAGATAGTAAGCATATTCCGACGGTAGCGCAGGAGGTTTTTGATGTTTCAGGCGCAGGCGACACGGTAATAGCGACTTTTACCCTGGCCCTCTGTTCCGGGGCAAATAAACTTCAGGCAGCGCATATCGCTAATTTTGCCGCCGGTATTGTAGTCGGTAAAATCGGGACCGCGGTTACCACTCGAGGCGAACTTTTAGAAAGGCTAGGATAGATATGCAGGTAATCGGCGTTATACCCAGCCGTTATTCTTCCACCCGCTTTGAAGGTAAGGTCATTGCCGACCTGTTAGGTAAGCCTATGATTCAGCATGTCTGGGAGAAGGCAAAACAGGCAAAAACACTGGATGAGGTGATTATCGCCTGCGACGATGAACGGGTGGCAGAGGTAGCAACTTCATTCGGAGCAAAAATTGCGATGACTTCCAGGGACCACACCTGCGGCACGGATAGAATCAGCGAAGTAGTAAACCCTATAGACGTAGAAATAGTTATTAATATCCAGGGTGATGAGCCGCTTATCCATCCGACTACGATAGACAGCCTTGCGCGTTGCCTTATGGAAGATAAAAGTTTATGTATGGCCACGGTAATAAAAAGAATTGAAGACCCACAGGCGCTTTCCGACCCGCATGTAGTTAAGGTGGTAGTGGATAAAAATAATTTCGCCCTTTATTTTTCCCGGGCGCCCATACCTTTTAAGGCGCAGAATTCCGAAGAGGATAACCCAGCTTATTACAAGCATATCGGCCTTTATGGTTACACTAAGGATTTCCTTTTTACATACAAGAACCTGCCTGTTGCGGCCTTAGAAAAGATAGAGCAGTTAGAACAGCTGAGAGTCCTTGAAAACGGTTTTCGTATTAAAGTGATTGAGACCAAATATGATACCATAGGCGTTGATACGCCGCAGGATTTAGAGAAGGTTAAATTATTGTTAAGTAGAGGCAGCTATGCATGAAGTTATAGTCAAGGGTATAAAGATAGGTGGTAAGAATCCCTTGGTTTTAATCGCGGGGCCCTGCGTAATTGAATCAGAGACGTTGTGCCTGGAAACCGCAAAGAAAATTAAGGAAATTACCAGCCGTCTGAAAATCCCCTATATCTTTAAATCCAGTTTTGACAAGGCAAACCGGCTTTCCATAGATTCTTTTCGAGGGCCAGGCCTTAAAAAAGGCCTTGAGGTCTTAAAGAAAGTTAAACAGAAGATAAAAGTCCCGGTTTTAACCGACGTTCATTGCTCGCAAGATATAGAAGCGGTTGCTCGCGTTGCCGATGTAATCCAGATACCGGCGCTCTTGTGCCGCCAGACTGATATCCTGGTAGCTGCTGCTAAAACAGGCAGGGCCATAAACATAAAGAAAGGGCAGTTCCTTGCGCCCTGGGATATCCTGCCGATAATCAAGAAGGTTGAGAGCACAGGCAATAAATCCATTCTCATTACCGAGCGCGGGGTAAGTTTCGGTTACAACAATCTGGTCACTGATTTCCGGGCGCTCTCTATTATGCGCGATTTCGGCTACCCGGTGATTTATGATGCGACCCACAGCGTCCAGCTCCCCGGAGGAAAAGGCGCTTCTTCAGGCGGGCAGCGTCAGTTCGTAGAGGGGTTGTCCCGCGCCGCAGTTGCCTTTGGCTGCGACGGGTTATTCCTGGAAGTCCATCCTGACCCGGATAAGGCGCCCTGCGACGGAGCGAATATGATTGATATAAAGACGCTGGAAGTTCTGTTAAAACAGATAAAGAAAATCAAAGAGGTACTATGAAGATAAACGCCATAAAACGCGGCCGCCAGGTTTTAGATATTGAGGCAAGCGCAATCAAGGGGTTAAAAGATAAGATTGGCAGCGGATTTATAAAAGCCCTTAATCTAATCTTGAAATGTAAGGGAAGGGTGGTGGTCAGCGGCATGGGCAAGACCGGTATTATTGCCCAGAAGTTTTCCGCTACCCTTGCGTCTACTGGAACACCCAGTTTATTCCTGCATACTGCCGAGGCAATTCATGGGGACCTGGGTAAGGTAACGGCGGATGACACAGTAATCATACTTTCCAATAGCGGTTCAACCGAAGAGATGAAACAGCTATTGCCTTTACTTAAAAAAATCGGTTCCAGGATTATCGCCCTGACCGGGAATATTCATTCTTTATTAGCTAAATATAGCGATGTAGTCCTGGATGTTTCAGTAAAGAAAGAAGCCTGTCCGTTGGGCCTAGCGCCTACTGCTTCTACCACTGCCGCATTAGCCATGACAGATGCGTTGGCAGTGTGCCTGCTTGAACTAAAAGGATTTAAGGAGAAGGATTTTGCTTTTTTTCATCCGGGTGGAGCGCTCGGGAAACGGCTTTTACTTAAGGTCGAGGATATTATGCGTAAGGGTACTGCCAATCCTGTTGTTCATGAAGATAAGAAAGTTTCCCAGGTGCTTTTAAAGATAACTCAGGCAAGGGCGGGCTCTGCTACGGTTGTAGATAAAAAAGGAAGGGTAAAAGGCATATTTACCGACGGAGACCTGCGCCGCCACCTGGAGACTGATAAGAATCTCCCGGGGCGTAAGATCAAGGAAGTAATGACGAAGAACCCTGCGGTGGTATATAGTTCAATGTTGGCTGCAGAGGCGATGCGTATTTTACAGCAGAAAAAAATTGACGAGGTCCCTGTAGTAGATAAAAAGAAGCAGCCGGTGGGGCTGCTTGATGTGCAGGACCTCCTTAAGGCCGGCTTAGTCTAGTTCCATGTTTAATCCCCTTACAAAAGAAGAATTGAAAAATAAAGCAGCCAAGGTCAAGCTCCTGCTTCTTGA
This sequence comes from Candidatus Omnitrophota bacterium, assembly GCA_050012075.1. Lineage (GTDB taxonomy): Bacteria > Omnitrophota > Gorgyraeia > Gygaellales > Profunditerraquicolaceae > JAMWCI01. The sequence goes on along the minus strand of JBEKHW010000018.1, from coordinate 29,385 downwards.
CGTAGATGGTGTTCTTACCGACGGTAGGATTATTTATGACTCAAGAGGCCGTGATATGAAATTCTTCGATGTGCACGACGGCATGGGTGTCTATGCACTCTCCAGGTTAGGCATAAAGACGGTTCTTATTACTGCCAAGGGTTCTAAGACCATAAGGCCGCGCGCGCGCGATATGCGCGTGGCAGAGGTTTTTGAAAACATTTCACCTAAAACTTCCATACTGGATAAGATACTGAAAAAATATAAGGTAAGCCGCGAAGAGGTATGTTTTGCGGGCGATGACCTGGTGGACCTGGGACTTATGAAACTGGTGGGTTTTCCCGTTGCCGTATTTAACGCATGCCCGGAAATCAAGCAGGCATCCAGTTACATCACGCTAAGAGAAGGCGGGCGGGGTGCGGTGCGGGAAATCGCAGAACTCATACTTAAATCCCAGAATAAATGGGAGGAGCTCCTGAAACTTTATGAATCTTAGAGATGCGCTGTTTTTATCTTTTGCCCTAGCGGCAATTATCATCCTGCGCCCCGCTTATGCCCAGGAAAATAAGACGGCAGCCGAGAATCCTCAGGAAGAATCAGACCAGCAGATAAGCGGATTTTCACTGGCAGGATACGGGGAAAAAGGGAAGAAGACCTGGGATGTTTCCGGAAAATCAGCAGATATCCTTACGAATGTAGTAAAGCTTGACGATGTAACGGGAAATCTTTACGGAGACCAGGAAAATGTCCATCTGACTGCGGATAAAGGTGATTTTTACAAGACAGACGGCAAAGTGCATCTGGAGAAGAACGTAGTGATTACTACTGTTTCAGGAGCAAAATTAACCACCAATTCCCTGGATTGGGATAGAACAAACCAGACGGTAAGCACACCCGATACGGTGAATATATATAAAGAAAATGTTACCGCCGTGGCAGAAGGGGCAAATGGCCACCCCAATCTTAAGAAGGTGGCGTTAGAAAAAGACGTGCGTATGGATATTAACCCCACGGATAAAGGACCTAGCCCCGTTAAGGAAAAAATAGTCATTACCTGCGACGGACCAGCGGAGGTTGATTATGAAAAGAATGTGGCTGTATTTAACAATAATGTAAAAGTAGAAAGGACTGAGGCGACAATTTACAGCGACAGGATGGACGTATATTTTGTTTCCGGTAACGAAAACAATAAACCGGAAGAAAAAACCAAAGACGCGACTAACCCGCTTGCGTCAAATAAAATAGATAAGATTGTCTGCCGCGGCAATGTGAAGATTGTCCGCGGAGAAAATATCTCATATAGCGAAGAAGCAACTTACACCGCAGGAGATAGAAAGATCGTTTTGACGGGAAGGCCGAAATTAATCATTTATTCTACGGGAGATTTCAAGCAAGATGCACCTCTTGGAAATTAAAGGATTAAGCAAATCTTATGACGGCAGAGAGGTGGTAAAAGGGGTAGACCTCTTAGTCAGGCGCGGGGAGATAGTCGGCCTCCTTGGCCCTAACGGCGCCGGAAAAACCACCACATTCTATATGGTAGTAGGGATAATCTCTCCTAACCGCGGTAAGATTATATTTGATAATAATGACCTGACCAACCTTTCCATACATGAGCGCGCCCGCTACGGTATTGGTTATCTGTCGCAGGAGCCCTCCATATTCAGGAAGCTGACCGTAGAAGAAAATATTATGGCTATATTGGAAACGCTGCCGATAACCAGGACAGAGAGGAAACAAAGGTTGGACGCATTGCTGGAAGAATTAAATATCGCACACTTAAGGAAAAACAAAGCATATACCTTGTCCGGAGGAGAAAGAAGGCGCCTTGAGATTACCCGTGCCCTGGTAACCAACCCTTCTTTTATACTGCTGGATGAACCGTTTTCCGGTATAGACCCAATAGTAGTAAATGAAGCGCAGGAAATCATCAAGGAATTAAAGGAGCGGGGCTTAGGGATCCTTCTTACCGACCATAATGTAAGGGAGACCCTGTCTATCACCGACAGGGCGTATCTTATTGCAGAAGGCAGGATACTTATCTCCGGCACTGCCTCGGATTTAATCAATAATCCCCAGGCGCGCCAGATATATCTGGGTGAGAAATTTAAAATGTAATCTTCGTTTACGCGTTATTTTATAATCTCGTTGTTTCTTTTTTAAAGAGATAATGAATAAGCCGGTAACGCCCTAACGACAAAATGAGGAAACTAACATGAAGACGGAAGTAAAGAAAATAGACGACATAACAAGGGAGATTAATGTCGAGGTCACAGGTGACGTAGTTAAGAATAAATTCGAAGATGTTTTCCAGCGTATCGCGAAAGAGGCAAAAGTCCCTGGCTTCCGGCCGGGCCACGCCCCCCGTGACATACTGGAAAAACATTATTCTTCCCATGCGCATGAAGAGGTGTTAAAGGAGCTGGTGCCTGAAGTGTATAATCAGGCAATCGACCAGGAGAAACTTGATGTAATAGAACTGCCTCAAATTACGGATGTAAAACTGGACAGAAACAGTTTTTCTTTTAAGGCCAGGGTTGAGATTAAGCCGCAGATCAATATAAAAAATTACAAGGGATTAAAGATAAAATATAAAACAATAAGTATCGCCAAAGATGAAGTCACTCGTAGCCTTGATTCCGTCAAAGAGATGCGTAAGCTAGCGGCGATAGACGACAGCTTTGCCAGGAGCCTGGGTTACCCGAATGTTGCGGAGTTAGAAGGAACGGTAGAAAAACAACTGTTTATACAGAAGGAAAATCAGCAAAGGCAGGAGATAGAGAACAATATTATTGAAAAGGTTATCGGGGATGTTGAATTTAAGCTTCCGCAATCCTTAGTTAGCCGGCAGATGCAGGATATGCTTAAACAGGCAAAGGTAGAACTTGCCATGCGAGGCGTACCGAGGGAAAAAATCGAAGAAGAAGAAAAGAAATTACTTGAGAGTATCGAGCCGGATGCCAGAAAGCAGGTAAAGGTGTACCTGGTGTTGTCGGAAATCGCCAAGAAAGAGAACATACAGGCAGACGATGACATGGCCCGCAGGGTAATGGAATTTCTCTTAAAAGAAGCGGATTGGCAGCAGGAATAAACAAAGCAGCAGCTAAACAAACGGAGGTGGATATGGATATAAGAAATCAGACCCTTGTCCCGATGGTTATTGAACAGACATCGCGCGGTTATGAACGCGCTTACGATATTTATTCCCGCCTGTTAAAAGACCGCATCGTCTTTATCGGTACCCCCATAGACGATTATGTGGCTAACCTGATTATCGCCCAGATGCTGTTTTTACAGATGGAGGATGTAACCAAAGATATAAGCGTATATATTAATTCCCCGGGCGGTTCTGTTACGTCGGGCTTAGCCATTTACGATACCATGCAGTTTGTAAAATGCGATGTTGCTACCTACTGCGTTGGCCAGGCCTCCAGCATGGGGGCATTACTGCTTTGCGCCGGAGCTAAAGAAAAGCGCCATGCCCTGCCGAATTCAAGGATCATGATACATCAGCCCTGGGGAGGCATTCAGGGAGCTGCCGAAGATATTGCCCGCCACGCCAAGGAGATCCTGAACATGCGGGATAGGATCAATGAGATTTTGTCTACGCATACCGGACAGTCATTGGAGAGAGTCCAGAAAGATACGGACAGGGATTATTTCATGTCGGCCAAAGACGCAAAAGAATACGGTTTAATAGACGCGATTATTTTACCCGAAAAAAAGGAGTCGAAGAAATGAGGAAGAATTATTTACTTACACCAGGACCCACACCATTACCGCCTCAGGTCTTGGAAGCGATGGCACGGCCGATAATCCATCACCGCACCCCGCAGTTCCAGAGTATGCTTGCCGAGGCAGAAGATGGTTTAAAATACGTATTTCAGACCGCTTGCGATGTCTTTATACTTGCCTCATCAGGCACCGGAGCTATGGAGGCAGCAGTAGGGAACCTACTTTCCGCAGGTGACTGCGCCCTTACGGTCCAGGGCGGTAAATTCGGAGAGAGATGGACAGAATTGTGTAAGGCATATGGAGTTAATACCGAGGTAATTGATGTAGAATGGGGAAAAGCAGTCAGCCCCCAGGAGATCCAGAAGAAACTTAAATCGAATCCAGATATAAAAGCGGTATTCGTGACGCTTTGCGAGACCTCTACCGGTGTAACTAATGATATCGAAGCAATCGCAGGGGTGGTCAAGGATTCAGGCGCGGTCTTGGTCGTAGATGCCATTAGCGGCCTGGGGGCAATCCCTCTTGCTACAGATGCCTGGCATTGCGACGTGGTGGTCTCCGGTTCCCAGAAAGGGCTTATGCTTCCTCCGGGATTAGGTTTTATTTCCGTAAACCCCAAAGCGGCTAAACTCATTGAGTCATCAAAAAGCCCAAGGTACTATTTTGATTTAAGGAAGGCAAAAAAGGCGCTTGATAAAACAGACACGCCTTTTACGCCCGCCATTGCATTAGTCATCGCCTTAAATGAGGCGCTAAGAATGATGCGCCAGGACGGCCTGGAGAATATTTTTGCCAGGCATAAGAAGATGGCTTGCGCGACAAGAGCCGCCATGAAGGGGTTGGGCCTGGAATTGTTCGCGCCGACTGCCGCTTCAGATGTCGTGACCGCGGTTAGATTACCGGCTAATATCGATGGAGAGAAACTGGTCAAGACAATGCGCGATACTTACAGTGTAACCATTGCCGGAGGACAGGATGAATTAAAAGGCAAGGTTTTCCGCATCGCCCACATGGGTTTTATTGAAGAGTTCGATATCATCGCAGGCATCTCTTGCATTGAGAAAGTGCTTGCTCAGATGGGGTATAAATTTAATCTAGGCGCGGGCGTAGCCGCAGCCGAACAGGTATTTTTAAGGTAAAACTCCGCGCATAGCGCGGAGTTAAATAAACAATAAACACCAAGTCCTGCGCAGGGCGCAGGATGATTTCAACGTAAACGCCAGAGGCACGTTGAAATCAAGGCATTGTTCATTTAAGGAGGGTAAATGAAAATATTAGTCAGCGACCCCTTATCGGAAGAGGGACTTAAAATACTCAAAGAAGTCAAGGAATTCGAAGTTGACGTAAAGACGGATTTAAAACCCGATGCCCTAAAAGAAATTATTAAGGAGTATGATGCGCTCATTGTAAGGAGTGCTACCAAAGTAACGAAAGATATTATCAATGTCGCCTCCCGTCTTAAGGTAGTCGGCAGGGCAGGTGTAGGCCTCGATAACGTTGACCTTGAAGCAGCAACCCAGAAAGGTATCATCGTTATGAATACGCCAGCCGGCAACACCACCTCTACCGCCGAACATACATTCAGCATGATACTGGCGCTTTCCAGGAATATCCCCCAGGCAAATGCCTCGATGAAAAAAGGAGAATGGAAACGTTCCAAGTTTATGGGGGTTGAGCTTTACGGTAAGATGCTGGGTATTGTAGGATTCGGCAGGATAGGTTCGGAAGTAGCCAAAAAGGCGCTTTCTTTTGGAATGAAGATCCTGGCGTTCGACCCGTTTTTATCCCGCGAGGTTGCGCAAAGTATGGGTGTTGAGATAGTGGAGCTAAAAGAGCTCCTCGCCAATTCAGATTATATTACCGTTCATACGCCTCTTACGGAAGAAACCAAACACATGATTTCTACCGCAGAGTTCGGCCTTATGAAAAAAGGAGTGCGTATCATAAACTGCGCCCGCGGTGGTATTATCGACGAGAGGGCGCTGGCTGCTGCTATCAAAGAAGGTAAAGTCGTTGGCGCGGCTATGGATGTTTTTGAACAGGAGCCCCTTCCTGCCGACAGCGAATTATTAAAGTTGGATAATGTTATTACCACTCCTCACCTGGGCGCCTCTACCGAGGAAGCTCAGGTAAATGTCGCTATCGAAGTAGCCCAGATCGTGCGCGACGCGCTTTTGGGGCGGGGAATTCGTAATGCCGCAAACTACCCCTGCCTTGAAGCTGAGGTATGTAAAATTATTGAACCGTATATAAATCTTGCTGAAAAATTAGGAATATTCAGCAGCCAATTGGTGGAAGGAAGGCTTTCCCAGTTAAACATTAAGTATAGCGGCGAGATAACTAAAAATGACCTTACGCCTTTGACTTTGGCGCTGGTAAAGGGTGTGCTTACGCCGATATTGCAGGAGACGGTTAATTTTGTAAATGCCGTGACCCTGGCCAAGGAGAGGGGTATAAAAATAAACGAGGGCAAGTCCTCCCAGGAAGAGGAATTTGTTAACCTTATCCAGGTAGAACTGGTCACGGATAAAGAAACCAGAAGAGTGTCGGGGACACTTGCTTCCAATAAGCAGCCAAGGGTCGTAAAGATCGACGAGTATTATGTGGAATTATCTCCGGAAGGTGAAATGGTTTTTATCAACAACTGGGATAAACCAGGCATAATCGGAAACTTAGGGACGGTCATGGGGGAGCACAATATAAACATAGCAGCTATGACCTTTGGCCGCGATACCCCCGGGGGAAAAGCTATCAGCGTATTAAATGTGGATAGCCCGGTTCCCACGGCAGTCCTTGATAAGATAAAGAAATTGAAGAATATTCTCACCGTTAAAATCATACGGAGTTAGTTTCTATGAGCATGAAACGGTTACTATTTTTCTTGTACGGTTTTCTGTGCCTGTCTTCTCCCCACCTGCTTTTTGCAGGGGATATTACCGTCCTGTATACCGGTTCTACACACGGGATGATTTATCCTTGCCACTGCCCGATTGAGCCGGACGGCGGAGTTAGCAGAAGGGCAACTCTCTTTAAGGAACTGAAAAAGAAATATCCTAACGCGCTTGTCGTCGATTGCGGTGATTTCTCCGCCGCAGGCACTCAGGATGAATATACGCAGAACCTACCCTTGGATATGCAGCGGACGCTGGTAGCCTTTAAGGCCATGGAGATTATGCCTTATGATGCCGTGGCAGTAGGAGATGACGAGTTTAATTTCGGTCCGGAGTTCTTCAATCAGAATACCGCTAATACAAAACTGAAGCTTGTGTCCTGCAATCTTAAAGGGGAAAATGTATTACCTTATTTAATCAAAGATGTTTCGGGTGTAAAGATCGCGCTTATCGGTTTAACTGATATTGCCGCCGCCAGGAAATCCGTAGCCATTAAGATAGAGGACCCAAAGATTTCCCTGCGTCGTACCATCCTTGAAGCAAAGCAAAAAGGAGCTGCGCTCATTATAGTATTGAGCAATATAGGGGAGTCAGAAGATATAAAACTGCTAAGTGAAACCAGCGGTATCGATATACTAATCGTGGGCAATGCCCCTCTTTCCGGAGAATCTTCCAGCAAGATAGGCAATACCATTTTGTTACGCGCTTCCTGGGAGGGCCGCTTCATCGGAAAGATTTCTTTTACATGGGAGAATAATAAGGTAGCGCGTTTTAAAGTAGAAGATTTGCGGGTTTCCCCGCAGATTAAAGAAGATCCGGATGTCTTAAAGATACTGCCGCGCTGTTTCGATGATTCTTTTTGCAAGAAAGAAGGATTTGTGGGAATCTGTGAGAATGCGGGCAATATTCATTCGCAGTGCATATTTAAAGAAGCACCTCTAGCCAGGCTCCTTGTTGTGACCACCGCCGATTGTATTACCTGTAATCCCGGCCGGGTTGTTAAGCCCTTGAAGGACCGTTTTCCGGGGCTAAGGCAAACTGTCCTTTATTATCCGGATAAGAAAGCGCAGGAAGTTGTTAAGGAATTTTTCATATCTACGCTGCCGGCATATTTAATAGGAAAAGAGATAGAGAGGCAGGACGCTTTTGCGGATATAAAGGACTCTTTGGATGACCGCGGCGATTTCTATGTTTTAAAACCCCAATTAAGCGGCATCGAGTATTTTCTGAACAGGGAGAAGATACAAGGCAACTTCGATGCTTTCTTGAGTTTATATGATAAGGATATGAGCAGTTTGCTCGAGACATTAAGAGAGTTTAACCCCACAATACATTTTCTGGCAAGGGCCACTGAGTCTGGTTTTGAGGCAGCCTATGGCGACAGCGAAACAGAGGAATATCTGCGTAGCGTCTGCGTCCAGAAATACTATCCTGAGCGCTTCTGGGATTATCTAAGCTGCCGCGCAAAGAATATAAACAGTTCATGGTGGGAAGATTGCCTTGGTAAGCTGGATACCGCCAATATCAAGGCCTGCGCAAGAGGCAGGGAAGGTGCTAGTTTATTAGAAAATAACATCAGCTTAAATAGGGACCTGCAGATAATGCTCGGGCCTGTTTATGTGCTGGATAACCAGAGGGTATTTAGTTCAAAGGGTGTGCCGACAAAAAAAGAGTTGAAGAAAATCCTAAAGAGGTGAGCGCATATGGCGAATAAACCCAAGATTTACCTTATCGACGTTACAAACAGGGACGGAGTGCAGACATCCAGGATCTGTCTTTCTAAGCTGCAGAAGACAATGATTAATTCTTATCTTAATGAGATGGGGGTATTCCAGTCTGAATTCGGGTTTCCCCTTACGCACCATGAGACCAATTACCTTAATGCTAACCTGGAATTGGCAAAAAAGGGTGCCTTTTCGCCGATACGCCTAGGTGGCTGGCTGCGGGCGACGAAGGAAGATGTAAAGAATGCTTTTAAGTTGGTGCCCGGGCTAGAGCATTTAAACCTTTCGATTTCGACTTCCGACCAGATGATCATACATAAATTTAAAGGAAAACTTGACCACGCCTCGGTGATCCAGGAAATGATAGAAGCGGTTAAAGAGGCAAAGAAATGCGGCTCGGAAAGCATAGGAGTTAATGCTGAAGACGCTTCACGGACAAGGATGGAATATCTGATTGAATTTGCGCAGGCAGCTAAGATCGCGGGGGCGCATAGGATCCGTTATTGTGATACCCTCGGTTGCGACACCCCTTTTAGTATTTACGAAAGGATTAAGCTTTTAGCCGAAGCAGTGGCTATACCTGTAGAGGTGCACTGCCATAATGACCTGGGCCTGGTAGTCGCTAATTCAATAGCAGGGGCCAGGGCTGCCGTTGACTCAGGCGTAGATGCGTATATCAATACCTGCGTTAACGGGATGGGTGAGCGTGCGGGAAACGCAGACCTTGTTTCCGTAATACTCGCCATTAAATACGGCACCGGCATGCATGATTACCGCCTCGACGAGAAAATCAGCCTTAAGGCGGCATGGAAGATTTGTAAATACGCCTCCTATGCCTTTGGTGTCCCCATACCCATAAATCAACCCGGGGTGGGCGCTAATGCTTTTGCCCATGAATCAGGGATCCATGCCGACGGTGCATTGAAAGACAGGCGCAATTACGAATTGTATGATTTTGAAGAGCTGGGCAGGGGAGAACCGGAGATAGTTGAGACCGGCCGTAAAATCACTGCCGGGGAATATTCCGGGATAAAAGGTTTCCGTAACGTATACGAAAAACTGGAAGTGGCATTTAAAGATGACGGTGAGGCGACCCAGATACTTGAGCTGGTCAGATACGCCAATGTCCACAATCAAAAGCCGCTTGTTGACGACGAGCTGCGCTTTATTGCCAGCTACCCTGAGATAGCGCGCAAAATATTTACGATGAATCCACAATAGTTCATAGTTCATAGTGGATAGTTCATAGTAAGACCTATTTTAAAAACTATCAACCATGAACCATGAACCATGAACTAAAATATGAATACAGTACTAGTAGGTACACAATGGGGAGATGAAGGTAAGGGCAAGATAATAGATATCCTGTCTGCCAAGGTAGATTATATCGTGCGTTATCAGGGCGGTAATAACGCGGGCCATACCGTCGTGGTAGATGACAAAGAGTATATCTTTCATCTTATCCCTTCAGGCATCCTCCATAAGGCAAAGATCTGCTGTATAGGTAACGGCGTAGTCGTTGACCCCAAGGTGCTCCTTCAAGAGATAGAGTATATAACTAAGGCAGGAGTAAAGGTGGGTGGGCGCCTTAAAATATCTGGCCTTGCCCACGTTATATTACCGTATCACAGGATACTAGACCAGTTGCGCGAAACCAAAAGGATGCACAGGATAGGCACTACCGGCAGGGGTATCGGCCCCTGTTATGCGGATAAGATAAACCGTTGCGGAATCCGCATGGTCGATCTTCTTAACGCCAGGATATTTAAAGAGAAGCTGCAGGATAACCTCAAAGAAAAAAACGAAATCTTTAAGAAGGTGTTTGGCCACCCCGGGTTTAATTTCGGGCAGATTTACAGGGAATACCTGCATTACGGCGGGGTATTCTCGAAATATATATGTAATGTCTCGCATCTTCTGAATAACGCGATCAAAAATAAAAAAGATATTCTTTTCGAGGGAGCGCAGGGGACTTTCCTGGATATTGATTTTGGAACCTATCCATTCGTTACTTCCTCTTCTACTACAAGTGGGGGTGCTTGTACCGGCACAGGCGTATCCGTGGCAGCGATAGATAAAGTAGTAGGCGTAGCCAAGGCATACACGACCAGGGTAGGTGAAGGTCCGTTTCCCACTGAATTCGGGTCCGCATTTGGAAAATTAATACGCGAAAAGGGCTGCGAATATGGCGCTACGACCGGCCGGCCCAGGCGCTGCGGGTGGTTTGACGCGGTAATGGTCAAAGAATCCATTCTTCTAAACGGCATAACGGAACTGGCGATAATGAAGATGGATGTATTAGACGGCCTTAAAACGATAAATGTCTGCGTGGCTTACAAATATAAGGGCAAGAGTTTTAAAGAATTTCCTCAAGATTTAGAAGCGGTAAGTAAGGCAAAGCCGGTGTATAAAAGAGTTTGCGGCTGGAATAAAACCGCAAAGGTGCCAAGAAGTTATCGTGATTTGCCTGTTGGCGCAAGGGATTATCTTAAACTTCTGGAGGAGCTGTTGGAAACAAGAATCAGGATAATTTCCGTTGGCTCTGCCCGCGCGGATACTATTTTCCTTGACTAGTATATAGGGTTATGTTATAGTGAACTTTCAAAAAATAGGAGGTCAAAATGCGGGAAAAAATCATTAAAACGGGGTTAGTGTTATTTGTAAGTATCGCCTTAGCCGGATGCACCTTTATTTTTCAGAAGGGCAGGCGTTCTGACGCGCAAAAAATAGAAGAATTATCTGCGCAGGTAGATGAATTAAGCCAGGCAAAGAAATTACTGGAATCCAGGCTTAATAAGGAAATACAGGACCAGGATGTAAAATTACAGATGATGGAGAAAGGCCTGGTTATCACGGTAGTTGGAGACCTGGTTTTTGATTCCGGCAAAGCCAAGATCAGAAGCGAGGCGTATCCTGTGCTTGGTAAAGTAGCCAGTATACTGAAAGAGAACGTCCCCGAATATAATATAGGTATAGAGGGCCATACCGACAACCAGCCGATAAAACATTCAACCTGGAAGTCAAACTGGGAATTATCCACTGCGCGCTCCTTAAGCGTGCTGCATTATCTTGTCAATGAAAAAGGCATATCTCCCGACAGATTATCTGCAATAGGATACGGCGAATACACTCCTGTGGCAACTAATGATACAAGAGAAGGCAGGAAATCAAACCGCAGGGTTGAGATCGTAATAATTCCTAAGATAAACAAGGTCAAGGGAGCAGGAGAAAGCACTCCTCAGAAAGCCGTACCCGCTAATCTGAAATAAAAAAAGAATAATTTATGGAAGAATCATTACGGAATAGGCTGGTAATAATTTTCGCTATTTTAAGTGCCCTATTCTTTATCGTCGCCGTTGGCTCCTGTAGCGCTAATTTTCGTATGACGAAGTTACGCGACGTTGAGATGGGCAAACGCCTTGATATTGAAGAAAAGTTAAGTAAGATCAGTCAGCAGGGAAATCTCCTTACAGAGAAATTAAAGGCAAAGGAAAAGGAATTGGATGACGAGAAAGCAGCGCACCAGGCGGTTAAGAAGGCGCTGGTACAGGAGCAGTTGGTTGACCAGAGCCTGAAAGAAGAGTTGGAAAAAGTAACCAAGCTTAAGGAAACGCTCGAAGAAGATTTGAAAGATGCCCTGGCGGGCGGTAAAAGCAAAGTAAAGGCAAAATGAAGTAGGGGGGTAAACAAATCAGATTTTTTTAGAAAGGGGGAGTTTATCCCCCTTTTTATTAAAGAGGGGAGGCGGTTTCTATGGCAGCTGTAGCGCGTAAAATAAAAAGAAAAAAGGTGGTTGTAAAAAAGAAGGCCAGAAAAGTTTTGGCAGCGGTAAAGAAAAAGAGTGCTGTCCTTGCCGCGAAAAAAGTTTCTGTCGGCGTAGAAGAAGTCCTGATCGGTCAGGCAAAGTTTTCACATCCAGAAAACTTACCTTCACCCCGCAGCTTTACTCAGGAATTGCCTTTCCGCTATGACAGGGACAGTTTGATATTACAGGTGCGCGATCCCTGGTGGCTGCACGCGTATTGGGAAGTAAAGGATTCTACTCTTAGAGAAGTAAAGGGTAAGATCGGCGAGCAGAATTTTTATCAGGCAAAACGCGTTTTAAGGGTCTACGATGTCACGGATATCAATTTTGACGGAAACAACGCCAACAGGTTTTTTGATATCTACATAAATGAGCATGCGAATAGCTGGTACATTGACTCTGGCTCTCCCGGAAAATCCTGGTGCGTCGATTTCGGTTTACTGCTTGCTGACGGAAAGTTCATTACCATATTGCGGTCTAACGTGGTTCAGACTCCTGCCGAGGGGCCATCCTGGATCACCGACGAGGAATGGATGGTGCCGGATGATATGTTTAGCCGCCTCTATGGGATGGGGTTCGGATTGGGCAAGAGTTCTCCAGTAGGAAAGGCCTGGAGGCAGAGGTTAATTACTTCAGGAGGCGTTGCCTCAATGGCTAGCCCCGTAAAGAAGCCGGGAGAAAAGAAATTCTGGCTGGCGGTAGACTGTGAGTTGATTGTGTATGGCGCTACAGAACCCGATGCCCATGTTACAGTCCAGGGCAAAAACATAAAATTAAGGAAAGACGGGACTTTCACCTTGCGCTTCGCGCTGCCTGACGGTAAACAACACATACCCGTAAAAGCCAGGTCTTGCGACGGAACAGATGAGCGCAGCATAACCCCCATCGTAGCGCGGGAAACCAAATAAGTGAGGACATAACTTACTCATCCCGAAGTTTCGGGATTCGTAAGTTATGCGCTTATTTAAAATAGGATAATATCTTATTCTAACCATGAATAAAGGATATCTCTGCTTAGTATTACACGGCCACCTTCCTTTTGTCAGGCATCCGGAGCACGAGGATTTCCTGGAAGAGGATTGGCTTTACGAGGCAATTACAGAAACCTATATTCCCCTGATATGGGTATTTGAAGGGCTACTGAAAGATAATGTCGATTTCCGCCTGACCTTGACTTTAAGCCCGACATTGATTTCCATGCTTGGCGACCCCCTGCTCCAGGAGAGGTATATCAAGCATATTAATAAACTGATTGAGTTAAGTAATAAAGAGATCGAACGCACTGCTTGGCAGGGCGCTTTCAACAGTCTTGCGTATATGTATCGGGACGGGTTTTTGCGCGCCCGTGATACTTTCCTGCGGTATGACCGTAATTTAGTATCTGCTTTCAAGAATTTCCAGGATTTAGGTAAAATAGAAATCATTACCTGCGGGGCGACGCATGGTTATTTTCCGCTTATGGATGTCTGCCGTGACTCTGTGCGCGCGCAGGTTAAAGTAGCAGTTTCTCATTATGAGAGTGTTTTCGGGAGGAAACCAAAAGGCATATGGCTTCCTGAATGCGGTTATCAGCCTGGGCAGGACGCTATACTTAAAGAAGCCGGCCTTAGCTATTTCTTTGGTGACGCGCATGCCGTATTACACGGAACACCGCGGCCCAAATACGGGGTCTTTGCCCCTGTTTACTGTAAGGGCACGGGAGTTGCCTGTTTTGCCCGTGATCTGGAATCCTCTAAACAGGTCTGGTCATCAATTGAAGGCTACCCCGGTGATTATAACTACCGCGAGTTCTATCGCGATATAGGTTTTGACCTGGAATACGATTACATAAAGCCGTATATACATCCTGATGGTGTTAGAATAAATACCGGTATAAAATATTATCGTATTACAGGGACCAATGACCACAAGGAACCATACATGCCGCAGTGGGCAATGCAGAAAGCCGCGGAACACGCGGGTAATTTTATGTTTAACCGGCAGAAGCAGGTCGATTATCTTTATGAGCTTATGCAAAGAAAACCCATGATAATCTCTCCATATGACGCCGAACTATTCGGCCATTGGTGGTATGAAGGCCCGCTGTGGCTGGATTTTCTGATCAGAAAAATTGTTTTTGACCAGGATGAATTGCGCCTGGTGACACCTTCTGAGTACCTGATGGAGAATCCGCGCAATCAGGTAATAACTCCCTCGCTTTCCAGCTGGGGATGGAAAGGTTACAGTGAGATGTGGCTGCAGGGCTCAAACGACTGGGTTTACCGCCACATTCATACAGCTTCCATAAGGATGACTGAATTGGCAAAACAATTCCCTGATACGGATGGGTTATTAAAGAGGGGATTAAATCAGGCATTGCGCGAATTGCTCCTGGCGCAAAGTTCTGACTGGGGTTTTATTATGGGAACCGGAACGCACACCACTTACGCTATACGGCGCACAAAAGAACACCTGCTTAGATTCCTCAGGCTTTATGAAGAAATCCGCTCCAATTCTATTGACGAAAACTGGCTAAGTGATATTGAATACAAAGACAACATCTTCCCCAATATAGATTATCGAGTCCACCAGTAGTAGTTCATAGTTCATAGTGGATAGTTCATAGTACTATCAACTATCAACCATGAACCATGAACCATGAACTAATATGATAGATAAAAATAACATTCCTCAACATATCGCCATTATCATGGACGGCAACGGACGCTGGGCACAGGAACAAGGGCTTGCGCGCACTGCCGGTCACAGAGAGGGGATAAGACGGGTCAGGGAGATAGTGAAGGCCTCATCCGAATTAGGGGTCAGGATAGTCACCCTTTTTGCTTTTTCTACGGAGAACTGGCGCAGGCCAAAAAAAGAGATAGGTATTCTTATGAAGTATCTGGATAACTTCTTAAAGGAGGAAATAAAGGAACTGGATAAGAACAATATGCGCTTTAGGGTGATAGGCGCCAGTGACCCCCTGCCCGGAGATATCCAAAAGAAAATAAAAGAAGGAGAAAAGGATACGCAGGATAATACCGGGATGCTTATGGTTTTAGCTTTAAATTACGGCTCGCGCCAGGAGATAGTGGAGGCGGCGAAGCGTTTTGCAGCTTCTGTTGTGCGGGGAGAAGAAAAGATAGAAGAGTTTACCCTTGAGAAAATGAATAATTACCTTTATACGGCAGGCCTGCCCGATCCCGATTTACTGATACGTACCAGCGGCGAGACGCGTATCAGTAACTTTCTCTTATGGCAGCTTTCTTATTCAGAGCTTTATTTTACAAAAAAATACTGGCCTGACTTCAGTCGTCAGGATTTAGAAGATGCAATCGTTGAATTTCAAAGCCGCAAGAGGAGATTTGGCGGTCTCGATGCTCGTAAAACGAATAATTAGCGGGGTAGTGCTTATAGCCATAATTATCGCGGCCATATTCTATGAGCCGGTCTTCGATGTGGCTATCATGGTTTTTATAATCCTTGGGCTTTACGAATTCTTCACGATGCTAGAAATTAAGGGTATAGGTATCTACAAATACTTTGGCGTCGTCATGGGCTCGCTTATACCACTTTCCATACTTCTTCGTTTTGAACTCACAAAGCGCTGGGAGCTCCTGTTTATAGTCTTAAGCCTTATTTTTCTCATTGTTATGCAATTTAAGCGCCGCAACAACAACGGCGTCGTAGTAGATATCTCCACGACCATATTCGGGATACTGTATGTTTCCTGGTTTTTAAGCTTTTTAATAAAGATACGTAACCTTCAGGACGGCATAGGGCTTTTAAGCATGGTGTTATTGATTACCAAGGGCGGTGATATAGGCGCATACCTTATCGGCACACGTTTCGGAAAAAAGCCGTTAATGCCGCGCATAAGCCCGAAAAAATCCGTTGAAGGGTCTGTGGGCGGGATCATTTTTAGCGTATTAGGGGCGATGGCCATGAAGCCGGTTTTGCACTTATCCTTGATACATCTCGCCTGCGTAGGCATTTTTCTGGGGATTATCGGCCAACTGGGAGACCTCTCGGAATCTTTGATAAAGCGTGATTGCGGCGTGAAGGATTCCGGGAATATCCTCCCCGGGATGGGCGGCATCCTTGATGAATTGGATAGTATTTTATTTACCGCACCAGTTTTCTATTTTTACTTAAGCATCTTTATAAAATGAAAACTCTGGCGATACTGGGTTCAACAGGGTCTATCGGCCTTAATGCGTTGGAAGTAATAAGGAGTTTCCCGGGGAAATTTAAAGTTGCGGCGCTAAGCACTAATTCCAATATCGAATTATTAGCAAGACAGGTAAAGGAGTTTAAGCCGTTATCCGTATGCGTAGGCGACCCTGTTTCGGCAAATAAAATAAAAGGGTCCCTGGGAAAAACAAAATTATTAATAGGTAAAGAGGGCCTGGCTCTAATAGCGGCAATGCCTCAGGTAGAAGAGGTATTGCTTGCGACGAGCGGCGCTAGTGCCCTTATCCCGCTGTTAGAAGCGGTAAGAAATGGCAAGCAGATTGCTCTTGCCAATAAAGAAGCGATGGTTATGGCAGGCCCTATTGTGATGGAGGCGGCAAGGCGCAATAATGCGAAAATTATTCCCGTCGACAGCGAGCAGTCTGCCATATGGCAGTGCCTTGAAGGGGAGGATAATAGAAAGGTAAGGCGGATTTATCTGACTGCATCCGGCGGGCCATTCAGGAAGGTAAGTAAAAAAGCGATGCGCACAGCATCTCTCGGCAGGGTCCTGGAGCATCCGCGCTGGAAAATGGGCAGGAAGATTACCGTTGATTCCGCAACGCTAATGAACAAAGGCCTTGAGCTTCTGGAGGCAATGTTCTTGTTTGACACGGAACTTGAAAATATAGAAATACTTATCCACCCGCAGGCAATTATACACTCTATGGTTGAATTCGTAGACGGGGTTATCCTGGCGCAACTTTCTGCTACAGATATGCGCATACCCATACAATATGCGCTTTCCTATCCCGACCGTCTGCCTAACAGGCTGGCGCGAGTTGATTTTTATCGTCTGGAGGAATTGAGTTTTGAAAGGCCGGACTACGGGAAGTTTCCCTGTCTGGGATTAGCGTATAAGGCAGCAAAGAAATTGGGCACGGCGCCTTGCGTATTAAATGCCGCAAACGAAATAAGCGTAGATGAATTCCTAAAAGGGCGGATTAGTTTCTCCTCGATACCGGACGTTATTGAGAAAGTCCTAAGCAGGCACAGGGGCAAAGAAAAACCCGCTCTTAGAGATATACTCGAGGCGGATGCCTGGGCAAGAAAAATGGCGGCAGAGGTTATCACTAGCTTAAACTGATAAAATGATGCAATTTCTTGATTTTATTTACGGTATATTTATATTCTTATTTATCTTAGGTATAACCGTATTGGTCCATGAATTCGGCCATTACCTTATGGCAAGGGAACTGGGTGTCAAGATCCAGGAATTTTTTGTGGGGATAGGAGGCCGAAAGATATTCAGCAGAAAGAAGGGCGATACCGAATACGGGGTTAAGACCGTGCTCATTGGCGGATATATAAAACTTGCCGGGGATAATCTCGATGAATATAGCGGTAAGCCCGATGAATATCTTGCGCAACCCCCGGGGAGGCGTTTCTGGATTATATTCTTCGGCCCGCTTTTTAATTATATATTGGGATTCCTCTGTTTCTGGCTGATATTTTTTGTCGGATACCCTACGGTAACCACAAAAATCGGCGGTGTTATTGACGGGTTTGGGGCAAAAGAGGCGGGGCTTGTGGCAGAAGACAGGATACTTGCCGTAGACGGAAAGAAGGTGCGGTTTTTTGAGGATTTACAGAAGATTGTCCAATCCAAGAAAGAACCGGATGTGGTCAGGCTTTTAGTTTCTAGAGAAAACAAGGAATTTGATGTATTGGTGCCTATAAAAGAAAAGCAATACAAGGATACATTCGGCCAAAGGCGCAGTATGGGGCTTCTGGGCATATTCCCCGGGGATGAAATTATAACTATGCGTTACGGGTTCCTGGAATCATTTAAACGCAGCATCAAGAAGACCTGGTCTTTAACCGTATTGACTTACAAGGCGCTATGGTTTATGGTTACGGGTAGATTATCGATTAGAGATTCTGCTGCGGGGCCTTTGGGGCTTTATTTCATCACCGCCAAGATAGCGACTCAGGGTTTAATACCGCTTATAAACCTTTTTGCGGTATTATCCATAAATCTTTGTATTTGTAATCTTCTACCTCTGCCGGTTCTGGATGGCGGACACGTCATGTTCCTGGGCCTTGAAAAGATCAGGGGAAAATTATTGAGTAAAAAGACCGAAGAGTTCATAACCAGGGCGGGCCTTACACTTATTTTCTCTTTGTTCGTTATCTTTACCTATAATGATATAATGAGGATTTACGGGGATAAAATCTACAGGTTTTTCTTAAAATGGTAAAAATAAAAAGGCGTAAAACCAAGACTATTAAAATAGGCAAGATTAC
The DNA here is from genome assembly GCA_050012075.1 of Candidatus Omnitrophota bacterium. GTDB lineage: Bacteria > Omnitrophota > Gorgyraeia > Gygaellales > Profunditerraquicolaceae > JAMWCI01. Next base: position 10,792 of record JBEKHW010000018.1, on the reverse strand, counting down.
GGTCGGCTCCGGCCATCCGGTAGCTGTTCAGTCGATGACCAAGACCAGGACCGCGGATATAGAGAATACGCTTTGCCAGATCGCGGAATTAGAAAAGGCCGGCTGTGAAATCGTAAGGCTTGCCGTAAAAGACGAAAAAGATGCCGCGGCCATTAAAAAGATCAAAGCTGGCGTAAAGGTGCCGCTGGTGGCCGACATACATTTTTCCTGGCGTCTTGCAATAAAGGCGATTGAAAATGGGGCAGATAAAATCAGGCTTAATCCAGGTAACATTTATAAGAAAGAAGAAGTGGCTTCGGTAGTAGGTGCCCTTAAAAGCGCTAATATACCTTTACGGATAGGGTTAAATTCCGGTTCTGTAAGGGAAGCTGGCGCAAAGAGCGGTATGGCAGACAGGCTCGTAAAATCAGCCTTAAGCTATATAAGAATGGTTGAAAAATCAAGATTTTATGATATAGTTATCTCACTTAAGGCATCCGACGTTATAGAGACGATAGAGGCCTACCGCAAAATTGCACGCCTTTGCGATTACCCCCTGCATTTAGGAGTTACAGCGACCGGCTCCGAGACCAATGGAACTATAAAGTCCGGTATTGCCCTGGGGGTATTGCTGTTAGATGGGATAGGCGATACTATCAGGGTTTCGCTTACAGCTGCCCCATTACAGGAAGTAGGGGTTGCCAGGACCATACTTTCCTCCCTTGGGCTTAGGCATTTCGGCCCGGGCATAATCAGTTGTCCGACGTGCGGGCGCTGCGAAGTTGATTTACCAGGGATAGTCAAAGAATTAGAAAATAAGTTGTTAACCGCAAACCCTAAACTTTCAACTCGGCCGCTTTCAGTGGCAGTTATGGGCTGTTTAGTCAATGGCCCGGGAGAAGCAAAGGCAGCGGATATAGGTGTAGCATTCGGCAGTAAAGAGGGGCTCCTCTTTAAAAAAGGCAAGCCCGTACGTAAAATATCGGCAAGCAAGGCCGGCAGTATTTTGTTAAAAGAAATAGCGGAGGGATAAATGCAGAATACGCTTAAGGATCAGATAAAGAAGAAAATAGTCGCCGCCTACAGCGCTTTAGCGTCAAAGGAGAAAATAGACCCTTTGGAATTAAAAGAAAGAATCAGCATGGTCCTTGAAGAAATATTGAAGCAGCACGATTATAGGAGCATATCGGAAGAGGAGAAAAATAGGATAACTCAGGAGTTAATAGACGAGTTGACCGGATACGGCCCCCTGGAAAAACTTTTACAGGATCCCCGCATCACAGAGATTATGGTCAATGGCCCGAAAAAGATTTACGCGGAAAAAGACGGAAAGAGGACTCTTACCGGCATAACTTTTGAAGACAGTAACCAGCTTATGTACCTGATCCATAAAATGCTTGCGCTTACCCGCCGCCACGTCGACGAATTCAATCCCTACACGGAAGTCGGCCTTCAAGACGGTTCGCGCGCAAACATTGTTATCCCACCCCTTGCCCTGGATGGCCCGATACTGACAATCAGAAAGTTTTTAAAAGAGATTAATACTGTAGAGGACCTGATTAATTTAGGGACATTGGACAGACGGATGGCTGATTTTTTGATTGGTTGCATAAGGGCGAGGGTAAATATCATTTTCTCCGGCGCCACTGGATGCGGTAAAACCACTACCCTCAATGTCCTTTCCTCCGCTATACCCAACGAGGACCGTATAATTACTATCGAGGACACTGCTGAATTGCGCATGAATCAGGAGCATGTGGTACGTATGGAGGCAAGGCAGAAAAGCGTCGAAGGAAAAGGCGAGATAAGCATAAGAGAGATTTTTACTAATTCATTAAGGATGCGGCCGGACAGGGTTATTATCGGAGAGATAAGGGGGGCCGAGGCGTTGGATATGTTGCAGGCAATCTGCTCAGGGCATACGGGTTCCCTTGCCGTCCTCCATGCCAATTCACCAAAGGATGTTATTTACCGCATGGAAACAATGATTTTAACTTCAGGTATCCCGATAAGCCTGCAGGCAATACACCGCCAGATTGCAACCAGCATTAATCTTATTGTCCAGCAGGAACAGCTTTTGGATGGTTCACGTAAAATCACTAATATTACGCAGGTAGGCGCCTTAAAAGGAGAAGAATTTACTCTTGAGGATATCTTTGTTTATGAAATGGAAGGGATTGCCGGAGATGGCAAGGTAAAGGGCGCCTGGCATGCGACAGGGGTCTTGCCTTCATTTTATAATCTTTTTACGAAAGCAGGAGTAACTCTGCCCAAAGAAATGTTTAATAAAGGCTAAAGATATGCTCTGGTCAAGGAATTTTATCCCGACTTTAAAAGAAACACCGCAGGAAGCAGAGTGCGTAAGCCATAAACTAATGCTGCGCGCCGGGCTCGTGCGCATGCTTATGGCAGGCGCGTATTCGTATTTACCCCTGGGCTTAAGGGTTTTAGAAAAGATTGAAGATATCATCCGGCAGGAGATGGATACCTGTGGAGCCAGTGAATTGCTGCTACCGGCATTGCAACCCCTGGAATTGTGGCAGAAGACAGGCCGTGATAAGGATATTGGAGAAGTGATGTTCAGGTTTTCCGACAGGCGGGGCCGTAAGTTGTGCCTTGGCCCTACGCACGAAGAGGTAATCACTGATTTAGTAAAGAACCATGTCTCCAGCTATAAGCAGCTGCCCCTTATATTATACCAGATACAGACAAAGTTCCGCGATGAGATGCGGCCGCGTTTCGGCTTAATTAGGGCCTGCGAGTTTATTATGAAAGACGCCTATAGTTTTGATAACGATGAAGCCGGACTTGATAAGAATTATCAGGCGATGTATGAGGCCTACCGGAGAATATTCAGCCGCCTGGGCCTTGATACGCTTATTACGGAGGCCGACTCCGGCATTATGGGTGGCAAGGTCTCCCACGAATTCATGGTTCCGGCCCAAAACGGGGAAGACCTGGTTTTACGTTGTGCGAAATGTAACACGAATCGAACGGCCAAGGATACAGGGAAAGAAAAATGCGACATATGCGGGACGTCTACGGAAACAATAAATTGTATTGAAGTGGGCCATATCTTCAAACTCGGCACTAAATATACATCTACCCTTAATGCAAATTTTCTTGATGCCAAAGGAAAACTTCAACCGATTATTATGGGTTGTTACGGGATAGGGGTGTCGCGGCTTATTTCGGCTGTTATCGAACAGAATAATGACTCAGAAGGTATCATCTGGCCCATGGAAGTTGCACCTTATAAAGTCATCATCCTGCCTTTAGATGTCAGTGATAAACAGATAATGTCCGGTTCCATGGATATATACAAAAAGCTGCGTGAGAATGGCGTGGATGCGCTTCTGGATGACCGTGATACGCGCCCGGGAGTAAAATTCAAAGACGCCGATTTATTAGGTATCCCCTTACAGGTAATTATCGGAAAGGAATTCCTGCAGCAGCAAAACCTGGAATTAAAGGTGCGCCGGGACGCAAAAAAGATAAAATCTACTCCGGAACAGGTGTATAATGAAATAATAAGGATTATAAATGGATAGAGAGGCATTTGCTACAGAGCTGCGGCAGATTATTAGCGGGTATCTGGTTACGAGAATTGTGGATTTAGTAGAGCTTACGCATCGTTTTGAAGGGGGCAAGGTTATTTTAACTATGCTCGTTGATAAGCCTGAAGGCGGAATTAGTTTAGAGGAATGCGCCGCTATTAACCGGGAGCTCGGGATAATAATTGATGAAAAAAATCTCCTTCAGGAAAGTTATATCCTGGAGGTTTCAAGCCCGGGACTGGACAGGCCCCTTAAAACAAAGAGTGATTTCTCGCGCTGCCTTAACAGGACGGTCAGGGTTTTTCTCTATCAGCCGGTTGCGGGAAAATTGGAATTTGAAGGCGAAATAAAAATGGTTACTGAGGAAGATTTATATCTTGTCGTAGACGGCATAGAATTACAGATAAAACTGCAAAATATACGAAAAGGAAAACAAACCATAGGTAAAAACTAGAATCCGGAGCGCATATGAGTCAAGAACTATTAGCAATAATTGAACAGATTGAGCGGGAAAAGGGGATAAAAAAAGAAGTGCTGCTTGCGGCTATTGAAAGCGCTTTGTTAAGCGCGGCAAGAAAGGTAATAGACGTCAAGCCCGAAGAAGAGTTGAAAGTGCAGCTGGATCCTGCTACCGGGAAAATCAGGGCGTTTCTGAATGACAAGGAGATAGATTCGATTAATTTCGGCCGTATCGCGGCATCTACCGCCCGGCAGGTGATAATGCAGAAAATGAGGGAAGCAGAGAAAGATGTTATCTTTAATGATTTCCAGGGCAGGGTCGGAGAGATTGTAAGCGGCACGGTATATCGTTTTGAAAAAGGTAGTATCATTGTCGACCTTTTAGGTAAAGCTGAAGGGTTGTTGCCGAAGCGGGAACAGTCCCCGAAAGAAGAATTCAGGCAGGGCCAGAGGATACGGGCTTATGTATTGGATGTAAAGAAAGAGACAAAAGGCCCGCAGATCATACTTTCCCGCGCCCACCCGAATCTAGTGAAGAAATTGTTTGAACTGGAGGTGCCTGAGATCTATGAAGGTATCGTGGAGATCAAGTCCATTTCACGCCAGCCTGGAGAGCGCACAAAGATAGCGGTCTCCTCAAAAAATGAAAAAGTAGATTGCGTGGGCGCATGCGTCGGCATGCGGGGTAACCGCGTCAGAAATATAGTCGGAGAATTACAGGCAGAGAAAATCGATATAGTGCGCTATAGCGATGATATAAGGGAATATATAAAAGCAGCGCTTTCGCCGGCAGAGGTTTCCGAGATTAAATTGGATAAGGAGCATATGAAAGCGGAAGTCATTGTTGCAACAGACCAGCTTTCGCTTGCTATCGGCAAACACGGCCAGAATGTGCGCCTGGCCTCCCGGCTCATCGGATGGGAACTGGATATCCGCACCAAGGAAACAGCCGCCGGTATGCAGCCGGTAAAGGCAGAGGAAGTCAAAAAGGAAGAAGCAGCCCCTGCCGAAGAAAAAGTGGAAAAAGAAACCAAGAAAAAGAAAAAAGAAAAAGCTCCTTTCCTGAAGGAGTTGTCCGGGATAGGTGAAAAAACACTTGATAATCTAAAGGCCGCCGGCATAAGCAATATAGAAGATATTCTCAAGGCAGGCGTAGAAGGGCTGACAAAGGTAAAAGGTATCGGGCAAAAGAAGGCAGAGAGTTTAATAGAACAGGCAGGTAAGCTTAAATAATAGCAGGTGAAATAGCGATGGCTAAAATAATAAAGAAAAATAAGGCAACCGTCAATAAAGAAGCGCTCCCCAAAAAAGAAAAGAAGGCAGCAAGCAAGGCCGCAAAAACCAAAGTAATAAAAAAGCTGCCTAAGAAGGGGCTACCCTTAAAAGAAAAGAAGGGCGTACCTGTTAAGCCGAGGGCCGCGGTAAAAAAGGAAATCACTCCACCCCGGAAAGAAGAAGTTGTAGTTAAAAAACCGATTGCCCCGGTAATTCCTCCCAAAAGAATAGAAGTGCCACCTGCGCCAGCCGTAACAAAAGAAACAGCGGTAAGGCCAGCGCCGATAAAAAAAGAAACACCCCCTCTTAAAAAAGAAACAGCGGAAATCAAGAAGCCTGTCGTTACGCCGCCCGTTAGCCCAAAAATAGAAGAAAAGGTCCATGCAGAACCGGCAGCTCCTGTTATGCTAAAAGAGATTGAATTAGAGCTGCCTATTACAGTTAAAGACCTGGCAATAAAACTACAGGAAAAACCCTCTGTAATTATAAAAACTCTTATGGATATGCGGGTAATGGTCGGTATTAATCAATCGCTGGATGAGCCCGTAGTGGTTAAACTTTGCGAAAAATACCGTTGCGGGATAAAAAAGGCACCGGATGCAGAAGAGCTGGCTTTGAGTGTTCATCAAGAGAAGGATGCTTTAGGTGACCTCCTGCCGCGCTCGCCCATCGTTACTTTTATGGGGCACGTTGACCACGGCAAGACCTCTCTTCTTGATGCCATACGTAAGACAAAAGTTGCGGAGAAAGAACATGGCGGCATAACTCAGCATATCGGCGCTTACCGCGTAGCTCTTCCTCACGGGGGGATTACTTTTCTGGATACACCCGGCCATGAAGCTTTTACCGCGATGCGGGCAAGGGGGGCTAGTGTTACCGATATAGTTGTATTGGTTGTGGCTGCTGACGATGGGATAATGCCTCAAACAGAGGAAGCAATAGACCATGCGGCCGCCGCAGGGGTGCCTATTATTGTAGCCGTAAACAAAATAGATAAACCGCAGGCAAACCTCGATAAGGTAAAGAAGCAGTTATCAGAACACGGCCTTGCCGCCGAGGACTGGGGCGGAAAGACAATTACCGTACCTGTTTCGGCAAAGACAGGAGCCGGTGTAGATAACCTTCTGGAGATGATTCTTCTTGAAGCGCAGATGCTGGAATTAAAGGCTAATCCTAACCGCCTTGCGCGCGGCGTAGTGATAGAGGCAAAGATGAGTCAGGGTAGGGGGCCTGTCGCGACATTGCTTGTTCAGAACGGGACGCTGCGCCTTAATGAAAACATAGTCGTCGGTACTTTTTACGGAAAAATCAGGGCTATGTTTAATGACAGGGGTCAATCCGTAACTGGTGTCAGCCCTTCTTTTCCGGTCGAGGTCCTGGGAATTTCGGCTGTCCCTGCCGCAGGTGAGCCGTTCTTTGTTATTGATGATGAAAGAAGAGCCAAGGAATTGGTGGCTATGCGCCTGGAGAAAGAGAAACAGATGCAGCTTAAGTCGGTTAAGAGAATAAGCCTGGAAGACCTGCATGCCCAGATAAAAGAGGGAAAAATCAAAGAATTGAAGTTGATTATCAAAGCAGATGTCCAGGGGTCTTTAGGGGCGATAAAAGAAATGCTGGAGCGTTTAAATGTCTCAGAGATTAAACTTGATATCATCCATACCGGAGTCGGTAATATTAATAATTCCGATGTTATCCTGGCCGTTGCTTCAAATGCGCTGATACTTGGTTTTAATATCGGTATTGAAGACCTGGCAGGAGAAATCGCACAGAAAGAAGGCGTGGATGTCAAGATGTATAACATAATTTACGAACTCGCCAATGACATAAAAGCCGCTGTGGAAGGCATGCTTGAGCCAAAGCTCAAGAAAACTTTCCTGGGAAAGGCGGAAGTGCGTAAGGTCCTTAAGCTTTCAAGGGCGGGGTTGGTCGCCGGCTGTTTCGTCAGCAAAGGAAAATTTAACCGCACCGCCTTAATTAATATAGTACGCAACGGAGAAATTGTTTTTGAGGGAAAATTATCTTCCCTTAAACGTTTTAAGGATGATGTGCGCGATGTAGCAGAAGGATTCGAATGCGGCATGACTTTTACCGGCTTCGACCAGATGATGGAAGGCGATATCGTCGAGGCGTACGAAATAGAAAAAATAGCCAGGAAGCTCGAATAGAAATATGAAGAAGCGGATATTAAGCGGGATGCGGCCTACCGGCAGGCTTCATTTAGGCCACCTTGTTGGGGCGCTCGATAACTGGGTGAAGCTACAGGAACAATATGAATGTTTTTTTATGGTCGCCGATTGGCACGCGCTTATGTCTGAATATGCAAACACCAAAGATTTAAAGGAATACGCCATTGATAACGTCATGGATTGGATTGCCTGCGGTATCAAGCCTTCCGAGTCAACGATTTTCATACAGTCCCATGTAAAAGAGCATCTTGAGTTGTATATGGCCTTTTCGCTGATTACACCGCTGGGGCTTCTTGAACGCTGCCCGACATACAAGGAGCAGCTACGCGAGGTAAAAAACCGCGATTTAAGCACCTATGGATTTTTGGGGTATCCGGTTTTGCAGGCAGCGGATATTCTCCTTTACAAGGCATAGGTTGTTCCCGTTGGAGAAGACCAGCTTCCGCACCTGGAACTGACCCGTCAGATTGTCAGGAGATTTAATCACATATATAAAAAAGAAATATTTCCGGAATCCGAAGCACTCCTTACTAAGGAGAAGCGCCTTTTGGGGCTTGACGGAAGGAAGATGAGCAAGAGCTACAATAACTATATCGCGCTTTCAGAAGAGCCTGAGTCCATACGCAAAAAAGTCCAGAGTATGTTCACTGACCCGGCCAGGATCAAAATTACTGACCCGGGACATCCGGAAAAATGCAATGTCCATAACTATTACGCGGTATTCGCCCCTCTGCGCAATCAGGAAATCGACGAACGCTGCCGCAAGGCCCAGATCGGATGCACGGAATGTAAAAAGGAGCTATCCAGCCTACTGATTAAATTTCTAGAGCCCATACAGGAAAAAAGGAATAAGCTCATAAAAAATAAGGAAGAAATCCTCCACATATTGGATGCGGGAGAAAAAAAGGCGCAAGCAGTTGCCTCTTCGACCATGGAAGAGGTAAAGAAGTTGCTCAACATATAACAGAAGCCAGCCCCTCCTGTTCTTGCATAGCGGAGGGGTTAATTCGCAGACGCCCTACGGGCTACAACTTACGTCAGTTAGGATGCAAGTTAGTATTCCGTAAGTTGTCTGCTCAATAAATGGGATATAAAATAAAACTGGAAATATTTGAAGGGCCGCTCGATCTCCTCCTGTATCTTGTCAAAAAGGACCACCTCAATATTTACGATATCCCCATTGCCCGCGTAACCCAGCAATACCTGGAATATTTAGACCTTATGCAGCTGATGGATTTAAATATCGCCGGAGAATTCCTGGTGATGGCCGCCACCCTCATGCAGATTAAATCCAAGATGCTCCTTCCCGCAGAGCCGCAGGAAGGCGCCGGAGAAGAAGAGGATCCGCGGGAAGAACTGGTTAAGCGCCTTCTTGAGTACGAGAAGTTTAAACAGATCGCCGAAGAGCTGCGTGGCCGCGAAACCGACCAGAGAGAGGTCTTTAAAAGGCCCAATGCCGACATAGAGAAGGAAATAGGCGATACTAAAGAGGTATATTTTGAGGCAAACATATTTGATTTAATCAACGCTTTCTCCCATGCGCTTAAAGAAGTGCCGAAGGAGATGTTTTACCAAGTCATTAAAGATGAGTTTACCATTGAAGATAAGGTGCATGACATATTGCATCTATTGCTAGAGGCGCCTTCAGTCAAGCTCTCGGTTTTATTTGTAAGAGCAAAAGGCAAAACAGAGATTATCGCGATATTCCTGGCGATATTGGAGCTTGTGCGGATGAGAGAGATAGTGGCTCTGCAATCAGGGCTATTTGAGGAAATAGAGATTACAAGGAATAAAAATAATATTGTCCCCTATGACAGAAAAGACGCGCCAGACGCTGCTTAAAGGCAATTTACCTCTTGCCGATACCAAGGAATCCGAAGAGGATATGGTCCTGAATTTATCTCTTCGGCCCAAGAAACTGGCTGAGTTTGTCGGCCATAAGGAGATAGTTGAGAATTTAAAGATTTCCATCCAGGCGACAAAACAGCGTAAAGAGCCCCTGGAGCATATTTTATTAAGCGGGCCTCCTGGCCTTGGTAAGACCTCGCTTGCGCATATCATTGCCCATGAAATGAGTACTAAAATTACAGCAACCAGCGGCCCGGCTATTGAGCGCGCCGGAGATTTAATCGGCATTTTAACCAACCTTGAAAAGGGCGATATCCTTTTTATCGATGAGATACACAGGTTATCGAAAGTAGTGGAGGAATTCCTGTATCCGGCAATGGAGAGTTTTCAGATCGACTTTGTGATTGATAAAGGGCCGTATGCCAAGACGATAAAATTTAACCTTAAGCCATTTACCCTGGTGGGTGCGACTACCCGCACAGGGCTCTTGGCCGCGCCTTTACGGGGAAGGTTCGGGATATTCTACAACCTTGATTTTTATAGCACCGATGACCTAGCAAAGATAATAAAGCACTCCGCCAAGATTTTAGGCGTCGCAATTGATGATGAGGCGGCCCTGGAGATTGCCCGGCGTAGCCGCGGCACTCCCCGCGTTGCCAATAGGTTACTGCGCCGTATCAGGGATTATGCGCAGGTCGCAGGGCTTGCGCAAGTGACCCTTTCTGTCGCAACCAAAAGCCTTGAAGACCTCGGTATTGATAAGGCAGGGCTTGATGAGTTTGACCGTAAGGTGCTAAAACTTATTTTAGAGACATATAGCGGCGGCCCAGTAGGGGTTGAATCTGTGGCTGCAAGCTTAAATGAAGAAGTGGATACTGTTGCAGATACGGTTGAGCCGTATCTTTTAAAAGCCGGTTACTTAAAAAGGACTTCCCGCGGCAGAGTTGCGACAAAGCAAGCCTACGAACACTTCGGCAAAAAATACGAAAAGCAAGAAGAATTGTTTGAGAAATGAATCTGTTGTTTCCTGGCTCATAGACATAGTTGTAGGGCCTGCCTTGTCCAGTTTCTCCCGCGGACGCTTGCACCGCCCCACCGTGGCGTTGCTGCGCTCCGCAAAAACTCCTCGCTCGTCCCGACATCTAAGAGCGGGGACACCGTGGTCGCTCGGGGTTTTTGAGGCCGCGCTCGAAACCGGCCAAGTCACCCACAACAGACTTATTCGCTAGAAATAACCTCAGATTCATTTATAGCTTTATAATAGAGGATAACGATTGCGCGCTCCGCAAACCCGCAAAATCTCCCAACGTCCTCAGTGAAACACGGTAACATAGGCAACGGTTATGTTTTAGCGGGGGGATTGGCTGGAGTTTCGAGGGACGTGGAGGCAAGGAGCGGGCAGGGTTCCCGCAAGCCGGCTCCTAAATTAAAAAAACGGCTTTATATAGGGCCCGGCTGCGGGAGAGCGACGCAGCCGACCCGAGCGAA
>JBEKHW010000017.1:0-38107 GCA_050012075.1 Candidatus Omnitrophota bacterium | reverse complement strand
TTACCTTTCTTCCTTCTATTTGTAACCTTCCTTCAGCAAACAACTTAATTGCTTGCGGGTATAGCCGGTGCTCTATCTTATGGATCTTGGCTTCCAGGGACTCCGGTGTATCGGATTCCTCTATCTTGGCTGTCCTCTGCAGGATAATCGGGCCGTGGTCCATCTCTTCATCCACGAAATGGACGGTAACGCCGGTGATTTTTACTCCGTAGCCAAATGCGTCTTTAATGCCTTCCACTCCTTTAAAAGACGGAAGCAGCGCCGGGTGTATATTCAAGATACGACCACTGTATTTGCGGATAAAATCCGGGGTCAAAAGGCGCATAAAACCGGCCAGGATAATAAGACCTATATCATGCGCTTCTAAATGCTGGATAATCCCCTTTTCGAATTCTATCTTACTGGCAAAATCTTTTCTTTCTACCAGCGCTATTTCTATGCCGGAGCGCTTTGCCTTCTGTATGGCGCCTGCGGCGGGATTATCGCATACCAATAAAGAAAGATTTGCTTTTATAAGGCCCTTCCTGGCTGCTTTTATAATCGCGCTGAAGTTGCTGCCCCTGCCTGACGCAAATACCGCAATATTTAACATTCTCGCACCCTGCCTTTAATAGTATATATTATAATTAATTGCCGCTGGATTATCCATAACTTTAATTGCTTTTAGCTGTTGCGATTAGCTCCTGGACTTCCCTGGCTTTTTTGCTTACTGATTCTATGACTGCCCTGGAGGAAACACTGGCTCCGCTAATCGCTTCTACTTCCCCCACATCAGAAAATTTCTTTTGCGCAAAGCGCCTGGTAAAACTATCCTCGGCCACGCGGCTGCCTACGCCAGGCGTCTCATCCTGCGCAATGACCTTTACGGCATAAATCAAGCCTTCCTTTGTCATACCCGCCATTGTCTCTATTGTGCTGGAATATCCCTGGCTACTTGCCTTAAAAACAGCGCCGATAAAGTTGCCTTTATCATCATAAGCCCTGTAATATATAACTTCATTACCTGATTTTACTGCCTCAAAGCGCTCTGCCTGCGGCAGGAGGCCTTTAAAGGCGGATTGCTCTTGCGCGGCAGCCTGTGCCATAACACAGACTAAAATTAATACAATAGTGTAACGTAAAACCTCTTTCATCGTTCTGGCCATGCAATCTTATTCTTAACAGATAGATTCAGGAGGCCGACTGCGGCAAAAAGCCCGCCCACAAAAACAAGGATATAAAAGGAAGGTATCTTCTCTGCCAGGAAACTGCTGAGGAACATAAACAAAACGAACCCCAGATGCATGATGATCTCCAGGGAGCTGAAGATCTTGCCGAGCATCCCAGAGTCGCTCGCATTATGTATTATGGTATTGGATGCTATCATAATCGGAGAAACCGCGATACCCAGAAGAAATGACAATAGTGCCGCAACGTTAAAATGAGGATACCGGTGTATACCGAAGGCAAAAATCACAAGCATAGCACCGCTTAAGATAAGGGATATAAAAATCATCTTGTAATGGGAAACCTTCTGCCCGAAGCGGCCGTAGAGAAGGGAGCCAAGAAAAAGCCCTGCCCCAAGGAACATTATCAATAACCCCAGGTCTTTGGTCGCCGAATGTAAGGTCTTTTGCACAAAAACAATCACCACGGTATATACAGAACCTAACGCAGACCACAGGATAAAGATTATGCCGGCGGTAAACCGGACGCTTTTATTCTTTACAAAATACAATACCCCGTCTTTTAATTCCTGGAACACTGACCTCCTGAACACGGACACTATCTCCTGCCCTACCGTCTTAAGGTAGGCCTGTGAAGTTATCCGTTTGGCAATAAAGAATATAAGCGTTCCTGAGACAAGAAAGCTTAAGGAATCCAGGTAAAACCCGGCCTTTGGGCCAAGCCACTCTACGATCAGGCCGCTTATCCCGAATCCCATTATCGCGGCAATCATGCCCGTGGTATTGACCAGGGAGTTAGCAATCAGAAGGTCCTTGTTATCTACTAATTCCGGGATAATGGATAGCTTTGCCGGCACAAAGAACCTGCCTATTGAGAAGACAATGAATATAATCAGGTATATGGGCAGCATACTCCTGCTATAGAATAAAAAGAAAGGGATGGTAAATACGAGTACTGCCCGGATAAGGTCGCATACATACATGGTGCGGCGCTTGTCCCACCTGTCTACATATGCGCCGGCAAGGGGCCCAACGAGAAAAACAGGTATAATGGTAAAGGTAAGGATTTTGGCAATGCTCAATGCCGAGCCCGGGGTACGCGCATAGACAAAACCTATCAGCGCCATCTGGTCGAGCCTGTCGCCTAGCTGCGAGATTATCTGGCCCAGCCACAAGAGGAAGAAATTGCGTTTTTTTAATACTTCACTGAATTTTGACATAGGAGCTTTTTCCTCGCAGGGCTCGGAATAAAATTAAGCCTCCACCGAGCAAAGCTCGGTGTGATTTTGGCATAAACAACCCCCCTCGCAGAGCGAAGGGCGATTTAGCCGTAAACGCCAAAGGCACGGCTAAATCGAGAGGTATGCCAAAATCAAAACGCCAGAGGAACAATCTCCACGCATAGCGTGGAGTAAAATAAGCGCTAAACGCCAGAGGCAGCGCTTATTTTAAGCCGGCGAGAGGAGTTGAACCTCCGACCTTGACTTTACGAAAGTCCTGCTCTACCAACTGAGCTACGCCGGCAAATTTTGCCGCAAAAGACTATAGCATTATACCAACTTTGCCGCCTTAGTCAACCCTGTTTACTACTCGTAGATATAGTAGGCTTACACCTGGCGCTAATCGGTATTGCGCCAGTGTACCCTCGTGGGTAAAAAATGATTTGACAAACGGCAAAAATATGCTATATTTATTAACGATAGTCAAGCAAGGAGAAGTAAGTTTTGCAAGTATTAAGGAAACCGTAAAGGCGAAAAGTAGTACGAGCGAGCTTTACGGTTTTTTTGTTGTGGAGGAGGTGAAAAAGTAACAGATGGCAAAAGGTAAAGTGAAATGGTTCTCGAATCAGAAGGGTTATGGCTTTATCACTGCTGAAGATGGCAAAGACGTCTTTGTGCACTACAGCGCGATCAAAGGTGATGGCTATAAGTCCTTGAATGAAGGTGACGCTGTAGAGTTTGATATTACCCAGGGTCCCAAAGGCGAACAGGCAACTAACGTAATGAAGATATAATCCAAAGTAGCCGATAATAAACCCCGCGTTACAAATGTAGTGCGGGGTTTTTTATTTCGAAGTAACCTTGATTTGGGCTGATTTTGTGTTATAGTTGATTACCCACCTAATACAAAAATAAACAGGAGTATTTCTTATAAGGAGACATAATGAAAAAACGCGCAATTTTAAGTTTTATCGGAGTATTTCTTGTTCTTTTATTTGCGCTTCCCCGCCTCTGCCCTGCCTCAGAACTAGACCAGCAACTCTCCCAAACAGGACAGGTATATATAAAATATTTTAAAGACCATGCGCAAAGTGTGCCTTCAGGATTTGGTGGCCTTACCAACAGCTTCCTTATTGACTTAGGCGGCCATAGCGACGCTGATAAGGCTGCTATTGACCATGGAGGCGCCAGCTATGACCAGTCAATTTTGGCAAGAGTAGAGCTAGCCGGCAACACCACTACTATACTAGATACATACCTAAACTATGCTACCCCTGCAAAATTAACAGATGCTGGAAATCCCCTGCTTAACTGCAGTGGATTATTTTATGGAGCTGGAGGTGAAAGCGACCCAATTTTATATGGCCCGTATAGATTAGTCAGGATATCCGGACGCGGCATAGATGATGGCGATTGGTGGGATCAATGGGACTGGATAGTGGATACAGGTGCGGCAGCCTGCTTAATTACTGATGCCTTAGAAGCATATCAAAAAACCGCAAATGTTGCCTATAAGGATTTCGCAATCTTATTAGGCGGATACATTTTAAAACTTAAAGATACTGACGGCGGCATCCGCTATGGTCCAAGAGGAATGTACCACGATCCCGAGTCGAAATCGGATTTCTACTGGAATCTTAAATCCACTGAGCAGAATGAGCGTTGCCTTTATGCTTTTCAAGCCCTGTATTCAGTAACCAATAACGCCCAATATGACGCGGCTGCTACCGGAATAAAAACTTGGCTAAAAAGCATGTATAACAGCTCAAGCCATTTATTCCATGCCTCTGCGATATATGAAGGAGGCGCCTGGGTAAAAAGCGATATTAACGGCTATGTGCCTACGGATGTCACTGCCTTTGCTCCCCTGGATATGATGTTTAACGATAACTTCTTTGGCGCGACACCGGCGCTAAGGGACGCGGAAGTAGATGCTATGTTTGCCGCGATAGAAAGTAAAACCGCATTCTTAAATGCCCAGGGAAAACCTGAATTCTTCCGTTTCTCTGTCTCGCAAACAGGTGATTACGGCTCAGTAGAGTGGTCGGCGCAGATGGCCCTTGCTTATTTAAGGGCAGCGCAGAATTACAGCACGCGGGATTTGAATAAGGCCGCACCCTATGTATATAAATACCATACCTTGATTAACTCTCTGGAAAACTATTTCTCTGCTCCCGTAGATGATCCAGATTCAAAAGTTGCTCCTTACGGCTCAAATTATCCGGCTAAAACCGTAGCGGGGCACGTCCCTACCGGTACAGGCTATGACACCTTTAATTGCCAGGCAGCCCTGGCTTCCTGCTATTATGCCTTTGCCCGTTCAGGATACGACCCTACTAAACTTGGCGGAGGCATAGGTATACCCGCTATCTTAAACTTAAGCGATGTACCCTCGTATGATACCATATCACCTTACTTTTCAACGGGTGCCGCAGTTGCCCATATGATTTTAAATTACATGAGGGCAGGTACGGGTCTGCCTCCGTTAGACCAAAACGCAATATATGAATACGCGAAAACCATTCCCTATGGCTCTGATAAATTAAATCCAGATGAAGTGGATAAAGCCCTGGGACATTTTGACCCTTATGATACCTTAATCTCTAACTGGTCCAATGGCTATGATTCCTTAGCCGATGGCAATCCTTACAAGGGTTATAATTTCGGTGTGGATAGCTATGACCCGAACTCTGACCCTCAAGCCATCAATAAATATATATGCGATATCTGTCACTGGATGGCTTATACGGTCACAAAAGAGGACTGGTGGCGTGATGGTGAACTGGTGGCGCATCCGAACACTCCCGCAGCTATACCTATATACGGCACTTACAGCCACTGGGTTGTGGTAAAGGGCTTTGCCGCTAGTGACGACCCATGCCCCAGTCCGCATACCAACCCCTGGAATACCCCTGATTTTACGGTCTATGGCTTCTGGATGAAAGACCCCTTAAGTGGCGGCATCGGGCAGGAGACATATAAGACCACTGCAGAATGCATATCCACTTATTTTCGGCCCCTCCTCTCTACAGGCGACAACTATAATGGCAAATTTGTACAGGTTTCAGAACCCCCGCCATATCCAAGTAAAGCAGAGATAAAGATACCGCAGCCGACACAAGATATGGCCAACCTTGAATTTATAGGCGTAAAAACAAACTCTGAAAATAATCCCACGACCCTGAAAGCATTGTCCTTAAGTATGCTGTCCGGCTCAAGCAATGAAGCTCCTGTTGTAAAGAAGGACTGGCGCGATATCCTTCCAGCTCCCCTCCTCTCTGACCCTGAATGCCAGAAGGCATTCACCGCAACCATAAGAGGAAGACCTCTCCTGGTAAAAAGGACGGATACCGAAGGTTCCGGTTATTACCTGCTGCCCTTTAACAAGCGCGATAAGAGGGGGCGGCTCTTAACTTCAGCCGTAATCATCCTTGATGCCAATGCCGGATATTTTAAAGAGGCTAGCTGGACCGAGGTACCGGAGAAATTCCTGAAGGTAGGAAATAAGGAAGCGGTTGAATTAATAACAAATTACCTGCTCAAAGACCTCTCGGTTAAATTAAATAAGCTGCGCAGGACGCCCTATAACGCATACTTAAAACAGAGGGATATTTTGATTAAAGACTACCGGAAGCTGCTTGGTTATTTAAGGGGCGCAAAACTAGAACTTTTATGGAGCAGCGGCACTTCTTATTCTTTAAGCCCTTACGAGCCGTATTGGAAGATAGACGCTAATGGCTATATTTGGTATGTCATGCAGACAGGAGAAATTATCCCGCAAACAGCTATGGATAAGGTATTAAATGAAATACAAACAAATAGATTGGCCCTGCAGAAACTCTAAATGGCCGATTTTTAGAGATGCCTGTCCGTATCATCCCGGTATTTCATGCTCCAATAACTCATGATACGCATCGCAGCTCCTATGAAGTTATAACGGAATGCCCATTGTATCATCCGTAACTTACGCACGCCGTTACGCATCCGCCTGCCGAAACTAGCTCTCCATGTTTTCTCATATGAACCGAGAAAAGCCCTGTCGAATCTGTTCCTGCGGACCGCCTCAACTGCCGTCAATCCGGCCAAACGCCCTGCCTTCAGCGCGTAACAAACCCCTTCGCCTGATGCGGCTATGACCTGACCCGCTGCATCGCCGGCTACTAGAAGCCTATCGTCAAATGTTCTCCTCAGGGGCCCGCTGCCGGGAATGATACCGCTATAATACTCGATAAACTCGCCATGGATATTATACAGACAGAGAAGCTCATTAAGAGCCTTGATAATGTCTGTCGGATTTCTACCGCAGTTAGGATAGTTTCCGAAGCCGACACTGGCGATATCGGCTGACTCAGGGAACACCCACATATATCCCGGGTAAAGATTATGGAGGTAATAATGAAACGCCGATGGGTCCAGGCCGTGGCCGCGGTAGATTCCCCCGTAAGCAGAGATTAACGAGGGCAAGCGGCTAAGGAGCCCGAGTTTTTTCTGAAAAACGAAGTTGGCCCCGTATGAAAGTATGGCAATTTTCCCCGTAATATCTCCAAGCGGGGTAATAACGCGCACACCTCCGGAAACGGCAGAAATGTCCTGAGCTTGACACGAGAATCTGATGTTGAGCCCTTCACCAAGCCAGCGTTCGAACATCGGTCGGTCAACCTTCAGGTAGGGTGTTAACCTTGTAACGGTAGAGTCGCGGTATACGAACTTGTGCAGGGAAATATCCCGTTGGATGAAGCTAAACCTGCCTTCCCCAAAAAGCTGCTGGAAAAGTAGCTTCCGCATTCCTCCAGCGCATTTCCGTGGATATCCTAACTCCTGTTTGCGGTCAATGACAATATAATTGAGGCCTGCGCTATGCAGTTGACGGGCTGCCATAAGGCCTGCGGGGCCTGCCCCTATAACGATGACATCATAGCGCCTCTGCGTTTTTGGCATCCCCTGTCGATTTTCCGCTTGGAAACATCGCAGAAATCCTGTTTATATTATTGCCCGTTTCTTTAGGGCGTGCGAATCAGCATTAAGAAAAAGAAAGATACCGTCATTACGATCAATCCGAGGGGCACGCCGAATTTAGCCCACTCAGAGCTTTTTATCCTGAGTTTTCCTGCCGAGATGATATTGGGTATGTTACCTGGTATAAGCATTCCCCCGGCTATCAAAAGGCCAAGAAGAGCCGACTTTATCTGCAAAAGCCCCATGCTCGGGCCTATTTCAGCAGCGGTAAGAGTCGCATTATCAACTATGGCTGAAATCATATTCAACCAGTAAAGCCCCTGATACGGCATTCTCGATATGTAGGTATCGACTATCGGCCTAAAAGCCCTCCCTAGGAATATAAGCGCCATAATAAAAAGATATACCTTTACAGTCCTTATGCTTATATCTTTTATATTTTCTTCCTTGGCCTGCGTTAAACCGCCGGCTTTCTTACGCTTGCCAGGTATAACAATTGCGCCTAATAAACCAAATACTAAAACTCCGGGTATTATAAATAGCCACAAATGCCTGCATAAGAAAAAGAAACCTGCGTGATAGGGCGTGCCTTTAAGTTTGGCTATGGCGATGGTTGAAAGCGGCTCTCCTATCGGGGTTAAGGCTGCGCCAAGGCCGATAGAAAAACAGGCTAGTATCACCAGGAGGATTTCATTTTTCCTGTCTAGTTCAAGGTGGGTAACTATTTCTACCAGCACAAGAGCAGCTATAATCGCGGTGATAGCGCTGGATAAAAACCCAAGTATTACTATTGCCATAAAACTAAACAGCTTTACTCCGATCGCATCAGCAATCTTATTTACGCTGTGCGCAATGGGCGACTGGAAAACCCTGAACAAGAAACCCGCGATAAAAACCGTAAGGGTAATCTTTACCGGCTCAATAAGCGCTTCTCCCACCAAAGGGATACTCCACTGCGAAGTGATTGTGAGGCCGATGCAGCCCATGATGAAAAGAAAAATCTCAAGTTCTTCCTCAACCTTTTTCACCAGGAAAGGAAGGAACAACACAGATATCAAAATGACGAATAAACCTGCAATAACCACTGATAACCTTCTTTTTTGTATGGCGCGGGATTCCCTGTTTACGCCCGGAGCCCTGCGGCGTTAATCTTCAAATATCCGGGTTTTTAGAAATATTCTTCTCGATAAAATTAATGAGATCCTTAATCTCTACCGGTTTAGCAATAAAAAAATGCCCGCCCATAATACCACCATGCTTCTTTATATCTTCCTTGTTTACGGCTGCGGTCAGGAATATTACGGGGATATTACCGGTATCCTTATCGTTCTTTAACTGATAGCAGACATCTCCGCCGTCTATATCCGGCATCAGGACATCCAGCAAGATCAAGTCAGGCTTAAATTCCTTGGCAACGTAAAGACTCCGCACCCCTTCATTCTCCTCCCTGACCTCATATTCCCCGGTTTGCTCAAGGTTTAATTTTATTAACCGCGTAAAGTCCTTTTCATCATCAATAATCAATATTCTCTTCTTCGCCATATCTATGCCTCCTTAGGGAATCCCGGATTAGAAACAGCCTGTCTGGCGCTTGATTTTGGCATACCCATATCACGGCTTGGCTGCCTTAAGCACTATTGTTACCTTGGTTCCTTTACCCACCTGGCTTTCTATATGTATTAATCCTTTATGAAGAGTAATTATATTTCTAGCCACTGCTAATCCTAAACCAAATCCCCCGTGCGCCCCCTTAGTAGTAAAGAATGGGTCAAAGACCTTCTTCAGATTTTCTTGGGAGATCCCGATACCGGTGTCCTCGATCTCGACTATCACAAGCTTCTCTGCGGGATTAAAATTCTCCGCGGCCTCTGTATCGATTATATTTATTACTTCTTCTATTCTTTTATCATAACTGCGGATAAAGACCTTACCTCCCTTGGGCATAGCCTGAATCGCATTTAACAATATATCGATAAATACCTGCTCTAACCTGTTGACGTCTCCAAGCACTTTCGGAATATCTGATTTTAATTCAACGGTTATCGCTATGTTCTTGAGCCCGAGGTAGGAACCTATCAACCTCAAAGAGTTCTTCAGGATAGAGTTTGGATCTTCCGCGCGTAAATTCAAAGGCACGGGCTTAGAAAAATCAAGTAGCGCCCTTATAATCCTATCGGCCCTTCTTACGTTTTCTTTAATAATATTTAAAGGCTCCGATATTTCAGTGCCACTATCGGCTATCTTATTCTCCAGATAATTTACCCCTTGCAATATTATCCCCAATGGGTTCCTTACTTCATGCGCTATGCCGCTTGCGAATTGGCCGACAGTGCTTAACCTTTCGGCATGGATAAGCCGTTCTTGCGCTTCCTTTAGCTGGGCGTAAGCATCTTCCATGCCTTTCTGCTTGGCGAATGCGAAGAAGTGCTGCCTGCCTGAGAACTCCGATAGAAGAATGATAAAAAGCGTCGTTGAGAACAGAAAGAAATTTGCGAAAAAGAAATTGACTAAATTGAAGCTACTCGTGTTAAAAAGCATTGCTAAATTGTAAACCGCAATCTGTGAAAAGCAAAACAGGGCATTCTCCTTATAGTAGAATGAATTTAAAAAACCTACCCCCAGAAACACCAGGTTTATTCCTGAATAGTAAGCGCTGCTTGAGCCGTCAGTTAAGTAGATCATGAAACCCATGCTGCTACTTAGAATCGCAGCACCAGCGTAAAGATACCAGAAGATATGTCTTTTTGCGTTCTTGAATAAGGTAAGTATGAAGAATGAAGCTAAGACTAAAGAAACAAGGAGGCGTATTTTTAAGAAGGAGATGCCCCAGTTAGGATAAATCATAAAATCAAGAAAGCTGAACGCCATGTACAAGATAATGGCAATGGGGATGACCAGCTTAAGACGAGAAACAACAATATCGCGTACTAATTCTTTGTACGGGATGGTGAGATCTTCTCTGGAAGGCTGCTTAGTTATCATCATATCTGCCGGTTTACTTGCGCCTTTCTAGAAAAAGGCAATATTTTAATTATACCTCTTTAAAAGCCCCTAAACAAGCAGAAACGCCTTGCAGAATATAAAAAGAGAGGAACTTTTTATAAGTCCCTCTCTCTCAATAAAGTACCCGCGGATAAACGCTCGCCTACTGCTTAATGGCTAGCTCGCATCTGCGGGTATAAATTCGCGCATTGACTTACTCACACTGTCGTGTTCGTAAGTCAAGCGCTCATTTATGCCGAGGAGAAGAATCGAACTTCCGACGCCGGCCTTTTCAGGGCCGCGCTCTACCACTGAGCTACCTCGGCTAAATCTTTTTATTGGCGAATCCGCCTGCGGCGGATAACAGTTAAAAACCTGTCGTTCGCTAAGACCTTATTCTTTATCCTTAAGGCAGAATTTTACCACAAAAGGGGAAAATATCAAATAAATTAAAAAGTATGCCGCAAGGGTAATGCCTGATTTACGCAGCAACGCGGCTGTGATAAAGATAACAAACATAAGCGCAATCACAAAAAGCATCCTTCTGCCGAACAATTCCTTTATCCCCTCAAGGTTCAGATACCTTACGCGTGAAACCATGAGATATGAAAGGACGACAACCAGGAGCAGGAATATGGGAGGTGCAAATTCGAACACTTCTGTGCCGACTTTTCCCCTGTATATCAGAATAAATGCGGCCAGCACCCCGCCGCTAACCGTGGTAGGCAGGCCGTAAAAATATTTACGCATCTTTTCTTTCGGCGTAATATTATATTTGGCAAGGCGCATGACACTGCAAAAAAGGTAAAGGAAAAGGGCAAATACCGCTACAAGGTAAAACTGGCGATAAATGAATATGTACCCTAAGAGTGCCGGCGCTATGCCGAACGATACTACATCTACCAGGGAATCGAGTTCTTTACCGAATTCGCTGGGCACGGGGTTAAGCCGCGCAACCTGGCCGTCCACTCCGTCAAAAAGAACGGAAGACAATATCGCCCAGGAGGCCAGGGTAAAATGCCCCTCCAGAGAAAAAACAATGGAGATGAAACCGGAAAAAAGACTGAGAGTAGTCAACAGGTTAGCTAAGAAGTTCATTTTACCTCTTCCAGAATCTTCGCATACAGGTCCTGGGCAAGAGTCAGATTAGGCATATGGTATTTACGCGCGGATATCCTGATCCGCGTGGTCGCCTCTGTAAGGCGGATAAACTTTATCCATACCTTGCTGGATTCTGCCTCCATCTCGATAGTCCCCTTTACGGCATCCTCTTTCCTGACTATGCCGCGTATTTTGCCTACAGTAAGCGCGGCATTCCAGAGCGCCTCATACGGCTTATCTGTATCACCCTGAATCGTATCCTTACTTACTACATATGCCCCCGCAGCGCCTACTGCTCCTCCCACAATAAACCAGCAGCCAGAGATGTTTAAAAACAAGAATAATGCCAATGGCAGGTATAAGAGCTTCTTTTTCATTTTATCTCCTTTTTGGCGAACACCTTGATAAAACATAGGATAGTCAGGCCAAGAATAAATCCCCAGGAAAATATTATAAACATCCAACCGCTTATTTTCACCCCGCACCTTCTTCCCTATTTAAATACTTTATTTATACCCCGCCTTCTTATACAGTGAATTTAAAGAAGGTGCGGGGTTCATCTGGTATTTTTCTCCTGTAACCTTTTACGCTTCCATGCAATCTTAACCAATAACGCCAGCACCAGAAATATCGCTATTAAGCCGATTCTCGTCATAATAATAAAAGACTGATTAGCCGCTGGGACATTCTTCATGAATATAATAGGTATCCACTCCTGCCAAAACCACATCCCTAAAATAAAGAATAAGAACAAAGGTGTAATATATTTAATGATGAATTTGTAAACCCGCGGCACACTCATATCCGCGCCCTTATGTATCTCATCCCAGGCCTTCTCCATACCAAAGACCCAGGCAAAAAGTATGGTTTCTATGGTAGCGAATAAAACCAGGAAGAATGTCCCTCCCCAGAAATCCAATTCATCCACTACCCCGCGCCCCAGTAAGAATATTGCCGGCTGGCAGAGGATGAACGATACTATCCCAAAGATAGATACTGCCTTTTCCCTGCCGATATCAAATTCATCTTCCAGGAATGCCACTGCCGGCTGGGCGAGGGAGACCGAAGAGGTTATCCCGGCAAGGAAAAGCAGAAAAAACCACATAAAACCCAGTATCGCAGCCAAAGGCAGCTTATTAAGGATGAGCGGCGTTGTAACAAAACCCAGATTAAATACCCCGGAACGCGCGATATTCTGGATATCCACCGGCCCGAAGAAAACAAACGCTGCCGGTATAATGATACTGCCTCCCAAAATAACCTCTGCCAGTTCATTGGTGCTGGCTGCGGTTAAGCCCGACAGCACGACATCGTCTCCTTTGGATAAATAACTGGCGTAAGTCAATATTACGCCAATACCCACGCTTAACGTAAAAAATATCTGCCCGGCAGCCTCAAGCCAGACCTTGGCCGATTTCAGGGCGGAAAAATCAGGATTCCATAAGAAACCTAACCCATTATAGATATTCCATGTAGGCCTGGAGGCATCTGGTGTGCCCAGGGTTAAAACCCGCACCACTAAAAACAGGCCGAATAAAAATAAAAGCGGCATAGCCCACTTGCAGAGTCTCTCTATACCGCCTTTTATACCATGATAGATAACCACGATGTTCAGGATAAAGGTAATGAGAAAAAATATGTACGCGTAAGCTATGCTGTTAAAAAACTGATTTTTCTCCAGGCCCTGAAAGCCGTGCAGGAAACTCTGCATCCCCGCCTGGTCAGCAATGCCTTTATATTTTCCGATAAGCGCGAAAAAACTGTAGGCAAGTGTCCAGGCTTCAATATAGGTATAATAGATAAAGATTACCAGCGGCCCGAATATCCCGATGACCCCGAAATATTTGATAAAACGGTTCTTCTGCCAGATGCTGTGAAAAATGCCGGGGGCGGTCCCATGCTCGAAGCCGCCGCCATAACGACCCAGGGTCCATTCTATCCACATCAAAGGTATACCTAAAAGAAAAAGGGATACGAAATAGGGGATCATAAATGCGCCGCCGCCGTTAGAAGCGGCCTTGGCAGGAAACCTTAAGAAATTACCCAGGCCAATGGCAGAGCCTGCCACAGCCATGATAATGCCTAATCTTGAACCCCAGCTATCTCTTTTTTTCTGCGGCTTCATATTGAGTACCCAAAGAATTTATCTAGCGAAATCCCGCAAGGAACCTAATGTTTGGAATCTCTTGCGATGCGGGAAAACCAGTTTTCCAATACTTCCAAAGCTTGGCTTATCTCCGGGCTCAAGGTATCCGTGAAAGAAATATGTTTTGGCTGGATCGCCAAAATTATTATATCGGCCTTTAAATTCTTTTGCAAGTAGTTAATCACGAGGGTAATGGAGGAATTGTGCGTCGAGAAAAAATTAGCGGTTTCAACACTGCCTGCTTCTATTTCGCGGATCTCCCCGGGCTTACCTCCAAAATCAACGGCATCGGCGATAACAACGGTCCGGGGCTTATCCTTAATTATTTTCCCCAGGTAATTTTCCGGTGTAGGGCCGCTGTCATATACTATATACGGCACCTTCCCTTGTATGCGGCTTGCAAGCAAAGCCCCTGCGCCATCATCCCCGCGCAGGGTGTTACCTATCCCCAGAATAACAGTTTTATCCGCGAGGTGCAATTTAAGGTGTTCGAGCATCTAGAACTTTTTCCCGTGACGATAAGGCCTGGTCTTATTGTAGGACATTTTTTTGAGTAGCGCCCCCTCCAGGTCTATCTTCCTTGCCCCGCAATAATCAAATATGCGTATGCAGCAATCTGCCAATTCTTCAGCTAATTCATCACTACTGCCGTGATTGCGCATTGCCTCCAATGCCTCTGATAATTCCGAATGCATCAGGGCAA
The DNA here is from genome assembly GCA_050012075.1 of Candidatus Omnitrophota bacterium. Taxonomy (GTDB): domain Bacteria; phylum Omnitrophota; class Gorgyraeia; order Gygaellales; family Profunditerraquicolaceae; genus JAMWCI01. The sequence continues at coordinate 23,833 of JBEKHW010000017.1, read as the reverse complement.
TTAGTTCCGCGTCATTGCGCTCTTCATCCCACCAGCCTTTTCCCCTGGCTGTATGGTGACACTCTGCGATAAACTTATTAATATCCCATTTTTGTTTTATTCTTCTCATCTTTTTCTTCTTTCTTCTCAACATTTTTTTTCTTCTCCAGTGTCAACGGATTTGCTAAACCGGAAAAAACCACGTTAGCTATTAACTCTTTGGCATATTTTGAAGGAGAGGACACCTCAACCCGCATCTTTTCCGGAGCTAACTCTTTGAAAAATATACCTACCGGAGTGGTATCCGGCGCCTTATCGCTATCTGATACATATAATGCCAGCATATCTTTGGTTTTATCTTCCCTGTAAATATATGCCTCCTGCTTAACCAGTGCTTTCCTGACTATTTCATAACATTGCTTATGGGAGTAATTAAACTCTTTGGTGATGGCATCCTTTCTTCCCTCCTCTAAAACCTTTGTAGAGGTCCCCAGGAGCCCCCTGCATCCTTCTTTAAAGGAAGCGCATCCCATTATTGCAATAGGAAGCAATATATAGCAAGCGGCGAGTAAAAAGACTCTATTCCATGAACTATGAACTATGAACCATGAACTCTTCATTTTTCCTCCTTGGACTTATTCATTAATCACCTGACGGATTTTATCGAGGTTTCTGCGCGCCTCTTCCTCTCCTCTTTTTGCAAACTCTCTTGCCCTGTGTAATTCCAGCCAATACATACCGGAGGTATCCGGGTGCAGCACTATATCCGCAAGCTGCGCCTCTTTCTCGGCTACTTCTGACTGCAATATTTCAATACTGCTAAAGACTATGCCGAGAATGTTGGTCTTAAAGCTGTTTTTAAAATACTGCGGCAGGCTAAACCATCTTTTTTTTCTGATTTCACCGGGCAGGGAAACGGTAATCTGCTCCTTTATCCTCTCGTATTGACGCAGGATATCTTCGCGCGATGGCGTGACGTTTACGGCGATAATCTTTTTTACGCCCATCTTAAAAAGGGCCTCCGTAGGTAACGGGTTTATTACGCCGCCGTCAAAAAGAAACTCCTCTTTAAATTTAAAGGGCATAAACACGCCTGGCATGCTGCAGCTGGCCATCACCGCGTCCGATAAAAGGCCCTCCTCCAGCACCTTTGGCTCTTTCCTCTTAACGTCGCTTGCAATTATCTTCAAAGGGAACTTAACATCATTAAAGGTCTTTTTCCCTAGATGGCGCTCAAGAAATTTCCGCAGTTTATTGCCTTTTATGAAGCCGACCCAGGGAAGGGTAAGGTCTACCAGGTTCCATATATGTTGAGGCTCTTTAAATTCTTCCGTAATCTTAAGGATCTGGCTTGCGGAGTTGCCGGTTGCCCAGAGGCTTGCGATAAGCGCGCCGATACTTGAACCGGCAATCACATCCACAGGGATATTTTCTTCTTCAATCACCTGTAGTACCCCGATATGGCAGAAACCATATGCCACCCCTACTCCGAGTACGAGACCCACCATACTTTCGCTTAATTCCCGGCTTATCCTTCTTACTGCCAGGGCATACTCGGCCTGCGGGCTATCCAGGACAATCCTGTCTCCAGAGGAAAACTCTATCTTCGGAAGAGTAGCGTATACCGCTCTACCCAGGATAGAGACCTGGTCGGCGTAAGAAATCTTGGCAAGCTTGTATTCATTGATAATAATCTTGATTTTCTCTTCGGGAAAATTAAAGGACGCGTTTAACCTACGCATAAGGTTCCTGGTGCGCGCCAGATCCACAGGGTCGGGGCTGGAAAGAATATGCACGAGGTCTGACTGGTTAAGTATGCTAAAAACCGGCCTGTCCATTACCGAAGGTAAATCCAGGATAATGTAATGGTAATCATTGACCAGCAGGCTTAAAATAGCTACCAGCATTTTCATGCACCTATCATCTTCGGGGCGGTAATAAAAACATATGAGGTCAACGTCAAACTTGCTCTTTAGGATAAAGTTTTTTACCGAAGCGGCATTTTCTGAAGAGACAGAAGCCGATAAATCAAAAACCCGGTAATCACCGACCTCTAATCTGTGCGGCAGGGTATGGGTCTTCTCATTCGGCAGGATATCCAAAATCGCGACGGTTTTATGCGTTTCCTTCTTTAAGCTAAGGGCAAGGTTAAGCACATAAATAGTCTTTCCTGAACGCGAATAGGAGCTAAACACCGAAATGACCGTGCTTTCGAAGATTGTTTTCTGATGGATATCTTTCTTTTTCAGGCGACGGGATAATGTGCGGCTTAAATCTATCGCAAGGCCAGGTATTTTTTTCAGGATGAAATCGAAATCCTCTTTACTGATGACTAAAAGCGTGCAGTCATTTATTGCCTGGGCAGTGACAGAATGCGGCTCATTGGTTAAAAGAGAGATTATGCCGAAATATTTCCCACGGTGCAGATATTCCAATATCTTCCTGTTAGCGTAGGCATCCTGAGTAAAAATGACCACGCGGCCCAAAGCTACACAGTATAAACCACTGGGCTCTGAACCCTCATGGTAAATAATCTCTCCTTTTTTGTAATCGACAACGGTAGACCGAAGTTTTATAATCTCGCGCTGGCGGCTCGATAAGCTGGAAAAAAGAGGAATTTCTTTTAATACTAAGTCCTTATTGATTAAGCTCATTTATTAAGGACGCCTGTTTTACAAACCTCTGCAAATTTCTTTGCGCTTTCCCGGACATTGCGCCTGAAGGTGCCATAATCCACCTCTACAAGGCCAAAGTGGGGCTCAAAACCTTTGTCCCATTCAAAGTTGTCCAGCAGCGACCAATAAAGGTATCCTATTACCTTCGAGCCGGCCTGCATCGCCTTAAAAACATTTTCAAGATGATCGCTTATGTATTCCCAGCGTAAAGTGTCGTCTTGCGTGCATATGCCGTTTTCAGTAATCATGATCGGCAAGCCATACCTCTTAAACTGCATAATAAGCTCATACAACCCCTCTGGATATATTTCCCAGCCAAGGGAATTCTTTTTCACTGGATGGTGGTTATGCTGGCAGGTATCGGAAAATATACCGCCTATATTCCATCTCTGGACATCGATAAGATTCCTGCCGTAATAATTGATGCCGATAAAATCAAGCGTATTCCTGCGCAAGAGCCTCTCGATAAAATCGAGGTTATAAAATTTGTTTCGCAAATAATAGGCGAATTTATTCCGCAGTGTGGGGCTGCAAGCAACAAAGGCCTGCAGGTTTTGGGCGACGCTGATAGAAGGCCTGGGTAAAGCCTTTGCTTTATATATACCGTGGATAAGCCGATATGCCTTTATATGGCTTTTCACAAAATTGTTAACGACCGACATTGATTTCAATATTGATTTCTCCTGCGGCGGCCAGAGTCCCAGTAGATAAGAATGATACGCATACACCAGGGGCTCATTTATGGTTATCCAGAAACGCACCTGGTCTGCCAGGGCGCTCGTAATCTTTTCGCAATAAGGCAGAAAATATTTCTGGGAGGAAGGATTCACCCATCCGCCTTTCCTGGAAAACCACAGTGGGCTGGTAAAATGGTGCAGGGTAACAACGGGTTCAAGCCCGCGCTCTCTTAAGGCAAAGATAACTTTCCTGTAATGGTTGATTTCTTCTTCGGAGAACTTTCCCTCTTCGGGCTCAATACGGCTCCATTCCACGGATAGACGATGGGCATTGTGGTTTAGCGTTTTAGCTATATCAAAATCATCAGCAAATAACTCGTAACTCCTGCAGGCAAGGCCAGATGCCTGTTTTATCTTACCCTTTATCTCATACTCCCACCAGTCGTTATTTCTATTATTGCCTTCGACCTGATGGGATGAAGTAGCCGCACCCCAGAAGAAGCCATCGGGAAACTTAATCTGCTCTGACATAATTTATTTATTATATCACCATAAAACAAAAAATCCCAACACAATAATGTTGGGATAAGAAGAAAAAGCCGATAAAGGGAGGTATTCTAACTGCTTATACGCTCCTCTTGCGGCAACCCAGCCACCATATACGTCCTGCCCATGTTTCGGCCGTACTTAGGTCTGTGGCTTTGTGCCCCCCGCTTTCGCGCCCCGAACTTCACTCTCCTTCGCTCGGGATCCCGATAGCGTTTTTTACGCAACACCGGGAGGGTTTACCTTTATCGGCTAATATAAAGTTTACCACAAAAAAGCTGAAATTTCAATTGGGCCGCTAATTTTTCTTTTGTTTAGCCGGCTTAGAAGGCGCGCCCTGGCCTGCCATAGTAGGCGCAGCAGCTGCGTTAAGATAGGTGCTTAATATACTCCAAGTCTTGGGCCCCACCTTACCGTCTGCCTGCATTTTATTCGCGGTCTGGAAAGCCGCGATTGCCTTTTTGGTTAACGGGCCGATTTTACCATCGACCGTCCCGGAATAATAACCGGCGTTCTTAAGCGCTGTTTGAATGTCCTGACCGGATGGCTTAGTAAAAGAAGCCGTCGGTAGAGGCACTGCCTGCGCTGCCTGAGGCTGTGCACTTTCTACTTTTGTTACCTCAGCTGCCTTTTGTTGAGGCGCTGCCTGGGTAGCAGTAGCATTAATACTGCTGACCGTTTCCATCGACATGGGCTCCTGCATTTCTTCAGTAGCCGCTTCTTTCTTACCGCAGCCAACTACCGCTGATAAGAAGATAAGCGCGATAACAACTCCTAAATACCTCTTCATGTTTCTCTCCTTTCGTTTAATGAGTAGATGACCCCGAAGCTTCGGGGTCATAACGTCAGTAATTTTGCTGGTCTATTAGTGTCTGCGAATTAATCCGCCGAAGGCGGATAAGTCCAAACAATAATTTATATTAGCAGAATATCTACAGAAATCAAATAAAAAATGGCGCGGACATCTTAGGATTTCATTACTGCTTCGCGGCGACAGCGCGGGCAAAGGATTTTGATGCGGTCGGCACGCGAATAATCTGCGGTTTCTCTTTTCGGGGCAAATTCTCCCTTTAGGGCAAGCCCGAGCGATTTAAGATAAAACAACAGTATAGAAGTGTTGCTGAAGGTCAATGGGCCCAGCCTCTTTGCCACCCACTGGAACTGGTCTTCCGGCACAATGGGCTCGCTACAGCAATCGCAATGCAGGAATTCTTTCTCTACTTCATTTTTTAACTGCTGCCTGTCTTCGGTCGTGGCAAAAGCAAATTCCTGCGAAAGTATTATTCCCTTGCCGGTAAGGCAATTGGCCTGACAAAGGCCGCAGAAAATACAGATATCCCAGTGAACAGTCAGTTTCCTCTTTGCCCGGCCGTCTTTAATTATATCCTCTACGTCTATAGCCTTGGCAGGACATACCTGCGCGCAGGCAGTGCATCCCGTACAGTCCTCCTCGTGAAAATAAGGCCTGCCCCTGAATCTCTCGTAAGGTTTATGAGGCACATAAGGATAACGAATGGTATACGGCCCCTTAATCAATGCTCTTATCGCTTCTTTTAGTTCTCTTAGTTTTGGGTATCTCATACTATGAACTATCAACTATGAACCATGAACTACCGGCTATTTTTTATCCTTCTCATATTCATCGCAGACCGAGCCTTCGCAAAGCTTTACCCCTGATTTATGGGCGCTGCGCGCCAATACATGAGCGGATACAGGCGCAGTCAAAACCAGAAATACTATGCATAAAAGCGCTTTTATCCCGGTGGCAGTAAAACCCTTATATAGAAACAGTCCGAAAAGTATACTTGAGGTACCCAGGGTTACGCATTTTATAGAGGAGTGCAGGCGGTTATAAATATCAGGAAACCTGACCAGGCCAAGGCAGCCGAAAAAATCAAATGCTAAACCCATTGCTATAAATATAAAAGCTACTATCTCATTCATCAAAACGCCTTCCTTCCAGATATTTGCCGAGGGCAAGTATCGAAATAAAACTTTGCAGGGCCCAGGCAATGGCAATATCAATATACCAGTCGCGTCCAGTAGGAATACCCAGGACTGCGCAGAATCCGATAATCAATATGCCCAGGATATCCAGTGCCGCAGCCCTGTCTGCCGGGGTCGGCCCCATTAAAACGCGCCATAAGCATAGTATGCCGCATAAAAGCAGGATAAAGAATACCTTCTGTAGATAAACCGACTGCCAGGCAAGAATCGAAGGTATAGGTAAAATAAATACCGCTGCCAAAGTAACCGCTAAACCTGCTAGACCAAAAAACCACCTTAGCCTTTTCATCAATCAAAAATCCTCTTTAATATCCGCTCAAATTTTGCCACCACCATTTCCGTGGCCTTATCTACATCCTGCGTCCGGACAATAGACCAATGCACATATAGGAATCCATTTTGCCGGTCAATATCTACGGTCATTGTGCCGGGTTTTAGGGTGAGGGTATTTGCCAGGAAAGTAAGGCCCGTATCTGATTTAAGCGTGGTCTTAACCTTGACAATCCCCGGCCTTATCGGCAAATCCGGATGAATCACGCGCCAGGCGCCGTCAAGGTTTGCCTTAAAGCATTCCCAGAGGAATACCGGAATATAATACAAAAACCAGAGATAACGTAACGGCCTTTTGAATATAGCCGGGGAATGGGTAAAGATATCTCCGGTAACAAAAGTGACAAAAATACTTACCACAATCCCGATTAGCGCATGCTCCGAATCAAAGGGCCAGCTAAGCAATGTCCAGATTAAAAAGTAGATAAAAAACAAAATCATCCTTATCTTCATCTCGCCCAGCTTCCTGCCAATGCCTCTACACCCATCTGTAAGATAGGTTTTAATACAGGAATAAAGAAAACCCCCGCAAGTATGCAGATCAAAGAAAGAATAACCATGGCCAGCTTCATACTGAATGCCGGTTCTTTTACATCCTCTAGCGTCTCGGAAAGATTACCCGTAAAGGCAAAGGTCTGGAACTTTAAATAATATACCAGGGTTATAATGCTTGTTAATGCCGCGATGAAAGCAAAAGCAAAATATCCTGCGTTGACGCTGGCGATAATAATCAGGAGCTTGCTCCAGAAACCGGCAAGCGGCGGTATCCCTGATATGCTCATTGAACCGATTAGGCTCGTTATGCCGGTGACCGGAAGCTTACTGTTCAGGCCGCCTAATTTCCTTAAGTCGCGCGTTCCGCAGGCCCGCTCTATCGAGCCGGCGTTTAAGAATAGCAGCGACTTAAAACAGGCGTGGTTAAAAATGTGGAAAAGCCCGCCAAGAAGCGCCAGGGGTGTCCCTACGCCAAAGGCAAAAATAATATAACCTATCTGGCTGATACTGGAATACGCAAACATCCTTTTTATGTCGTTCTGGGCGAGGGCCAAGATTGCGCCTATAACCATAGAAACAATTCCCAATACCATGAGCACAAGAAGCAGATTACTTGTTACGCCGATGATATTAAAAAATACCCTTATCAATGCGTATACGCCTATAGTCTTAATTACTATGCCGGAGAGTGTTGCGGATACGGGGCTAGGGGCTGAAGAATGCGCGTCAGGAAGCCAGGCATGGAAGGGTATGAGTGCGGCCTTAAGCCCAAAACCTGCAAAAAACAAAACCGAGATAAAACCGGTCAATAACCCCCTGGGTTTCATAGAAAGCGCTGTGGCAATATCGGCCATATTCAAAGTAGAAACGTAACTATAAAGCATGCCTATACCAAGAAGTATAAAGAGGGAGGCAAGCGAACCCATGATGGCATATTTAAATGCGGCCTCCAGGCCCTCGGCCTGGCCGCCATAAGCAACCAGGATATAACCTGAAATGGAGGCGATCTCCAGGAATACATACAGATTAAAAATATCCGCGCTTATGATTACGCCGTTAAGGCCGGCAAGCATAAACAAATAAAGGCTATAGAATTTCCATTCATCGGTATACTGCCTGATATAGCTTGTGGAATAAAGCGTCACCAGGAAAGCTATGAGATTTACCGTAATAAGCATAAGGAGGGTCAGGCCATCTGCAGATAAAAGTATTCCAAGCGGAGCTGGCCATCCGTTTATTTTATAGATGATTAATTTATTTACGGCTATGGGTTTAATAAAAGACAGGGATAATAACAACAAAATAAAAGTAGCGATACTGGCCGATATTTCGCTGGATCTCTTTACGTGTTTTCCTAAAAGAGAAACCAGAAAGGCGGTAAACAAGGGAATAACGGTAAAGAAAATAAGGGGGATCATCCCGAGAGCCTCCTTATCTTGGTAATATCGAATGTGCCGTACTTTTCGTAGATCCTTACGGCAAGACTGACCACTACAACAGCTACGGCCAGGCCTATGATAATAGTGGTTAAAACCATTGCTTGAGGCAAAGGGTCAACCATATTTTCTATGCCCTGGTCTGGCGCATATATGGGCGCGCGGCCGTGCATACGGTAGCCAATGAGAATAAAGAATAAACTTACCGCGTATTCGATAATTGCAAGGCCTATAAGCATCTTGATAATATTCCTTTTACGCAAGAGGCAATAAAGCCCTACGGAGAATAACACAAGGCACAGTAGATATAAAAGCATTATTCCTTCCTCTCCCCTATAAGCAAAACGAGTGCCAGAAAAACCACGAATAATCCGCTCCCTATTATGATAGATATAAATATATCGTAGAACGGAGCCAGACCGCCGGAGAATATTTTAAAGTACGCATGGTTCCCGACTGCCTGCTGTGGAAGCAGAAAATTACTGCACATTGCCAAAAGTAGTATTATTGCCGAGACAGAAGCGAATATCCTGCCTTTATTGCGGTTTATCTTATGGATTACTGCTTCCTTACCATAGGCAAGCATAAGATGAATAAAGGACAAGGCAATAATAATCCCTCCGGCAGTTCCTCCGCCCGGGCCTATATGCCCATTAAGCACAAGGTATATGCCATAAATAAGGATGATACCGACGGTAAGGCGCGTTACCGTTTTTACGATAAGCGACATCCCCGCCTCTTTATTCTTTTCCATCAATCTTACTTGCCTTTCTGGTTATCGCCAAAACCCCTACCATGGCGATAAATACAATCACTACCTCTGCAAGGGCGTCATAACTTCTGTAATCCAAAGTTATGGCGCTGACTACATTGGTTACGCCAGTCTGTGAAACCGCCTCCGTTATGTAATTTTCAGAGACCTTCATAAGCGGCTGCCCGAAGCTAGGTAGCTCTTTAAGAGCGAAGTACGCAAATAATAAGAAAGACGCGATAAACAGCAATGTAGAAACGGTGTTGAATACCCACCTGCCGTCTATGACCAAGGGCAGGTCTTTTTTTATCGTCCCGCGCACAAGCACAATGACTAAGAGTATTTCTACGACCAGCTGGGTTATTGCCAGGGACGGCGCCTTTAAAAGCAAAAACGTCAACGACAGGCCAAGGCCGACCGCGCTCAGGGCGATCACGCTTGAGATCAAATCTTTGATCTCAACCGCCACTATTGCTGCTCCAATCATAAAGATAAGGATAAGGTATATTTCCATTTTTTACCTGACAAACATAAAAAACAGGCCCACCATGCCCAGCAATATCCAGACCAGGTATGTAGGAAGCACGCCATTGTGCAATGACTGAAATGGCCGCGAAATAACCGACAGTTTCTTTGCCTGTTCGTATATATCGAAAGTTTTGGCTTCTGCTTTCTTATAAATATACTGCAACGGACCGGTTTCTTTTATGGTGTTGTAAAAATCAGTGCCGCTGGGCATACTCTCCTCTTTCTGTATTGCCTCTCCGCCCACAAACGCGCCGTCACGGCGTAGCGTTGTATTTAACCGCATAACTCTAAATAGGATAAAACCAAGCAAGAATCCTATAACCATAATCAATGTCACTAAAACCGGGGACCATGCGCCTATTAAATTAGAAATATTTACCGGGCCATAGATGCTTGCTACTGCCGGAAAGATAAAATATTTCAAGGGGACCAGAAACGCGAATACGCCGAATATAACACAGGTGGCCGCAAGGAGAAGACACGGCAGCCACATGGAAAAAGGCACTTCTTTAATTTGTTTTTCGTAATTAAGGCGCGCTCCCAGGAATACCGCATGCAGCAGCTTCAGGAAGCTGGCAAGTGTAAGGGCAGAGCCGAACATCGCAGCCACAAGGCAGAAGGTTCCAAAGATTGATTGTAACTTGTTAGGCGAATCGCTTATGTTCAAAATTAACCCCTGATAAATAAGCCATTTGGAAACAAAGCCGTTAAATGGAGGAACACCTGAAATCGAAAGGCTGGCGATAAGGCAGGATATATAAGTAACCGGCATACTCTTACCCAGCCCGCCCAGCTTGTCCAGCTCCGTGGTCCCTGTGCGATACTCAACATTGCCTGCCGTCAGGAATAAACATGATTTATAGATAGCGTTGTTTAACATATGAAATAACCCGCCTGCTATACCGACGGGATTTCCTGTAGCAATACCCAGCACCATGTAGCCGACCTGAGATACCGCGTGATACCCAAGCAGTTTCTTTAAATTATGCTGCACCAGGGCCATCATTACTGCGGCCATAATGGTAAAAGCCCCCATGCACATAAGGAAGATGTTCATTGCATTGTTCATTACGAAAATATTCAAAGTTATACGGGCAAGAAGATATATGCCCAATATTTTATCGAGAGAGGCCGGCAGATAAGCAGTTACTGGAAGCGGAGCGTTCGCGGCGCAATCCGGGATCCAGCTATGTAAGGGCATTACTCCTGCCTTGGCAAAACAGGCAAGGGCGATACAGATATACGCAAGAACAAGCAGGCCGCCATTAAGTTGCAGCTTAATCAAATCCATCTGGAATGTGCCGCTAAAATAAAAGATTATCGCGATTCCCAGTAACATCAGTGCATCTGAGCCACCTACGATAATCAGGGACTTTTGAGCAGCGCGACCCGCATTTGCATTACCCATATTTATAAGTAAATAAAGCAGCAACCCCAGGAATCCCCAGAATACAAGTAACATTACGAAATCATTGGATAGGATTACAAGCACCGAGGAAATGGCTACAAGGATTATATATAGGTAATACTGCGCAATCCCCTTTTTACCCCGCATAAAACGAAAAGAGTAGATGGCGGTCAGAATAAAAAACAGGCCGACCGCAAGAGCACAGTATCCGCTTAGCTGGTCAATCCTGAATAAAGGATAAGGAAATAGATTACGGATCATTTTATTTTCAGCAGGTTCCTGGCAATTTTTTTCGCATGGTAATAAACCGCGGCTGTAAAATCAAGCATATTCAAAAACATATTGCAGGCCATGGGGCTACAGACGCCGTTTATCATCCTCTGGTTATGCCTGGCACGATATTGATCTACCAGCGCATCGATATGCTCCTGCTTCTTTAAAACAACTTTGATTGATTCGATATCGTCATTTTTGAATGCACCTACTATCTCATTCAATGCGTTTTCAGTTTTATGATACAATTCATCATACTCTTTTACCGCGTCTTCAGTAAAAAGGAGCTTTTCTTCTATTTTTATCTGGACGCGCTCCAGGATATCCTTGCAGTAATCTCCGATAAGCTCAAGATCTTCAACTACCTCTACATAAATTAAGGCCTTTAATTCCTCTTTTTTATCGGAAAGGCCGCGGCTGTATGTTACGATATCCGCGGTTATCTCCTCTTCCCAACGATTCAGCTTTTCTTCTTCTTTAAGAATCTCGGCAATTAAATCTATATTATGCTCCATAAATGCGCGGAAGGTCTCCTGCCACATATTAAGGACGGTTTGGGCCATATCCGTAATCTTTTTCTTGATACCGGCTAAATCACCCATCAAGCATACCCTCCTTGATTTTATTGGTCTTCTCCTGACAGAGCCTCACCAGGTCCCAGCCATTCATTATCTTTTTATTATCCTGTTTATTAATCACTGCTACTCTCTCGGTACAGCAGTAACAGGGGTCAACTGCTGCCAGGGTAAGGGTAGCATCGGATATTGTCCCGCCTACTGCCGCTACTTTATCGGAGGCGACATTCATAAAACTCGGCGCGCGGATTTTATGCCTTACGGGACGGTTAGTCCCGTCGCTCTTTATATAGTGTATGCATTCCCCGCGGGGCGCCTCTACCCTGCCGATACCTTCTCCGGGAGGGATATCTTTTACATCGGCATCTATCGGGCCCTTGGGTAACTTCTTCAGGCATTGGCGGATGATATTCACCGAATCCTGCATTTCAATAATCCTTACCAGCGTCTTGGCATAGACGTCCCCTTCTTTCCGCAAAACCACGTTCCAATCAATTGCGCCAAGCAGGAATGCGCCATACGGTTCATCCCGGCGCACATCCATATTTATCCCTGAAGCGCGTGCTGTCGGCCCTACGACGCACCATTCAATTGCCTGTTCTCTCGTCAGGGTCCCGGCGCCTTTTAACCGCGCCTGTATCACAGGATCATCCATAACGGCCCCGCGGAACATCTCCAGGGCCGGCAGAAGCTCATCCAATGTTTTCTTTAACAGCGGCACATCTTCATCCTTTATATCGCGCCTGATTCCACCTATCTTAAACATGGCATAATTATTACGATTACCGCTAATCATCTCGAACATATCCAGGACCGGCTCGCGGTATTTCCACGCCCACATCCAAACCGTATTGTAACCTATGAAATGCCCGGCTAAACCCAGCCACAGGAGATGGCTGTGGATTCTTTGCAATTCGTCAATAATGGTACGTATATATAGTGCCCGTTCCGGCACAACCGTGGCTTCTCCCCCTAATAAATCCTCTACAGCCAGGACATAGGCATAAGGATGGCTGGAAGAACAGATCCCGCAGATACGCTCTACAGCGTAGGGTATCTGGTCATAGTGTTTACCTTCACAAATTTTCTCTATGCCACGGTGATTGTAACCGATAACGATATCAATATCCACCACCTTCTCACCCTCTACATAAAGCTGGAAGAATTCCGGCTCTTCCTGCAAAGGATGATACGGCCCGATAGGAACTATAATTTTATGGCTCATCTTTAGTTCATGGTTCATGGTTCATTGTTCATGGTTCAAGATTTTACTATGAACCATCAACTATGAACTATGAACTCCTTCTCAATGGATATTTATCATCCGGCCAATCGTCTGCTAAAAGGAGACGTTTCAGATTAGGATGCCCCTTAAAGTTTATCCCCAGCATCTCCCATATCTCCCTTTCAACCCATTCTGCTGCCGGAAATAACGGTGTAATCGCGTCTATTTCAGGGCGCTCCTTATCATTAATCTCTACGCGCAATGAATAAAGCTCACCTGCCTGGTCAAAACTGAAATGATAAAGAATCTCGAAACCCGCAGGCGTCTGCATTCCTGACGCGGTAGAGAACCGTAAACCCAAATCCTTGAAGAGTAACCTCACTGTTTCGTAAACATCACTCTTATCTACGCTAAAATAAATCCTGCGGCTGGATTTTTCCTCCCAGGAGATTATTTTTTTGCCTAACTTCTCTTTTATGGTTTCTTTTATCTTCATTTTTTACCCTTTAGTTTATTCACCAGCTTCACTATCCCGTCAATCATTGCCTCCGGCTTTGGAGGACAACCCGGTATATACAGGTCAACCGGCAAAATCTTATCCAGCGGCTCGTCCACATTATAGCTGTAACGGAACATATGCCTTGATAGCGCGCACTGGCCTACGGCAACCACGACGCATGGTTTAGGCGCCTGCTCATATATTTTTTTCATGCGCGGCACCGCCTTCTTATTCATTGCCCCTGTAATCAAAAGGGCGTCTGCGTGCCTGACCGAGCCGACAAGCTGTATGCCGAAACGCTCCACATCGTGCCTGGGGGTAAATAAATCCAGTATCTCTATGTCGCAGTTATTGCAGGAGCCGGCGCTGACGTGAAAAACCCAGATTGATTTAGTTAAAGCGTTGATTTTTGAGCTCATATTAAAACCCGAAAACCGCCGCTATCACGGCGGCCGTTGCTAAAACCAAAGGCAACCTCCAGAAAAACCTTACTGCCTGGTCAACCCTTAATCGCGGATTGGTATTCTTTATTAAGACCGCGATAATCAAAAACAATAAGAACTTCGGCACCAGAAAACCTGCTGAAATATCCTTGCCAAGAAATAGAACGGTTAATAAGACCGGCAGCGTATAAAGCATAATCGCCTTGGTTAATTTAAATACGGCAAGTGCCGCACCGGAATATTCAATAAGGACACCTGCCATCAATTCCTGTTCAGCCTCGGAGATATCAAAAGGCGCAAACCCCAATTTTGCCTGGACGGAGAATATGCACACAATCAAGGCAAGTATCCCGGATAAGGAAAGGGCCGTGGAATGAAAATTAGCCTGGTGCTCTAATATACCTGAAAATTTGATTGCCCCTGCGGATTTAACAATCACCGCCACAACCGCCAGAAGAAACGGCAGCTCATAGGCAATAATCATCTTTATTTCGCGTGATGCGCCAATAGAAGCAAGGGGATTGCGCGAAGCAAAGGCGCCGATAACGCTCGAGATAGGCGGAATGGTTAAAAGATATATAACCACGATCAGGTCGCCGCTAAAACCTGGAGCAGGAGAAATAATAGCCTGGCCTAATATTGCCGCTACGAGCACAACGCTTAAAAGGCCGATACAAGGGGCAATAAGGAAAGTCGCCCTTACGCCCTGCGGTACTATCGTCTCTTTGCCCAACAATTTAAAAATATCCGTAAAGTTCTGATGCCACGGAGGCCCAACGCGCCACTGCAGCCGCGCGCTGATCTTCCTGTCCAGCCAACAAGCAAATAAACCGGCTGTGGCAGCGAATAAGAAACCGGGGAATATTAAATAGTTGAACAACAGTTTAATCATATTAGTTAATGGTTCATGGTTCATTGTTCATGGTTTTACTATGAACCATCCACCATGAACTATGAACTAAATTATCTTTTCTTGGGCGGCTGTATATCTTCCCTTGACCATTTACGGGTGTGCACTGCCAGATGCTCGCCCACAAAATAGATATCCTTTTCTAAATCCTCCTCTACATCTCTTACCTCAATTGCCTTTTCCGGGCAACTGGTTACGCACTGGGGCATTTCTTTTGATATCCCGACGCAGAAATCGCATTTTGAATCCAGGTACGGGATAAAATCCTGGAAAATTATCCCAAAGGGACAGGCGATAGAACAGGTTTTGCAGCTGGTACAGCGCATCTTGTAACGCTTAATATGGCCGTCTGCCTGCCTTTCAAGCGCGTTGTGATAACAGGAGTTTACGCAGGGCGCCTGTTCACAGTGGCGGCAGATAGTGGCAAAGGTCGCGTATTCACGTAACGACGCTACACCATTATTCTGCGGATGGTAAAAATAATCGCAGCATACCTTGCATTCGGCGCATTTGTTGCAGATCTCTAAGTCAATAAATAAACGCTTCATAGTTTTAGTTAATGGTTCATGGTTCATTGTTCATGGTTTTACTATGAACCATCCACCATGAACTATGAACTAGTTAATCCCAAATATCGTGTATATCCTTCAGTTGCTCAAAAGTAAAAACCGGGCCGTCTTTACAGGCATAATATCTGCCTACGCGGCAATGCCCGCATTTACCAAGCCCGCAAGACATACTCTTTTCCATTGAAAGGTATATATCCTGCGGCTTAAACCCCAAATCTAGCAGTTTTAAGGTGACGAATTTCATCATAATCGGCGGGCCGCAGACCACGGAAACCGCGTTCTGAAGATTGAGGGGCAAGTCCTTCAGTATCGTCGTAACCAGCCCCACGTTACCCTGCCACGAAGGGTCTCCCACGTCAACAGTGGTTACCAGATCCACTTTGTCCTTCTTGGCCCATTCAGGTATTGCCGTCTTATAGACCATATCCTTGGAGTTGCGCGCGCCGTAACGCAAAATCACTTTATTGTAACTGGCGATATCGGAAAAGAGAGCGAATAACAGGGAACGTAAAGGCGCAAGCCCCACCCCGCCTCCCACGATTAAGACATCCTTATTCTTAAATTTATCCAGGGGATAACCTTTACCGAATGGCCCGCGCATACCTAAAACCGCGCCCTTGTTTATACTGTGCAGCCGGGAGGTAACTGTTCCGGCTTTCATAATAGTCACGTCTATTTTTTCTTTTACGCCCGGGTCAGAAGAAGGGGTAAAAGGCGCCTCTCCGAGCCCAGGCACGGTCAATTCGATGAACTGCCCGGTCTGAAAAGAAAAATCGAATTTCGGCTTAAGGACAAAGGTCTTAATCGTAGGTGTTTCTTCAATAATATCCTCAATTACCGCTTCAAGCGGCTGGTATATATTTTTCTTCATACAGCTTTCTTAGGATATAGCGGATATCGATTTTACCCGGACAGACATCAATGCACCTGCCGCATCCGCAGCAGGCTTGAATACCCATATTATCGATAAAGAAATCGAATTTTTTAAGATAACGGTTGCGTAACCTCATATAACGCATCTTTAAAGGGTTTGCCCCTCCGGCAACCCGGGTGAAATTCTTGAATAAACAGCCATCCCAGACGCGTATCCTTTTGGCGTTCTCGCTATCCGGCTCATCGGCAAGCAGGAAACAGTGGCAGGTATCGCACATAAAGACGCATCCTCCGCACTCAACGCACGTTTTCATCTGTTCATGCCATATGTTAGAGTTATGGCCTGAGGTAACGATATCCTTAAGGGTTTCTTTTTTGGGAATTTTATGATGGGAAAGGTGCTCATCCAGGCGCTTTACTACCGACTCTCTTTTTGATGCGCGTCCGGATAATTGCCCTGCCGTGACAGGGGTAAAGATTTCTTTAAGGGTAGCTGCTATTTTCTTTGCCTTTTCCGTAGCTATATCTACCAGAAAACCATTGTTCAAAGGAGAAAGGTTAAAATCAAACCCTGCCTCGGCAAACGGGTTTATATCAAAGGCGCGGCAGAAACAGACCTCTTTAAACGCCGGGCAGTCGCCGCTTATTATAAGGGTGCTCTCCCTGCGTTTTTTATAAACCGGGTCGGCTGTATCGCCGCCAAGAAAAACCCAATCCTGTATCTCTAAAGAAAATATATCGCAGTTCTTGAGCCCGAAGATCGCAAGGGGCTTTTCTTTTTTTTCTTTATCTTCTTGCGTAAAATATTCGCAGAGTTTTTCTTTATATGGGGTAAAATACGCGCGGCATGGCTCTACCGGGCGGTATTCGTTAAAAACTATTGATTCCTTATCCAGTTGCGTGTATTTATCTAAAAAGTAATCATCGGCAGGAAGGTTGAATCCAGAATCGCATTGAACCTTCGGAGAGGAAGCTATCTTGAAAGGTACATACAGCTCGTAATCCCGGGAAATCCTGTCTAAAAAGTTAAAAAAATCCTCGTTTTTCAGAAAAACTGTATCCATGCTTAAAACTATCTATTTTTTACTGCTAAAATGGGTGGGCTATCTGTGAGGAAATCACAAAATAACCTTTAGAAGTTTGGAGTTATAAGATAACATAAGCAGTGCTACTTGTCTACGGAAATTTTAGGATTTTTCAAGAGCCGCTCCCTTTAATAACCGTCAAAGAATCCAGTCAACATACCAAATAACGCAAATAGTCCAGCTAAAAGGCAAATAATCCCGACAATTCTACAGTAGATTACATAAGCTTTTGGGATTCTGTCCGGATATATGCCAAAAAATTTAGGGATAGTTGGAAACCATTTCACAAGTTTTTCTGGTTTAGTCAAAGGTATAAAAGCGCAGAACCATAGCCATGCTAAAACGTATATGTAGGAAAATATTTTTAGTGTTATATTCATTTCCCCTCCTTGGGCAACTTATTAATATAAGGTGCCTTCAGTATTCGGTGCAAGAAGATAGCCGGTAGAACAACTAGGATGGACCCAATTGTCGTCATGAGAAATGGCGGACTAACGAAATTCTTTGTCATTCCCGCAAGCAGAATTGATAAAAAGTTTAAACAACCGTAATAAACGTACATAATATATATTCCTTTTAATGAATTTCTTACAATCGTTTTGTCTCTAAATAAAAGCAACCCTCCGCCAACAAAATAAATAGAAGCAATAAGCAATAAAATGGTAAACAAATAACCTAATATTGAGAAGCTTGTTGCAATGTAACCGTAGAGAGCCGGCAATTTTTCATATTGGCTGCCGATATCAAAATATCCAAAAATAAAGAAATAAAGAATAAGCCCTCCTAAAAGAATTTCCCAGGCTCCGCAAAATATAGACAACGCCGCTGCTTTCTTATTCCCCATTTTAGCCTCTCTTTCTTTTGCTTTCTAGAACGAAGGAACCAATCTACCCTATATTACGCATTTCACTAAATGTGCGGAGGGATTTGTGAGCGTGCATTAGAAATTTTTTGGCACTTCGTTTTACTTGTAGTGTACAAGGAATTACGGCGAGCGGTGTGCGATTGCTATTCCCGTAAGTCGACACAAGAGCGAGCCGTAAACCGCAGTACACGGCAAAAAATTTCCGCACGCGAGCAAATACCCGAAGCACATTTAGCTGCTTCCTGATTGTGCAGTTTTCGAGAGCCGCTCCCTGACTAAATCGCTTACCAACTTGCCATCCGCTGCCCCCGCGATCTTGGCATTGACCTCTTTCATAACCTTGCCCATATCCTTCATATCTACTGCCTCGGTTACTGTAACTGCCTCCTCAATTATCTTCTTGATGCTCTCGGCAGAAAGTTCAGGTGGGAGATAGGTTTTCAATATCTTCATCTCCGCCTCTTCTTTTGCGGCCATATCTATCCTTGCACCCTTGGTGAACTGTTCGATAGAATCCTGCCTTTGCTTAATCTGCTTTTTTATTACGGGGATCACCTCGGCATCTTCGAGTTTGGCTTTTTTCTTTGCCATGGCGGTATTCATGAGCTCGGCGCGCAGGAAACTTAAGACAGAGCTTTTCAGGGTATCCCTGGCCTTCATCGCCTCTTTATAATCATTGAGAATCTTTTCCTCTAACATATTAAAACCCCTCCTAATTTACCCGCTATAACGGGTCAGTAAATTAATACTTGCCATTTACCTGTATAAATTTATTGAGGTAGATGGCAAGTAAGTTCGTGCATATAAGTTATGTCGCTTATATTATTCTTAATATGCTGCTCCATAACTTATGTCCTCACTTAAAAAACCACCGCCTTCCTGAACTTAGTCAACCTACGGTTAAGCGTAGCCAAAGTAAGCCTGCTTGTTTTCTCCATACCGAAACCTTCTACGTTAAAAGACGCGGCGATAGTGCCGTAGGCAAGCGCTTTTTTCACGGTTGCCGCGCTTACTTTCTTTACCCTGGCCAGATATCCCATAAAACCTCCGGCAAAAGTGTCCCCTGCCCCAGTAGGGTCAATGACTTTCTCTGTAGGATAAGCGGGAAGCGAAAGAATGAATTTATCACTATAGAATAAAACCCCGTGCTCGCCTTTTTTTATGAGGACCATCTTCGCTCCGCGTCCGCGTAAGGCCTTTGCTGCCCGCATAAGGTTACTTTCTCCGGATAAGACACGCGCCTCTTCGTCATTAGCCACATAAATATCTACTTTTCTTAAAAGGCGCAGGAGCTGTTTCGGTTTATTATTTATCCAGTAATTCATGCTATCTAAAGCTACCAGTCCCGGAGAATGCATATGGCTTAAAAGATGCTCCTGCAGTTCAGGGTCTATATTGGCAAGGAATATGTTTTTTATATCCCTCTCTCCTTCGGAAACAGTGGGCCTGAAAGTCATTAATACGCCTAATTCGGTGCTCAGGGTCAAAGCAGTATTCAGGTCTCCGCGGTATTCTCCTGCCCATTGAAAGGTCTTTCCGCCTGAACGGATTAACGAATCCAGGATAATCCCTTTGGCCCTAAGGAAATCGATGTATCGAGGAGGAAAATCCCTGCCTACGATAGCCACCAGATGCACGCAGTCAAATAACCTGGCAGCCATGGAAAAATGCGCTGCCGAACCGCCTAACATCTTTATCCTTTTTCCGTAAGGGGTCTTGACCGTATCTAACGCGACTGTACCCAATACTAATATGCTCATGCCTTTTTTACTTGCGCATCCAAAAAAACCAGAAAATAATTGCTATGATTATCCTGTATACCCCGAACGATACGAAGTTATGCCTCTTTATAAAAGCGAGCAGGAATTTAATCGCTGTTATCGCCACAAAAAAAGATACCAGGAACCCGACAGATAGAATAAAAAATTCTTGCTTGTTAAAGGTGCCGGCAGAATGCAGGAGGTCTAACCCTGTTGCCGCCAGCATTGTCGGGATAGCCAGGAAAAAAGAAAACTCTACAATAGTCTTGCGCGCAAGGCCCAAGGCAAGCCCGCCGATAATCGTTGCGGCAGCGCGCGATACGCCGGGAATAATGGCGATTGACTGAAAAAGGCCAATGCAGAGCGACTGCCGGTAAGAGATGGATTTTATTTCCTCTACGGCTTCGGACTTTTCCTGATAGAAGAGCTCAAAGACAATTAAAAAAATACCACCTAAGAAAAGAGACCAGAGCACCACACCGTTATTCGCCAACAGGAAGCGTTTGGCCATCTTATAAAAGATAAGGCCGATGCAGGCTGTAGGCAAGAATGCCACTAATACCCTTTTCCATATATCCAGCCCCCTAAGGAGAGTCTTCCAATATAGGGCCACGACGGCAAATATCGCGCCAAGTTGAATAGCAATCTCAAAACTTTTCTGGAATTCTGTCTGGGTAAGGCCCAACAGCTTTGCTGTTAACATGAGGTGGCCGGTAGAAGATATGGGCAGGAACTCGGTAATCCCTTCCACAATACCCAAGATAACCGCATGAAAAATACCCACCGTTACCTCCTAATGACTGTACAAAAATTCCTGCAACTCTTTTGGTAAATTAGCGTGCAGCCGCAATATTTTTTTAGTTACCGGATGCAGAAACTCCAAATCGCGGGCATGCAGGCACAGGCGCCCTGCTTTAATAGTAAAATCACGGCGGAAAGCAAACCTGTCTTCACCTAAGACAGGAGAACCTATTGCCTTGAAATGAATGCGTATCTGATTTGTCCTTCCGGTTACAGGATACACTTCAACAACGGTAAAATCATTCTTTTTTTTAACCACTTTATAACGGGTAAGGGCAAGCCTTCCTTCAATCGGCCTGTTTATTTCTCCTTGCGTAAACAGCTTGCCATTTTTTACAAAAGCCAGATAGGTTTTTTTTACGGCCTTGTCCCTAAATTCATCCATTACTTTGGCCTGGATGTTTTTTCCTTTGGCATAAACCAGAAGCCCGGAGGTTTGCCGGTCAAGACGATGACAGGGGCAAAGACGGTAAGATACGCCCCTTTTTTCTAAATCCTCATTTAAAATAGAAGTAAGGGTGCGTTTTTCTTTTTTTGGCGTAGGTATAGTAAGTAACCCGGAAGGCTTATCTACCACCAACAGCCATTCGTCTTCATAAATAATGGGGATATTCATCTTTCCCGGAGGTTATTTTACGTTAGCCGTATCCAGCCACTTGCAAAATGCGCAACTGTCTTTACGGGGCGGCAGGGGGCTGCGCAAACAGGAAATCCCCTCCTTAAAAATCTCCCTGGCCCTTTTGGGGTCTGTCTTAATCTCTTTCAGGAATATATCAAATTGAAAGTCAAGACCGGAAATTATTTTTTTGGGAATATAATAGGCCAGATACGCGTTCTTCCTCGTCGGAAAACCGTTCTCCTCAAGTAGCAGCGTATAAACATCCATCTGCAGCTGATATGCCTGATGAACGCTGTCCGGAATACTGCCCCTTGTCTTATGGTCAAGGACAGCGTAATATTTATCCTCGGACTCTATGCACTCATCAAGAAACCCGCCTAATCTTGCATCCAGCTCCTTATCCGTATATTCAAGCCATCCCCTCTTGGGAAAATTACTCATGAGCTTTCCCTTTAATTTATCCTGCAGGTAAGGTGGAAGCGTATTTTTGCTGCGAAATTCATTAAGGTATTCTTTTATTACCCTGTCAATACCGCTGGTAATGGAGGCAACGGGTGGCCCGGGGCGCTTGATCTCCTTATTGAGGTAAAGCCAGAAGCAGCGGGGGCATTCCATGAACAGGTTTAAACTGGAGGGTGAAACTTTAAGCATCGGATTTAGATGATTTCCAGCATACGGTCAATGGCCCTTCTGGCGCGTTGCCGTATTTCATCACTGACCCTTACTTCCTCTTTAAGCTCTTCCAGCGCCCAGAGGATCTTCTCCTGGGTCGTGCGTTTCATATTAGGGCAAACCGCCCGCTCTGAAGCAGGATAGAATTCTTTCGTAGGATTATCTTTTTTCAGTCGGTAAATTAAGCCTACCTCGGTGCCGACAATAAACTCTATGTCCTGGCTTTCATGCGCGAACTTTGCCATGCCACTGGTGGAAAGCACTTTGTCCGCCATGGCCACGACCTCGGGAAGGCACTCCGGATGCACCATTACCTTTGCCTTAGAATGGAATTTCTTTTCTCGCCTGACATCCTCAGGAAGGATCTTTACGTGTGTCGGGCAAAACCCGTCCCAGGTAATAAGTTTTCTGTGCGTCTGTTTTGATACGAAACTAGCGAGATATTTATCGGGTACGAAAATAATCTCCCCTTTGTCTTTGAGGGCGCCTACCACTGCCACCGCGTTTGTAGAGGTGCAGCAATAATCCAGTTCCGCCTTCACCTCTGCAGAAGTATTTACATAACCTACTACCACGGCATTAGGGTGCTGTTTTCTCAATTTCCTCAAATCATCGGCGGTGATCATATTCGCCATGGGGCAGCCGGCGTTAATATCCGGCACTATCACTTTCTTGTCGGGGCAGAGGATTGAGGCGGTCTCTGCCATAAAATGCACTCCGCAGAATACTATTACCCGGGCTTGCGTCTTTGCGGCAGCCCTGCTTAACTCAAGGGAATCTCCCCGGTAATCCGCCACGTCCTGAACTTCAGGCAGTTGGTAATTGTGGACCAGGATTACGGCGTTACGCTTTTTCTTCAGTTCCTTTATCTTTGATTCCAACCCCACATCTCTTCTTATAACCATTTATTTTATAACCTCGTCAATTATCCCGCCGCCATAAACGCGGTCTCTATCGTAGAATACGGCGGATTGGCCGGGTGTTACGGCAAACTGCGGCTTTTTAAATACTACTCTTATCTTGTTCCCCATTACCTCAATAGTTGCAGGGGCTTCTTTGTGATTATATCTTATCCTCACCCGCAGGGCAATCTTCTTTTTTACGGGCTTAGAATTAAGATGCACATCTTTAACCAGGAATTCTCTCTTTAACAGTTCATCTCTTTGGCCCACGAAGATACTATTCGTCCGGGGTTCAATCCTGCTTACGTAAACAGGATACCCTAAAGCAATCCCTAAACCCTGGCGTTGGCCGATAGTATAAAACGGCGTACCCTTATGCCCTCCAAGGATATTTCCCTTACTATCCAGAATAGGCCCGGGTTTTATAATCTTTTTTATATTATTTTCTAGGAATGGCCTGTAATCGGCTCCAGGCAAAAAACATATTTCCTGGCTGGCTGCTTTATCAGCTACTGCAAGAGCTGCTTTTCTTGCCATGGACCTGACCTGCGGCTTGGTATATTCTCCTAATGGAAAAAGCGCGTGCTTTAGCTGGTATTGGTTTAAGCGGTACAAAAAGTATGATTGGTCTTTCTTTTTATCCTTTGCTTTTTCTAACGTATAGACCTGTGACGTGGTGACGTGGTGACGTGGTGACTCTTCTATTATACGCGCGTAATGTCCAGTTGCCAGGTATCGGGCATCTAAAGAAATCGCCTTCTTTAGCAATATGCCGAATTTTAAGAACTCGTTACAGCGCACGCATGGGTTTGGCGTATGGCCGCAAAGGTACTCATTAATAAAATCCCTGATTATATGCTCCTGTAGGGCCTTGCGCATGCTTACAACATAATGCCTTATACCCAATTTATCTGCTACGCGCCTGGCATC